>NZ_JBNCLI010000001.1:0-393543 GCF_049844595.1 Streptomyces sp. DT224
ACCAGGCCGAGGCCGTAGGCGGCCCGTACCCCGCCGAGCTCGGCGAGCAGTGCGGCCAGCGGGTAGCCGACGCCGGCCCCGATGATCGAGACCACCGAAATCAGGGCGATCACGGCCGCGCTGCGCTCCTCGGGGAGGTGGTCACGGGCCACGCCCATCATCAGCGCCGTCAGACCGAGCCCGACGCCCTGGGCCGCCCTGCCGGCCAGCAGCCACGCGAACGGCAGCGGCAGCACCGTGAGCGCGCTGCCGGCGACGACGACCGCCAGCGTGGCGAGGATCGTGGCCCGCCGGTGCGGACCGGCTCCGAGCCTGCCCAGGACCGGCGTGGCGACGGCGCCGCTCAGCAGCGCGATGGTCAGCGTCCACTGCGCGCTGTCGAGCGAGACGTGGAACGTGGTCGCCACGCTGGTGATGAGCGGCGCCCCGAGGCTGGCGACCGCCGCCACGACCAGAGCGATGAACATCAGGGAGGGGACCAGCAGCTGCGCCTCGGAACGCGCCACCCAGAACGCCTTCACCGCGACCCCGCCGACCGGCTGCCCGGTCACTGCTTCGGCCCTTCGCGGTCCTGGCTTTCGAGCTCTGCCAGATGCTTCAGCGCCGGAAGGGCCGCCACCAGCGCCTCGACCTCATCGCCGGTGAGCTCGCCGATCAACCGCTCGAACGCGTGGACGCCCGCCTGGCGCCGCGTCCGGACACAGGAGGCGCCGGCCTCGGTCAGGCACACCAGCGTGACCCGCTTGTCGGACGCGTCGCCCCGCCGCTCGACCAGGCCGGACTCCTCCATCACCCGGACCAGGGCGGTCATCGCGGGCTGGGTGACGCCCTCGACCGCGGCCAGATCGGTGATGCGCCGCGGGCCGGTCCGGTCCAGGGTGGCCAGGGTGGCGGCGGACGTCAGGCTCATGTCCCGGGGCAGGCGTCTCGCGGCCCTGGTGGCCAGGCCGTAGAGGGCTGCCCCGATGGCGGCGGACGCGCCAGGAGCGGTGTCTTGTCGACTCACGCTCGAAGCATAGCTTTTTTATATTCATAGTTTATGGAAATGGTCGACTGGCGTAGGCGGCACCGCATGTTGCGGACCCGAGGTCATCGAGATCGACGACAACTTCGGCTCCACCCTGTACGCCGCAGACGAGCGCGACGCCCTGCCCGCTGAGGTCCTCGCCGCCTCCCTAGGCTGCGGCAAACCGACCGCGGTGGCCGACCTCCACGAAGGCGAACGCGCCCTGGAGCTCGGCTCCCGCGGCGGCATCGACGTACTGCTTTCCGTCCGCCGCATCGGCCCCACCGGCAAGGCGTACGGGCTCGACATGACCGAGGAGATGCTCGCCCTCGCGCTCGAGAATCAGCAGAAGGCCGGCGCTACCAACGTCGAGTTCCTCAAGGGCGCCATCGAGGCCATCCCGCTGTCCGCGAACACCATCGACGTCGTCATCTCCAACTGCGTCATCAACCTGCCCGCCGACAAACCTGCCGTCTTCGCCGAGATGATCCGGGTCCTCAAGCCCGGCGGCCGGATCGCCGGAGCCCTCTCCTTAGCCGCTCACCGAACACATTCGATCAAAGGGCCAACCGCCAAGCTCAGACATCCTTGATCTGTACGCGGTCGCCGCACAGTTTCGACCAGTCGTCGCGGTCCGAGGTGAGTACGAGGACGGGTGCCGGTGAGCGGAGCGCCATCGCGGCGATGAGGGCGTCGATGGCGTACTTGTGGCCGTGCAGGCCGCCGGCGTCGCTCAGCAGCTGCACCGCGGTGAGGCTGTCCGCCTGGGTGACGTCTTGGACCTGAAGCCTGGAGAGCACCCAGCGCAGCCGGGCGGTATCCGTCTTCCCGTGGACGGCCTCCACCACTGTCAGGGCCGACACGAGGACGGGTACGCCCGCGCGCCGAGCGGCTTCGATCCGGGTGATCATCTGGCGGTCGTTGCGCAGGAGCAGTGACAGCGCTTGGGAGTCCAGCACCAGGGACCTCGCGGCGGGCTCCTTCATGCGGCGCTGTCGTTCGACGCGTAGGGCGCCGATGCGTCACCGAACAGTTCGTGCTGTGCGGCCTGGACCTCGGCCTCGCTCAGCGATTCGTGCTCGGCTTCGTAGGCGGCCACGATCTCGCCGAGGCCGTCCATCGCCAGTTGGTGCCGGACCGCCGCTGTCACATACGCGGATACGCCGCGCTTGCCGGTGCGCGTGCGCAGAGCGCCGAGGAGTTCCGAGGGCATCGAGACGGAGATGTTCTCCGTACCTCCGGGGCGGGGTGACTTCATGAGACCAGTCTAGTACAGGAACTATTACATCGGGTGGAATGCTGCGCAGCCCGCATCCGGCGGCGTAGTCTCGGCGCCATTGGATCTTCTTGTACTTTGTCGCGGACCCCGTGCTGGGATGGTGCTGGGATGCGCCTGCATTTCCGCAGGTCAGAGCCTTGTGGTCGAGTTCCGGTTCAACGTGTGACGCCGTTTGCTTCGCGCTCGGGGCCCCCCGCCGCGTGTTGCGGCGGGGGACCCCCGA
This sequence comes from Streptomyces sp. DT224, assembly GCF_049844595.1. NCBI lineage: Bacteria > Bacillati > Actinomycetota > Actinomycetes > Kitasatosporales > Streptomycetaceae > Streptomyces > Streptomyces sp. DT224. Next base: position 2,509 of record NZ_JBNCLI010000001.1, read on the forward strand.
ACTGCCCATAGCCGGGTCAGTGGTCGGCCTGGTCGTCAAGATCCTCCCCGAGGGGTGATTCGGGGCGGTGAGGGGTGTGGGAGGTATCCCAGAAGTACGGGGGTGTCGTGTCGTCGTACATGGACGTCCCCCACCGGGGCCGGTCTCGGTTGTCCGAGGCGTCGGGGGATTCGCTGGGCTCGGTCCCGTCCGTCGATAGGAACTCCCGCCGGATCTCCTCTGCGGCTTCGTCCAGCCCTTCCGCCTCCAGCGTGACCACCACGCGGTGCACCATCACCGTGTACGCGTCCATGTCCGGTTTCAGGCCGACCGCCCCAAGCAGCAGGCGCAATCGCTCCGCGATGCTCACTTCCTCTTCGCGGTCGGGTATTCCGTTCTCGTAGACGGAGCCGTCCCAAGGCGGGCCGCCGACGGTCGCCTCGGTCCTCGCGCCCACGGGTGGGACGAGCAGGTGCCGGAAGAGGTCGGGCACCTCCTCGTCCTTGGCGGCCGCCGAGATCTGGGCGAGCGGGCCGATCATGTCGACCGCCTTCTCGATCTCCTCCTCGTGGCGGGCCAGCCACCACACCACAGCGCTGCCCGTGCTCTTGAGCACGTCCTCACCCAGGTACTGCCGTTTGCTGCGTTCGTGCTGCCGTTCGTGCTCCCAGACCTCCTCGTCCTTGCGCAGGTCGCTTAGTTTCCGCAGCCGGTCGCGGTCGGCGGGGGCGAGTGTCAGAGTCACATCGGCCAGCATGGACTCCACCCACCCGCTTCGGTCCGTGAACGGAATGCCGAGCTCTCCCTCCAGGAGGTAGCGGGCGAAGCTCGCCCGAGCGGGGTCTTCATGGCGCACCACCGCCGAAGCCCGGTTGATGACCGCGGACACGGCGAGAGCCGGCGAGGCACTGCCGGACCAGTCGGCATGGCCGGGCACGGGCCGCCACCACACGGTGGCGGAGAAAAGGAAGTCGTAGCCGTCTCGCGCGCTGGGCAGGGCCGCTTCGCTCACCCGAGTCTCCTGGTACGGCTGTTCCGGCGGCGCCGACGGTTGAGGCTCCTCGTGTTCGTTGAGCTGGGCCGGCTCGCGGCCACTGCTGCGCAACGCCAGTATGAGCAGGAGAGAGCCCGACACGGTGACCATGGACATGAACCCCCACAGCAGGGGTGACCAGTCCAGAAGGCTCCCGAGCGTGGTCGGAGCGAGGCCGCACACGGTGACGAACAGCAGGCGGGGAAAGCGATCTCTCATCGTGCCTCTTCCGTGGTCCGTGGTCCGGTGCCCGCTCGTCGCGCACCCTCCGCGCGGTCGTACTGCGCCTGGTCGATGTGCTTCCAGAAGAGGGCTGCGACGGAAGCCTGGGCGGGGTGGTGCGCGGTCCTCGCCCATGTGCATGCGATGGCGTAAAGGCGGTGCAGGGCAGGTGCGCGGGCATGCGTCGAACCGACCATTACGCGTAGCGCCATTTCCCGCGTGGGGCCTTCGGCTGCGCTGGTCAGCCAACTGCTTACCAGCGGTGCCCAGAGGTCGGTCGGCGGTCGGGCGAAGACCGCTTCCCAGCCCACGAACAGATCGGGCCACGGGGGCGGGTCCCCGGCCCGGTCGCTCGTCAGGAGTTCGGTGAGCAGGCGCAGGTGGGGCGCTGCCGCACGTGGCTCCCGGTGCGTCCGCTCGCTCAGACGGTCGATCAGCAGCCGGTAGAGCCGGCGGTCGCGGCAGGCCAGTTCGAACAGGCCGTCCCTCGCTTCGCGGGCGGCGCCGCCTTCCCGCGCGGCGAGGTGGTGGAGTCTGACCAGAGCCTGGTCGGGGTGAGTCGTGCCGAGGTACTGGCAGCAGGCGGTGGTCAGTACGCGTACGAGGCCGTCCGGCGGAGAGCCGGACCGTGCGCAGTCGTAGATACGCCTCCGGAACCACCCGCCGAACCTCTCGTGGCTGAGGCCCAGCCCGAGGGCGGCTGCCGCACGCGGGTCTCCGCCGGCCCCGGTCGCGCCGTCCGCCCAGCGCGCCGCGAGGTCGAAAAGGTGGTTGGGCCGCTCGACGGCCAGGGAACACTCGCCGAAGCGGATGACGAGGTCGATCCGGTCGTCAAGGGTCAGGTCCTGGTGCCCGGCGGCGTTGCCGATCCAGTCTTTGAGGTCGTCGCGCACCCCCGGAAAGTTCGCCCAGAAGTACGTGCGTACCGCGTCGGCGTAGGCGAGCCGCTCGAAGCGCAGCCGTCCGTCGGGGCCCCGTTCGATATTCAGCGCGTTCAGCCGCTCACCGAAATCCGTACCCGCGAGCTCGGTCGCCGTCTCCTCCTCGTGACCGACCGTCCGCAACAGCCCGCGCCACACCTCGTACACGGTGTCGGCGCGGGCGCCCTCGAAGACTGCGGCCGAGAGCAGGAGTGCCCGCTCGGCGGTGGAGCGGGCCTCGGCGACTTGTCGGCCGACCTCGCCGGCCCGGTCTGTCACCGCGTGGACCGCCTGGTCGAGCCAGCTCGCGAACTCGGTGCCGAACCGTCCGCCGTCACGTGCGTCTCTCACCAGGCGGGCCAATTTCGCCAGTTCATGCATGGCTGAGCGGTCGCACAACTGCTGCAGTTCTGCGCTCCGCAGGTCCGAGGAACGGAAGACCATGCGGTCCATACGGAGATACCGGGTGAGGACCGCAAGGCCCCTGGGGCGTCCCAGCCCGATGATGTGCGGCTCCAGGTCCGGCGCGTGGGCGTGGTCCAGGCCCGCCGGCAGGACAGCCACCAGGTGGGCGCCCGCCTCCTGGACCCGGGACCGGCGCACGGCCAGGTCCCGCTGGGCCGTGGCGTACGTCTCCTCGTCGCGAACGCCTGACAGGTCGAGAAGGAACCGATCGCCCCTGCCCGGTGTGAAGGGTCCCGTGTCCTTGTCGGCCGAGGGAAGCTCGTCGAACCGTGGCCCGGTGCCGTCGTCCGGCGCGAGTCCGTGCAGCAGCATGATCGCCGCGGCTCGGCGGCCGATCCCGGGCCGACCGTCCAGCAGCAGCACCGTCCCAGGCTTCTTCAGACGGTCGGCGGCGACGTGGTAGCCCGTCGGCCGGACGAAACGGTCCGCCAGGCGCATCCGCTCCTCGCGGACGATCCGGAGGGTCTCGACTTCCTTGCGGCTGAGCCAGTCCGCGCTGTAGTAGTGGTTGTTGTACTGAGGGCCGTCGCCGCTATTGACGGGTCCGCGCGGATCGTTGACCGTCACGCGGTCCTGATCGCTCATCGCTCGTCGTCCGAACGCCGGCGCTCACGCTCGAAGCGCTGATGGACCGTGCCGCTGTTGTCGCCCGCCGTGTACTGGACCCCGGTGTTGTCACCCTCGAAATGAGGGGCGTTGTACTGGTGGCCCCGCCCCGTGTTCACCGGCCCCTGCGGCTCGCTGATGTAGGTCCCGAGGTCGCCGTTGAGGTTCCCGATGCCGCTGCGGATGCGCTGCTTCGCGTCGCGCGTGCGCATCCGGGCACGCCCGCGTTCCCCGTCCGCCTGCTCGCGGGGCTTCTCCTCCGCCCGCTTCTGAGCCGCGCGGGCGTCACTGTCCACCTCACCCAGCTCCGGCAGGAGCCTGGCGAGCGCGTCGCCCAGTGCCCTCAGGTCGTACTCGCAGTTGCGGTGGTCGTACCGCCGGTACTGGCAGTCCGCCAGCTCCCGCAGGTCCTCCGGGAGGACGGTCGGGTCGATGCGTGTCGCGCGCCCGACGAGCACGGGGATGACGAGGACCCCACGGCAGAGGGCGGTTTCGATCTCCCGGCGGGTCCAGTCCTGCTCGGATTCCAGTGCGGGCCGGCCGTCGCTTCCGCGTACGTCGGCCCAGCGCGGGCCGATGACGGCGAGGAGCACTTGGCATTCCTCGATTGCGTCGGCCAGCACCGCCGGGAAGCGCTGGCCGGGATCGATCGAATTGCTGTCGAGGAAGACACGCTCGCGGCCGAACCTCCGGGCGAGTTCGCGGTCGATCATGGCCGCCGCTGTTTCCTCGTCGCCGGTGCGGTAGTTGACGAAGACGTCAGGCATGGGAGTTCCCTTCATGGAAGAGCTGAGGTGAGGAGGCGCTACGGGGCGCACGCCTTCGGCCCGCGACGGCATGGCGCGTCCGCGCGGGGCGTACGGGCGAAGGTGTGCGCCCCGGTTGGCGCTCGTGGGCAGCCCGCAGGAGACTGAGTGACCGGCGAACCGGGCAGGGGGAGTTGCGGGGTGTCAGCCGTGGGTGGGCACGAGAGCCCGTGCCAGTGCCGGCTGCAGATCGCGTACAGACCGATTGCTGCGGAAGCGGGACAGCTCCCGCGCCAGGCGCCGGACGTCGGTGTTCACCGTCGCCGAAGGTATGGCCGGCATGACGCCCAGCAGCTCACCGGCGATCGCGCACGCATGCTCGACCTCTCCGGCAGCGGCGTGAGCCAGGGACCTGCGGAAGCCGTACCGGGCCTGGGTGCGCAGCGCGTGCGCCGGAAGACGGTGGCACTCCCGGTCGAGGATCTCGGCGGCGGCCGCGGGGCGGCCGAGGTCGTACAGGCACCAGCCGGTCGTCATCGCGGCCGGGTCGCTCACATGCGTGGTGCCGAGGACGGGGCCGAGGCCGCTGCGGGAGTCGTCGCTGTGCAGCAGCTTCCGCGCTGTGTCGAGGCCCTGGAGGCAGTCCAGTTCCTCACCGAGGAGGGCGTGGCCTTGCGCCTCCTGCAGCACCGCGAGCCCTCGGATGCGCGACGGCAGATGCCGCCCTTGGGCCCGCCGGGCCAGCGCGATGGTGCTCGCGGCGTCTCCGTCGTAGAAGGTGACGAGAGCGCGGCGCACAAGGGCGTACGACCCGAGGTGCGGGTCGCCCCCGGCGCCGGCCAGTTCGACCGCCTCATCTGTCCAGTCGAGTGCCGCCGGGGTGTTCCCGGCCTCCTGAGCCATCCAGCCGGTGAACTCCGCGAACCTCGACGCGAGCAGGAGGGCTGAGGCGCGCGTGGCAGACGATGCACCGGTGGCGAGTCCTGCGACCAGGCGTGTCTGGGACTCCAGCAGAGGAAGCAGCACCTTCGGTGACGTGGACTGGCCCAGTGTGCGCAGCTGGTCGAACTGCGCTTGGAAGGAGAGGAACAGTGGCTCGGCGGCGGTGGGGGCCGTCCGGCCGCCCAGCTTCAGTCCGAGATCGAGCACCGACCCCGTCCCGGCGGCGAGCACCGTACGGCGTCCGGGGTGCGGGAGGCTCTGAGCCGAGCGGCCCGTGCTTTCGGCGTCGGTGACCAGACGCTGCAGCTCGCCGTTCGCGCCGAGGAAGGCGTCGCACCGCCGGGCCAGTTCGGGTGAGGCGGAACGCTCACCGCGCTCCACCTTGCTGAGGTATCCCTTGTCGTAGTTGAGCGCTGCGGACAAGCCGCGGAGGGACAGGTTCGCCTCCACGCGTAATCGGCGAAGCTCCGGGCCGAAGTGTGATGGCGTGCTCGTCATCGGACTCCCCCTCGAAGAGTGACCGTGAGAGCCGGGCGCCCTCACGGGGGACTTTCGTTCGACGTTCACAGGCGGACGTGGCGAGCAGGCGTGAACACCCTTTGTGAGGAGGCCACTTCGCTCCGCGTCCGCGAGTGAGTCTGGCACGAGGTGCGCCTCGGCATTCAAGATTCGGCAGGGTTGCCCGTTGCCTGTTGGGCGGCATCCGGGGACGGCTCCGCCGGCTGGGTAGTGGCAGGGCGGGCCGCGTCACCCCCGTCCCCCCGCCCCCCGCAGAAACGTCTCCACCACCCGCGCCGCCAGCGCGTCCGGGTCCGTCAACGGGTCGGCCGGGTTGCCGTGCAGCGTCTCGCCGAGGAGGGCGTAGTAGACGCGCTGGAGCCAGTGGAGGTCGGCCGAGGCGTCGATGAGGCGGTCCTCGCGGGCGCGCTCCAGGACCGTGAGGCAGTGCTCGGTCATCGTCTCGTGGAGGGCCGCCGCCTCCATGCCGGGGGTGGCGGGGAGGCTCAGGGCGAACGTCCACGCGCCCTTGACCTCCAGGACGTTGGCGGTGATGCGGTGCAGGGCCACCAGGGGCGGGGCGGTGGTGGGGCGGCCGTCCTCCACGGCCTGCGCGAGCTGGCGGGCCGCCGACAGGGCCAGGGCGTCGGTCAGCGCCTGGCGGTGCGCGAAGCGGCGGTGGATCGTCGTGCGGGACACGCCCGCCTCGGCCGCGATCTGCTCCATCGAGGCGCCGGGGTCCTTGGACAGCAGGCGTTCCGCCGCCTCCAGGATCAGGCGCACGCTCCGCTCCGCGTCCGCCCGCAGCGGCCGTGCCGTTGTCTCCCCGCCCATGGCGTTCTCCCTCGTCCGCTCAGCTGCTCCAGCCCTTGAAACGTAACACCCATGCGCCACCTCTGGGTTATGTGAGACAACCGTGTTGCAGATAGAGCGGGAACGAGTACTCTCTTGTTGCAGATGCTCAGTCCGTCGAAGCCTCGTCAAGGAGACCTGCCATGCCTGCAACCGCTCTCGTCACCGGTGCCTCCTCCGGGCTCGGCGCGGAGTTCGCCGCTCAGCTCGCCGCCCGCGGGCACGATCTCGTCCTGGTCGCCCGTTCCGAGGGCCGGCTCACCGCCCTCGCCGCGCGGCTGGAGGCCGAGCACGGTGTACGCGCCCACGTCCTCGTCCAGGACCTCGCCGAGCCCGGCGCCGCCCGTGCCGTGGCGGACCGGCTCGACGCGCTCGGTCTGCGCATCGGGCTGCTGGTCAACAACGCGGGGTTCGGGACCTGCGGCCGCTTCGAGGACATCGACGCGGGGCGCGACCACGACCAGCTGATGGTCAATGTCGTCGCGCTCGTCGGCCTCACACACGCCCTGCTCCCCGGCATGCTGGAACGCGGCACCGGCGCCGTCGTCAACGTCGCCTCCACCGCGGCCTTCCAGCCCGCCCCGTACTTCGCGGTGTACAGCTCGGCCAAGGCGTTCGTGCTGAACTTCGGGCTGTCCCTGCGCCAGGAGTGCCGAGGGCGCGGCGTGCGGGTGCTCACCCTGTGCCCCGGGCCCGTCGACACCCCGTTCTTCGAGGCCATCGGGACCCGCGATGCGGCCGTCAACGGGTCGATGAGCACGCCGGAGCCGGTCGTGCGCGCCGCGCTGGCCGCCCTCGACCGGGACCGCGCCTATGTCACCCCGGGGTTCGGCAACTCCCTGTCCGCGCACCTGCTGCCGCGCCGGCCGCGCGCCCTGGTCGCCGCGATCGCCGAGCGCGTCACGCGTAAGGTCCTCGCCTCCGCGGGCGGCGCGCGGACCGGGTCGTACGCGGCATGAGCCCGGCCCGTACGTACCTCTCCGCGGGGCAGGAGCCCCGCGGAGAGGTGTGGGTCAGCAGGTGCCGAGGTCCTCCCAGACGCCCCACTCGCCGGTCGTGCCGGGCTGGTCGCCCTGCACCCACCACTTGGCGCGCCAGGTGTGCCCGTTGTACGAGACCGTGTCACCGCCGTTGTACACGCGGCCGGCCTCCCACGCCGAGGCGGCGCAGTCGCCCGGGTCCCCGCCGTCGCCGCCGTCTCCGCCGCCGGGGGTGCCGCCCCCGCCGATCTGGAGGTCGATGCAGGCGTAGAACGCGTTGGCGGTGTCCGCGATGTTCCAGACGGCCAGCACTTTCTGGCGGCCGCTGTAGCCGCTGAGGTTCACGTGGTGGGTCTTGGTGGCGCCGGGCTGGGCGCCGTTGTCGTTGAACTCCGCGATCTTCGACCCGCCGATGTAGTACTGCCAGGTGCTCGTGGCGTGGCGGGCCGTCAGCGTCCAGGAGAAGTCCGCGGAGCTGCCGACCGGGGTGGCCTTCCAGCCCTTGCTGTCGTTGTCCAGCTCGGCGAACTGCGCGTTGCCTCCGCTGCAGCTCTTCAGGCCCTTGGGGCCCTCGACGCTCTGCGGCTCGTACTTGATCTGGCCGCAGTCCACCGCGCCGGACGCACACTGCGCCTGGCGGCTCGGCGGCGAGGAGACGTAACCGTGCGCGCTGGCCGTGGTGGCCGGAAGGACCACCGCGAGCAGGGGGGCGACTCCCGCACCGAGTACGAGGGCCAGTTTTCGCTTCGCGTTCATGCCAACTCCTTCGCTGGGACTGCCGCGGGGTGACGGCAGCGGTCGGACATGCCCGCACCGGGCAGCGGCCTTGTCAGGGGGTGCCGGCGCGGTGGGGGCAGGGGTACGGCCGGTGGCGAGGGGGCGCCGCCCGCAGCCCCGCGCACGCCGACGGCCGCCCGGGGGCGACCACGGCTCACCTTAGGTCTAGACCATACTCAGGGGTGTGTGCCCGTCAATAGGGCTTGCACGTAAGCGTCTTGATGGAGTGTCATGCGGCCCGCCGGGTCATCGCGATCCGCGCGATCTCCACCCGGGACCTCGCACCCAGCTTGCGATAGGACCGGGTGAGCGCGCGAGGGGCGGCCGCGCAGCCGCCCCTCGGGTGTTCCTACCGGCGGGAGAGCCCGCGGTCGACGGCCGTGATCAGCTCGCCGTCCTCCGTGTCACCGTCCAGCGACCAGAACATCGCGCCGCCGAGCCGGTGGTCGCGGATGTACGCGGTCTTGGTGCGCAGCACCTGGGGGTCGTCGTACGTCCACAGCGTGGTGCCGTCGAACAGCCAGGCGCTGCCGTCGCGGACGTTGCGGTGCACCTTGTACGTACCGGATTCGGCCAGTTTCCTGAGGGCCTTGTAGTCCTCGTAACCGGCCGCCCAGGTCGCCGGGGCGGGGCCCGCCGCCGGCTGCCCCAGGCCGTCGCCGCCGCCGGTCACGCCCGTCCAGCCCTGGCCGTAGAAGGGCATGCCCATCACCAGCTTGCGCGCCGGGGCGCCCCGCTTCAGCCAGTCCCGCACGGTCCGGTCGACGCTGTAGTCGCCCTTGGCGTACAGCGCGGACTGCTGGGCCGTCCTCGCCTCGCCGGAGACGTGGAAGTCGTAGCCCTGGAGGTTCACGAAGTCGAAGTCCCGCATGATGCGCGGCACGTCGAACCCGGCGTCGATCTTCTCGGGGGACGCCGGGACGAACGCCGAGAGGTCGTAGTGCCTGGGCTTCGCGCCGTGGTGGCCCTCGCGGTCCTTGGCGGCCTTCTTCGCGTACGCGTCGAGCTGGGTGCGGAACTCGTGGACCAGGGCGGTGAAGTTCCGCTTGTCCTCCGGGCGGTACACCGTGCCGGTGTCACCGGCCGATCCCGGCCATTCCCAGTCGATGTCGACGCCGTCGAAGAGGCCGGCCGCCGCGCCCTCGCCGCCCCGCGTCCCGTCCACCGGCAGGTTGCCCTTGATGTACAGGTCGATGCAGGAGGCGACGAGCGCCTTGCGCGATGCGGCGGTGCGGGCCGCGTCGGAGAAGTGCGTGGACCAGCTCCAGCCGCCGAGCGAGATCATCACCTTGAGGCCGGGGTGCTTCGCCTTGAGCTCCCGGAGCTGGTTGAAGTTGCCCGCCAGCCTCTGGTCGTCGGTGTCGGCGACCCCGTCCACGGAGCCGGCCGCGTCGAGCGGACGGACGTAGTCCGCCCAGGCGTCGGCCTCGCCGGGCACGTTGCCCGTGAAGCACGTGCCGTCCGCGCTCACGTTGCCGAACGCGTAGTTGATGTGGGTGAGCTTGGCCGCGGTGCCGCTCGTCTCCAGGTCCTTGACCTGGAAGTCGCGCCCGTAGACGCCCCATTGGGTGAAGTAGCCGACGCGCTTGTACTCGGCCGCGGTGCCGTGGTGGCCGCTGCCGCCGCCGCGGTGTCCGTGGCTCCCGCCGTGCCCGGACGAGGCGTTGGCGGCGGGGGAGAAGGAGGCCGCGAGCGTGAGAGCGCAGGCGGCGATGGCGAGTGAAGACGAGGTTCTTCGACGCATGAGGCCAGAAGTTATTGGTCTGGACCAAACGCGGTCAAGGGTTCGGCAAAGGCGGTTTAAAGGGATTCCGGACCGCCCCGCGAACTATGCGCGGACCCGCTCGATGTCATCACTTCGAGTGAAACTTTGGCCTGCGCTTGCGGTTCGGAACCCACGGTTGCGACGCTGTCGCAGTCCGTCAACCTCTTGGGGAGTGGCCTGTGGCTTTCGGTGAGCAGCCCGCCTATCTGCGTGTGGCGAGCGATCTGAGAGAGAAGATCGTCAACGGTTTGCTGCCGCCGCACACGCGCCTGCCGTCGCAGGCGCGCATCCGCGAGGAGTACGGGGTCTCGGACACCGTCGCGCTGGAGGCGCGCAAGGTCCTGATGGCGGAGGGCCTGGTCGAGGGCCGCTCCGGTTCGGGCACGTACGTACGCGAGCGGCCGGTGCCCCGGATGGTCGAGCGCTCCGGTTTCCGGCCCGAGGCCGGCGCGGGCCCGTTCCGTCAGGAGCAGGCGGCGGACGGGGTGCGCGGGACCTGGGAGTCGCGCAGCGAGCAAGAGGGTGCGAGCGCCGAGATCGCCGCCCGGCTCGGGATCGAACCGGGCGACCGCGTCATGCGTACCCATTACGTGTTCCGGGAGGCCGGCGAGCCGGTGATGCTCTCCACCTCCTGGGAGCCCCTGGCGATCACGGGGCGCACGCCGGTGATGCTGCCGGAGGAGGGCCCGCTGGGCGGCTGCGGGGTGGTCGAGCGGATGGCCGCCATCGATGTGGTCGTGGACAACGTCGCCGAGCAGGTGGGCGCGCGCCCGGGGCTTGCGGAGGAGCTCCTGGCGCTGGGCGGGGTCCCGGGCCATGTGGTGATGGTGGTCGAGCGGACCTTCTACGCCTCGGGGCGGCCCGTCGAGACCGCCGATGTGGTGGTGCCGGCCGACCGGTACCGGGTGGGCTACCGGCTTCCCGTGAGGTGACCGGGGCGGGCTCGGATCCTTTCTGATTGTCATGTCCCGCTCCCGCACCCGTCGCAACGCCCTGGGGGCGCATTCGCGAGAATGCGCCCCCAGGGCGTTGGTCCGTTCCTGGCCGGATCGGTACCTCTTTGTGTAAAGGCGTATTCGTTGAGTGAAGGTCAGGCGTAGGGTCGGGCATATGCGTACCGGGGTTTCCTGGAGTTCCTTAGAAGCGTGCACATCGTTCAGGGGAGGGGCGCGATGCTCGGGAGAAACACGATGAGTGACAGCGGTGCCGTGCTTCCCTGGCTGGTGATACGGCAGGACGACAACGGCAACCGCTACCGCGTGGGCAGGTACGCCACGCAGGGCGAGGCCCAGCGTGCGGCCGACAAGTTGCAGGACCGTGGGCACAAGCAGTTGTACTGGGTGGAGCGCGTCGGGCAGGCCGCCCAGTCGTGAGGTGCGGCGCACGGGGCTCATGCGCCGGTGTGCCCGGCAGTGCGATCGCGAAGTAGCCGGTGGCCGGGGCCGGTGCGTCCCCGTCGGCGGTCCCGAGGGTGAGCCGGGCCGGCGGTGCGCGGCAGAGGCGACCGCCCACGGCGACCACCGGCGTCACCGGGGCCCACCGCCGCCCCGCCCAGGCGGGCCACCTGGCCATGTTTGGTCCCGGCCGCGGATCCGCGAGGAGCTCGACGTAGACCGGACCCGCGAGTGCCACCGGCGTGCGCCGGTGCGCGGCCGCTTCCATGACCGCCCCCTCTTTCCGCTGTACCTCGAATCGAGGTACAGCGGAAAGAGGTAGCGTGGGACGCCCCTTGAGGGGCAGGCAGATGACGGACGCGGTGAGGAGCTCGGGGCGTGCTGGAGCTGTCGATTCTGGGATTCCTCTCCGAGGAGCCCCTGCACGGGTACGAGCTGAAGGCCCGCATCCAGGCCCTCGGCGGCCACATCCGCACCGTCAGCGACGGGGCGCTCTATCCGGCCATTTCCCGGCTGGTGAAGGCCGGCCTGGTCGACCGGCGCACCGAACCCGGCACGGGGTCCGCGCCCCGCCGGGTGCTCTCCCTCGCCCAGGCCGGGCGCGAGGAGCTGTACGCCCGGCTCGGGCACCCCAAGGAGGCCGACATCACCGACGGGCAGCGCTTCTCCACGCTGCTCGCGTTCCTGCACCACCTCCCGGACCGCGCCGCACAGGCGGCGGTCCTGCGCCGGCGGCAGGCGTTCCTCGACGCCCCGGCGGGCTTCTCCTGCCGGGACGGCGAGCCGGTGGCCGAGGAGGCGCCCACGCTCTTCCGGCAGGGGATGCTGCGCATCGCCCGCGCCACGGGCGCCGAGGAGAAGAAGTGGCTGGCCGAGGCGATCGGCGAACTGGAGGGCGGGGAGCCGCCGGTGCTGATCGACACGGTGGCGTGGGTGCGGATCGAGGGGGGCCGCATCCTGTGCGCCCGCCCGCGCGGGAAGGACGTCTTCTACATCCCGGGCGGCAAGCGGGAGGGTGCCGAGAGCGACCTCGACACGCTCGTGCGCGAGATCGAGGAGGAGCTGACGGTCCGCATCGACGCGGAGTCCGTCGCGCACGTCGGGACGTACGAGGCCGGCGGACCCGGCCTCCCGGACGGCGCGGTGGTCCGGATGGCCTGCTACACCGCCGGGTTCAGCGGTGAGCTGAGGGCCAGCAGCGAGATCGAGGACGTGGCGTGGTTCTCGTACGCCGACCGCGGCCGGGTGCCGCCCGTCGACCAGCTGCTCTTCGACGACCTCAGGGCCTCGGGCGACCTGGGCTGAGCCTCTCGCGCGGATCATGGAGCGGCGCGTGGCGCCCGGTGTGTGCGCCCCCGCTTCCCGGGCACCCGTAGGTGCGCGCCGCCGTACACCCGTACGCCCCGCGTGCCGAGCCCGGCGGTATTTGACCCCTGATATCGGGTATGTGCTGTTTGCCCCCGTATACAGGACGTCACCGTTGCCGGCTCTGGGAGTGATCGGCGTGACCGATACCGAAGGCGATCGCGCCGAGTGGAGCTTTCCGGCTGTCCCCGGTGCCGTGCGCACCGCCCGGCACGCCGTCCAGGACACCCTGCGCGGCTGGGGGCTCGACGCCGCCGTCGGTGACGAGGCGATGCTGCTGGTCAGCGAGCTGGTCACCAACTCCATGCGCTACACACCCGGCCCCATCGGAGTGCGGCTGCTGCGCCCCCTGCCGGACGGGGACCGCTCCGCCGCCCGGCCCGGTCTCCTCGTGGAAGTCTCCGATCCGCTCCCCGACCCGCCCACCGAACGTGCGGCGGGACCCGACGACGAGAGCGGCCGGGGACTGCAGCTCGTGGCCTGTGCGGCGCGGCGCTGGGGGACCCGGCGGGGAAAGAGCGGCAAGACGGTGTGGTTCGAGCTGGCTCTGCCTGGTTAGGAGTGAGGTGGGACGCACAGCGATCACCGGAGGTCGGGGCCGAACCTGGCTGAAAGGGACTGAGACCGTGCTGTGATCGTGAACGCCGTGCCGGACGGGGCCGTAGTGCTGAATACTGCGGGCATGACCGGTCCGGTGTGTGAGCTGGAGGGGACGGTCGCGTGAGCGAAATACCTGGGACAGCGGGCGACGTCGTGTGGCAGAGCAGTCCGCCCGGCTCGATCTACGACTACATCAGAGTCGCCTCCTTCTCGATCGGGCCCGACGGGCTGATCGAGCAGTGGAGCCGCCGGGCCGCCGGTCTCTTCGGCGTGGCCGCCCACGAGGCCGTGGGCAAGGACCCGGTCGAGGCGTTCCTGCCCGGCGAGGTACGCCGCGAGGGCCACCGCCGGGTCGGCGAGGTGCTCGACGGCAAGGAGTGGACGGGTCTCGTCCCGTTCCGGATGCCCGGCGAGGGCGGGGCGCACGGGCTCGCCGAGATCTATGTGATGCCCAGCGAGACGGCCACCGGCCGGCGGGCGGCGGTCTGCATCGTCGTGGATGTCCGCGCCCTGCGCCGCATCGAGACGGACCTCGCCGCCTCGCAGGCGATTTTCGGCCAATCTCCCTTCGGTTTCGTCCTGTTCGGCACCGACCTCACCGTCGTCCGGGCCAACGAGCGCTTCGCCACCGTCTTCGGCGGCCGGGCCGACGACCACCGGGGCCGCACCGTCGGCGACTACCTCACCGGCACCGAGGCCGACCGCCTGACCGCCACGCTCGAACGGGTCCTGGAGACGGGCAACTCCGTCACCGACCTCCAGCTCGTCGGCACGCCCCCCGGCGACACCGAGCGCCGGCACTGGTCGATGAACCTCTACCGGGTGCACAGCGGATCGGGCCGCCCCATCGGCATCGCCGGACTCGCCACCGACGTGACCCGGCGTCACACCGCCGCCCGCGAGGCCGCCAGTGCCCGCCGCAACCTCGCCCTGCTCAACGAGGCCGGCGCCCGCATCGGCAACTCCCTGGACCTGGAGACCACCGCCCGCGAACTCCTCGACGTCGCCGTCCCGGTCTTCTGCGACCTGGCCTCCGTCGACCTCTACCAGGCCCTGCTCACCGGGGACGAGACGGTCCCCGGCAGTTGGAGCCCGCTCAGTCAGGAGGCCGTCGGCGGCTCCGCCGAACTGCGCCGCGTCGCCTTCGCCAGCGCCGTGTCCGACGCCCTGCCCCACGCCCGGAGCTCGTCCGACTCCGGACCGCCGGGCGGTGGAACCGCACCCCCCGCCCTCGGCTCCGTCCACCGCTACCCCTTCGGCTCGCCGTGCGCCGTGGCGCTGCGCACCGGCCGCGTGGAGGAAGTGCCGGGCGACGACCGGGGCTTCGTGCAGTCCACGCTGGCCGTGCCGATGGTCGCCCACGACACCGTGGTGGGGCTCGTCCGCTTCTCCCGTACGAAGGGCAGCGAGCCGTTCGACGCCCGGGACCGGGCCCTCGCGACCGAGCTGGCCGCCCGTGCCGCCGTCTGCATCGACAACGCCCGCCTCTACCGCCGCGAGCACGAACGCGCCCTGATCCTCCAGCGCAGCCTGCTGCCCCCCGGCGACCCCGAGGCCGCCGGGCTCGACATCGCCTGTCGCTACCTGCCGGGCAACACCGCCAACGAGGTCGGCGGCGACTGGTTCGACGTGATCGAGCTGCCCGGACACCGCACCGCGCTCGTCGTCGGCGACGTGATGGGGCGCGGCCTGCGCGCCGCCGTGGCCATGGGCGAACTGCGGACCGCCGTGCGCACGCTGGCCCTGCTCGACCTGGAACCGGCCGAGGTGCTGTCCGCGCTGGACGAGGTCGCCCGGGGGCTCGGCACCCCCGGTGCCGCCTCCGCGCCCGGCGGCGGGGGCGCCCAGTGGCCCGCCCGTGCCGCGCGCAAGTCCCGCGAGGCGGACCTCTCCGAGGTGTACCTGGCGACCTGCGTCTACGCGGTCTACGACCCGGTCACCCGGCGCTGCACCTTCGCCAACGCGGGCCATCTGCCGCCCGTCGTGGTCGAGCCGGGCGAGGCCGCGCTGCTCCTGGACGTACCGCCCGGGATGCCGCTGGGCGTCGGCGGCGAACCGTTCGAGGAGGTCGAGGTCGAACTGAAGGAGGGCGCGCTCCTCGCCCTCTACACCGACGGCCTGGTCGAGTCCCGCGACCATCCGCTCGACGAGGGGCTGGCCGCCCTCCGCAAGGCCCTGACCGAACCGGCGCAGCCGCTGGAGGACGTCTGCGACCGGGTCCTCGGCTCGCTGCACACCCGGCACGGCGAGGACGACATCGCGCTCCTGATGGCCCGCATCCAGGGCCTGCCCACCGAGGCCGTCGGCGACTGGCGGCTGCCCCGCGAGCCCCGCTCGGTCGGCCGCGCCCGGGAGCTGGCCCGGGGCCAGCTGACCAGCTGGGGCCTCGACGACCTGGTGGACACCACGGAGCTCCTGGTCAGCGAGCTGGTCACCAACGCCCTGCGCTACGGAGAGGGCGAGATCCGGCTCCGCCTGCTGCGCGACCGCACCCTGGTCTGCGAGGTGTGGGACGCCGGTCTCGTCCAGCCGAGGCGCCGGCGCGCCCGGGACACGGACGAGGGCGGCCGGGGCCTCCAGCTGGTGGGCCTCCTCAGCGCGGCCTGGGGGGCGAGGCGGACCCCGCGCGGCAAGACCGTCTGGTTCGAACTGCCGCTGCCCGACGGGCGGCCGGCCGCCGAACGCTCGGTGGAGGAGCTGCTCAGCATGTTCTGAGCAGCGGTCGGGCACGGCTCACTTCGTCGTCTTCAGCGCCGCGAGCCGGGCCTCCACCTCCGCGCTGTCGCCCAGCGCGTTCAGCTCCTCGAACTGGGCGTCCAGCGAGGAGGCCGCCAGCTCCTGCTTGCCCAGGGCCCGGGCCTCCTCGCGCCGCACCTTGTCCTCGAACCGGCTCAGCTCGCTCGTCGGGTCCAGGACGTCGATGCTCTTCACCGCGTCCATCATCCGGTTCTGCGCCTGCGCCGACTTCGCGCGCGCCACCAGTTCGTCCCGTTTGGCCTTCAGCTCGGAGAGCTTCCCCTTCATCTGGTCCAGGCCCGCCTTGAGCTTGTCGACCACCTCGGTCTGCGCGGCGATGGCCGGCTCGGCGGTCCTGGCCTCCTTCTCCGCCTGGAGCTGCCGGCCCAGCGCGACCTTCGCCAGGTTGTCGAACGTGTCTGCCTCGGGCCCGGAGCCGCCCGCCCGCAGCTCGTCCGCCTTGCGGCTCGCGGCGAGCGCCTTGCCGCCCCACTCGCGCGCCGCCTCGACGTCCTCCCGGTGGTCCTGCTCCATCAGGCGGAGGTTGCCGATGGTGGCGGCCACGGCCTGCTCGGCCTCCGCGATGTTGGCGGTGTAGTCGCGGATCAGCTGGTCCAGCATCTTCTGCGGATCCTCCGCCTGGTCGAGCAGCGCGTTGAGGTTGGCCTTCGCCAGCTGGGTGACACGGCCGAGGACGGTCTGCTTGCTCATGGGGCTCTCTCCTGTCGGGTTGTGCTGCTCGTGGTCCGGGCATGCGGAGGGCGGTGCCGCGTGGTGGTGACGTGTGCGGGTACGGGACGCTCCCGCGTCAGAAGCGCCCGCCGCCGCCCCGGCGGCCCCGCGTCCCCCCGCCGCCGAAGCTGCCCGGCCCGCCGCCGAAGCCCCCGCCTCCGCCGAATCCGCCCCCGAATCCGCCCCGGCCGCCGCCCCCGCCCATCAGGCCGCCGAGAAGGATGCCGCCCAGCACCGCACCGCCCATGCCTCCGCCGCCTCCGCCCGCCATGCCCCCAGGGCCGCCGCGCCCGCCGTACCCGTACCCGCGTACGTCCTGCTCGGCCAGGTCGCGCGCCTCGCGGGCCAGCGCGTCCGCGCGGCCGGCCTCGGCCAGGGCGGCCTGCGGGTCGCCGGCGCCCGCCGGTGCGGCGGCCCGCTCCAGCCGGCGCTGCGCCTCGGCGAGCCGGGTCCGGGCGGCGCTGCCGACCGCGCCCCGGTGCGTCGTGACGAAGTCCGCGGCGGCCGCCACCGACGAGCGCGCCGTCAGCAGCGCCCCGTCGAGCAGCGAGCGCGCCCGGGTGTCGCCCTGTTCCCGCTCGCGGGCCCCGGCCAGCGCCTCGTCGAGCGCCCGGTCCGCCTCCTCCACCCGGCGCAGCGCGTCGATCGGGTCGTACCGGCCGTCCCGCTCCTCGCGCACATCGCCGGCCACCGCCTGCGCCCGGGCGATCCGGCCGCGCAGGTCGGCGGTGGACGTGCCCTGCCCCATGCCGTCGAGCAGCCCGCCCGCGTCGGCGAGGTCGGTATCCAGCTCGGTCAGCGCGGCGGTCAGCCGGTCCGCCGCCTCGTCCAGCTCGCGGGCGCGCCGCTCCACGCCGTCGACCAGGGTGCCCGCCTGGTCGAGTGCGCCCTCGGCGGCCCGGACGTAGACGGCCGCCGTCGCGTGGTCGCCGCCGTCCACCGCCTGCCGGGCCCGGCCGAGGGAGGAGGCCGCGAAGTCGAGCCGGTCCCGGGCCTGGCCTGCGTCCTCGGCGACGGGGGCCGACGCCTGGTCCGCGTACCGCCCGCGCATCGAGGCGAGCGCGGTCTCGGCGGCCGGGACGCGGCCGGTCAGCTCGCGGAGCACGGTCTCGGCGGCGGCCAGGGCCTGCGGCGCCTCGCGCTCCAGCTCGCGCAGCCGGTCGAAGTCCTCGGAGACCGCGTCGAGGCGGCCGTCGGCGTCCGCGCAGCGGCTGAGGATCTCGTCCAGCATCCGCCGGCGGGTCTCGTCGTCCTCCGGGAACGCGTCGTCCAGCTGCTGGCGCAGCCGGAACGCGGCGGTCAGCTCGCCCTTGGCGTACGCCACCGCCTCGGCGAACGGTGCGGCGGCCTCCTCCCCGAACTGGGCGGTGGCGAAGCCCAGCTCCTCCTCGCTCGTGCGGACCGCGTCGTCGGTGGCGACGAGCGTCTCCTCGGCCTTCGCGTCGAGCTCCGGCAGCGGCGCGGGCGGCGGCGCGGCCCCGCCCCAGCCGGTCGTGCCGGGCGTCGTACGGGTGGTGGCGCGCCGCTTGCGCCGCAGGAAGGCGTACGCGGCGACGGCCGCCACCGCGCAGAGCAGGACGACCGGGAGGAGGAGGTCGCCGGTGCCGGTGCCGCCCGAGCCGGAGCCCGGGTCGGCGGCGCCGGGGGTGATCGCCGGGGCGGGCACGGGCTCGCCGGACAGGACGGCGGCGTAGCCGTCGGCGGCGCCGATCGCGGCGCCCGCCCAGTCGTTCTCCTTCAGCGCCGGCTCGATCGCGGTGTTCGCCACGTCCCGGAGCTGCGCGTCGGTGAGCGGGGCGTCCTGGTCGACGGAGTAGGCGTACTGCCGGGCGTGGGTCGCGACGGCGAGCAGGACGTCGTCGCGGCCGAGGCCGTTGCGGTCGGCGGTGGCGTCGGCCCAGTCCTGCGGAGAGCGCCCGGAGAAGTCGCGTACGTACGCCACGAAGAGCTGGAGGCGGTGCTCGGCGTAGAGCCGGTCGAGGGCCGTGACCACCTGGGGGCGGCGGTCGGCGAGGGCGCCCGCCCTGTCGGTGATCTGCCCCTCGCGGGACAGCGTGACGGGGTCGTCGGCACGGGCGGCCGGTGCGGGTGCGAGGGCCAGCCAGCACACCGTCAGGAGCACGGCGAGCAGGGCCCGGCCCGGTATGAGGATCCGGGTGCGGCTCACGGGCGGCGTCACGTTTGAGAGGCTATGTCCCCCTCTGGGTGACCGCGACACGAGGCGCGGGTCAGCGCCTTCCCCGCGGGCCCGTCGCCTCCCTGCCGTCGCAGCGGGCACTTCGTCCACGGGGGGCTGCCCGGGGACATGGCGGCGCTGGTGGAGGCGCGGCGGGCGTTCTCCGGGAAGTGGCTCGACCGATATGACGGAGAAAGGCAGGCTGCCTTGCAAGGTGCCCTGTCGTTCTCGTACGGTGAATGTATGACGCAAGCATCTGGGGCGGTTCCCGACCCCACGGCCGAAGAGGTGGCGAACCAGCTGGCCGCCGTGGTGGGCCGGCTGTTGCGGCGGCTGCGTTCCTCCTCGTCGGAGTCGCTGCTGACGCCGACCCAGCGCTCGGTGCTGGCCCGGCTGGACGACGGGGGCGCCGCGACCACCGCGGACCTGGCCCGCGCCGAGTTCGTACGCCCGCAGTCCATGCGGCTGACCCTGGGCGCGCTGGAGGCGCAGGGGCTGGTCGAGCGGGCGCCGGACCCGGCCGACGGGCGGAAGTCCGTCATGTCGGTCACGGACGCCGGGCGCACCACCCTCGCCCGGGTCCGGGCCGCCAAGCGGAACTGGCTGGCCGAGGCCGTCGCCGCCGAGCTGGACGGGCACGAGCGGCGGACGGTCACCGAGGCCGTGGCCCTCATCGAACGCCTGGTCGGTTCGTGACCGCTCGCGAGGTGCTCCCCGGGGCGGTACGCGCGGCGGCCCGCCCGGACCGGACGGCGTCCGACCCCGGCTTCGGCGCCCGGCTCACCGCACCGCTGCTGCTCGGCTCGCTGCTCAACCCGCTGAACACCACCATGATCTCCACGGCGCTGGTGGCGATCGGGCACCACTTCTCCGTCGGCGCCGCCGACACCGCCTGGCTGATCTCCGTCCTCTACCTGGCCAGCGCCGTCGCCCAGCCCGTCCTGGGCCGGCTCGCCGACGTCCTCGGGCCGCGCCGGGTCTTCCTCGCCGGGCTCGTCGTGGTCGTCGCCTCCGGCCTGGTCGGCACCTTCGCGCAGGGCTTCGGCCAGCTGATCGTGTCGCGGCTGCTGCTCGGTATCGGCACGTCGGCGGCCTACCCGGCCGCGATGGCGGTGCTGCGCGACGAGTCGGCCCGGATCGGCCGGGCGACCCCGCGCCCGGTGCTGGCCCGGCTCTCCTTCGCCGCGCTCGGCAGTGCGGCGGTCGGGCCCACGCTCGGCGGACTGCTCGTCATGACCGCCGGCTGGCGCGCGATCTTCGCCGTCAACGTGCCCGTGGCGCTGATCGCCCTCGGCGCGGCCCTGCTCTGGATCCCCGCCGACCCGCCCCGTGCCCGCGCGGCCGGCGGCCCGGCGCCCCGGCTGGGGCTCGACCCGCTCGGCATCGGCCTGTTCGCGAGCGCGCTGACCGTCCTGGTCTTCTTCCTGCTCGACCTCGCGCACCCGATGTGGTGGCTGCTCGCACCGTTCGCCGCGCTGGGCGCCGCCCTCGTGTGGTGGCAGCTGCGGACCCCCGCCCCCTTCATCGATCTGCGGATGCTCGCGGGCAACGGCGCGCTCTCGCGTACGTACCTCCGGCACGGCATCAGCTACCTGCTGATCTACTGCGTGATGTACGGATACACGCAGTGGCTGGAGGAGGCCCGCGGCTACTCGTCCGGGCACACCGGACTCCTGATGCTGCCGATGTCCGTCGCGGCGCTGGTGTGCTCGCTGCTCGGCGCCCGTACGAAGGGCATCCGGGGTCCGCTCGTCCTGGCCTGCGTCCTGCTCACCGCCGGAGCCGGAATGCTGTTCCTGCTGTCCGGCGACGCACCGGTCGCCCTCCTGCTGCTCGCCGGCGCCTGCTTCGGCATCCCGCAGGGGCTGATCGGGACCAGCAACCAGGCGGCCGTGCAGGCATACGCGCCGCCCGCCTCCGTCGGCTCGGCCGCCGGTCTCCAGCGCACCGCGCAGTACATCGGGGCGATCACCGCCTCCAGCCTCATCGCCCTGGCCTACGGACAGTCGGCCGACGACCGGGGTCTGCACCTGATGGCCGCCGTCGCCGCCGTCCTGGGCGTCCTGCTCATCGTTCTCACCGTGACCGACCGCGCCCTGCGCGGGCGTACCTGATGTCCCTCACGCACCACCCCACAAGGAGCACCACCATGACCGCCACCGTCCTCGACCCCCGCACCGCGCTGATCGTCGTAGACCTCCAGAAGGGCATCACCGCCCTGCCCACCGCCCACCCCGCCGCCGACGTCATCGCGAACGCCGCGACCCTCGCCGACGCCTTCCGGGCCAAGGGCCTGCCCGTCGTCCTCGTCCGCGTCACCGGCGGCGCCCCCGGCCGCACCGAGGGCCCGGCCCGGTCCGGGAAGCCGGCCGCCGACTGGGCCGAGATCGTGCCCGAGATGGGCCCGGGCGCGGACGACATCATCGTCACCAAGCAGCAGTGGGGCGCCTTCTACGGCACCGACCTCGACCTCCAGCTGCGCCGCCGGGGCGTCACCCAGGTCGTGGTGGCCGGCATCGCGACCAGCATCGGCGTCGAGTCCACCGCCCGCTCCGCGCACGAGCACGGCTACCACGTCACCCTCGCCACGGACGCGATGACCGACATGAGCGGCGAGGCCCACGAGAACAGCGTGCGGCGGATCTTCCCGCGCCTCGGCGAGACCGCCACGACCGACGAGATCGTCAAGCTCCTCGGCTGACCGGACCCGTACGGGACGGAGCGCCGCGGCCCCACCCGGGCCGCGGCGCTCCGCCGTACGGGTGGGCTTCGGGGCGCACGCGCCGTGTCGGCGCGGCGTTCCCGCGCGAGGGCGCTTTCAGTGGAGGGGCGGAATCAGTGTGATCAACTGCAAATGCCACCAAAAGCGCTCAATCAGGCCCCTTCCCCGGTGGGGCCGGGCCGTCCCCGGAGGTATCAGCCATGTCCCACGTCGGCGTCCCGCGCGGGACGGCCCGGAAGAGGCGCGTCCCCGCCCTCCTCACCGCAGGCGTCCTCGCCCTCCCGGCGCTGGCCGGGTGCAGCTCGGACGGGAAGGACACCGCGGCCGTCGCCGCCGTCCCGCAGGACGTGGCCCGCGCCGCCCGCGCCCAGGTCGCCGACGGGGGCAAGGTCACCTGGGCGATCGACGCGCTGCCCGCCACCTTCAACGCCTTCCAGGCGGACGCCGACAGCGCCACCACCCGGATCACCGGCGCCCTGCTGCCGACCCTCTTCCCGCTCGACGCCCAGGGCCGCCCGCAGCTCAACCCGGACTACCTCGAATCCGCGAAGGTGACCGAGACCGAGCCCCGCCAGGTCGTCGTCTACCGGCTCAACCAGCAGGCCGTCTGGAGCGACGGCCGGGGAATCGGCGCCCCGGACTTCGTCGCCCAGTGGCGGGCTCTGAGCGGCAAGGACTCCGCGTTCTGGACCGCCCGCAACGCCGGGTACGAACGCATCGAGAAGATCGAGCGCGGCCACGACGACCTGGAGGTCAAGGTCACCTTCGCCAAGCCGTACGCGGACTGGCGCTCGCTGTTCTCGCCGCTCTACCCCAAGCAGGTGACGGGCTCCCCGGACGCCTTCAACGACGGCGCACGCACCACCCTCAAGGCGACCGCCGGGCCGTTCCGGCTGCGCGAGGTGGACAAGAAGGCCGGGTCCGTCACGCTGACCCGGGACCCGCGCTGGTGGGGCGGCCGCGCCAAGCTGGACTCGCTGGTCTTCAAGGCCGTCGAGCCCGAGGACCGCACCGACGCGCTGGCCGAGGGCGCCGTCGACGTGGCGGACATCGACTCCACCACCGCTCATCGCATCGCCCAGGCCGTCCGCGAGGGCGCGGCCGGCGCCCCGCCCGCCCACGGCCCCGGCGCCGCGCGGACCCCGGCGGACGCCCTGCGCTCCTGGGCCGTGGCGCACGGGACCGACGAGGAGGCGGCCGAGGAGGAGCAGGAGGCGCGGGACGACAAGGCCAGGGCCGCCGAGGCGTACGCCACCGAGCAGAGCGGGCTGCGCGCCTACGTGGTCCGCAAGTCCCTGGAGCCCGCCTACACCCAGCTCGCGCTGAACGGCGAGACCGGGCCGCTCGCCGACGACCGGGTGCGCCGGGCGGTGGCCCGCGCCCTGGACCGCCAGGAGCTCGCCGACACCGTGCTGCGGCCGCTCGGACTGCCCGCGCAGCCGCTCGGCAGCCACCTCGCCGTCGCCGGACAGCCCGCCTACCGGGACGGCAGCGACGCGCTCGGCAAGCAGGACACCGAGCAGGCGCAGGCGCTCCTCGCCGACGCGGGCTGGACGCGCGAAGGCGCCCTGAGCCGGAACGACGGCGCCAAGGCCGGCAGCGAGGGCGAGAAGCAGGAGAAGGGCGCGGAGAAGAAGGCCGACGAGAAGAAGGGGAGCGCCGGCAAGGACGCGGACGACGGCAAGGCGGACCGCGCGGCCCCGGCCGGGCCCGCCGACGACGGCCTCTACATCGTGGGCGACGACGACAAGCCCGGCGACACCGGCGCCCTCGCCCTCGCCGCGGCCCCCGACGCCGCCGCGCAGAGCGCCGCCCTGCTGCGCCAGGCCGGGCACCTCGGCTCCACGGGCACCTCGGAGGACGCCCGGGACGCGGTCCGGGCCCAGGACCGGCAGCCCGGAGGCGCCGCCGGAGCCTATGCTCCGGCGGGCACCGCCGCTCCGGCCCGGGCGGCCGACACCGCGCGCGGTCCGCTCGGCAAGAACGGCAAGCCGCTGAGCCTGCGCTTCGTCCTGCCGTCCGGGCCCGGCTCGGCCGGTCTGCGGACCGTCGGCGAGAAGATCGCCGCGATGCTCGACACGATCGGCATCCGCACCGTGATCACCAAGGTCTCCGACGACAGCTACTTCCGCGACCACGTGGCCTCCGGCGACTACGACATGGCGCTGTACTCCTGGCCCGCCACCGCCTACCCGGCCACCGACGACCGCCCGATCTTCGCCAAGCCGCTGCCCGCCTCGGACGGCTCGCTGCTCGTCGAGCAGAACTACACCCGCGTCGGCACGGACCACATCGACCAGCTCTTCGACCAGGCGGCGTCGGAGCTGGACGAGAAGGCCGCCCGGGACCTCGTGCGGAAGGCCGACGCCCGGATCTGGGCCGCCGCGGGATCGATCCCCCTCTTCCAGCGCCCCCAGCTCGTCGCCACCGGCAAGCAGCTCGTGAACGTCGGCGCCTTCGGCCTCGGGGTGCCGCACTACCAGGACATCGGCTACAAGGCCCCGCAGGCGGCGGGTGCTCCGGCCCCGAAGAATAAGTAGGGGACATCCGCACCTCTGGAACTACTCAAGTCACTTGTCCGTGAAGTCCGTTACGGCAACCGTGGTCCCCGACCACCGGTGAATTCCACCGGAAGAACGGACCACGGGGGCGGAACGATGAAGCGGACACGAGCGGTCACCACTGCGGCGGTCATGACGGCGGGCCTCCTCATCGGGGGCTGCACCTCGACGCCGGACGACCGGACGGCCGGCGACCCGGCCCCGGCCGCGTCATCGAAGGGGACGGCGGACCAGGCCGCCGCCCGGGAGCCGCAGGCGTGCCGGGGCGGCACGTACACCTGGTTCAACCTGCGCCAGAACTGGGTGATCAACGGGGTCGCCGAGGCGCAGAGTGTGACCGGGTCCGGCCGCGTGACGAAACCGGTCCGGCGGCTGCGCACGGACCCGGCCTCCGTGGTGACCGAGGGCGTGGACCTGGACCCGGACCTCGTCCTCCACTCCCTCGGGACGAAGCTCGCACTGGTATCCGCGGACGACGATCCGAAGGAGGGTTCCGCCCTCGGCGAGCCGGGCACGTACGCGCCGCTCGACGAGCCGTTGGGCCAGGTCAGCGACGTGAAGGGCACCGTGCGGCTGGTGAGCTTCAGCTACTTCAAGCTGATCGAGACGGACTTCCGCTACACGTGCGCCGGGGGCGGGAAACCGGTCGTCGGCCACGTCTCGACCTGGGGCCCTTCCGGCGGGGGCGCGGTCAACTGCGACGAGCCTCTGGGCAAGGACGCGTCCGCCGCGGCCCACGAGGCCGTCAAGCTCTCCTGCGCCCGCTAGTGCCGCGCCAGCCAAGGTTCGCCCCGTCGCAAACCTTGGCCGGCGCGGCACTGGAAACCGCCGGGGAAGCCGCAGCAGCGGCCGCCCCGTACCATGGGACTAGCCGTGGCGCGTCCGCCCGGCGGGCGTACGAGGACTCAAGACCGACCCAGGCGCCTGAATCCCCGATCCGAGAGAAGCGCAAGCCACACCATGCCCACGCGCCACGACATCCGTAACGTAGCCATCGTCGCCCACGTCGACCACGGCAAGACGACCATCGTCGATGCCATGCTCAAGCAGGCCGGCTCGTTCGCCGCGCATGCCGCCGAGTCCCTCGACGACCGCATGATGGACTCGAACGACCTGGAGCGTGAGAAGGGCATCACGATCCTGGCCAAGAACACGGCCGTGAAGTACCACCCCAAGGATGGCGGCGACGTCATCACCATCAACATCATCGACACCCCCGGCCACGCCGACTTCGGTGGCGAGGTCGAGCGCGGCCTGTCGATGGTGGACGCGGTCGTGCTGCTGGTCGACGCCTCCGAAGGCCCGCTGCCGCAGACCCGCTTCGTGCTGCGCAAGGCGCTCCAGCAGCGCCTGCCCGTCATCCTGTGCATCAACAAGACGGACCGCCCGGACTCCCGTATCGACGAGGTCGTCAACGAGACCTACGACCTCTTCCTCGACCTGGACGCGGACGAGGAGCAGATCGAGTTCCCGATCGTCTACGCGTGCGGCCGTGACGGCGTCGCCTCGCTGACCAAGCCGGAGGACGGCACGGTCCCGGCGGACTCCACCAACCTCGAGCCGTTCTTCTCCGCGATCCTGGAGCACGTCCCGGCCCCGACGTACGAGGAGGACGCGCCGCTCCAGGCCCACGTCACCAACCTCGACGCCGACAACTTCCTCGGCCGCATCGCGCTCCTGCGCGTCGAGCAGGGCGAGCTGCGCAAGGGCCAGACGGTCGCGTGGATCAAGCGCGACGGCTCCATCCAGAACGTGCGCATCACCGAGCTGATGATGACCGAGGCGCTCACCCGCAAGCCCGCCGAGGTGGCCGGCCCCGGTGACATCTGCGCCGTCGCCGGTATCCCGGAGATCATGATCGGTGAGACGCTCGCCGACCCGGAGAACCCGGTCGCGCTGCCCCTGATCACGGTGGACGAGCCCGCGATCTCCATGACCATCGGCACCAACACCTCGCCGCTGGTCGGCCGGGGCGGCACCGGCAAGGGCGCGGACGCCAAGGCCGCGGTCAAGGACCGCAAGGTCACCGCCCGCCAGGTCAAGGACCGCCTGGACCGCGAGCTGATCGGTAACGTGTCGCTCCGCGTGCTGGACACCGAGCGCCCGGACGCCTGGGAGGTGCAGGGCCGCGGTGAGCTGGCGCTGGCCATCCTGGTCGAGCAGATGCGCCGCGAGGGCTTCGAGATGACCATCGGCAAGCCCCAGGTGGTCACCAAGGACGTCGAGGGCAAGACGTACGAGCCCGTCGAGCGCATGACGATCGACGTGCCCGAGGAGCACATGGGCGCCGTCACGCAGCTCATGGGCGTCCGCAAGGGCCGCATGGACAACATGTCGAACCACGGCTCCGGCTGGGTCCGCATGGAGTTCGTCGTCCCGTCGCGCGGCCTCATCGGCTTCCGTACGGAGTTCCTGACGAACACCCGCGGTACGGGTATCGCGCACTCCATCCACGAGGGCCACGAGCCGTGGTTCGGCACCCTGACGACCCGTAACAACGGCTCGCTGGTCGCCGACCGCGCCGGTGCCGTCACCGCCTTCGCGATGACGAACCTCCAGGAGCGCGGCGTGCTGTTCACCGACCCCGGCACCGAGGTGTACGAGGGCATGATCGTCGGCGAGAACTCGCGCGCCGACGACATGGACGTGAACATCACCAAGGAGAAGAAGCTCACGAACATGCGGTCCTCGTCGGCCGACTCGTTCGAGGCGATCGTCCCGCCGCGCAAGCTCTCGCTGGAGCAGTCCCTGGAGTTCTGCCGCGACGACGAGTGCGTCGAGGTGACCCCGGAGGCCGTCCGCATCCGCAAGGTCGTCCTCGACCAGAAGGAGCGCAGCCGCACCGCCTCGCGCGCCAAGCACGGCTGATCCGTATCCGGTAGGCCGTTTTCGGCCGACGATCCGTCAGCACCAGGCATTGCCGAAGCCCAGGGCCCTCACAGACACTGTGGGGGCCCTGAGCCTTGGGCAACTGGTTTTAGGCGTCGCTGTCCAGCATCTGAGACAAAAACGTCCGATTATCGGAGGTTGCTCTCCGAAACGCGTGTTAACAGTCCGTTTCGGGGGTGTCTGTCTGGGATTGATTTGTCCGGATTTTGGTCCCCATGGGGGTCGGATGTTGTCAAACCGAGACCCTTTAAGTGTGGTTTACGGCCCAGTCGTACTTAATAGTTGGCTCCATTGAGCTCGGGTCAATGGGTCACGCACTGTGGGGAGTGCGCCGACTCACGAGCACACTAAGGGCACTGAACGATCACCGTCAGGGGTGTCGGTGTATCGAACCCAGTGCCCTTCTTGTAGTCAAAAGTGGACTCATGAGGAGGAAACCCATGCGTGGTGCCAAGAGCGCCAAGTGGGTCGCGGGAGCGGCCATCATCGCCCTGGCTGCGACTGCCTGTGGTGGCGGCGACGACGACGGCAAGGCCGCTTCGAAGGAGAAGGGCAAGCCTGCCGGCTACGTCTCCGTCGACGTCGGTGAGCCGCAGAAGCCGCTGATCCCGGCCGACACCAACGAGCAGCTGGGCAGCTACGTCATCCAGGCCCTCTTTACCCAGCTCCTCGAGTTCGACCACAAGGGCAACATCGTCTACACCAACGCGGAGTCCGTGAAGACGGACGACAACAAGACGTGGACGGTGAAGCTCAAGCCCGGCTGGAAGTTCCACGACGGCACCCCGGTCACCGCCGCCTCGTACGTGAAGGCGTGGAACTGGTACGCCAACATCAAGAACAACCAGCAGAACGCCTTCTGGTTCGAGGACATCAAGGGCTACGCGGACGTCCACCCGGAGAAGGGTGACCCCAAGGGCACGGAGATGTCCGGTCTGAAGGCCGTGGACGACAACACGTTCACGATCGAGCTGACCAAGGCCGTCCCGTACTTCGAGTACAAGCTGGGCTACTACACCTTCGCCCCGCTGCCCGAGATGTTCTACAAGGACCCCAAGGCGTTCGGTCAGGCGCCGGTCGGCAACGGCCCCTACGTCTTCGAGAAGTGGGACCACAAGAAGCTGATCCGCGTCAAGGCCAACCCTGACTACCAGGGCCCGAACAAGGCCAAGAACAAGGGCATCCTCTTCAAGAACTACGCGACCGTCGAGGCCGCGTACCAGGACCTGCTCTCCGGCAACCTGGACATGATCCGCCAGGTCGGCCCGAAGGACCTGCCGAAGTACAAGCAGGACCTCGGCGACCGCACGGTCGACGAGCCGTACGCGGCCGTCCAGTCGCTGGTCCCGGCGTTCTACTCGAAGCCCTTCAAGGACGTCGACCCGAAGGTCATCCAGGGTCTGTCCATGGGCATCGACCGCGCGACCATCACGAAGACCGTGCTCAACGGCACCCGTGAGGCCGCCACCAGCTTCACGCCTCCGGGCGTCGCCGGTAACCAGCACCTGGACACCGACGTGTTCAAGTTCGACCCGGCCAAGGCGAAGAAGCTCATCAAGGACGGCGGCGGCGTTCCGGGCAACAAGGTCTGGATCCAGTACAACGCCGACGGCGGGCACAAGGAGTGGGTGACCGCGGTCTGCGAGTCCATCCGCAACTCGACCGGGGTCGACTGCATCCCGGACGCGAAGCCGGACTTCCAGACCGACCTGGAGGCTCGTGACAACGACCAGGTCAAGGGCATGTACCGCGGCGGCTGGGTGGCCGACTACCCGCTGAACGTCAACTTCATGCGCGAGCTCTACAGCACGACCGCCGAGGCCAACAACGGCCGGTTCTCGGACAAGGAGGTCGACGCCGAGTTCAAGAAGGGCGACAACGCGGCCACCCTGGACGACTCGATCAAGGCGTACCAGGAGGCGGAGAAGCTCATCCTGAAGAAGATGCCGGCGATCCCGCTCTGGAACTACAAGATCAACGGCGGTTACGGCAAGAACGTCGACAACGTGTCGATCGACTTCCGCGGTGACTACGTCATGACGGACGTCACGGTCAAGTAACCACGCCTGAGGGCCTACTCGGCCATCAGCCCGCCCATACAGGCAGTAGGTCCCGGGGGCCGCGCTCCGCTATCCGGAGCGCGGTCCCTGGGCTGCATTCCCCCCAATCGGAGGCAAACATGGGGCGTTACGTCGCGCGGCGACTGCTCCAGATGATCCCGGTCTTCCTCGGGTCGACCTTGCTGGTCTTCGCCATGATGTACGCGCTGCCCGGCGATCCCGTGCGCGCACTCGCAGGTGAGCAGACCGTCGACCCCGCGCAGATCGCAGCGATGAAGAAGGACCTCGGTCTCGACCTGCCACTCTGGCACCAGTACTGGAACTACCTCGTAGGACTCTTCCAGGGCGACTTCGGCACCCAGATCGCCAGTGGGCGACCGGTGGCCGACATCATCTCCGAGTCCTTCCCGATCACGATCCGGCTGGCCCTGTTTGCCTTCCTGTTCACGGTCCTCGTCGGCATCTCGATCGGTGTCTTCGCCGGTCTGAAGGCCGACACCCTTCGCGACCGCCTGCTGCTCGTCCTGACGCTCCTGCTCATCTCGGTGCCCTCCTTCGTGCTGGGCTTCCTCGGGCAGTACTTCTTCGCCTTCCAGCTCGGCTGGGTCGATCCCAACGTCAGCCTGGAAGCGAATTCGAGCGAACTGATCCTCCCGGCGGTCGTGCTCGGGTCGCTGTCCCTCGCCTATGTGGCACGGCTGACCCGTACCTCCGTCGCGGAGAACCTGCGCTCCGACTACATGCGGACCGCCGTCGCCAAGGGGCTGCCGCGCCGTCGCGTCATCGGCGTCCACCTGATGCGGAACTCGATGATCCCGGTGGTCACCTTCCTCGGAACGGACCTCGGCGCCCTGCTCGGCGGTGCCGTCGTCACCGAGGGCATCTTCAACGTCAAGGGCGTCGGCTCCGCGGTCTTCGACGCCCTCCGCCACCGCGAAGGGGCCACGGTCGTCGGCATCGTCACGCTGATCGTGCTCGTGTACCTCGCCGCCAGCCTGATAGTCGACCTGCTCTACGCGGTCCTGGACCCGAGGATCCGGTATGCCTGAGACGCTCAAGGAAACCTCCGCGGACGCCTCCGCGCCCATCGCCGCCGTGCCGGCCCCCACCGCGGAGGTCGCCAAGGCCCGCAGCCTCTGGACGGACGCCTGGTACGACCTGCGGCGCAGCCCGCTGTTCGTGGTCTCGGCCGTCCTGATCATCTTCCTGCTGGTCATGGCGATATTCCCCGGCCTGTTCACCGGCGCCGACCCGCGCTACGCGGACCTGGCCCACCACTACCTGCAGCGGCCCAAGTGGGGCCACGTCTTCCAGGCCGACTGGTTCGGTTACGACATCCAGGGCCGCTCGATCTACGCCCGTGTGGTCTACGGCGCCCGCGCCTCGATCACCGTCGCCGTGGTCGTCACCGTGCTGGTGACGGTCCTGGGCACGATCGTCGGGATGCTCGCCGGATACTTCGGCGGCTGGATCGACACCCTCCTGTCCCGGGTCACCGACATCTTCTTCGGCGTCCCCTTCATCCTCGGTGCGATGGTCGTCCTGACCTCGTTCGAGGAGCGGCACATCTGGGTCGTCATCCTGGCCCTGGCCTTCCTCGGCTGGACCCAGATCGCCCGTGTCGCGCGCGGCTCGGTGATGACCATCAAGCAGGCGGACTACGTGATGGCGGCGAAGGCACTCGGTGCCTCGACCACCCGCATCCTGCTGAAGCACATCATGCCCAACGCGATCGCGCCGGTGATCGTCGTCGCGACCATCGCGCTCGGCGGATACATCTCGGCCGAGGCCACCCTGTCCTTCCTGGGCATCGGTCTCGCCGAACCGACCGTGTCGTGGGGTGTCGACATCTCGTCCGGCCAGGAGCAGCTGCGTAACGCCGCTTACGTGCTGATCATCCCGTCGGTCATGGTGTCGATCACCGTGCTCGCGTTCATCATGCTCGGCGATGCGGTGCGCAACGCCCTCGATCCCAAGCTGCGCTGAGGGAGGCGTACATGACCACCATCGACAAGACGGCGGCTGTTCCCGCTCCGCGCGGGTCCGCCGACGAGAGCGGTCCCCTGCTCGAAGTCCGTGACCTGCACGTGGAGTTCCACACCCGCGACGGCGTGGCCAAGGCGGTCAACGGAGTCAACTACAGCGTGGACGCGGGCGAGACCCTCGCCGTCCTCGGTGAGTCCGGCTCCGGCAAGTCCGTGACGGCGCAGGCCATCATGGGCATCCTCGACATGCCGCCCGGCAGGATCCCCCAGGGCGAGATCCTCTTCCGCGGCCAGGACATGCTCAAGATGTCCAACGAGGAGCGCCGGAAGATCCGCGGCCAGAAGATCGCCATGATCTTCCAGGACGCGCTGTCCTCGCTCAACCCGGTCCTCACCGTCGGCTACCAGCTCGGCGAGATGTTCCGGGTCCACCAGGGCCTGTCCAGGAAGGAAGCCCGCGCCAAGTCCATCGAGCTGATGGACCAGGTGAAGATCCCGGCCGCCGCGGCCCGGGTCTCGGACTACCCGCACCAGTTCTCCGGCGGTATGCGCCAGCGCATCATGATCGCGATGGCGCTCGCCCTGGAGCCGGACCTGATCATCGCGGACGAGCCGACCACCGCGCTCGACGTGACCGTCCAGGCCCAGGTGATGGACCTCCTCGCGGAGCTCCAGCGCGAGTACAACATGGGCCTCATCCTGATCACCCACGACCTGGGTGTCGTCGCGGACGTCGCCGACAAGATCGCCGTGATGTACGCGGGCCGGATCGTCGAGACCGCCCCGGTGCACGAGATCTACAAGCGCCCCGCGCACCCGTACACCAAGGGTCTGCTGGCCTCGATCCCGCGCCTGGACCAGAAGGGCCAGGAGCTCTTCGCGATCAAGGGCCTGCCTCCCAACCTGCTGCACGTGCCGTCGGGCTGCGCCTTCAACCCGCGCTGCACCATGGCCCAGGACATCTGCCGTTCGGACATCCCGCCGCTCCACGCGGTGACCGAGCAGGACGGCACCGAGCTGGCCGGCCGCCGCAGCGCCTGTCACTTCTGGAAGGAGACGATCCATGGCTGACCTCTCGAAGGAGTCCGTGGACGCCACCCCCAACGTCTCCGACGTGGAGACCGTCGACGTGGCGACCGAGGCGGAGGCCGTAGCCGCCATCGACGCGCCCGTGTCGCAGGGGGAGCCGATCCTCCAGGTGCGCAACCTCGTCAAGCACTTCCCGCTGACGCAGGGCATCCTGTTCCAGAAGCAGGTCGGCGCGGTCAAGGCCGTCGACGGCATCTCGTTCGACCTGTACGCGGGCGAGACGCTGGGCATCGTCGGCGAGTCCGGCTGCGGCAAGTCCACCGTCGCCAAGCTGCTGATGTCGCTGGAGCGGGCCACCGCGGGCGAGGTCTTCTACAAGGGCCAGGACATCACCAAGCTGTCCGGCCGCGCGCTGAAGGCCGTCCGGCGCAACATCCAGATGGTGTTCCAGGACCCGTACACCTCGCTCAACCCCCGCATGACGGTGGGCGACATCATCGGCGAGACGTACGAGATCCACCCGGAGGTGGCTCCCAAGGGCGACCGGCGGCGCAGGGTCCAGGACCTCCTGGACGTCGTCGGGCTCAACCCGGAGTACATCAACCGCTACCCGCACCAGTTCTCCGGCGGCCAGCGCCAGCGCATCGGCATCGCCCGCGGCCTCGCGCTCAACCCGGAGATCATCATCTGCGACGAGCCGGTCTCCGCGCTCGACGTGTCGGTGCAGGCGCAGGTCATCAACCTGATGGAGAAGCTCCAGGACGAGTTCAACCTGTCCTACCTCTTCATCGCGCACGACCTGTCGATCGTCCGGCACATCTCCGACCGGGTCGGCGTCATGTACCTCGGCAAGATGGCCGAGATCGGTACGGACACCCAGATCTACGACCACCCGACGCACCCCTACACCCAGGCGCTGCTGTCGGCGGTCCCGGTCCCCGACCCGGACTCCCGCGAGGGCCGCGAGCGGATCATCCTCTCCGGTGACGTCCCGTCGCCGGCCAACCCGCCCTCGGGCTGCCGCTTCCGCACCCGCTGCTGGAAGGCCCAGGACAAGTGCGCCACCGAGGTGCCGCTCCTCGCGGTCCCCGAGCGCTTCAAGGACGTGAAGACGCCGGCCGCCCACGAGTCGGCCTGCCACTTCGCGGAGGAGAAGGACGTGGTGCACGCGGCCTAGCAAGCGCCGCGCGCGACGAAGGGCGCCCCGGAACCGATCGGTTCCGGGGCGCCTTTCCCGTGTACCGGGAACCGGGCTCGCAGGGTGCTCGGGTCAATGGGCCGTTGCGTGCTCGGTTCCCCCGGCCGGAGCCGTACGGCGGGCGGGGACCGGTCGGGTCCCGCACCGGGCGCACGGCCCCGGGGCCGAGGCGAGGGGTGTCAGCCTCGCGCCTCGCGGTCTTCGGGCCCGCCGGCCTCGTCGAGGCTCTTGGCGGGCTTCGGGTCCTCCGTGCGGGCCTGGGGGACGGCGGCCACCGACCGGGCGTCCTCCGGGTAGTGGCAGGCCGTCAGGTGGCCCTCGCGGCTGCCGGAGACCCGCACCAGCGGGGGCGCCTCGCTCGCGCACTTGTCCGTGGCCTTCCAGCAGCGGGTGCGGAAGCGGCAGCCGGAGGGCGGATTCACGGGGGACGGGACGTCGCCGGTGAGCCGGATGCGCTCACGGGCCGGTGTGTCGTCCGCGGTCGCCTCGGGCACGGCGGAGAGCAGCGCCCGCGTGTAGGGGTGGCGCGGATTGCCGTACAGGTCGTCGCGGTCCGCGATCTCCACAATCCGGCCGAGGTACATCACGGCCACGCGCTGCGAGAAGTGCCGCACGACGGCCAGGTCGTGGGCGATGAACAGGAAGGCGATCCCCAGCTCCTTCTGGAGCTTCTGCAGCAGGTTGACCACCTGCGCCTGGATCGACACGTCGAGCGCCGACACCGGCTCGTCCGCCACGATCAGCTTCGGCTCCAGGGCCAGCGCGCGGGCCACCCCGATGCGCTGGCGCTGACCGCCGGAGAATTCGTGCGGGAAGCGGTTGTAGTGCTCCGGGTTGAGCCCGACCGTCTCCAGCAGTTCCCGCACCCGCGCCTCGCGGCCGCCGGGCGGCTCGATGCCGTTGACCTCCATGGGCGCCGACACGATCTTGCCGACCGTCTGGCGCGGGTTCAGCGAGGCGTACGGGTCCTGGAAGATCATCTGGATCTCGGAGCGGACCGGCGCCAGCTCCTTGCGGGTGGCGTGCGTGATGTCCTGCCCGCGGTAGGTGATCCGGCCCGCGGTCGGTTCGAGGAGCCGCGTGACCAGCCGGCCCGTGGTCGACTTGCCGCAGCCGGACTCACCGACCAGGCCCAGGCTCTCGCCCTCGGCGACGGTGAAGTCCAGCCCGTCCACGGCCTGGACGGCCCCGACGGTCCGCCGGATCGGGAAGCCGCCCTTGATCGGGAAGTGCTTGGTGAGTCCGGAGACGTCCAGGAGGGGATCGGTGCTGCTCATGGTGGGAAAGTCCCGTCTCTTGTACGTCAGTTGGCCCGGGTGCCGGCGAAGTCGGTGAAGAACTCCGCGCGCTGCTCCGGGGTCAGGTGGCAGGCCGCCCCGCGCCCGGACACCAGGTCCAGCGGAGGCTGCTGGGCCGAGCAGCGGTCGCCGCCGACCTGCTCGGTGAACGAGCACCGCGGGTGGAAGCGGCAGCCCGTCGGCGGGTTGAGGAGGCTCGGCGGGGTACCGGGGATCGGCGACAGCGGCACGTCGACCGGGCCTTCGAGGGTGGGCATCGAGCCCAGCAGACCCCAGGTGTACGGGTGCTGGGGCGTGCGCAGCACCTCCTTCTTCGTGCCCCGCTCCACACAGCGCCCGCCGTACATCACGAGGACGTCGTCCGCGATGTCGGCGATGACCCCGAGGTCGTGCGTGATGAAGATGATCGAGGTGCCGAACTCCTGCTGGAGGTCCTTGAGCAGGTCCATGATCTGGGCCTGCACGGTGACGTCCAGCGCGGTCGTCGGCTCGTCGGCGATCAGCAGCGAGGGGTTGCAGACCAGCGACATGGCGATCATCGCGCGCTGGCGCATACCGCCGGAGAACTGGTGCGGGTAGTCGTCCACGCGCAGGCCGGGCTGCGGAATGCCCACCTTGGTGAGCATCTCGACGGCCCGCGCCCGGGCCTCCTGCTTGGAGGCGCCGGTGTGCTTGCGGAACGTCTCGCCGATCTGCTTGCCGATGGTGTGGTACGGCGAGAGGGAGGCCAGGGCGTCCTGGAAGACCATGGCCATCTTGTTGCCGCGCAGCCGCTCCAGCTCCCGCTCGGACGCGGCCAGCAGGTCCTGCCCGTCGAGCAGGATCTCGCCCTGGATCTCGGTGTGCTCGGGGTGGTGCAGTCCGAGGATGGCCAGGTTGGTGACGGACTTGCCGGAGCCGGACTCGCCGACGATGCCGAGGGTCCGGCCGCGCTCCAGGTCGAAGGAGAGCCCGTCGACGGCCTTGACCATGCCGTCTTCGCTGGAGAAGTGCACGCGCAGATCGCGTACGGAGAGGAAGGGGGTGTTCACGGGGTCTCTCCCTAGGCGAGGCGGACGCGCGGATCGATGAGGGCGTAGACGGCGTCGACGATGATGTTGAAGAAGACGATCGCCGCCGCCGCGACCAGGACGACCCCGAGGATCATCGGGAGGTCGTTGTCGTAGACCGCCTTGATCGACAGGGCGCCGATGCCGTGCAGGCCGAAGACCTTCTCGGTGATGATCGCGCCACCGAGCAGCAGACCGACGTCGAGGCCGAAGATGGTGACGATCGGGCCCATCGCACCGCGCCACGCGAACCGGAAGAACACGGTGCGCCGGGACAGGCCCTTGGCGCGGGCGGTACGGACGTAGTCCTCGCTCATCGTCTCCACGAGCTGGGAGCGGGTCATACGCGTGTAGTTGGCGGTGAAGATCAGCGCCAGCACCAGCCACGGCAGCAGCAGTCCGGAGAACCAGCCGGCCGGGTCCTGGTCGAACGGGACCTCCTTGGGGCGGCTGAGGATGTGCCACTGGTCGCAGAGGTAGTACATGGCGACCACGCCGACGATGTAGATCTGCATCGAGGAGAAGATCAGGGACGCCGACGAGGCGATCTTGTCCAGCGCCTTGCCCTGCTTCACGGCGGCCAGCATGCCGGTGCCCACACCGACGAGCACGAAGACGACCGCGGCGCCGACGGAGAGGGAGAGCGTCGTCGGGAAGCGGTCCTCGATGGTGGCGAGGACCGGCTCGCGGTTGCGGAACGAGTAGCCCAGACACGGCGCGGGGCAGTGGCCGAACGAGCTGTAGTCGCGGCCGACGAACACGCCCTCCAGCCAGTGCCAGTACTGCACGGGCAGCGGGTCGGCGATGCCGAGGTTCTGCTTGACCAGTGCCAGCGTCTCCGGCGTGCAGATCTTGCCGCAGGCCGCGCGAGCGGGGTCGCGGGGCGCGATGTAGAAGAGGACGAAGGTGATGGCACTGATGATCAGCAGGATGACCAGTGCGCCGATTGCCCGGCGGATGAGGAAGCGGAACATGGCGATGGATTTCCCTGGCAGACGCCGACGAGGGGGAGAGGAGCGGGCGGGGCGCCGCAGGGGCGCCCCGCCTAGGGCGTGTTTCGAAAGTCCCGCCTGTCCGGCGACGCCTGGCATGCACGCTCGCCGCGTTGTCGGGACCACCCCGATACACCCGGTATCGGGGCGACCCGCCGCCTTGCGATCGCACGCACCAGACGCCGCCGGACCCGCCCTGCGGGCGGACGGCGCTCATTTCGAAACGCGCCCTGGGAGGTGTCGGCTACGCCTTCACGAACAGCCTGTAGAACACGGCCGAGGACCACAGCGGGTGGAACATGGCGCCGCCGACCTTGGAGCCGTACAGGTAGAAGCGGCGCTGGAACGTCTCGGGGATGATCGGCGCCTCCTCCGTCATGATCCGCTTGTCGAGCGCGGCCCACGCCTTGCCGGCCTCGGCCGGGTCGGCGATGGTGACGTTCTTCTTGATGGCCTCGTTGACCCAGTCGACGTTCAGCTGCGAGATGTTGTTCGCGCCGTCCGCGATGGTGCCGCCGTCGAACAGCGGCTGCACCAGCGTGTAGCCGGTCGGCCAGTCCGGGGACCAGCCGAACCACATGACGTCGAACTTGTTGTCGATCTTCTGGATCTGGTCGTAGTAGCTGGTGGACTCCAGCGGCTTGAGGACGGGCTCGAAGCCGGCGGCCTTGAGCGCGTTCTCGATGACGACCTTGGTCTTGTCGTAGTTGTTGCCCTGCGGGAAGGCGTAGACGATCTTCTGCCCCTCCTTGCCCGCCTCCTTCAGGAGCGCCTTCGCCTTCTCCGGGTCGCCCTGCGGCTTCTTCGCCTTGCCGTAGACGTCGTCCTTGGCGTAGCCCATGATGTCGGGGCTCAGGATGGACGTGGCGTAGTCACCGGCCGAGGGGCCACCGTAGATCTTGCGGATCTGCTCCAGCGGCCAGGCGTGGATCAGGGCCTGGCGCACCTTCAGGTCGGTGATGCGCTTGGTGTTGATCGCGTAGTAGTAGAGACCGGTGAGCAGACCGTTGAAGGTGCGCTTCTTCAGCTCCGGGTCGGTGAGGACCTTCTGGATGCGCTCGGCCGGGACGCCGCTGTACGCCATCACGGCGTACTGGTCGTCGCCGGAGTCGGCGATCAGGCGGTCGGCCGCCTGGAGGGCCTCGGGCCCGAACTCGTACACGAACTGGTCCGGGTACGCGGTGCGGATCGCGTCGGTGCTCGGGTCCCAGTGCTCGTTGCGGACCAGGGTCATCGACTTGTCGACGGAGTGCGACTTGATGCGGTACGGGCCGGCCGAGACCGGGTCCTTGTCGTACTTCTCCTTGCTGTCGCCCTTGACCGGGACGGCGCCGTAGGAGCTCATCGCCAGGGTGAAGTTGAAGTCCGGGCGGGCCTCGGCGAGCTTGAACGTGATGGTCTTCGCGGCCTTGTCGATCACGACCGAGTCGAGGTGCTTGCCGCTGAACGGGCCCTTGTACTTCCCGCGGAAGTCGGTGGTGCCGGTGAGCGCCTGCTGGGCGTAGCCGGCGCCCTCGGTGGTGAAGCTCGCGAAGCCGCGCTCGATGCCGTGGCGCACGTCCTCGACGGTGAGCTCCTTGCCGTCCTCCCACTTGAGGCCGTCCTTGAGCGTGAACGCCCAGGTCTTGCCGCCGTCCTTCGTGGTGCCGGCGTCGGTGGCGAGGTCGCCCACGAGCTTCATCGAGCCGTCGGCGGCGATCTTGTAGCCGGTCAGGCAGCGGATGAAGAGGTCACCGACCGCGGAGTTCCACGAGAAGTAGATGCGCTGCGGGTCCAGGTGGGAGAAGTCGTCCGGCGCGATGCCGCGGATCGTCCCGCCCTTCTTGGCGCCGGGGACCTCGGGAGCGGGGCCGGTGGAGTCCTCCTTGGTGCCGACGACCACCGAGCCGGTGTACTTGTCGGTGCCGCCGTGGCCCTTGCTCTTGTCGCCCTTGCCGGCGCTGGAGCTGCCGCTGCTGCAGGCGGTGAGCACCATCGAGCCGCCGGCCGCGACCGACGTGGCGATGACGAAGTTTCTGCGGGAGAGAGACATGGCTTCCTGCTCTGGTCGAGTGGAGAAACGGTGGATCCGGGTGGGCCCCGTCGCCCGTCCGGAGTACGGCGGATTCAGCGCTTGGTCTTGGGGTCCAGTGCGTCGCGCACGGAGTCGCCGAGGAGGTTGAAGGCGATCACGAAGATCACCATCGACGCGCCGGGGAAGAGCATGAACGTGATGTCGCTCTGGTAGACGTCCGAGCCGCGCTGGATCATCACGCCCCAGTCCGGGGTCGGTGACGTCAGTCCGACGCCGAGGAACGCGAGACCCGCCTCCGCCGTCACGTACGCGGGCAGCGCGAGCGTGGCCTGGATCAGGATCGGCGTCCAGAGGTTGGGCAGCAGTTCCTTGAAGATGATCCGTGCCGGGGAGGCGCCGGTGACCTTGGCGGCCTCCACGAATTCGCGCTCGCGCAGGGCCAGCACCTCACCGCGCAGCAGACGGGCGATGGACGCCCAGCCGAAGGCGGCCATGACCGAGATGAGGGTGACCACGGTCAGCCAGACCGGGGTGTTCTCCTCCGGGTCGACCAGGATCGAGAGCAGTACGGGCCAGAAGGCGATGAAGAAGAGGGTGGACGGGAAAGCCAGCAGGATGTCGATGACCCGGCCGACCAGGTAGTCCGTCTTGCCCCCGAGATAGCCGGCCGTGATGCCCACGGCGACTCCGACCACGGTGAGCAGCAGGGTGGTCGCCGCGGCGATCAGGAGGGAGTTGCGGATGCCGTAGAGCAGGAAGGTGAATACGTCCCGGCCGAGACCGGGCTCGATGCCGAACCAGAAGTCGCCGCTGATCCCGCCGTTGGGGAGGACCGGGGAACCGAAGTCGTCCAGCAGGCTGGTGTCGTTCTGCCCGTACGTCGTGTACGGGTTCTTTCCGTACAGCTTCGCGATCAACGGGGCGGCGATGCCCACCACGAAGAAGAAAATGACCACAATGCCGGAAATAACACCGGTGCGGTCCCGCTTGAAACGGCGCCAGGCGAGCTTTCCGGGCGACCGGCCGTCACCTCCCTTGCGCGCGGCGGTCTCCGGCGGAACGGCCGCCGTCACATCCGCCGCCTCAAGGGGGGCTGCTGCGTTCGAGGTTGGAATCGTCATGGTGCTCCTGGCCCGGAGGGTCGAAGGACTCCGCAGGGCACACCCACGGGCTACCCGGACTTTTTCAACGCAATTCACGCAGGGTCAATGAATGTCGGGCCGCCTTGGTCCGCTCTTTGGCGGCTTGGCCCTTTCATTGCCTCTGCGCGGCGAGTCCTTTGCCTTTCATTTGCCTGATCCAGGGCATATTGACCTGCAATTCCATTCAATCCGGGCAATGAGTCCGATATCCGGGCGGCATTGTCTCGAAATTCGTACATCCGGATGCGGCGCGATGCGGCCGATGCCGGTTCGTTGCCCTGTCGTTACCGCTTCTCCCTCGTCGGAGGGGGTCGGGGGCCTGTCGCGGCGTCGTGTACGCGTCCGGAATCCGGTGTCCGGGCGTGCGGGCGGAGGGTCGGCCGGCCGCCGCTCTGCCCGAATGGGGGGAGTAGATATGCGTATGTACCGTTATGAGGTGATATTTGACCTCACGTAAGCCGGAGCAGAACGAGGAGGCACTCCATGCGCGGAGCCACACACGTCAAGTGGGCCGCATGCGCGGCGGCCGTCGCCCTGGCGGCGACGGCCTGCGGCGGGGGCGACAGCGGTGGCGGTGGAGGTGGCGCCGACGGGATCGTCAGCTCGTCCTGGGGTGACCCGCAGAACCCGCTGGAGCCGGCCAACACCAACGAGGTGCAGGGCGGCAAGGTCCTCGACATGATCTTCCGGGGTCTGAAGAAGTACGACCCGAAGACCGGCGAGGCCACCAACATGCTCGCCGAGAAGATCGAGACCAAGGACAACCAGAACTTCACCGTCACGGTGAAGGACGGCTGGACCTTCAGCAACGGCGAGAAGATCACCGCCAAGTCCTTCGTGGACGCGTGGAACTACGGCGCCCTCCTCAAGAACAACCAGAAGAACGCCTACTTCTTCGGCTACATCGACGGCTACGACAAGGTCCACCCGGAGTCCGGGAAGGCCGGCGCCACCAAGCTCTCCGGCCTCAAGATCGTGGACGACAAGACCTTCACGGTCAAGCTGTCGCAGAAGTTCTCGCTGTGGCCCGACACCCTCGGCTACCCGGCCTTCGCCCCGCTCCCCAAGACCTTCTACACCGACCACGCCGGCTGGCTCTCCAAGCCCGTCGGCAACGGCCCGTACACCATCGACAAGTACACCAAGGGCTCCTCGATGAGCCTGCGCAAGTGGGACGACTACCCCGGGGACGACAAGGCGCAGAACGGCGGCATCGACCTCAAGGTCTACACCGACAACAACACCGCCTACACCGACCTGACGGCCGGCAACCTCGACCTCGTGGACGACGTGCCCGCCTCGCAGCTCAAGAACGTCAAGTCGGACCTCGGCGACCGCTACATCAACACCCCGGCCGGCATCATCCAGACCCTCGCGTTCCCCTTCTACGACAAGCAGTGGGACACCCCCGACGCGGCCAAGGTCCGCCAGGGCCTGTCGATGGCGATCAACCGGCAGCAGATCACCGACCAGATCTTCCAGAAGACCCGCACCCCCGCCTCCGACTGGACCTCCCCGGTCCTCGGCGAGGACGGCGGCTTCAAGAAGGGGCTCTGCGGCAAGGAGTGCACGTACAACGCCGCCGAGGCGAAGAAGATGATCGAGGACGGCGGCGGCATCCCCGGGGGCCAGCTCAAGATCTCGTACAACGGTGACACCGGCTCGCACAAGGAGTGGGTCGACGCCGTCTGCAACAGCATCAACAAGGTCATGGGCAACAACAAGGCGTGCGTGGGCGCACCCGTCGGCACCTTCGCCGACTTCCGCAGCCAGGTCTCCCAGCAGAAGCTGAACGGCGCCTGGCGCGCGGGCTGGCAGATGGACTACCCGCTCATCCAGAACTTCCTGCAGCCCGTCTACTACACCGACGCCTCGTCCAACGACGGCAAGTGGAGCAACAAGCAGTTCGACGACCTCGTCGACAAGGCCAACGCCGAGTCCGACAAGGCCAAGGCCGTCTCCCTCTTCCAGGACGCGGAGAAGGTCATGGTCCAGCAGATGCCCGTCATCCCGCTCTGGTACCAGAACGGCAGCGCCGGCTACTCGGAGAACGTCACCAACGTCTCGCTGAACCAGTTCAGCGTCCCGGTGTACGAGCAGATCAAGGTCAAGTGAGGGACGGAGCCGGGCGACCCGTGCGGTGACGCACCGGCCGCCCGGCTTCCCCGTCCCCCGACCCCTCAAGCCTCCGTCCCCGCGACCCCCGGAGCCCTTCATGGGACGTTATGTGATCCGGCGGCTGCTGCAGATGATCCCGGTCTTCTTCGGCACCACGCTGTTGATCTTCCTGATGGTGAACGTGATGGGTGACCCCATCGCCGGTCTCTGCGGCGACCGCCAGTGCGACCCGGCGACCGCCGCCCAACTCCGCACGGAATTCGGCCTCGACAAGCCGGTGTGGCAGCAATACCTCACCTACATGGGCAACGTCTTCACCGGCGACTTCGGCACCGCGTTCAACGGGCAGAAGGTCACCGAGCTGATGGGCACCGCCTTCCCCATCACCATCCGCCTCACCCTCGTCGCGATCGTCTTCGAGATCGTCATCGGCATCACCCTCGGCGTCGTCACCGGGCTGCGCCGCGGCCGGCCGGTCGACACCACGGTCCTGATCCTGACGCTGGTCGTGATCTCGATCCCGACCTTCGTCACCGGTCTGCTGCTCCAGCTGCTCCTGGGCGTCGAGTGGGGCGTCATCAAGCCGTCCGTCTCGCCCGAGGCGCCCCTGAACGAGCTGCTGATCCCGGGCCTGGTGGTCGCCTCCGTCTCACTGGCGTACGTCACCCGGCTCACCCGGACCTCGATCGCCGAGAACACCCGTGCCGACTACGTCCGCACCGCGACCGCCAAGGGTCTGCCCCGGCGCCGCGTGGTCATCCGCCACCTGCTGCGCAACTCGCTGATCCCCGTCGTCACCTTCATCGGCACGGACGTGGGCGCCCTGATGGGCGGGGCGATCGTCACCGAGCGGATCTTCAACATCCACGGCGTCGGCTACCAGCTGTACCAGGGCATCCTGCGCCAGAACTCGCAGACGGTCGTCGGCTTCGTCACCGTCCTGGTGCTCGTCTTCCTGGCGGCCAACCTGATCGTCGACCTCCTCTACGCCGTACTCGACCCGAGGATCCGCTATGCCTGACCAGACACCGGAAGAGGCGATCTCGGCGGCGGGAGCGGGTGCGACGATGGATCTCGCCCTCGAAGAGGGCGACACGCTGGAGAAGACGCCCGGCGGCCCCGAGGGGACCGGGCCGGACACCAAACCGCAGAGCCTGTGGTCCGACGCCTGGCGCGACCTGCGCCGCAACCCGGTCTTCATCATCTCCGCGCTGATCATCCTGTTCCTGGTGGTCATCTCGATCTGGCCGCAGCTCATCGCATCCGGCGACCCGCTCGACTGCGACCTCGGCAAGGCCCAGGAGGGCTCCCAGCCCGGCCACCCCTTCGGCTACGACGGACAGGGCTGCGACGTCTACACCCGCGTCGTCTACGGCGCCCGCAACTCCGTCACCGTCGGCATCTGCTCCACCCTCGGCGTCGCCCTCATCGGCAGCGTCCTCGGCGGCCTCGCGGGGTTCTTCGGCGGCTGGTGGGACGCGATCCTGTCCCGGCTCACCGACATCTTCTTCGGCATCCCCGTCGTCCTCGGCGGCCTGGTCTTCCTCTCCGTGGTGACCAGCTCCACCGTCTGGCCGGTGATCGGCTTCATCGTCCTGCTCGGCTGGCCGCAGATCGCCCGCATCGCCCGCGGCTCCGTCATCACCGCCAAGCACAACGACTACGTCCAGGCCGCCCGGGCCCTCGGCGCGTCCAACGGCCGGATGATGCTCCGCCACATCGCGCCGAACGCCGTCGCCCCGGTCATCGTCGTCGCGACGATCGCGCTCGGCACGTACATCTCGCTGGAGGCGACCCTGTCGTTCCTCGGCGTCGGCCTGAAGCCGCCCGCCGTCTCCTGGGGCATCGACATCTCGGCCGCGTCCCAGTACATCCGCAACGCCCCGCACATGCTCCTGTGGCCCGCGGGCGCGCTGGCCGTCACGGTGCTGGCCTTCATCAT
Organism: Streptomyces sp. DT224; assembly: GCF_049844595.1. Lineage (NCBI taxonomy): Bacteria > Bacillati > Actinomycetota > Actinomycetes > Kitasatosporales > Streptomycetaceae > Streptomyces > Streptomyces sp. DT224. Next base: position 46,296 of record NZ_JBNCLI010000001.1, read on the forward strand.
GCTCGGCGACGCGGTGCGCGACGCCCTCGACCCCAAGCTGCGCTGAGGAGTCCGCTGCCATGTTGCTCGAAGTGCGCGATCTGCACGTGGAGTTCCACACCCGGGACGGGGTCGTCAAGGCCGTCAACGGGGTCAACTACTCGGTGGCCGAGGGCGAGACGCTGGCGGTGCTCGGCGAATCCGGCTCCGGCAAGTCGGTCACCGCACAGGCGGTCATGGGCATCCTCGACATGCCCCCGGGGAAGATCCCGCAGGGCGAGATCCTGTTCAAGGGCCGCGACCTGCTGACGATGAAGAAGGAGGAGCGCCGGAAGATCCGCGGCCAGGAGATGGCCATGATCTTCCAGGACGCGCTGTCCTCCCTCAACCCCGTGCTGACCGTCGGCGAGCAGCTCGGCGAGATGTACGTGGTGCACCGCGGGATGTCCCGCAAGGACGCGAAGGCCAAGGCCGTCGAGCTGATGGACCGGGTCCGCATCCCCGCCGCCAAGGAGCGGGTGGGCAACTACCCGCACCAGTTCTCCGGCGGGATGCGCCAGCGCATCATGATCGCCATGGCGCTCGCCCTGGAGCCCTCCCTGATCATCGCCGACGAGCCGACCACCGCGCTCGACGTGACCGTCCAGGCCCAGGTGATGGACCTCCTCGCGGAGCTCCAGCGCGAACTCAACATGGGCCTGATCCTCATCACCCACGACCTCGGTGTGGTCGCGGACGTCGCCGACAAGATCGCCGTGATGTACGCGGGCCGGATCGTCGAGACCTCGCCCGTGCACGACATCTACAAGGCACCCGCTCACCCCTACACCAAGGGTCTGCTGGCCTCGATCCCGCGCCTGGACCAGAAGGGCCAGGAGCTGTACGCGATCAAGGGGCTGCCGCCCAACCTGCTGCACATCCCGCCGGGCTGCGCCTTCAACCCGCGCTGCCCGATGGCCCAGGACGTCTGCCGCACCGACGTGCCGCCGCTCTACGACGTGGCCGAGCACCGACAGAGCGCCTGCCACTTCTGGAAGGAGACGCTCGATGCACGCTGACCACTCGGGGCGCAAGGAAGCCCGCGAGGAGGGCGAGACGGCGCGCACCCTGCTGTCCACGTCGCGCCAGGAGAGCGCGTACGCGGGCGGCGAACCGATCCTGGAGGTGCGCGACCTCGTCAAGCACTACCCGCTGACCCAGGGCGTCCTCATCAAGAAGCAGGTCGGCGCGGTCAAGGCCGTCGACGGCGTCACCTTCGACCTCGGGGCCGGCGAGACGCTGGGCGTGGTGGGGGAGTCCGGCTGCGGCAAGTCGACGGTCGCCCGGCTGCTCGTGCACCTGGAGCAGCCGACGGCCGGCTCCATCCGGTACAAGGGCGAGGACATCACCAAGCTGTCCGGGCGCGCGCTCAAGGCCGTCCGGCGCAACATCCAGATGGTGTTCCAGGACCCGTACACCTCGCTCAACCCGCGCATGACGGTCGGCGACATCATCGGGGAGCCGTACGAGATCCACCCGGAGGTGGCCCCCAAGGGCGACCGGCGGCGCAAGGTGCAGGACCTGCTTGACGTGGTGGGTCTCAACCCGGAGTACATCAACCGCTACCCGCACCAGTTCTCCGGCGGCCAGCGCCAGCGCATCGGCATCGCCCGCGGCCTCGCGCTCAACCCGGAGATCATCGTCGCCGACGAACCGGTCTCCGCGCTCGACGTCTCCGTCCAGGCGCAGGTCGTCAACCTGCTGGACCGGCTCCAGGCCGAGTTCAGGCTGAGCTACGTCTTCATCGCGCACGACCTGTCGATCGTGCGGCACATCTCCGACCGGGTCGGCGTGATGTACCTGGGCCGGTTCGTGGAGATCGGCACCGACGCGGAGATCTACGACCACCCCACGCACCCGTACACGCAGGCGCTGCTCTCCGCCGTGCCGGTGCCGGACCCCGCGGCGCGGGAGTACCGCGAGCGGATCATCCTGCACGGCGACGTGCCGTCCCCGGCCAATCCGCCCTCCGGGTGCCGCTTCCGCACCCGCTGCTGGAAGGCGCAGAAGCGGTGCGAACTGGAGGTGCCGCTGCTGGCGGTCCCGGCGGCCTTCCTGGACGTGGACAGCCCGGCCCGGCACGCCTCCGCCTGCCACTTCGCGGAGGAGAAGCGGGTGGTCCCGCCTGAGGGCACACTCGATTCCGTGCCGGGGGAGGGCGGCCAGGAGGAAGCGGCGGAGCGGGCGGCCGAGGCGGCGGAGGCCCCGGAGGCCGCCGAGCAGCCCGGACCGGCGGACCGCGACGAGGGCCCGCCCCCGCCGTCCGGGAGCAGCCGGGCCCTCTGACGCGGCGTTAACACATGGGCAACGTCCCCGATATACGGACGCGGCATCATCGACAACGTACGGCCGTGCGGGTGCCGTGGAACCGGCCGGTGGGGTGTGACGCCCCCCGGCCGGTCGCCGTACGGGCGGCCGGTGCAGGCCCTCTTGTCCGGAGGGCGGACGCACGGAAGTATCGCCGGTGTGATACTCACCCGCGGAGCAAGAGTCACCGGAGCCGTCCTGTCCGCCGTGCTCGCGGTGATCGTCGCGAGCTGGCTGATACGGGACGTCGATGCGATCGGTTTCGGACAACTGTGGCGCTACTGGGCCGGGTTGTACGACAACGGGATGCAGGCCGTCCCCACGACCTCGGGCACGGACCTCGTCCTGTTCGTGGTGTACGTCGCCGTCACCGTGGCCGCGCTGCGCACCGCCTCCGCCGCCTCCGCGCTCGTCGTCGCCGGTGTGGTCACCCTCACCGTGCGGCTCCCCGGACTCTGGACCATCGGCACCCGCCGGATGGAGACCGCGTACTCCGACGACCTGCGCTCACGGGCCCTGATCTGCGCCTTCGTTGCCGTCGCCGCGGCCGCCGCGATGATCATCACCGCAGGGGCGGGCCGTCGCCCGCCCGCCGACTCCTACGAGCGGACGCCGACCGGGCCGGGCCCCGGCGCGGGCGTGCTGGCGTTCCTGGCGCTGGGCGCCGGCGGGGTCGTGCTGATCGCCTGGGAGATCCGCCAGATCGTCCGGGACCCGGAGCTGTTCCCCGACTGGTACGTGGGCGGCGACCGGATCGGGCAGTACCTGACCGGTCCGCCGCCGGGCTGGGGCACCGTGATGCTGGCGCTGCTGTGCGTGGCCGCCGGGATCAGCGCCGTGGCCCGGGCCCCGCACGCCCGCCCGTTCGGCCTGGTGGCAGCGGCGGTGCTGCTGCCGGGCGGGGTGTCCGGGGTGGTCCGGATCGTGCACTACGACATGCTGGAGCACTTCGGCGACCTGTCGACCGAGCTCCAGCTCAGCCTGCTCAGCTCGTTCTTCCAGGCACTCGCCGCCGTGACCGCGCTCATCGCCCTCGCCCTTCCGGGCCAGGTCCGCGCCCCGGGCCGGGACCCGTGGACCGGCAGCGGCCCGGGCTGGGGCCCGACTCCGGCCACGCAGCCCCCCTACCCCGGACAGCGGCCCGGCTACGGCTACCCGCAGGGCGGCAGCGGCGGATTCGGCCCGCCCCCACCGCCCTCACAGCCGCCGCCCGGCTGGTAGCCGCCGGACACGGCCTGCTAAAGCCCCAGCGACCGCTTCAGGAAGTCCACCTGGAGCAGCAGCAGGTTCTCGGCCACCTTCTCCTGCGGGGTCATGTGGGTCACCCCGCTCAGCGGCAGCACCTCGTGCGGCCGGCCCGCGGCGAGCAGCGCCGACGACAGCCGCAGGCTGTGCGCGACGACCACGTTGTCGTCCGCGAGACCGTGGATGATCAGCATGGGCCGCACCTGCTCGGCCGCCTCCGACAGGCCCGCGTCGGTGATCAGCGAGTTGTGCGCGTACACCTCCGGAGCCTCCGCCGGGTCGCCCAGGTAGCGCTCGGTGTAGTGGGTGTCGTAGAGCCGCTGGTCGGTCACCGGGGCGCCGACGACCGCCGCGTGGAAGACGTCGGGCCGTCGCAGCGCGGCCAGCCCGGCCAGGAAGCCGCCGAACGACCAGCCCCGGACCGCCACCCGGTCCAGGTCCAGCGGGAAGTGCTCCGCGAGCGCGTGCAGGGCCTCCACCTGGTCGTCGAGACTGAGCGCCAGATCGTTCTTGACCGCCTTCTCCCAGGCCGGTGAACGACCGGGCGTCCCCCGCCCGTCCGCGACGACGACCGCGAAACCCTGGTCCGCGAACCACTGCGAGGTGAGATGCGGGTTGTGGGCGGCCACGACCCGCCGGCCGTGCGGTCCGCCGTACGGGTCCATGAGGACCGGAAGCGGACCGTCCGACTCCGAGTACCCGGTGGGGAGCAACACGGCGCACGGAATGCGCCGTGCGCCCCCTTCGGTGAACACCGGCCGCGCGGTCAGCACCGGGCGCTCCGCACGGTTCTCCACGACGGCGATCTCCTTGCCGTCCCGCAGCACCCGCGCCGTCGCCCCCGGCTGCTCCGGCGTCGCCGAGACCAGCACCGTCACCCGGCCCGACCGGACCGCCGTGTGCACACCGACGCCCTCGGAGACCCGCTCGACGCCCAGCTCGTTGACCCGGTACACATGGCTCTCGCCGGTCTCCGGCTCCGCCGCCTCAGCGCCCGCCGACGCCGACACCAGGACGTCGGAGTCCCCGATGTCCAGCACCGACTGGACGTGCAACTGGGCCCCGGTCAGCGTCCGGTCGCCGACCGCGAGCCGCCGCGCCCCGCCCTCGTCCGTGATCCGCACGAGCCGCCCGTCCGGCGCCCACGCGGGCACCCCGGGGAACAGCTCCAGCCAGACCGGGTCCTCGTCCACGTGCACGGTCCGGGTCGCCCCGGTCTCCGGGTCCACCGCCAGGTACAGCTGGCTCCGCTGGTCCCGGGCCTGGACGAGGAGGAGCGGAGCCCCGTACGAGGACCAGTGCACCCGCGCCAGATACGGGAACCGGTCCCGGTCCCACACCACTTCGGTGCGCTTGCCCTCCAGGTCCACGACGTGGAGCCCCACCACCGCGTTGGGCGTGCCCGCCGCGGGGTACGCGACCTCGGCCGGCTTGCGCTCGGGATGCGCGGAGTCGGCGATCCACCACCGCCGCACGGGGCTGTCGTCCACCCGGGCCACCAGCAGCCGGTCGGACTCCGGCGACCACCAGAAGCCCCGGTTGCGGCTCATCTCCTCGGCCGCGATGAACTCCGCGAGCCCGTAGGTGACATGGCCGTCCTCCGGCTCCGCGAGCGCCCGGTCCGCCTCGCCGTCCACCCCGACGACCCGCAGGGCACCCTTGGACACATAGGCGACGTGTCGCCCGTCCGGGGAGGGGCGCGGGTCGATCACCGGGCCGGGAACGGGCAGCGCGCGCGCCCCGCCCGCGCCCAGAGCGACGACGTACACCTTCCCGGAGAGCGCGAACGCGGCCAGTTCGGCGGACCCGTCCAGCGCGTAGCCCACGATCCCCGACGAGCCCTCGCGGCTGCGCTCCCGCCGGGCGCGCTCCTGCGCCGACAGACGCTCCTGCGAACCGCCCAGCAGGGCCGCCGGATCGGCCACCAGGCGTTCTCGCGGCCCGGTGCCCTCGTCGAGGTCCAGCACCCAGAGCTGCCCCGAGCGGTCCGTACCCGAACCGGAGCACAGGTAGACCACGCGTCCACCGTCGGGTGACACCGTGAACGCGCGCGGTGCCCCAAGGGTGAATCTCATGGTCCGGGCCAACTGGAGCGGAAACGTGATCTCTGACGAAGTCATGCGCCGAACCTATCGGCCGCGCCCGTCCGTGCGCCCCTCGTGCTGCTGTGCCCCGAACAATGCGTTGCCACGGATAGTTATGATCCGTAGCGCTCGGTGGGTATGAACCTGCTGGCTCCACGCGTGCTGCCCGTCCCGACCGTACAGATGGAGGTGAACCGCCGTGGCGCTCTCGATTTCGGCGGTGGTGCTGCTGGCGATCATCGTCTTCCTGCTGATCCGGAAGTCCGGACTGAAAGGAGGACATGCGGTCGTCTGCGCGCTGCTCGGTTTCTATCTCGCCAGTTCGTCCATCGCACCCACCATCTCCGAGGTGACGACGAACGTGGCGGGCATGATCGGCGGCATCAAGTTCTGACGCGGTCACCCGTCGGAGGGCGGCCGTCGGAGGGCGGCCGTCGCGGGAACTCGTAGGCTGGTCCCATGACGGACCTTCCCGCCCGGCGGCTGCTCCTGGTGCACGCGCACCCGGACGACGAGTCGATCAACAACGGCGCCACCATGGCCAGGTACGCGGCCGAGGGCGCCCTGGTCACGCTGGTGACCTGCACGCTCGGCGAGGAGGGCGAGATCATCCCGCCCGCGCTCGCCCACCTCGCCGCCGACCGCGACGACGCACTGGGCGCGTACCGCACCGGCGAACTGGCGGCGGCCATGAAGGAGCTGGGCGTCACCGACCACCGCTTCCTCGGCGGCCGGGGCCGCTACCGGGACTCCGGGATGATGGGCACCGAGCAGAACCGCCGCCCCGGCGCCTTCTGGTCGGCCGACCTCGACGAGGCCGCCGGGCACCTCGTCGACGTGATCCGCGAGGTGCGGCCCCAGGTCCTCGTGACGTACGACCCCGACGGGGGCTACGGGCACCCCGACCACATCCAGGCCCACCGGGTCGCCACCCGCGCCGCGGAGCTGGCCGCCGACGCCGCGTACCGCCCCGGCTCCGGCGCCCCGCACGCCGTCGCGAAGGTCTACTGGAACCGGGTGCCGCGCTCGGCCGCCGAGGAGGCGTTCGCCGCGCTGCGTGCCGAGGCCCCGGACGCGTTCCCGGGGATCGCCGAGATCGGCGACGTACCGGGTGTGGTGGACGACGACCGGATCACCACCGTGATCGACGGCGCCGGCCACGAGGACGCGAAGGCCGCCGCGATGCGGGCGCACGCCACCCAGATCGCCGTCCGGGAGCCGTACTTCGCCCTGTCGAACGACCTCGGGCAGCCCCTGTTCACCACGGAGTACTACGAGTTGGTCGCCGGCGTCCCGGGCGCACCGGCGGGCGAACGCGAACAGGACCTCTTCGCGGGCGTGCCGGGGACGGACCGGTGAGCGGCAGCAGCAGGGCGCGGGCCGGCGGCAGCCGGATGGAAGCGCAGAAGAAGGACGTTCCGGCCGGCGGCATGGCCGCACCCCTCAACCCCGTCCGGATCGCCGCCCTGTTCGGGCTCGCGGTCCTCGGCGCCGTCGTGGGCATCGCCGGAGCGCTCGTCCAGCCCGCCTGGTTCCCCGGCGGGCTGCTGCTCGCCCTGGCGGCGGCGGCCGGCCTCTTCTACGGCGGGCGCACGCTGACGGGCACCCAGCCCGGAGCGGTGGCACCGGCGGCGGGATGGCTGGTTTCGGTCGTCTTTCTGCTCAGCGGGCGGCCCGAAGGGGACTATGTCTTCGGTGACGCGCTCGGTCTCGGGCTCTTCATGCTGGGCGGAATGGCCATCGCTGTGATCTGTGCCACCATGCCGCGATCGTCCGGGCAGCGGGCCGAAAGCGGCCGACCTGCCAAGTAATGTGCTCCGTCCGATCCCGTAATGCCCCCTGCCCGTCCGGGGGGTGCGCAGTCGTTTCCCCCGGTCGCGGGGTGTGTACCGGCGGCGGCCAGTATGGTGGTTCGCGCGCCCGGGCTGCGGCACGGGGGAAGTACGGGCGGCGGAGCCAATCGGGAGAACCTGCTTTGAGTCGTGAAACTGACAGTTCGTCCTCCGGGCCCCAGGGTCGCGGAGGAGCCGCGTACCCCTCGGGTACGCCGCCGTACGGATCCCGCCAGTATCCGTCGACGCACCCGTCGCAGGACGCCCCGGAAGGGTCCCGGGAACCCGGCGGCGCGGACCGGCCCGACGAGCCGAAGACCGAGACGACGCTGACGACGCGCATCCGGATCAACATCCCGGGCTCGCGCCCCATCCCGCCCGTTGTCATGCGTACGCCCATGGGCGACGCCGATGCCGAGGGCGAGCGCACCGGCTCGACCCCGCGTCCGGGCGCGTCCGCGCCGGGCGGCGCACCGCGGACGCCCCAGGCGCCGAGCGCGGAGAGCGGCGAGGACGCGGACCCGGCGGAGTCCGCCGAGAAGCCGGCCAAGGAGAAGAGCGGCAGCGACTGGTTCGCCCCCCGCAAGCCCCCGGCGGCCGCCAAGCCCCCGACGGACGGACGGCCCGGCGGCGACACGGACGGCGCGGGTTTCCCGGCGCCGGGCGGTGCCGGTGACCAGGGTGCGGTGGGTGCCCCGGCTGGATCCGGCGGGTTCGGTGGGGCCGGTGTCACGGGTGGGCCTGGCGGTGCTGGTGGCCCCGGCGCACCGGCCGGTCACGGCGCTCCGGGCGGTCCTGCCGGTCCCGGCCCCGGCCGTGTCTCCCCGCCCTCCGGCCCCCGTACCGACCTGCCGTACTTCTCGGACGGCCCGCAGCGCGACTTCCCGGAGGACCGGGGCGGCCCGCGCTCCACCCCCGACCTGGGCGTCCGCACCCCCGGCCCGGCCGGCCCCACCACGGGCCCGGCCGCCGGCACCTCGCCGCTCACCCCGAACCTCGACGGCCATGGGCCCTTCCAGCCCGGCCCCGGCCCGCTGAACCCGGGCGGCCCCGGGCAGGGCGGTGTGCCGCCGCGCATGTCCGACGACACCGCCATCCTCACCCCGCAGTTCGGCCCGTTTCCGGCCGGCCCCGACGGCAACGTCTCGGGTGACACGCTGAACAGCGGCATCCCCGTCGGGCCCGGTGACCGCAACGGCCCGGGCGACCCGATGGGCACCGGACCCGCTGGCCCGGGCGGCCCCGGTGCCGCGGCGCCGCAGCCGGCCCCGGCGGCCCGCCCCGCGCCGAAGCCGGCGCCCGTCAAGAAGGGCCGCTCGAAGCTGGTCCTGCTCGGCGTGGCGGCCGTCTGCCTGCTCGGTGTCGCGTACGGCGCCGGACTCCTGATGAACCACTCCGACGTACCCAAGGGCACCACGGTCCTCGGCGTCGACATCGGCGGCGGCACGAAGGAGGACGGCGTCGAGAAGCTGGACGCCGCGCTCGCCAAGCGCGCCGCGACCCCGCTCAAGCTGACCGTGGACGGCAAGGAGACGGCGCTCGCCCCGGACAAGGCCGGCCTCTCCCTGGACAGCCAGGCCACGGTGCGCGCCGCGGCCGGCAGCGACTACAACCCGGTCTCCGTGATCGGCTCGCTCTTCGGCGGCGCGCGGACCGTCGATCCGGTCTTCCCGGTGGACGAGGAGAAGCTGGGCGTCGCCCTCCAGGACCTGGCCGGCGCCTCGGGCACCGTGAAGGACGGCACCATCAAGTTCGAGCCGGGCAAGGCCGTCGCCGTACCGGGCAAGGCCGGCAAGGCGATCGACGTGAACAAGGCGATGGGCTCCGTCCGGGACGCCTACCGCGCCCAGGTCGAGACCGGCAGCGCCAGGACCGTCGAACTGCCCGTCGTCACCAAGGAACCCTCCATCACCCAGGCCGAACTGGACCGGGCGATGAAGGAGTTCGCGGAGCCCGCGATGTCCGGGCTCGTCCGCATCAGGGCGGGCGGCAAGGAGATCCCGTTCGGCCCGGCCAAGTCGCTGCCGCAGATCCTGTCGATGAAGGCGGTCGACGGGAAGCTGGTCGACGTCTACGACAAGGAGGCCATCGACCGGCTCTGCGCCGGTGTCTTCGACGGCATCATGATCACCAAGGGTGACGGCAAGAAGCACCAGCTCAGCGCGGACGACGTGGCCTATGCCATGAAGGGCGCGCTGCTGGGGAAGACCCCGGCCGAGCGCACGGTCACGATCGACCTCGACGGCAACGGCTGACCCGCCGTCACCCCGTGCCACCCGCCCCCGACCGGACCCCGGCCGGGGGCGGCGGCGTGAACGGGCGGAACCGGTCCCCGGCCCGGGGCCGTCGTCCCCGCACCCGGCCCCGTGCACCCGTCACCCCCGGCGCATGACATCTGTCATCCCGGATCCACGACTGCCGGCCCTGCCGCGCGCACCCCCCGGTCGGCCAGGCTGGACGCATGACAACGACAGCCACCGGAGCGACCGCGACGAGGACCGCGGTGGTCAGCTTCGACCAGGTCAGCAAGGTCTACGGGGACGTGCGCGCCGTCGACGGGCTCACCCTGGACCTGCATCCCGGCGAGACCGTGGCCCTCCTCGGCCCCAACGGAGCCGGCAAGTCCTCCACCCTCGACCTGCTCCTCGGCCTGCGCACCGCCGACTCCGGCACGGTCAGCCTCTTCGGCACCACCCCGCAGGCGGCCATCAAGGCCGGCCGGGTCGGCGCCATGCTGCAGAGCGGCGGCCTGATGGAGGACGTCACCGTCGAGGAACTGGTCCGGCTGGCCTGCGACCTGCACCCGCGCCCCCACCCGGCCGACGAGGTGCTGGCCCGGGCGGGCATCGCGTCGATCGCCGGCCGGATGGTCAACAAGCTCTCCGGCGGCCAGGAGCAGCGCGTACGGTTCGCGCTGGCCACCGCGGGTGCCAACGACCTCATCGTCCTCGACGAGCCGACGACCGGCATGGACGTCACCGCCCGCCAGGCGTTCTGGGCGACCATGCGCGAGCAGGCCGAGCAGGGCCGTACCGTCCTGTTCGCCACCCACTACCTCGAAGAGGCCGACGCGATCGCCGACCGCGTCCTCGTCCTGCACAAGGGCCGCCTCCTCGCCGACGGGACCGCCGCCGAGATCAAGGCGAAGGCCGGGGCCCGCCGGATCTCCTTCGAGCTGGAGGGCGCGATCGACCGGGCCGCCCTGCGCGCCCTGCCGTTCCTCGCCTCGCTCGACGTCAACGGCCGGCGGGTGCGCATCCAGTCGCACAACGCCGACGCGACCGTGCACGCCCTCTACGGTCTCGGTCTGTACCCGCGCGAGCTGGAAGTCGCCGGGCTCGGCCTGGAACAGGCATTCGTCGCCATCACCGAGGCCGAGGAGGCCAGGACCGCATGATGAATCTCTTCTCCGGGACGCTGATCCGGCTCGAAGTCACCCGCACCCTGCGGAACAAGAAGTTCATGTTCTTCTCGGTCATCTACCCGTCGGTGATCTACCTGCTGATCTCCGGCACCCAGAACGACACCGCCACGATCCCGCACACCGATCTGACCCTCCAGTCCTTCTTCATGGTCTCCATGGCGTCCTTCGGCGCGCTGACCGCCGTCCTCATGGGCAACAGCGAGCGCATCGCCAAGGAGCGCGAGAAGGGCTGGGTCCGCCAGCTGCGGCTGACCGCGCTGCCCGGCCGGGGCTACGTCCTCGCGAAGATCGCCAGCGCGGCCATGGTCACCCTGCCGTGCATCGTCGTCGTCTTCCTCGTGGCCGCCTCGGTCAAACACGTCCGCTTCGACCTCTGGCAGTGGTTCGCGCTGACCGGAGTCATCTGGGCCGGCTCCCTGGTGTTCGCCGCGCTCGGCGTCGCCATCGGCTACCTCACCAGCGGGGACGCGGTCCGCCCGGTCACGATGATCATCTACTTCGGGCTCTCCATCCTCGGCGGCCTCTGGATGCCCAGCGCGACCTTCCCGCAGTGGCTCCAGAACATCTCCGAGTGGCTTCCCACACACGCGTACGCTGCACTCGGCCAGGCCGTCGAGATGGGCGGCGCGCCGCACGCCAAGGACGTCGCCGTCCTCTGTGCCTACTTCCTGCTCTTCGCGGGCGGCGCGGCCTGGCTCTACCGGAAGGACACCTTGAAGGCGTGAGTGACGACAAGATGTCGGTGGGTCTCGGGCGGCCGCCCGCGACCGCCCGGCAGGCCGGGATCAAGCTGCTGTGGATCGGCATCTGGCTCGCCTTCATGAGCGCGCCGGTCAAGGACCTCGCCGACGGCAACCACACCCCGTGGGCGACCGCGCTCGGCGCCCTCGGGCTGCTGGTCTTCGTCGGCGCCTACCTGGTCCTGGTCTTCCGGCACACGTCCAAGGCGCTCGACCCCTTCCGGGTCCGTGGATCGCTCGCCTTCCTCGGCGCGATCGCGCTCCTGATGGCGTCGACGTTCGGCACCCCCTGGCTCGTCCTGTTCGTGTACGTGTCGGTCTCGGTCGGCGCTACCCTTCCGCTGCGCACCGCCCGCTGGCTGATTCCGGCCGTCACCGCCGTCATGGTGGGCGTCGGCGCGACCCTGGAGCACCCGCGCGAGATCGTCACCGCCCTGGTCTTCCCCGCCCTGCTGGGCGGCTTCGCGATGACGGGCGTACGGCAGTTGGTCCGCACCACGGTCGAGCTGCGCCAGGCCCGGGCCACCGTCGCCCAGCTCGCCGCCAACGAGGAGCGCCTGCGCCTCGCCCGCGATCTGCACGACCTGCTGGGCCACTCCCTCTCGCTGATCACCCTCAAGAGCGAGCTGGCCGGCCGGATGCTCCCCGACCGGCCCGAACTGGCGGCCGCCCAGGTCGCGGACATCGAACAGGTCAGCCGCCAGGCCCTGGTGGACGTACGCAGTGCCGTCACCGGATACCGCCGGCCCACCCTCCCCGGCGAACTGGCCGGGGCGCGCACGGCGCTGGCCGCCGCCGGGGTCGACGCCGACGTCCCGGCCGACACCCCGGACGGGCTGCCCGACAAGGCGGAGGAGGTGCTCGCGTGGGGACTGCGGGAGGCGGTCACCAACGTCGTGCGCCACAGCGGCGCGCACCGCTGCACGGTGACCCTGGCTCCCCGTCAGACGCTGGACGGGCGGGTGCTCGAACTGACCGTCGCCGACGACGGCCGGGGCGGCACCGGAACCACGCCCGGCAACGGCCTCACCGGGCTCACCGAACGCCTCGCCTCGGTCGGCGGCACCCTCACCACCCGGGCCACCCAGCCCCGTTCGGGCAAAGGCTTCACCATGGTCCTGAGCGTTCCGTTCGAATCCGGCCTAGGATCCGCGGAATGAGCATGATCAGACTTCTCCTCGCGGAGGACCAGTCCATGGTGCGCGAGGCCCTGGCGGCGCTCCTCGGCCTGGAACCGGACATCGAGGTGGTCGCCCAGGTCGCCCGGGGCGACGAGGTCCTGGCGGCGGCCCGCGAACACTCCGTCGACGTGGCCCTCCTGGACATCGAGATGCCCGGCATGACCGGCATCGAGGCGACGGCCCGGCTCCGCGAGGCCCTGCCGGACGTGAAGGTCGTGGTCGTCACGACGTTCGGCCGGCCCGGCTATCTGCGCCGCGCCATGGAGTCGGGCGCCGACGCCTTCCTGGTCAAGGACGCCCCCGCGTCCCAGCTCGCCGAAGCGGTACGCAAGGTGCTCGCCGGTGAACGGGTCATCGACCCCGGCCTCGCCGCCGCCGCCCTCGCCGACGGCGCCAACCCGCTGACCGACCGCGAGAGCGAGGTCCTGCGCACCGCCGCCGACGGCTCGACCAACGCGGAGATCGCCGCCGCCCTCCACCTCTCCCAGGGCACCGTCCGCAACTACCTCTCCATGGCGATCCAGAAGCTGGCCGCCCGCAACCGCGCCGAGGCGGTCCGCATGGCGCGCGAGAAGGGCTGGCTGTAGGGCCCGTCGCGGTCCGGCCGCAGCCTCCGTCACCGCCCCGGGGACACCAGTCCCGCCTCGTACGCGATGATGACCAGCTGCACCCTGTCCCGCGCGCCCAGCTTGGCGAGCAGGCGGGTGAGATACGTCTTCGCCGTGGCGACGCTGATGACCAGGCGCTCGGCGATCTCCGCGTTCGAGAGCCCGCCGCCGACCAGCACCAGCACCTCCCGCTCCCGGTCGGTGATCGCGGCCAGCGGTGCCGGGGCCGGAGCGGAGGGCGAGGGACGGGCCGCGAACTCCTTGATCAGCCGCCGGGTGACGCCCGGGGCGATCAGTCCGTCGCCGGACGCCACCACCCGGACCGCCGCCAGGATGTCGTCCAGCGCCATGTCCTTGACCAGGAACCCGGCCGCCCCGGCACGCAGCGCCCCGTACACGTAATCGTCGTCGTCAAAGGTCGTCAGGACCACCACATGCGCCGCGCCGCCCTGCGCGGCGATCCGCTCGGTGGCCTCGATGCCGTCCATGCCGGGCATCCGGATGTCCATCACGACGACGTCCGGAGCCAGCCGGGCGGTCAGCCGGACCGCCTCCTCGCCCGTCCCCGCCTCGCCGACCACCTCGATGTCCGGGGTGTCCGCCATGACCATGCGCAACGCCGCCCGCACCAGCGGCTGGTCGTCCGCGAGCACGACGCGGACCGGGGGAGGGGCGGCCACCGCACCGCCCACGTCCTGGACGCTGTCCCCGGGCGCGCCGGGGCGTCCGCCGCCGCTCATGCCGCCGCTCCCGGCACCGGCTCCTGCCCCGGCGGCGCGGACACCGCATCCCGGGCACGCTCCGGCGCGGGCACCGGCAGACGGGCGGTGACCCGGAAGCCTCCGCCCGGGGCCGGCGCGGCGGCGAACTCGCCGTGCAGCAGCGCCACCCGCTCCCGCATCCCGGCCAGGCCGAATCCGGGGGCCGCGCCGCGCCCCGTGCCGCGGCCCACGCCCCGGCCCCGGTCCGTGATCTCCACGGTCAGCTCCTCTTCGCCGTACTCGACGCGGACCCGGCAGGCGTCGGTCTCCGCATGGCGCACCACGTTGGTCACCGATTCCTGGACGATCCGGAACGCCGACAGCTCCAACTCCGCCGGCAGCGCGCGGCGTTCCCCCCGCCATTCCACCTCGACCCGTACCCCGGCGGCGGTCGTGGCCCGGGCGAGCCGGTCGACGTCGGCCAGGCCCTCGGCGGGGCGCAGCGGCGCGTCCTCGCGCCCCGCCGGGTCCTGGCCGGGCCCGGTCTCCCGGAGCGCGCCCAGCATCCGGCGCAGCCCCGAGAGCGTCTCCCGGCCCGCCGCCTCCACCGCGCTCATCGCCTCGCGCGCGGCGTCCGGCTGGGTGTGCACGACCCTGGCCGCCGCGCCCGCCTGGAGGGCGATGATGCCGACGCTGTGGGCCACCACGTCGTGCATCTCGCGGGCGATGCGCAGCCGTTCGGCGACGAGGGCCCGGTCCGTGGCCCGGGCTGTCAGGTCCGCGTCGTGCTTGCGGCTCTCGTGCACCGAGCGGCCCACCAGCCAGGCGACGACCGCCGTGAGGGCGACGGCCAGCTCCGCCGACGTACCGGCGGGCCACCTGGCGAGCACCCGGCCGCCGACGAACGCGACCAGGGCGGTCACCGACATGACGAGGGCGAGGACGCCCGTGCGCAGCGGGCGGGCGGCGGCCGTGAAGTACAGGGCGACGTCGACGGCCAGGAACTGCGCCAGGGGTATCTCCGCCACTCCGATCGGCATGGTGGCGAGCGCGGAGGCGGCGAGCAGCACCGCCATGGCGCCCAGCGGGCGCCGGGTGAGCCACCGGCAGCCGGCCATGAGTAGCGCCGTGGACAGCAGGTGGGTCAGCAGGCCGTCCCAGCGGTAGAAGAGGACCCCGGGCAGGACCGAGGCCCGATGCTCGCCGGGCAGCCGGACCCGCATGAGGAGGGTGAGCACCATGCCCGCGAACCAGGCGGCCGCCACCCACGCGCCGGGTGGGACGCGCTTGAGCAGGGGCAGGACAGGTGAGCTGGACATGCGCCGAGCGTAACCAGCGCCGAACCCCCGCGCATCGGCCCATGGTTGTACACCCACGGGTGCAGTCCGGCCCGCCCGGATGTCAGCGACGGCCCGACGACACCGCCCGGTCGCGGCCCGCAGGGTGGGACCCGTGATCGAAGCCAACGGACTGACCAAGCGATACGGCGGCGCCACCGCCGTGGACGACCTGACCTTCACCGTCCGGCCGGGCGAGGTGACCGGCTTCCTCGGGCCCAACGGGGCGGGCAAGACCACCACCCTGCGCATGCTCCTGGGCCTGGTCGGGCCGACCTCCGGAACGGCCACCGTCCGGGGCCGCCCCTTCCGCGACCACCCGCGCGGACTGCGCCACGTCGGCGCCCTGCTCGACGCGGGCGACGTCCACGGCGGCCGTTCCGCCCGCGCCCATCTCGCCGTGCTGGCCCGGAGCAACGGCATCCCCCGCGCCCGGGTCGACGGGGTCCTCGAAGAGGTGGGTCTCGCGGCAGCGGCCCGCCGTCGCGTCGCCGGCTTCTCGCTCGGGATGCGCCAGCGCCTCGGCATCGCCACGGCCCTGCTCGGCGACCCGCCCGTCCTGCTCTTCGACGAACCCCTCAACGGCCTCGACCCGGAAGGCGTGCTGTGGGTGCGCGGACTCTTCCGCCGCCTCGCCGCCGAAGGCCGTACCGTCTTCGTCTCCAGCCACCTGATGACCGAGATGGAGCACACCGCCGACCGGCTCGTCGTCATCGGGCGCGGATCGCTCATCGCGGCCGAGAGCCTGAGCGCCTTCGCCGCCCGCTCCGCCCGGCGCAGCGTCACCGTACGCACCCCGGACGCGGCGGACCTGACGCCGCTGCTGACCGCCGAAGGCGCCTCGGTGGCCGGGGACGGCGACCGGCTCACGGTGACCGGGCTCCCCGCCGAGCGCATCGGCGAACTCGCCCTGCGCCACCGGGTCCTGCTCCACGAACTGACGGCTTTCGGCGCCTCGCTGGAGGAGGCGTTCATGGAACTCACCGCGGACAGCGTCCAGTACCCGGCAGGAGACCCCCGATGACCACGGCGACCGCAACCCCCGTCACGCGCGTCGAGGCCCGCGCGCGCTTCACCGACCTGATCGCCGCCGAGTGGCTGAAGACGTGGTCGCTGCGTTCGACACCCTGGCTGTACGCGCTCAGCGCACTGGCCGTCGTCGCGTTCAACACCGGTACGGCCTACGACCACTACACGTACTGGTACCAGTACGACAGGGGCAGTCAGGAGTTCTTCGTCAGCCACCGCCTGGCGCTGGTCGACGCCTTCACCGACAACTCCGCCCTGGTGCTGGTCCTGGCGCTGGCCGCGATCGGCGCCGTGTCGGTCACCGGCGAGTACGGGACCGGGCTCATCCGCACGACGTTCACCGCCGTACCCGCCCGGCGCTCGGTGATGGCCGCCAAGGTCCTCGTACTCGCCGCCGTCACCACGGCCTTCGGCGTGCTCGTCGCCGCCGCCTCCTTCGCCTCGACCCGGGCGATCCTGTCCGGACGCGGCGCCTCGGTCTCCCTCGGCGACCCCGGAACGCTCCAGGTCCTCGCCGCTTCCGCGCTGCTCGCCCCGGTCGCCGCGCTCACGGGTCTCGCGCTCGGCACGGTGATCCGGCACACGGGGGCGTCGATCGTGGCGTGCGTGGTGGTGCTGCTCCTGCTGCCCATGGTCCTCAGCGACCGCCGCCACCTGACGGCGGTGCTCCGGCACACCCTGCCGTTCAGCGCCTGGGACCGCCTGGCGGGCGGGGCCCTTCCGCAGCCCCCGCCCGAGCTCTACCCGTGGTCGGAGGCGGGCGCCTGGACGGTCTACGTCCTGTGGGCGCTGGTCGCGGGGGCCGTGGCGGTGTGCGCGGTGCACCGCCGCGACCAGTGAGGGCGGCGGGGCTTCGCGTCACGCCCCCGGCGCGCCGAAGTAGTGCCCCTGGTCCAGGTCCTCGATGAGCCCGGGACCGGCCGGCTTCCAGCCGAAGCGGTCGCGGGTCAGCGCGCTGGAGGCGGGCGAGTCGAGGCCCACCATGCCGGCCAGCCAGCCGAAGTGGCCGGCCGCGTCCTCGGGGGCGACGGAGGCCGTGGGGACGCCGAGGTGGCGGCCGATGGTCTCGGCGACGGACCGCAGCGCGACGCCCTCCTCGGCCGCGGCGTGCAGCGTGGAGCCGGCGGGCGCCTGTTCCAGGGCCAGCCGGAACAGGTGGGCGGCGTCCGCGCGGTGGGCGGCCGGCCAGCGCTGGGAGCCGTCGCCGACGTAGCCGGAGACGCCCTTGGCGCGGGCGGTGGCCACGAGGCCGGCGACGAAGCCCTGGTCGCCGTCGCCGTGCACCGTCGGGGGCAGCCGGACGACGGACGAGCGGACGTCGCGGGAGGCGAGGGCGATCGTCGCCCGCGCGTTGTCCTGGCGGCCGCCCGGGCCCCCGGCGGGCGCGTCCGGGGCGGCGCTCTGCCCGTCCTCCTCGGTCCCGACCCGGCCCGGGGCCAGCCCGAGGAGCCCGGACGCGATGACGAAGGGCTTGCCGGAGCCGGCGAGCGCGTCGCCGAAGGCGTCGATGGCCTTCCGGTCCGCGTCGGTGGCCCCCTGGAAGTCCCCGGAGAACGCGATGTCGTGCTTGAACGCGAGGTGGACGACCCCGTCCGCTTCCGAGGCCGCCTCGCGCAGCACGTCCAGGTCGTCCAGCGATCCGCGCCGCACTTCGGCCCCGGCGGCGGTCAGCGCCTCGGCCGAGGCGTCCGACCGGGCGAGGCCGACGACCTGGTGGCCCGCCCCGATGAGCTCGGGGACGACCGCGGAACCGATCCAGCCGGACGCGCCGGTGATGAATACACGCATGAGAAACCTCCTGGAACAGGCTGATGATCCGGGCAGCCGGAGACCCGGCCGACCCTCGATGTCAGCGACTGTCATCAGCCTAGCTCTGATGTCAGTGACTGTCATCCCATAGACTCGCCGTATGGGTCGATGGGAGCCGAACGCACGCGGCAGGCTGGAGCAGGCCGCCATGGAGCTCTACGCCGAGCGGGGCTACGAGCAGACGACCGTGACCGAGATCGCCAAGCGGGCCGGGCTCACGGAACGCACGTTCTTCCGGCACTACGCGGACAAGCGCGAGGTGCTGTTCGCGGGCTCCGCCCTGCTCCAGGAACGCCTGGTGAGCGGCCTCGCCGCGGCACCCCCGTCCGCACCCCCGATGGACGCGGTGGCGGCGGCGCTCCAGGCGGCCGCGGCCGTGTTCGACGAGCGCCACGGGCAGGCCATGCGACGGCAGCGGATCATCGCGGCCAACGCGGAGCTCCAGGAGCGCGAGCTGGTCAAGCTCGCGTCGCTCGCCGCGGCGATGGGGGAGGCCCTGAAGGCGCGCGGCGTCAGCGAACCGGCGGCGAGTCTGGCGGCCGAGGCGGGGATCGCCGTCTTCAAGGTCGCCTTCGAGCGCTGGATCGACACCACCGGGGTGCGCGGCCTGGGCGCGTTCGTCCTGGAAGGGCTCGCCGGACTCGCATCCCTGATGGCGGGCGGCCGGCCCTGACACGGCGACGCCCGCCCCGTCGGCAGTGACGGAGCGGGCGTCTTCGCGGAGGACTCCGACGAGCGGAGTCCCATACCGGTCAGCGGCTTACGGGAACGACACCACCTGCGACGGGACGGTCTCCGTCCCCGAGGTCGGGGCGCCCGTGTCGTTGATGACGTGGTTGTACTGGCCCTGGCCGCCGAGTGAGACGACGAGCAGGTCGTGGAACTTCACGCCTGCCTTGACCGGGGCCTCGAAGCCGTGGTCCTGGCGGATGCCGGGGTCGACGTTGAAGTAGCAGTAGCTGCCCAGTCCCCAGCCCTCGTGGGTGGTGACCGAGTCGTCCACCTTGTAGGCGGCGTAGCCCTTGACGTCACCGTTCTGGACGGCGTCCTGATTCGGCGCGTCGTACGCCTTCTCGTTCTGGAAGAAGATCGTCTTGCCGTTCTCGCCGGACCAGCGGACGTCGTACTTGTTGAAGTGCTCGACGAAGAGCCCGGTGGCCAGGACGTTGTCGCCGTTGACCTGGAGGCCGTAGTCGGAGCGGTTGGTCTCCCAGCCGATGCCCTCGCCGTGGTCGGCGCGCCAGAGCCAGGTGTGGTCGATGATCGTGTCGTTGCTGTTGATCACCATGCCCGTGGTCGCCTTGCCGGCGCCCGCGCCGCCGACCCGGACGAACACGTCCTGGACGCTGGTCGGATTGTCCGCGTGGCTCGCGGAGGCGCCCTCGGGGCCGACCTCGACCAGGGTGTCGCTGTTGGTGGTGCCGGCGTCCACGAGCAGACCGGCCAGCTTCACGCCGTCCACGTCACCGACCTTGAGGGCGGTGACCCCGTTGTCGGGGACGATCGTGGCGAGGCCGAGGCCCAGCACGACGGTGTTGGCGCGGTCGATGTCGATCGTCTGGTCGACGTGGTAGATCCCGGGCGTGAACAGCAGGTGCAGGCCTTGGTCCACCGCCGCGTTGATCGTCTCCGCGCTGGCACCCGGCTTCACCACGTAGAACTGGTCGAGCGGGATGGACTCGCCCTGCGGGGCTCCGTTGGCCCACGAGACACCGCGCGCGTTGGTGCGCTTGGCGGGGACGAAGACCTTGTAGTCGTTGCCGTCCAGGTAGAGGAACGGCTTCTCGCGGGAGACCGGGGTGTTCTCGAGTGTGGTGTACGGCGGTTCGGGGAAGCTCTGCGCCGGGGCGCCCTCGACACCGGAGAACGTCATGTTCCAGACGCCGTTGCCCCAGCTGCCGATGGAGCTGTCGCGGGTGTACCACTGCTGCTGCGAGTACGGGCCGACCTGGCCGTCGATCTTGCTGTCGGCGATGTAGCCGCCGCTCGCCCAGCCGTAGCCGTTCGGGGCGAGGTTGAGGCCGCCCTTGACGTGCATCCGGCGGAACGGCGCGGCCTGCGAGACCGCCCAGCGGTCGGTGCCGCTGACCGGGTTAAGCGCCAGGTTCTCCGCCGAACGCCAGAAGTTCTGCGTGGCGTTGCCGTTGAACCAGCCCGCGTCCACGGTGACATCACCGTTGAACGTCGTGTCGTCGGGGTTCAGCCCGAGACCGGCGATCGACGTGTAGAAGCCGATCTGCGCGTTGATGTTGTCGTACGTGCCCGGCTTGAAGAGCAGCGCGTAGCGGCCGTCACCGAACTGCGCCGACTCCTGCTTCTTGAACACCTCGTCGACCTTGGCCTGGATGTCCGGCGTGGACGGGTCGAACACCATGACGTTGGGCCCGAGATCGCCGCCGCCCTCGACGGCCTGCGCGTCCTGCCCGAAGGCGGTCTGCGCCGTGGGGACGGCCATGAGCAGCGACACGGCGAACGCGGCGAACCCGAAGGCCCTGCCCCGGCGCCTGCGGCGGGATGGTGCGGTGGAGGTGGGTGTGGGGGGTGTGGTGAGGGCTTCCGTGGGGGGAAGGTGCATGGACGTACGTCTCCTGGGTCTTGGTGCGGGTGACGCGACGAACGGCCCGGCGAATGGCTCAGAGAGCGCTCTCCGGTGGGTGTCGATGGTTCCGCTGTTACCCGGGACACGTCAAGAGGTGTGCGTCGGGAGCCTGGACCGAACCGCGCTGCACGCAACAAATAAGGTCTGGGGCACGGCAATTGACCCGATCTGTGGTCAGTTCGGAGTGCGCTTGCGTTCAGGAGCTGACGGTGACCGCCCGGGAGCGCGGGGTGCCCGGACCTCACCGGCGTCACCACCCCTTAGGGTCGTACGGATGACCGAACTCGACGCGACCCGCGCCTACTACGACACCGTCGCCGAGGACTATGCCGCCCGCGTTCCCGGCCTCTTCGCCGAGGACGTGCCGGGACGCGCGCTGATCGGCGCGTTCGCGGAGGAGGTCCGCGCGGACGGCGGGCTCCCCGTCGCGGATCTCGGCTGCGGGCCGGGTCATGTGACGGCCCATCTGGCCGGCCTGGGGCTGAGCGTCCACGGTGTGGACGTGTCGCCGCGCATGGTGGACGCCGCCCGGCGCCGCCACCCGGACCTGCGCTTCGAGACCGGGGCCATGGACGCGCTCGGGCTGCCGGACGGCGGCCTCGGCGGGATCGTCGCCTGGTGGTCCATCCTGCACACGCCGCCGGACCGGCTCCCGGGCCTCTTCGCGGAGTTCCGCCGCGTCCTGGCGCCCGGCGGCCGGCTGCTGCTGGGGTTCCACGCCGGCGACGGGGAGCCTTACACCTCGGAGAAGCGTGCCGGCGGATTCGCGTACGCCATCCACCTGCTGTCACCCGACCGGGTTGTCGGACAACTGGAGGAGGCCGGATTCGCCGTCACCGCCCGGCTGACCACCCCGGGCGCGAGGTGGCCCCAGGTGTGCGTGCTGGCCCGGGCGGCCGGTGCGTGAGGGGCGACCTGGCCGGCACCTCGGTCAGGTGGGGTGCCGGCCAGGGTCTGTGGACGCGCGTCAGGCGCGCGTGATGCGGGCGATGGCCTCGACGGTCAGGGCGCGGTCGTGCGGTTCGGTCTCCAGCGCGCGATGGATGGAGAGGCCCTCGATCAGCGCGTCGAGCTGACGGGCCGTCGCCGGGTCGAAGTGCCATTCCAGGGCGACCCGGCTGCGGCGCATCCACTCGCGGGTCAGCTCGCGGTAGGCGGGCTTGCGGGCGGCGAGGGTGTACAGCTCGTGCGTGAGGACCAGTTCGCGCTGGTTGCCGCCGGACAGATGGTGGACCAGATCGGCGACCGCCTCGCGCGCCTCGTCCTGCGTGGCGGCGGCGCCCAGACGCTCCTCGAAGACGGCGACGATGCCGCTGGAGAAGCGGGTGAACGCCTCCCGCAGCAGCTCGTCCATGCCGGCGAAGTGGTACGTCATCGAGCCGAGCGGGACCCCGGCGCGCGCGGCGACCTTGCGGTGCGAGGTCCCGGCGACCCCCTCGGCCGCGATCAGGTCGAGCGCGGCGGTGATGATGCGCTCCCGCCGCTCGGGGTCGTTCTGTCCGGTCGCCACACTCTGTTCCTCGTCGTCCCTAGATCGAACGGATCACCCGGGCCGGATTGCCCACGGCGACCACGTTGGCGGGGATGTCCCTGGTGACCACGGCCCCCGCTCCGATGACGCTGTTGTCCCCGATGGTCACCCCGGCCAGCACGATCGCCCCACCGCCGAGCCAGACATTGTCGCCGATCGTGATGGGCCGCGCCGCCTCCAGCTTGTCCCGGCGGGGCTCCGGCTCCACCGGGTGCGTGGGCGTCAGCAACTGGACGTTCGGCCCGATCTGGCAGTCGCGGCCGATGGCGATCGGCGCGACGTCCAGCGCGGTGAGGTTGTAGTTGATGAACGTGTCCTCGCCGACCGTGATGTACGAGCCGTAGTCGACGTACAGCGGCGGCCGGATGTGTGCTCCCGCGCCGAGGCCGCCGAGGAGTTCGGCGACGACGGGCTGCGCCGCGTCCGGGTCCTCGGCGTAGGCCGCGAGGTAGCGGGCGGCCAGCCGCACGGCCCGCTTCTGGGCCTCGACGATCTGCGGGTCGTCCGCGATGTACAGGTCTCCGGCGAGCATCCGCTCGTGGTTCGTACGCGGATCGCCCGCGAAGTAGTCCGTCATGGGTACGATCGTACACTCCAGGCGTACGATCGTACGCTCGTGGCGTCCGCCGCTTTTCGGCCGCCACTTCTCCCGTCCGCCGCTTCTCCCGGCCACCACTTCTCCCGACCGTCTGACGAGGCCCCGCTGTATGGATGCCGCCACACGCCGCTGGCGTGCCGCCCTGTTCCTCTTCATGCTCGCCGCAGGTACCGGCATGGCCTCCTGGGTCGCGCGCACCCCGGCCGTCCGGGACGGGCTCGACGTGTCCACCGGCGCGATGGGCCTGGTGCTGTTCGGGCTGTCCACCGGTTCGATGGCCGGTGTCATGGCGTCCGGGCCCCTGGTACGGCGCCGAGGGGGACGGACGACGATCCTCGGCGGGGTCGCCCTGATCGTCGCCGGGCTGCTGGTCGTCGCGGCCGGCACCGCCCTCTCGCTCGCCGCCGTGGTCTTCGCGGGACTGGCCCTGTTCGGCGGCGGGATGGGGATGAGCGAGGTGGCGTTCAACATTGAGGGCGCCGCCGTCGAGACCGCCATCGGCCGGCCCGTCCTGCCGGTGCTGCACGGCTGCTTCAGCCTGGGCACCGTCGTCGGAGCGCTCCTCGGCATGGCGTTGACGGCGGCCGCGTTCCCCGTCGGATGGCATCTGACACTCGTCGCGGTCCTGATAGCCGCGGCCGGTACGCGGGCGGTCCTCGCCATCCCGCCCGGCACCGGCAAGGAGGACGCACCGGCCGCGGGCGGGGGGCCGGGCGGCCTGCGGGGCCAGCTGCACGTGTGGCGGGACCGGCAGCTCGTCCTGATCGGCGTGATCGTGCTGGCGATGGCCTTCGCGGAGGGTGCGGCCAACGACTGGCTGCCGCTGCTGATGGTCGACGGGTACGACGTGAGCCCCACGGCGGGCTCGCTGACCTTCCTGGTCTTCGCCGCCTCGATGACCCTGGGCCGGCTGGCCGGCGGCCCCTTCCTGGAGCGGTTCGGCCGGGCGCTGGTCGTCCGGGTCAGCGGCCTGACCGCGGCGCTGGGCCTGGCGGTGGTGATCGTCGCCCCGAGCCCCCTGATGGCGGGCGCCGCGACGGTGCTGTGGGGGCTCGGCGCCTCGCTCGGCTTCCCGGTCACGGTGTCCGCCGCGGGCGACCACCCGACGGACGCCGCCGCACGGGTGGCCGCCGTCTCCACGGCGGGTTACGGCGCCTTCCTGGTCGGCCCGCCCGCCCTCGGCTTCCTCGCCGACCACATCGGCCTGCGGCTCACGATGACCGTGGTCCTGGCGTTGGTGGCCGTGGCGGCGCTGCTGGCCGGGGCGCTGGGCCCCGGCCGCGAGAGCGGCGCGACCGGGACGCAGGCCGCGCCCGTCGCGCGGTGACGAGGCCGCTCACTCACGCCTCCTCGCCCCACAGCGCGGTGCTGTGCGCGGCGGTCAGCGCGGCGATCCGGGACAGCGCGTCCCCGGCCGGCAACGGGGCGAGCCGGCGGCCGTCGCGCAGACGGAGGGCGACGAGCCCGTCGGCCGCCTCCGCCGCGCCGATCACCACCTGGTACGGCACCAGCCTGGCCTCCCGGATCCGGGCGCCCAGGCTGCCGCGCTCCCGGCCGCTGATCTCCGCGCGCAGCCCCAGCTCCGCGCACCGCACGGCCAGCGCCTCCGCGTCCGGGAGCTCGGCGTCGGACACCGGCAGGACCGCCAGCTGTTTCGGGGCGAGCCAGGCCGGGAAGGCGCCGCCGTGCTGCTCGATGAGGTGGGCGACGGCCCGCTCGACGCTGCCGATGATGGAGCGGTGCACCATGACCGGGCGGTGCTTCGCCCCGTCGGCGCCGATGTAGTGGAGGTCGAAGCGCTCCGGCTGGTGGAAGTCGGCCTGCACGGTGGACAGGGTGAACTCGCGGCCCGCCGCGTCCTCGACCTGTACGTCGATCTTCGGCCCGTAGAACGCGGCCTCGCCCTCCGCCGCCTCGTACGGCAGCCCCGACGCCTCCAGCACCTCGGTCAGCAGCGCGGTGGAGCGCCGCCACAGCTCGGGGGCGGCGACGTACTTCCCGCCCGGCCCCGGCAGCGAGAGCCGGAAGCGGGCCGCGCGGACGCCCATCGCCTCGTACGCCCGGAGGATCATGTCGAGCGCGCCGCGCGCCTCGTCGGCGACCTGCTCCACGGTGCAGAAGATGTGCGCGTCGTTCAGCTGGATGGAGCGCACCCGGGTCAGCCCGCCGAGCACCCCGGACAGCTCCGCGCGGTACATCCCGCCCAGCTCCGCCATCCGCAGCGGCAGTTCGCGGTAGCTGTGCGCCCGGGAGCGGTAGATCACCGCGTGGTGCGGGCACAGGCTGGGCCGCAGCACCAGCTGCTGTCCTTCGCCCAGGTCCATCGGCGGGAACATGTCGTCGCTGTAGTGCGCCCAGTGCCCCGAGCGTTCGTACAGCTCCCGTTTGCCGAGCACCGGCGAGTACACGTGGCGGTAGCCGGCCCGCCGCTCGGCGCCCCGGATGTACTCCTCCAGGGTGTGCCGCAGCTCCGCCCCGTCCGGCAGCCAGTAGGGAAGTCCCGCGCCGATCAGCGGGTCGGTGTCGAACAGCTCCAGTTCACGGCCGAGTCTGCGGTGGTCGTGCATGGCGGTCTCCTCGCGTGGGAAGGGCGAGCAACCCCATGGATGAGCCCCGGGGCACTCGCCCCGGGGCTTTCGGACTGGTCAGCAGTCAGCGCGCCGGGACACTCTCCGGCGTCGTCGTGTTCATGGCGGCACGCTGCATGATTCCGACGCTACCAGCGCCCCGCGCCCGTGCGCCTCCGGTTTTCCCGCCCGTAGGCGGGGGAAGACCGCGGCTCACCCCTTCTTCACCGAGTCCAGGTGGGCGAAGACCACGACGTTGTCCTCGTAGTCCTTGGCCTTCCGGTCGTAGTCGCCGCCGCAGGTGATGAGCCGCAACTGGGCGTCCGGAGTGTCGGCGTACACCTTGTCGTCGGGGAAGTCCGCCTTGCTGAACGTCTCCACGGTGTCCACGGCGAACGTGGCCACCGTGCCGTCGGCGCGGGTGATGTCGACGGTCGCCCCGGGTTTGAGGAAGCGCAGCTGGAGGAAGACGGCCGGACCGGTCGTGGTGTCCACGTGGCCCGCCACGATCGACGTGCCCCGTTCGCCGGGCGTCGCACCGTCCTTGAACCAGCCGACCAGGTTCTTGTCGTTCGGCGGAGGCGCGTCGAGCCGCCCCGAAGGACCGATGGAGAGCGGGGTGAACGGCGCGTCCACCGCGATCGCCGGGATCCGCAGCCGCGTCGGCACCGAGCGCGGCAGCGAGGGCGTCGCGCTCGGGGCGGTCTTCGCGGAGGCCCCCGCCGACGGGGACGCGGCGGCGGACGCGGCTGCCGGTGGCGGGGCGGGTGCCTTGTCGTCGGCCGGCGAACCGATGGAGTGGTAGATCAGGGTCATGCCGAGACCGGCCGTCGCGAGGGGCCAGAACAGGGCCCGGCCGAGCGAGCCGGTGCGGGACGCGGCCCCGGGGGAGGGGGTTTCGGTGGTCTGCGGGGCGGCCATGGAGCACGTGCCTTTCGTCCGTACGGGGGCGTACGAGTGGGGAGGACCGGGGAAAACGCGGGCGCCGCGGCCACCGTCCGGAGAGGACGGCGACCGCGACGACAGAGGGCCCGCGGGCCGGTCAGGCCATCGCACCGCCGGACGCCTGACGGCGACGGAGCCGGTACGCGGCGACGCCGGCGCCACCGAGCAGCAGCAGCGAACCGGCCGCCAGACCACTGCCGGTCATCGCCATCGCGCCGCCACCGGTGTGCATGCCGCCGCTCGGCTTCTCCTCGTCCTTGTACTTGCCGCCCTCGTCCCCGGGCTGCCACTCCTTCGTGACGGTCTTCGACAGCGCGCCGCCGCCGGTGTGGACGCCGCCGTGCGGCTTGTCCTCGTCGTCCTTGCTGTACTTGCCGCCTTCGTCGTTGCCGGGCTGCCACTCCTTGGTGAGGGTGTTGGCGAGCGCGCCGCCGCCGGTGTGGACGCCGCCGTGCGGCTTGTCCTCGTCGTCCTTGCTGTACTTGCCGCCTTCGTCGTTGCCGGGCTGCCACTCCTTGGTGAGGGTGTTGGCGAGCGCGCCGCCGCCGGTGTGGACGCCGCCGTGCGGCTTGTCCTCGTCGTCCTTGCTGTACTTGCCGCCCTCGTCGTTGCCGGGCTGCCACTCCTTCGTGACGGTCTTCGACAGCGCGCCGCCACCGGTGTGCATGCCACCGTGCGGCTTGTCCTTCTTCCACTCGCCGTCGGAGTTGTCGTGCTCGTGGTCGGAGGCGGACGAGCCGCCGTGGTTCTGGTCGGCGGCGACGGTCATCGCGTAGGCCGAGGGAGTGGTGATGGTGAGGACCGCCGTGACGGCGGCCGAAGCGAACAGCGTGCGGGCAGAGCGCATCTGTACACATTTCCTTTCGTCGCCCCTGCGAGGAGTGACGACGTGTCCGCTCCTGGTGACGCAGTGGCTACGTGATCCACCGTCAGTCCGAACCGGGAAGCGCGCCATCGGAGAGCGCCGCATGGGGGCTGCGGCATGGGCCCATCGAGTGGCGAAGAACGGATCATCACCCGTTGGACGGCATGCCACGCCCCAGGAGGTTTGAGCGCCGCGTCCGAGCTCCCGCTCCGTCAGTTCAGGAGCGCCCGCGCCGCCCGCGCACTGGCGCGCACCGCCTCCGCCACGGCCGGCTCCACCTCCTCCACGACCCGCGCGTACTCCTCCATCTCGGCCGCGCCGCGCAGGAACTCGCCCGCGCGCACCAGCAGCTGGGCGTGCTCGTAGCGCAGCCGGGCCGGGTGCGACGGCAGCAGCAGAGACAGCTCCGCCGCCCACAGCGCCACGGCCGTGTGCTCCGGGCGGGCCGCGGCCCAGGCCCGGATGTTGTTCAGGACCCGCAGCACGACCTCCAGCGGCCGCGCGGGCTCCAGCGACGACGGCTCCCACCGCTCCCCGGTCGCGCTCGTCACCAGCAGCTCCGCGTCCTGGTCCGTCAGCGGCCGGCCCCCGGCGAACGGATCGGCGAGCACCCGCTCGCCCGGGTCGCCGAAGCCGACCACGAAATGACCCGGCAGAGCCACCCCGTACACCGGGGCGCCCGCCCGACGGGCGACCTCGATCCACACCACCGACAGCAGGATCGGCAGCCCGCGCCGCCGCCGCAGCACCTCGTGCAGCAGGGACGACTCCAGCCGCTGGTAGTCCGCCGTCGAGCCCTCGAACCCGCACCGCTCACCGAGCAGTTCGGCCAGCGCCGACGCCCAGGCGTGGGCGCCGCGCAGCCCGTACGGCAGCAGCCCGGCCAGCCGGTCCAGCTCGATCTGGGCCTCGTCGATGCCGTGCGCGTCCAGCGCCGGATCGGCCTGTGCCGCCACCAGCAGGCACAGCAGCGCCAAGTCGGGGCGCTCGGCCCTGGCCTCCTCCGCGAACCGGCGGCGCAGCTCCTCGCGGTCGTTCCTCTCGGGGACCACCGGTCACACCGGCCGGAAGTGGTGGTAGCGGTGGTGCGTGGCGAAGCCCATCCCGTCGTACAGCGCGCGGGCGCCCTCGTTGTCCGCCTCCACCTGGAGCCAGGCGGCCGAGGCGCCCTCGTCCATCGCCTGCCGGGCCAGCGCGGTCATCACGGCGGTCGCCAGCCCTCGGCGCCGGTGCCCGGGAGCCACCTCGACGGCCATGAAGCCGGCCCACCGCCCGTCCACCACGCACCGCCCGATCGCGGCGGGCTCCTCACCTTCCTCGCCGGGCACGGTCGCGAACCACACCGAGGGGCCGCCGTGCAGCACCGCCGTCACCTCCGGCCCCGGCGTCCCGACGCGCTGGTAGCGGGCGAGCCACGCCGCGTCGGCCGTGCGGTCCAGCCGGACCCGGGAGACCTCGGCGGGCAGGTCACCGACCGGGGCGAGCGCAGCGATCCGCACCTCCGCCGTCACCTCGCGGCGCCAGCCGTGCTCCTCCAGTGCCGCGCACAGCTCCTCCTGCGCGCCCTCGGCGCCGGTCGCGGTCTGGGCGTACGCGGGCAGCCCCCGTTCCGCGTACCACTCCCGGACACGAGCGAGCGCCTCACCGAGCGGCATGCCCGGGTCGCCGAGCGGCAGCACCGAGTTGGCGCGGCGGGTGAATCCCGCGGAGGCGCGCAGCAGCCAGTCGCCCAGCGGTTCGCTCTCCACGGGCTGCCAGGCACGCGCGGTCACCCGGGCGAGTTCGGCGAAGGAGGCGGCGGGGCCGCGCCGCCGGGCCGGGGCGGACGGCACGACCTTGCCCGCCACGAGGGAGGACTCCGCGATGCGCACCGACTCGCCGTTCCTGGGTGTGACGCACAGCACGCCGTCGTTCCACGATGTGAGAACGCCAACCGTGTCGGTGAACTTCGACCCGTCGGAGCCGTCCGCGGTCACACGTCGGACTGATACCCGTTTGCCCACGTCAGCCGACGTAATGCGGACCTCCAGCCGTCCGCCGATGGTGAATTCCACAGCTCTGTCCGCCCCTCCTGTTCGGATCGTGCCCGCGAACGGAGATACTAGGTGCGGGCATCGACGACGCCGCGCTCCCGCGCGAGAGCCAACGCCCTACCGAGGAGGAACGACAGCGTGACCTACGTCATCGCGCAGCCTTGTGTCGACGTCAAGGACAAGGCCTGCATCGAAGAGTGCCCCGTCGACTGCATCTACGAGGGCCAGCGGTCCTTGTACATCCACCCGGACGAGTGCGTCGACTGTGGAGCCTGCGAGCCGGTCTGCCCGGTGGAAGCGATCTTCTACGAGGACGACACCCCGGACGAGTGGAAGGACTACTACAAGGCGAACGTCGAGTTCTTCGACGACCTCGGTTCGCCGGGTGGTGCCTCCAAGCTCGGCCTGATCGAGCGCGACCACGCGTTCATCGCCGCGCTGCCGCCGCAGAACCAGTAACAGCGCTCCGGCACGTGCGCCGCCCCGGTCCCGTACGGCTCGCCGCCGTGCGGGACCGCGGTGTTTCCCGCCCCCGCCGGGCCGCCCGCGTGAACTCCGTACGAGAAAGCAGAGAGCCGTGTCCGCAGTCTCCTCCCGCCTCCCGGTCTTCCCCTGGGACAAGCTGGCGCCCTACAAGTCGACGGCCCAGGCCCACCCGGACGGGATCGTGGACCTGTCCGTCGGCACGCCCGTCGACCCGGTGCCCGAGCTGATCCGGGAGGCGCTCGTCGCGGCCGCCGACAGCCCCGGCTATCCGACGGTGTGGGGCACCGCCGCGCTGCGCGACGCGCTCACCGGCTGGGTGGAGCGGCGGCTCGGCGCGGTCTCGGTCGCCCACGAGAACGTGCTGCCCGTCGTCGGCTCCAAGGAGCTGGTGGCCTGGCTGCCGACCCAGCTCGGCCTGGGCCCCGGCGACAAGGTCGCCTACCCGCGCCTCGCCTACCCGACGTACGAGGTCGGCGCCCGGCTCTGCGGCGCGGAGCCGGTGGCCTACGACGACCCGACCGAGCTCGACCCGGCCGGCCTGAAGCTCCTCTGGCTCAACTCCCCGTCCAACCCGACCGGCCGCGTCCTCGCCGAGGACGAGCTGATCCGGATCGTCGCCTGGGCGCGCGAGCACGGCGTACTGGTCTTCAGCGACGAGTGCTACCTGGAGCTGGGCTGGGAGGCGGAGCCGGTCTCCGTGCTCCACCCGGACGTCTGCGGCGGTACGTACGAGGGCATCGTCGCCGTCCACTCCCTGTCGAAGCGGTCCAACCTCGCGGGCTACCGCGCCGCGTTCATCGCGGGCGACGCGGCGGTGCTGAGCGAACTGCTGTTGATCCGCAAGCACGGCGGCATGATGACGCCCGCGCCCGTCCAGGCCGCGACCGTCGCCGCGCTCGGCGACGACACGCACGTGGCCGAGCAGCGTGCCCGGTACGCGGACCGGCGCGCCGCCCTGCGCACGGCCCTGGAGGCCCACGGCTTCCGCATCGAGCACAGCGAGGCGAGCCTCTACCTCTGGGCCACCCGCGACGAACCCTGCTGGGACACCGTGGCGTACCTGGCGGAGCTGGGCATCCTGGTCGCGCCCGGCGACTTCTACGGACCGGCCGGCGACCGCTTCGTCCGCGTGGCGTTCACGGCCACGGACGAGCGCGTGGCGGCGGCGGTCAAGCGCCTCGGCTGACCACCGGCGTACCCGAGGGGCCCCGGCAGCACACGCTCCCGGGGGCCCCTCACGCGTGGCGGGCCTCAGCCGAGCGGCAGACCCTGGGTGAGCGCGTCGGTGGGCAGGCCGCCCTTGGCCGCCTTGGAGACGGTGCCGGTGGCCCCGCCCTTGGTGGCGCCGGAGACCTTCTTGGCGGCGGGGGCGGCCTTGCCGCCGACGTCGGTGAGCGTCTTGCCCGCCACCGGCAGCGCGGTGCCGACGAGCTTGCCGCCGGTCTCGGTCGCGGCGCCCGAGGCCGGCTTGGCGGCGCCTTCGACCGTCTTGCCGAGACCGGAACCCTCGACGCTGGTGAGGCCGCCGAGGTCCGTGGCCTGCGGGAGCTCCGCGGCACCCGCGGCACCGGCCGCACCGACCACGGGGGCCGCACCCGCCGCGATCAGCAGCGCGGTACGGGCGATCCGACGGGTCAGGGGGAGGGACATGATGCTCCTTCGACGGGAGGGGAATTCGGGCTGTCCGTGAGCCGGACGCCATGACAACCGTCGTGGGGGCGGGTGAGGTTGCGGTGCGCGGACGTAAAGACTGAGCAACGCGTCGGATAATCCTCAGCGGAGGAACCCGGGCAAACGGTGCGTCGGGCGATGGGTCGGTGAACCGTCACTGCCCTTGCGCGGCAAGGGGTACGGGAGCCGTCGAGGCGGTCGCCGGGCCGCCGCCGGAGGGGCGCCGGGGGCGCACGACGGTACCCCCGTGCGGGCGACAGTCCGCACGCGTGGGCGGTCACCCCGAAGCACCCTCAGCGCACGAGCCGCAGC
This sequence comes from Streptomyces sp. DT224, assembly GCF_049844595.1. Lineage (NCBI taxonomy): Bacteria > Bacillati > Actinomycetota > Actinomycetes > Kitasatosporales > Streptomycetaceae > Streptomyces > Streptomyces sp. DT224. Next base: position 78,218 of record NZ_JBNCLI010000001.1, read on the forward strand.
CGTACCTCGTCCGTGTCCGACGCCTCGCGCCGCGACGCCTCGCGTTCCGTGTGCCAGCCGGAGCCGGCCGCCCAGACCCGGCCCCCGTACGCGACCTCGTCGATGCCCAGCGCCTCGGACTGCGCCACGGCCCAGTGCGCCAACTCCCAGCCGCGCTGCGGTACGCCGTCCCGGTCGGCGCGGCGGTCCGCCCGCACCGGGACCGTGAGCGCGCCCGGGGAGGAGGGGCCCGCCGTGCCGGTGCCGGCCGGCAGCACGCCCTTGCCGAAGGCGCTCACCAGAGCCGTCCGCACCTTCGTCGCGTCGCCGGCACCGGCGGTGGTCCGCGGTGGCTCGCAGTCCAGCGCGGCCGGTGTGCGGCCGGTCAGCGCGGCGGCCAGCACCGCGGCGTCCGGCTCGTGCTTCGCGTACGCCTGCGGGAAGCCGCTGCGCTGGACGCGCTGCGCGGCCTCGGTCAGCGGCAGCCGCGAATAGCCCGGCACCTTCGCCAGGTGCTGGTAGAACTTCCCGGCCGCGTACACCGGGTCCATGATCTGCCGTGCGGTGCCCCAGCCCTGCGAGGGCCGCTGCTGGAACAGCCCGAGCGAGTCCCGGTCGCCGTGGTCGAGGTTGTGCAGCGCGGACTCCTGCAACGCCGTGGCCAGCGCGATGGTCACCGCGCGCTCCGGCATCCCGCGCCGGGTGCCGACCGCGGAGATCGTCGCGGCGTTCGCGGCCTGCTCGGGCGTCAGCCGGTACGAACCGTCCGCCGACCGCACCGTGCACTGGTCGGACCCGCGTCCGCCCGAAACGTACTGAACCGTCAGATAACCGGCCACCGCCGCGAGCACACCGAAGGCCGCCACGATCCGCAGCCGGCGACTGCGGCCGGGACGCCGGGGAGCAGCGGAATCGGTCCTGGTCACGGGGCCACCGTACGACAGACGCTAGGGTCGTAGCCATGGCCGAAAGCATGCTTGACCTCACCCTGGACGGGCCCGCCCTCACCGCCGCGCTCGTGGACTTCCCCTCGGTCAGCGGGGACGAGAAGGACCTGGCCGACGCCATCGAGACGGCGCTGCGCGCACTGCCGCACCTGACCGTCGAGCGGTACGGGAACAACGTCGTGGCCCGGACGGATCTCGGCCGTTCCGAACGCGTCATCCTGGCCGGGCACATCGACACCGTGCCGATCGCCGACAACGTGCCCTCGCGGCTCGACGCGGACGGCCTCCTCTGGGGCTGCGGCACCTCCGACATGAAGTCCGGAGTCGCCGTCCAGCTGCGCATCGCCGCCACCGTGCCCGAGCCGAACCGGGACCTCACCTTCGTCTTCTACGACCAGGAGGAGGTCGCCGCCCACCTCAACGGTCTCGGCCGCATCGCCGACGCCCGCCCGGACTGGCTGAAGGGCGACTTCGCCATCCTTCTTGAGGGCTCGAACGGCGAGGTCGAGGGCGGCTGCCAGGGCACCCTGCGGGTCTTCCTCCACCTGGAGGGCGAGCGGGCGCACTCCGCGCGCAGCTGGATGGGGTCCAACGCCATCCACGCCGCCGCCCCGGTCCTCGCCCGCCTCGCCGCGTACGAGCCCCGGCGGCCCGTGATCGACGGCCTGGAGTACCACGAGGGCCTGAACGCCGTACGCATCGAGGGCGGCGTCGCCAACAACGTCATCCCCGACGCCTGCACGGTCGTCGTCAACTACCGCTACGCCCCCGACCTCGGCCAGGAAGAGGCCCTGGCCCACGTCCGCGAGGTCTTCGCGGACTGCGGCGTCGCGCAGTTCACGGTGGACGACCACTCCGGCGCGGCGATGCCCGGCCTCTCCCACCCGGCGGCCAAGGCGTTCATGGACGCGGTCGGCGGCGTCGCCCGGCCCAAGTTCGGCTGGACGGACGTGGCCCGCTTCGGCCCCCTCGGCGTCCCGGCGGTCAACTACGGCCCCGGCGACCCGGTCCTCGCCCACAAGCGCGACGAGCACGTCAAGGTCGAGCGCATCACCCACTGCGAGGACCGCCTGCGCTCCTGGCTCACCGCCTGACCCACGACCTGACCTCCCGGATTCCCCTGTCCGTAACCCGTGGCGATCTACGCTGGCGGGAGACGGAGGCGTCGCAGGGCGCCCCCGACGTCGGCGGAGGGAGCAGGTCATGGGCAACCGCGAGGATGCGCGCATTCCCGAGGGTGCGGAGATCCCCGAGGGCGCGGTACGGCCCGAGGAACAGCGCCTCGGCCCCGTACTGCGCCGCAGGGACCAGGTGCAGCCCGGAACGACCGATCAGCGGCTGCTGGACTCCGAGGACGACTCCGAGTGGGTGCACACCGACCCGTGGCGGGTGATGCGCATCCAGTCGGAGTTCGTCGAGGGCTTCGGCGCGCTCGCCGAACTGCCGAGCGCCATCAGCGTCTTCGGCTCGGCCCGCACACCCGCCGGTGCGCCGGAATACGAGGCGGGCGTACGGATCGGCAGGGCGCTGGTCGACGCGGGCTTCGCGGTCATCACCGGGGGCGGCCCGGGCGCGATGGAGGCGGCGAACCGGGGCGCGCGCGAGGCGAGCGGCATCTCGGTCGGCCTCGGCATCGAGCTGCCCTTCGAGTCCGGGCTGAACCCGCACGTCGACATCGGCGTCAACTTCCGCTACTTCTTCGTCCGCAAGACGATGTTCGTCAAGTACGCCCAGGGCTTCGTCGTCCTGCCCGGCGGCCTGGGCACCCTGGACGAGCTCTTCGAGGCTCTCACCCTCGTCCAGACGGGCAAGGTCACCCGCTTCCCGATCGTCCTCTTCGGCACGGCCTACTGGGGCGGCCTGGTGGACTGGCTCCGCGACACGGTGGTGGCCCAGGGCAAGGCGTCGGAGAAGGACCTTCTGCTGTTCCACGTCACGGACGACGTGGACGAGGCGGTGGCGCTGGTGACGAAGGAGGTCGGGCGGTGAGCCGGAAGACGGGCCCCGTCGGCGGTTGAGGCGCGGGGCCCCGCGGGGCAGCGCCCCGGTTCCGGGAAGGGGCGGGTAGGGGAACAGGTCCGCCGCAGGCGCACCCGCCCCCTACGCCAGCCCCCTCCGCGCGACCGCCGGCGGTCGCCACCCCGCGATCGACGCGACCATGTCCAGGACATCCCGCGTCTCGGCCACCTCGTGCACCCGGTACACCCGCGCTCCCAACCACGCGGACACCGCGGTCGTCGCCAGGGTCCCCAGCAACCGCTCCTTCACCGGCCGGTCCAGCGTCTCGCCCACGAAGTCCTTGTTGGAGAGCGAGACCAGCACCGGCCACCCCGTCTCCGCCATCTCGCCGAGCCGTCGCGTCGCCTCCAGCGAGTGCCGGGTGTTCTTGCCGAAGTCGTGACCGGGATCGATCATGATCCCGTCGGGCCGGACCCCGAGGGAGACGGCCCGCTCGGCCAGCCCCACGGTCACCCGGAGGATGTCGGCCATCACGTCCTCGTACCCCACCCGGTGCGGCCGCGTCCGCGGCTCCGCCCCGCCGGCGTGCGTGCACACGAGTCCCGCCCCGTACCGTGCGGCCACCTCCGCGAGCTTCGGGTCCACCCCGCCCCACGCGTCGTTCAGCAGGTCCGCCCCCGCCTCGCAGACCGCCTCGCCGACCTCATGGCGCCAGGTGTCGACGCTGATGACCACGTCCGGGTGGAGCCGGCGCACCTCGGCGACGAACCCGACCGTGCGGCGGACCTCCTCCTCGGCGGTGACCTCCTCGCCGGGACCGGCCTTGACGCCGCCGATGTCGATGATCGCCGCGCCGTCGGCCACGGCCCGCTCGACCCGGGCGAGGGCCGGCTCGTCCTGGAAGGTGGCGCCCCGGTCGTAGAAGGAGTCCGGGGTGCGGTTCACGATCGCCATGATCACCTGCTCGTGCTCCCCGAATTCGCGCCGCCCCAGCCGGAGCACACCGCTTGCCATCCGCGTCCCTTCCTGTGAATCCGCCGGCGGAACAACCCCCGCCGGCCAACAGCCGACACTAACTGCCGGTACCGCATGGCACGATCGGACCCGGACGAATTCCGCTCCCGGGGAGATACGCGTGTTCTTGTTCTTGCTGCTGGCGATGGTGGTGGTGGTTGCCGCGGTCACCCTCGCGGTGGTCGGTGGAGGCAGAAGCGCCGTCCTGCAGGACGTGGCGCCCGAACAGCTGACGGACCCGCTGCCCGCGTCGCGCCCGGTCGGCCGCGCGGACGTCGAGGCGCTGCGGCTCCCCGTCGGCCTCCGGGGCTACCGGATGCCGGACGTGGATGACGCGCTCGGCCGGCTCGGCGCGGAGCTCGCCGAGCGGGACGCGCGGATCGCGGAGCTGGAATCGGCGCTGGCCGGCGCGCAGGCGACCCGGACGGGCGGGCCCGACCTCCTCAAGGGAGGGCAGGACCAGCCGCCCCGCCCCTGGCAGCCCCCCGAGACCGCCGGCCGGACGGACGAGCCGCCGGCCCGCGACGAGGAGCCCGGCCGATGACCGGCGGAGCCGTGGCGGCGGCGGACGGCGGACTGCGCTGCCCCTGGGGCCTGTCCACCGAGGACTACCTCTGGTACCACGACACGGAGTGGGGCCGACCGGTCCACGGCGACGACGCGCTGTTCGAGCGGCTGTGCCTGGAGGCGTTCCAGTCGGGTCTCTCCTGGCTGACGATCCTGCGCCGCCGCGAGGGCTTCCGCAGCGCGTTCGCGGGGTTCAGCATCCCGGCGGTCGCGGAGTTCACGGAGGCGGACCGGGAGCGGCTGCTGGCCGACGAGGGCATCATCCGCAACCGCGCGAAGGTCGACGCGACCATGGCCAACGCCCGGGTGCTGGCCGGCTGGGGCGCCGGTGAGCTGGACGAGCTGATCTGGTCGTACGCCCCCGACCCGCTGAGCCGCCCGGCCCCGAAGACCCTCGGGGACGTGCCGGCGGTCACCCCCGAATCCACGGCCCTGGCCAAGGAGCTGAAGAAGCGGGGGCTGCGGTTCATCGGACCGACCACGGCCTACGCCCTGATGCAGGCGTGCGGCCTGGTGGACGACCACCTCGCCGACTGCGTCTCCCGCCCCACCCCGGCGTGATTCCCGGGGCCTACCGCCCCAGATACTTCGGCTTCTCCTTCGCGAGGAACGCCCGCACGGCGATCCCGTGGTCCTCGGACACGCCCGCCTTCGTCTGGAGCTCGTCCTCCTTCTCCAGGGCCTCGGCCAGGGTGTGACCGGCGCCGAAGGCGAGCGACTCCTTGATCGCCGCGTAGGCGACGGTCGGCCCGTCGGCCAGGGCGCGGGCCACGGCGGCCGCCTCGGCGGCCAGCTCGGCGGCGGGCACCAGCTTGTTGACGATGCCCAGCTCGTGGGCGTCGCGCGCGGAGATGGAGCGCGGGAAGAGCAGCAGGTCGGCGGCGCGGCTCTGGCCGATGAGCCGGGGCAGCGTCCAGGAGACGCCCGAGTCGGCGGTGAGGGCGACCCCGGCGAACGAGGTGTTGAAGGAGGCGGTGTCGGCGGCCACCCGGTAGTCGCAGGCGAGCGCGAAGCCGAAACCCGCGCCGGCGGCGGCGCCGTTGATCCCGGCCACGACCGGCTTCGGCATCTCGGTGAGCGCCCGCACGATGGGGTTGTAGTGCTCCTGCACGGTGCTGAGCGCGTTGCCCTCGCCCGCCGCCTCGGTCTCGGCGAGCTTGCCCAGGTGCTCCTTGAGGTCCTGCCCGACGCAGAAGGCGCGCTCCCCGGCCGCGGTGAGCAGCACCGCCCGTACGCCGGTGTCGGCGGCGGCGGACCGCAGGGCGTCGCGGAGGGCGACCTTGGCGGCGGTGTTCATGGCGTTCATCGCGCCGGGGCGGTCGATCGTGATGGTCGCGAGCCCGTCGCTGATGTCGTACCGCACCACGTCGTTGTGATCGGCCATGTGAGGGGTCCCCTTTGTGTGTCGTTCACCTGCGTCTCCACGCAAGCATGGCCGACTTCGCCGGAGGCGGACATGTGACCTGCGTCAAACATTTCCGCACCGCGGAGGGGCTCAAGGGGCCGAAGTATCCCAGTGAGGTCCCCGAATTGGGTGGTTTTGAGTGAGCGCGTTGCCCAAGAGATGCAGAGCGATGTTGGTCATCAAGGCCGGTGATGCGGGATAATGGCGTGGAAGCACTGTGTTCGATGCCGGTGAGGCAGCGCCTGTCATGGGGCCGCCGGTTGCGATGAGCTGGTTTCAGGAAGGGGAACGAGCATGGCGGCCATGAAGCCGCGGACGGGCGACGGCCCGCTCGAGGTGACAAAGGAGGGGCGGGGCATCGTCATGCGAGTTCCGCTCGAAGGCGGCGGTCGGCTTGTCGTGGAGCTGACGCCGGACGAGGCCGATGCCCTCGGCGATGCCCTCAAGCAGGTCGTCGGCTGAGCAGACGCTCATAACTTCACCGCTGCCCCGGCATGGTTCCCGTGCCGGGGCAGCGGTGCGTCCGGAGCCGGTACGGTGACGGAGCGGGCGGGCGTACGCCTCAGCCGCGCCGGACCGCGCAGAGCAGACCGTCGCCCACCGGCAGCAGCGTCGCCATCAGCTCCTGGCTCTCGCGGACCGCGCGCAGCAGCTCCCGTACCCGCAGCACCTCCGCGGGCTGGGCGGCCGAGTCGACCGTCCGGCCGTCCGCGAAGACGCCCTCGAAGCAGACGAGCCCCCCAGGTCGCAGCAGGCGCAACGATTCAGCGAGACAGTCCAGGCTCTCCATCCGGTCGCCGTCGCAGAACACGAGGTCGTAGCCGCCGTCCGCGAGGCGGGGGAGCACGTCCAGGGCGCGCCCGGGGATGAAACGGGACCGGTTGGCCGCGAAGCCCGCGGCGCGGAACGCCTCGCGGGCGAACTGCTGGCGCTCGGGCTCCGGGTCGACCGTGGTCAGCACCCCGTCCGGCCGCATCCCGTGCAGCAGATAGATGCCGGACACGCCGGTGCCGGTACCGATTTCCGCGACGGCCTTGGCGTCCGTGGTGGCAGCGAGCAGGCGCAGGGCGGCCCCGGTGCCTGGCGAGACCGAGCGGAGCCCTGCCTCGCGTGCCCGGTCCCGGGCCCAGCGCAGTGCTTCGTCCTCGGCGACAAAGGCGTCGGCGAACGCCCAGCTCGTCTGCCGGTTGGCGGTGATGGCCCTCTCCTGTCCCCTTGGTTGGCGCAACGGTGACTGTATCCGCTGGACCCGGGAACCCGCAGATGGGACCGGGCGTTGTCCAAAGGTGGGGAGAAGCCCGGGAACGAGGCCCGCCGGTCGGGTCCGTGGCACGGGTGGGCTTGCGGGGACATCCCCGGCCCCAGCTGGGAAAAAGGCTTATCCGGAGCTAACGGGCGAGGTGGTTATGGTAGGGGCTCCACTGGACACCACCAGAGCCGATAGGGGAGGTGCGGCTGCGCCTGTGGATCGGGGAGGAGTGCTGCGGCGCTTTCTCAGGTCGGCGGGTGAGCCGAAATCCGTGACCGACATCGCTGACCGTTCTTCCAAAGACTCCGCACCGACCGCGACCTTCGCCTCCGATGCGGAATCCCAGGCGTGGACCCCGCCCACATGGGAAGAGATCGTCAGCACACACAGCGGCCGCGTCTACCGCCTCGCCTACCGGCTGACGGGAAACCAGCACGACGCGGAGGACCTCACGCAGGAGGTCTTCGTCCGTGTCTTCCGTTCGCTGTCGACCTACACGCCCGGCACCTTCGAGGGCTGGCTGCACCGCATCACGACCAATCTCTTCCTGGACATGGTCCGCCGCAAGCAGCGCATCCGCTTCGACTCCCTCGGGGACGAGGCCGCCGAGCGGCTGCCCAGCCGCGAGCCGTCGCCCCAGCAGGTCTTCAACGACACCCACTTCGACGCCGACGTCCAGCAGGCGCTGGACACCCTCGCGCCCGAATTCCGGGCCGCCGTCGTCCTCTGCGACATCGAGGGCCTTTCGTACGAGGAGATCGCGGCGACGCTCGGCGTGAAGCTGGGCACCGTACGCAGCCGCATCCACCGCGGGCGCTCCCACCTGCGCAAGGCGCTGCGGCACCGCTCGCCCGAGGCGCGCGCCGAGCAGCGTTCCCTCGCGGGCGCCGGCGTCCTCCTGGCAGGGGAGGGCGGCACGGCGTGAGCCCAACGGATCCGACCCCCGCGGAACAACACCTGGGGGACCGCCTCGCCGCGCTCGTCGACGGCGAGCTGAAGCACGACGCCCGCGACCGGGTGCTCGCCCATCTCGCGACCTGCGCCAAGTGCGCGGCCGAGGCGGCCGCCCAGCGCCGCCTGAAGAACGTGTTCGCGCAGGCCGCCCAGCCCTCGCCCTCCGAAGGCTTCCTGGCCCGCCTCCAGGGGCTTCCGGGCGGACCGCCCGGGGGTGACGACGACCGGCAGGGAAGACCCGAGGGTGCCTCCGGGCGGTTCGGTGACGGGCTCTTCCCGGGGACGCGCCCACCGGGCGGCCGGGCGGACCTCACCATCGCCCCCGGCCCCGTGGACGGCTTCGGCTACCTCCCCGCAGCCCACGGGGGGGGCACGGCGCTGCCCTCCACCGGTCCGGGCTTCCGCATCCACGAGGTGGGCCGCGAGGGCGACCGCTCACCGTGGCGGGGCCGCAGATTCGCCTTCGCCGCAGCCAGCGCCGTCTCGCTGGCGGCCATCGCGCTCGGCGGCGCCCTCCCGACGACCACCGGCGAGACCCCGACCCGTGCCTCCGGTCCGGGCAACAGCGTGGTCCCGGCCGGCGCCGACGCCCGGACCGGCGGCGCCCTCCTGTCCGGCCGGCGGAACGGGCCGGACCAGGGCATGCGCTCCGCGTCCGGCCGGGCGGACCGCCCGGTCTCCCTCGCGGTGAACACGGTCTCGGCGGGGTTCGCCGCTCCGTCGTTGCTGGGTTCCGGCCGGCTCTCCGGCAATCCGTACGGGCTGGGCCTCCGCTCCGACACGTCCGCGATACGCCCCGGCGGGGCCGGTTCGCTGCTGGGCCGCACCCTGGGCGGCGGGCTCGACCCCGTCCCGCCCGCCCCCACCCCGCAGCCCTCCCTGCCGCCCACCTCCGCCGCCGCGCAGCCGGCTTCCGCCGGCCACGGACTGCCCCTCTGGCCCCGCCGCTGATCCCGCACCCGGTCCGGGCTGCGCAGCCCCGGACCAAACCTGGTTGAATTCCGGCAGGATTTTCGGGAGGGACGTCCCCGCGGGGGCGTGCGGAGGGCCGGTTGCGGCAGTTGCGGGGAGAACATGGACGACGGGAAGCCGACCGAGCCCAGGGCGAAGTGGTGGAGCCGGCCCACGCCGGGGAGCGCCGCGCCCCCGGAGCCTCCCGTCGAGGACGCGGTGCCGGATCCGAAGACCCTGTCCCCGGGCGGAATTCCGGCTCCGGACGAGGCCCCGGCGGCTGTCGCGGCGCCGACGGCGGCTGAGCCCCCGACGTCCTCCGAGGCCCATGACACCGCCCGCCGCGCCGGGCAGCCCCTGCACGAGCCCGACCCGTACGGCACCCCGCCCTACGGCGGTCCCGGACCGTGGGCGCCCGCCCCTCCCGTACAGCGTCCGACACCCGCGCACGGCACGCCCGTACCCCCGCCGTACGCGGGGACGGACGGCGCGGGGACATCCGTCGCGCCGGACCACACCGCGACCCGGACCTTCCCGCCCCCGGCACCGCCCCAGCACCCGCAGGAAGCCGCGCACGCGCCGGACGCCCACCCCCCGGCCCCGCAGTGGCAGAGCTACGACCCCTGGGGTGCGCCCCGGCAGCCCCTCGTCACCCAGCCGGGCCCCCCGCTCCCCGACGGCCGGCGGAAGAACCGGCGCGGCGGGCTGCTGATCGGCGCGCTGCTCCTCGCCCTGGTCGCGGGCGGCATCGGCGGCGGCATAGGCGCGTACATAGAACGCAACGGCGGTCTCACCAGCATCGAGCTTCCCCAGGACGAGCGGGACGGCGGCGGCCGCGCGCCGGACAGCGTGGCCGGCATCGCGGCCAGCGCCCTGCCCAGCGTGGTCACCCTGCACGTCAGCGGCGCCACCGAGGCCGGCACCGGCACCGGCTTCGTCCTCGACGACCGGGGCCACATCCTCACCAACAACCACGTGGTCGCCCCGGCCGGTTCGTCCGGCGAGATCACCGTCACGTTCAGCGGGGGCGAGACCGCGACCGCCGAGGTCGTCGGCAAGGACAGCGGTTACGACCTGGCCGTGGTGAAGGTCAGCGGCGTATCCGGGCTGAAGCCGCTCGCGCTGGGCAACTCCGACAACGTCCGGGTCGGCGACCCGGTGGTGGCCATCGGCGCGCCGTTCGACCTGTCCAACACCGTCACCTCCGGCATCATCAGCGCCAAGGACCGCCCGATCACCGCGGGCGGCGAGAAGGGCGACGGCAGCGACGTCAGCTACGTCAACGCGCTCCAGACGGACGCCCCGATCAACCCGGGCAACTCCGGCGGCCCGCTGGTCGACACCGATGCCCATGTCATCGGCATCAACAGCGCCATCCGCGCCGCCGACAGCGGCTCGGCCGGCGAGGGCGGGCAGGCCGGGTCCATCGGCCTCGGCTTCGCCATCCCGATCAACCAGGGCAAGCAGGTCGCCGAGGAACTGATCAACACCGGCAAGGCGACCCACCCGGTGATCGGCGTCACGCTCGACATGAAGTACAACGGTGACGGGGCCAAGGTCGGCGGGAGCACGCAGAACTCCTCGCCCGTCACGGCGGGCGGCCCGGCCGACAAGGCCGGCATCGAGGCGGACGACGTCATCACCGAGGTGGACGGCAAGCGGGTGCACAGCGGTGAGGAGCTCATCGTCAAGATCCGCTCGCACCGGCCGGGCGACCGGCTGCAGCTGACCGTGACCCGCGGTGGTAAAGACCTGTCCATAACTTTGACGCTGGGCTCGGCAACCGGCACGTGACGGCCACGGGAAGCTACCGTCCGGACAGATTCGCCGGGTACCGTGTTGGATGTCCGGACCTCATCCGAGCTGGTCGCGGAGAACACGAGGAGCCGCAAGGTGTTCAACGACATAGGTGCACTCGAGCTGCTGGCGCTCGCGATTCTCGGCGTGCTCGTCTTCGGCCCGGACAAACTGCCCAAGGTCATCCAGGACGTCTCCCGCTTCATCCGCAAGATCCGTGAGTTCTCGGAGAGCGCCAAGGAGGACATCCGCACGGAGCTGGGCCCGGAGTTCAAGGACTTCGAGTTCGAGGACCTCAACCCCAAGACGTTCGTCCGCAAGCAGCTCATGGACGGCAACGACGACCTGGGGCTGAAGGAGATCCGCGAGAGCTTCGACCTGCGCAAGGAGCTCACCGAGGTCACCGACGCGGTGAACGGGCGTGGCACCGCGTCCGTCGAGGCGAAGACCGGCGTGTCGGGCGGTGCCTCGGTCACGGCCGCGAACGGCTCGCAGGGCGCTCCGGATCTGCTCAAGAAGGGCGAGCAGCCGCCGAAGGACACCCCGCCGCCGTTCGACGCGGACGCCACCTGAGGGCTGCCAATCCCGGGTCGTCCGGACGGTATGGCTATTCTCCATCTGTCCGGTTGTGAGGACGCCCGCGGGGGCGGGCCGCTCCGGACCCTGAGGATCGAGGAGGCGGCCGGGCTGATGGAGACGACGAGTCGGGTGGGCGCACAGGACGCGCCGGACACGGTGGAGGCGGTCCCGGCGGCCCGGCTCATGGTGGTCGACGGCTATCTGAAGGCCCCCTTCCCCTGGTACGCGCTGGACGAGGCGTTCACCGGCCCGCGCCGGCTGATGCCGCTGGGCACCGCCGCCGACGGCGAGGTGCAGCACGGCTCCATCGGGCACGGCGACGAACCGCTGGTCCGCGCCGACTCGGGCACCGACAAGCAGCGGTTCGCGGTCGTGGTGACCGTCGCCAGCAGCCCCGTACGGCGCAGTGGTGACGGCACCGGGGTCCTGGAGGCGACGACGGTGTCCTCCGCGGCCTGGCTGGCCGGCTCCGGGCTGCTGTCCTGCACCTGGCCCCCGCAGCTCGACCACACCCTGCGCGACGACTGGCTGGACCAGCAGACGGAGACCGCGTTCGAGCTCGCCGACGATCTGGAGGGCCCCGCCTGGTCGGCGCTCTCCCTGCCGGTCGACGGGGTCCCGGTCCCCTTCCACTACCGCGAGTCCGAGTTCGGCTGGGTGCTGGCCGGCTCCGCCCCCGGCGCCGTGCACATCGGCGCCTACGGGCGCGGGATGAGCGCGTACGGGCTGGGCTTCTCCGTGGTCAAGGACATCGAGGCGTACGCGTAACGGGTGCGACGACGGGGAAGGCCGGGACCCGCGGGTCCCGGCCTTCCCCGTATCCGTGCGCGCGTCAGAACTTGTTGCGCGGGGTGATGCCCAGCGACATGCCGGACAGGCCGCGCTGACGGCCGCTCAGCTTGCCGGCGATGGTGCGCAGCGCCTTGCCTGCGGGGGAGTCGGGGTCGGAGAGCACGACGGGCTTGCCCTCGTCGCCGCCCTCGCGCAGCCGTACGTCGATCGGGATCGCGCCCAGCACCGGCACCTCGGCGCCGATCGTCTTCGTCAGCCCCTCGGCGACCTTCGCGCCGCCGCCCGAACCGAAGACGTCGACCATCTCGTCGCAGTGCGGGCACGGCATGCCGGACATGTTCTCGACGACGCCGACGATCTTCTGGTGGGTCTGCACGGCGATCGAGCCGGCACGCTCGGCCACTTCGGCTGCGGCCTGCTGCGGGGTCGTGACGACCAGGATCTCCGCGTTCGGCACGAGCTGCGCGACCGAGATCGCGATGTCACCGGTGCCCGGCGGCAGGTCGAGCAGCAGGACGTCCAGGTCGCCCCAGAAGACGTCGGCCAGGAACTGCTGGAGCGCGCGGTGCAGCATCGGGCCGCGCCAGACCACCGGGGCGTTGCCCGGGGTGAACATGCCGATGGAGATGACCTTCACGCCGTGCGAGGACGGCGGCATGATCATGTTCTCGACCTGGGTCGGACGGCCGTCCACGCCGAGCATCCGGGGCACGCTGTGACCGTAGATGTCCGCGTCCACGACGCCGACCTTGAGCCCGTCCGCCGCCATGGCCGCGGCCAGGTTGACCGTCACCGAGGACTTGCCGACGCCGCCCTTGCCGGAGGCGACCGCGTACACCCGGGTCAGTGAGCCGGGCTTCGCGAACGGCACCTCGCGCTCCGCCGTGCCGCCGCGCAGCGAGGCCGCGAGGTCCTTGCGCTGCTCGTCGCTCATCACGTCGAGGGTGACGTCGACCCGCGAGACGCCCTCGACAGCGGCCACCGCGTCGGTCACGTTCCGGGTGATCGTCTCGCGCATCGGACAGCCGGAGACGGTGAGGTACACCGTGACAGCGACCACGCCGTCAGGATCGATGTCGACCGATTTCACCATGCCGAGTTCGGTGATCGGGCGGTGGATCTCGGGGTCGTTCACTGTCGCCAGTGCCTCAAGCACCGCGTCTTCCGTAGCCATACGGACGATGGTACGGCGCCTCACGCTACGCGCGGGTAGCCCCGTCAGCGGTCTTCGTCACTCTCGGCGGAGAGCAGCGCCCGGCGGTCGTCCAGGTCCTTCACCAGGTCCTCCAGTTCGGAGCGGATCCAGTCTCGGGTGGCGACTTCGCCGAGGCCCATCCGCAGCGCCGCGATCTCCCTGGTCAGGTACTCGGTGTCGGCGATGGAGCGCTCGTTCTGCTTGCGGTCCTGCTCGTGGGTGACCCGGTCCCGGTCGTCCTGCCGGTTCTGCGCGAGCAGGATCAGCGGAGCCGCGTACGACGCCTGGAGCGAGAGCATCAGGGTCAGGAAGATGAACGGGTACTCGTCGAACCGCAGGTGCTCGGGCGCGAAGATGTTCCACGCCACCCACACGATGATGATCAGCGTCATCCAGACGATGAACCGGCCGGTGCCCAGGAAGCGCGCGATGCGCTCCGAGAACCGGCCGAACGCCTCGGGGTCGTACTCCGGCAGCAGCCGCCGGCGCGGCGCCTTCGGCTGGTCGAGCCGGGCCCTCGGCGTGCGGGTCAGCGCCGTCGAGCCGTTCGAGGCCCTGGCGCGGTCCTCACCGGCCACGGAGCACCCCCTCGCCGCCGTGGAAGTCGGTCTCCCGCCAGTCCTCCGGCAGCAGGTGGTCCAGCACGTCGTCCACGGTCACCGCGCCCAGCAGCGAACCGCTCTCGTCCACCACCGGCACCGACACCAGGTTGTACGCCGCCAGATAACTGGTCACCACCGACAGCGGGGTGTCCGGCGGCAGCGGCACCAGGTCGCTGTCCAAAAGTGAGCTGACCAGGGTGAACGGCGGGTCGCGCAGCAGCCGCTGGAAGTGCACCGTGCCCAGGTACTTGCCCGTCGGCGTCTCGTCCGGCGACCGGCACACGTACACCTGTGCGGCGAGCGCCGGTGACAGGTCCGACTGGCGCACCCGGGCGAGCGCGTCGGCGACCGTGGCGTCCGGGCGCAGGATGACCGGTTCCGTGGTCATGAGGCCGCCCGCGGTGCGCTCCTCGTACGACATCAGCCGCCGCACGTCCGCCGCGTCGCCCGGGCGCATCAACGTCAGCAGCCGCTCCTTGTCCTCCTCGGGCAGCTCGGAGAGCAGGTCGGCCGCGTCGTCCGGGTCCATCGCCTCCAGGACGTCCGCCGCGCGCTCCTCCTGGAGCTTGCCGATGATCTCCACCTGGTCGTCCTCGGGCAGCTCCTCCAGGACGTCGGCGAGCCGGTCGTCGTCCAGCGCGGCCGCGACCTCGGCCCGGCGCTTCGGCGTCAGGTGGTGCAGCGCGTTGGCGACGTCGGCGGGGCGCAGCTTCTCGAAGGTGGCCACCAGGGACTCGGCTCCCTGCCCGTGCTCCTCCAGCGAGAAACCCTTCACCGCCGACCACTCGACGGTCAGGGTCTCGCCCTTGCGGCGCAGCGCCCCGCCCCGGCCCTTGCGGACGAAGTACTTGTCGATCTCCCAGTCCCGGCGGGCGGGCAGCTGCTGGATGGCCACGTCCAGGATGGTGACCTCCTCGTCCGTCTCCACCAGGCGCACCCGGCGGTCGAGGAACTCGCCGAGCACCAGGCGCTCGGTGGGCCGCTGCTCGAAGCGCCGCATGTTGACCACGCCCGTGGTGATCACCTGCCCCGACTCCACGCCCGTCACCCGGGTCATCGGCAGGAAGATCCGCCGCCGGCTCACCACCTCGACCACCATGCCGAGCAGCCGGGGCGGCCGGCCGCCGACGCGGAGCATCGCGACCAGGTCGCGGACGCGCCCCACCTGGTCGCCGTTGGGGTCGAAGACCGGCACACCGGACAGGTGCGAGACGAACACCCGGGGCGTCACCGGCGTCATCCCCGCACCTCCTCGTTCGCCTCCGAACGGCCCCCGGCCGCCCGCTTCCGACAGTTATTGCACTGTTATGACGTGATCAGGCTAGCCCGTACGGTCCCGGACCGCCCCGGCTGGCCGTCCGTACGGCTCCGGGTCCGATGGCGTAGGCCACCCGGGTACGCTGCCGTCTGCCACCCCCCACCATGGATACGAGAGGCAGTGCGCCTGTGACCTCTTCCGCCCCGGCCGTACGGACCCGCCGCCGGAACGCGTCCCTCGCCCTCGCGCTCTGCGCGGGGCTGACCGCGGCGCTGACCGCGTGCGCGGGCGACGACCCGGACGAGGGGACCAACGGCGCCGGCAAGCTCTCCGCGCCGGAGATCGAGAAGAAGGCGCAGACCGCGGCGGACTCCGCCGACGCCGTGCGGCTCGCCGGGACGCTGGTCAGCAAGGGCGGCACCTACACGATCGACATGCGGCTCAAGAACAAGGGCGGCGCGGGCTCCGTCACCTCGAAGAACAGCACCTTCACGCTGCTGCGGATCGGTGACGAGCTCTACCTCAAGGCCGACGCCGGCTTCTGGAGCCACGACGACGGGGGCACGGCGGACACCGGCGAGGGCGGCACGGCGGCGGCCGACAAGCTGGAGGGCAAGTACGTCAAGGTTCCCGAGGGAGACCCCACGTACAAGCAGCTGAGCGGCTTCACCGACAAGAAGGTGCTGCTCGACGGGATGCTCACGCTGCACGGCAAGCTCACCAAGGGCGACCGCGACAAGGTGGGCGGGGTGCGCACGGTGCGGATCATGGGCGGCGAGGGTGCGGGCGGCGCACTCGACGTGGCGCTGGAGGGCAAGCCGTATCCGCTGCGCTTCGCCCGGGGCGGCGGCGGAGGCGTGATCACGCTCGCCGACTGGGGCAAGGACTTCACACTGAAGGCCCCCGCGAAGGACGAGACCGTCGACTACGGCAAGCAGCTCCCGAAGACGTCGTCCTGAGGGGTCGCGCGCTACGTGCGCAGTGAGCGCTTCAGCAGGCGCGGCAGGCCCGCCGGGACCGGCAGCCGGGTCGTCGCCGTCGTGGGCAGCGGAGCGGCTGCCCCGGAGGTCTCGGGCAGCTCGGTGTGCGCGTCCAGGGGCGTGAGCCGGACGACCCGGCACTCGCGGGCCCAGCGGTCCACCATCTGCTCCGCGTCCGGCGCGTTCAGCCGCTTGCCCTTCAGCTCGGCGACGGCGGCCTCCCACTCCTCGGAGTGCGGGGCGAGCACGGTGACCGAGGCGGACCAGGCGACGAGGCGGCCGCCCTTGTCCTTGCTGCGGACGGTCACCTCGGCGGTGGCGCCCTCGGTGAGCCCGGCCGGGAGCGGCTGCTCGCCGGGGCCGTCGCCGACGAGATGGGCGGCGCCCTCGTGCCATACGTGCCACAGCGCCCGCGCCGCGCCCGTGGAGCGGACCCAGACGAGGCCCGACTTCTTCGTGGCCTCCTCGACGAGGGCCGGCCCGAGCAGCGTGTCAGCAGCAGTCATGGAGCAGAGCTTAATGGGGACGCTCAGAGCCAGCCGTTGCGCTTGAGCATGCGGTGGATGGAGAAGCAGACCACGCCGATGAAGCCCATGACCATCGGATAGCCGTACGTCCAGCCCAGCTCCGGCATGTGCGTGAAGTTCATGCCGTAGACCCCGCAGATCATCGTCGGTACGGCGACGATCGCCGCCCAGGACGTGATCTTGCGCATGTCCTCGTTCTGCGCGACGGTCGCCTGCGCCAGGTTGGCCTGGAGGATGGAGTTCAGCAGTTCGTCGAAGCCGATGACCTCTTCCTGGACCCGCACCAGGTGGTCGGCGACGTCCCGGAAGTACTTCTGGATGTCGGGGTCGATCAGCCGCATGGGCCGTTCGCTCAGCAGTTGCATCGGACGCAGCAGCGGGGAGACGGCCCGTTTGAACTCCAGCACCTCGCGCTTGAGCTGGTAGATCCGCCCGGCGTCCGAGCCGCGCGCGCTTCCCTTGTCCGGCGTGGAGAAGACCTCGATCTCCACCTCGTCGATGTCCTCCTGCACCGCGCCTGCCACCGCGATGTAGCCGTCGACCACGTGGTCGGCGATGGAGTGCAGCACGGCGGAGGGGCCCTTGGCCAGCAGCTCGGGGTCGTCCTCCAGACGGTGGCGCAGCGCGCGCAGCGAGCCGTGGCCGCCGTGCCGCACGGTGATGACGAAGTCCCGGCCGGTGAAGCACATGACCTCGCCGGTCTCCACCACCTCGCTGGTCGCGGTCAGTTCGGCGTGCTCGACGTAGTGGATGGTCTTGAAGACGGTGAACAGCGTGTCGTCGTAGCGCTCCAGCTTCGGGCGCTGGTGGGCGTGGACCGCGTCCTCCACGGCCAGCGGGTGCAGTCCGAACTCCCGGGCGATGCCCGCGAATTCCTCCTCGGTCGGCTCGTGCAGCCCGATCCAGGCGAAGCCGCCCTTCTCCCGGACCCGGAGCATCGCCTCGCGGGCGGTGCGGCAGGTGCCGTCCGTCTCGGCGAGCCGGCGGCCGTCGCGGTAGACCGCGCAGTCGACCACGGCGCTGGAGGTGGACGGGTCGCGGGTGGCGTCGTAGCCGTTGTGCAGGGGGGCGGTCTTGCGCAGGGAGGGGCGCACGACGGCGCGCAGGTCACGGATCATCGACATGGCTGGCTCCTTCACGGAGGGCCGTCGTCGGGGGCGTGGAACAGCCCGGAATGGGGACGTGGACTCACATCCGCAAAGCGGGCGGCACCGCGGCGGCACGATGACGGCGTTCGCTACAGACAGGCAAAAAGATGTGCTCTTCCGTCATGCGACATGCCAGGGCCCCGACCGGGTGTCAGATCACACGGAGGGGCGTCCGGCGGAAGAGCGGTTGGTACTGCACGATCGACTCGGATCCACCGCAGCCCCACCTCCTCCTGCCGGTCCCCCGTGGGGGATGACGTAGCGCCGGGACTTGAGAGCGACGCTTCAGCGTGCTGTCCCGGGCCGACACCCCAGGCTAGCAGCCAGTACAGGGCCAATCCCTTACTTTGCCCGTTCCATACGCGACCTATGCTCGCGGCATGGCAGAAATTCTCGCTCTGGTCGAGGCGCGGCTGCGGACGGCCCTCGGTGAACCGGACGCACGTGCGGCAGTGACGTTTCTCGGGACGGACCGGATCGAGGTGCTCCGGTTCATCGACGGTGACATCGTGCGGTACGCCACGCTCGGCATGTCCGCCCAGCCGATGTCCGACCCGACGGCCGTCGTGGCCGACCCGCTGAAGGGCCCGCGCGCCGAACTGGTCCTGTCGGTACGGGGCGGACTGGCCGACACCGACCAGGTGCTGCGCAAGCTCGCGGTGCTCGCCGCCTCGCCCCAGGTGGAGGGCCTGGTCGTGGCGCCCGGCGCCTCGCTGGACGTCGGCGAACCGCTGTGGCCGGGCGCGCCGTTCACCTCGGTGCTCGTCGCGGAGGGCGGGGGGCTGGTCGAGGACCTGGAGCTGGATGAGCCGCTGGAGCCGGTGCGGTTTCTGCCGTTGCTGCCGATGACGTCGAACGAGGCCGCCTGGAAGCGGGTCAGGGGTGCGCAGGAGCTCCAGGAGAAATGGCTGTCGCAGGGGACCGACCTGCGCGATCCCCTGCGACGTTCCGTGACTCTCGACTGACGGGCGTCAGTTGGCGAAGACCGTGACGCCGTCCTCCGTGGCGTGCTTCGGCTCCAGCTCCTCCGCCTCGTGGGTCAGCGCGGAGCGCCGTACCCAGACCACGACCGCACCGATCACCGAGGCGGCGGCGGCGACCACGAACGGGATGTGGATGTTGCTCCACTCCTCGATCTTCGGGGCCAGGTAGGGCGCCGCGGCGGCGGCGAACCAGCGGACGAAGTTGTAACCCGCACTGGCCACCGGGCGCGGCGCGTCCGAGACGCCGAGCGCCAGCTCGGTGTACACGGTGTTGTTCATGCCGATCAGGGCGCCGGACACGATGGTGCAGACGATGGCCGTGGTGTGGCTGCCGTAGCCGAGGACCACCAGGTCCGCGGCGAGCAGCACCAGCGAGGCGCCGAGCACCTTGAGCGAGCCGAACCGCTGCTGGAGCCGGGGCGCGACGAGCACCGAGAACACCGCGAGCAGCAGGCCCCAGGCGAAGAAGACGGCACCGGACTTGTACGGCGTCATGTTCAGCACGAACGGGGTGAACGCCAGGATCGTGAAGAACGCGTAGTTGTAGAAGAACGCGGACGCCGCGACGGAGGCGAGCCCGCTGTGGCCGAGCGCCTTGACCGGATCGAGCAGCGAGGTCTTGCGGGCCGGCTTGGGCTGCTCCTTCAGGAACGCCGTGATGCAGACGAAGCCGATCGCCATCAGCGCGGCCGTCCCGAAGAAGGGGTAGCGCCAGCTGGCGTCCCCGAGCAGCGCGCCGAGCAGCGGCCCGCACGCCATGCCGAGGCCGAGCGCCGACTCGTACAGCAGGATCGCCGCCGAGCTGCCGCCGGCCGCCGCGCCGACGATCACCGCGAGCGCGGTCGAGACGAACAGCGCGTTGCCCAGGCCCCAGCCGGCCCGGAACCCGACCAGCTCCCCGACGGACGAGGAGGTGCCGGAGAGCGCGGCGAAGACCACCACGAGCGCCAGCCCGGCCAGCAGGGTCTTGCGGCCGCCGATGCGGCTGGAGACGAAGCCGGTCACGAGCATCGCGACGGCGGTGATCAGGAAGTACGAGGTGAAGAGCAGGGACACCTGGCTGGGTGTCGCGTCCAGGCCCTTGGCGATGGACGGCAGGATCGGGTCCACCAGGCCGATGCCCATGAACGCGACGACCGAAGCGCCCGCCGTGGCCCAGACGGCCTTCGGCTGGCGCAGGATGCTGACCGGCTCCTGGTTGAACGGATCCTCTCCCGTTACTGCCTCTGTGGGCATGGGCCTCTTCCTCTCCACTGGCTCCGCTGGATCGATGCGTTATGCACAGAATAAGTTAGAGAAGCTAATGAATGCAAGTTACATCTAAATTTCCCCGGGGGTGCCCGGTGACCCCACGGTGCGCGGGGTAGAGGGGCCTGGGTGCGCGGCGCGCAAGGGTGATCGTCCTTGACGCGGCGACGGCCGGAGAGGACCGTGGGAAGGTATGAGGGGCGAACCGAGTTGCCCGAAGTGCGGAGGCCGGGTGAGGGCGCCGGGGCTCTTCGCCGACACCTGGCAGTGCGACGTCCACGGCAGCGTCCATCCGCTCCAGCCCGTCGTCCCGCCGAGCGTCGAGGCGCTCGGCGTGGTGGTGCACCGGGCGCGGGTCCCCGTGTGGATGCCCTGGCCGCTCCCGGTCGGCTGGCTGTTCACCGGCGTCGCCTGCGCCGGTGACGACCGCACCGGTGGACGCGCCACCGCCGTCGCCTGCTCCGGACCCGGACCGCTCGGCGGCATGGGCGAGTTGCTGCTCGTCGCCGAGGAACTGGGCGTCGGGCTCGGCGCGCGGTACGCCGGCATCGACGGTCCCGACCCCGGGCCCCTGCTGCGCGTGGACGGCCCCCCGGACTCCAAGGTGCTCGCCGCCGGACGCCCCACACCCCTCTGGCATGTCAAGCACGCCCCCGCCGACCGCGCCGTCTTCGCGGGCGAGGCGCGCGGCCTGTGGCTGTGGGCCATCGTGTGGCCCGAGCAGTCCGGACTGCTCATGTACGACGAGCTGGTGCTCACCGACCTGCGCGACGCCGGGGGAGAGGTCGACCTGGTGCCCTGCGGCGCCCTCACTCCCCGCCTGCTGACGGGCCCCTGACGCCGGGCGGACCAAGCGCGCGCGCCGGTTATCCTGGGGTGTCCCCCGTCCGGCCGCGAGCACTGGAGTACGAGTCGTGCGCATCGATCTGCACACCCACTCCACCGCGTCGGACGGCACGGACACCCCGGCCGAGCTGGTGCTGGGCGCCGCCGCTGCGGGCCTCGACGTCGTCGCCCTCACCGACCACGACACCCTGCGCGGGCACGCCGAGGCCGCCGCCGCGCTCCCGGAAGGGCTCACCCTCGTCCCGGGCGCCGAGCTGTCCTGCCGCGTCGACGGCGTGGGCCTGCACATGCTGGCGTACCTCTTCGACCCGGACGAGCCGGAGTTCGCCCGCGAGCGCGAGCTGGTGCGCGACGACCGGGTGCCGCGCGCCCGGACCATGGTCCGCAAGCTCCAGGACGTGGGCGTCCCCGTCACCTGGGAGCAGGTCGCCCGCATCGCCGGTGACGGCTCCGTCGGCCGGCCGCACGTCGCCACCGCCCTCGTCGAGCTGGGCGTCGTCCCGACGGTCTCCGACGCCTTCACGCCGGACTGGCTCGGCGACGGCGGCCGCGCGTACGCGGAGAAGCACGAGCTGGACCCCTTCGACGCGATCCGGCTCGTGAAGGCCGCGGGCGGCGTCACCGTCTTCGCCCACCCGGCCGCCGTCAAGCGTGGTCGTACGGTGCCCGAGGCGCGGATCGCCGAGCTGGCCGCCGCCGGGCTCGACGGCATCGAGGTCGACCACATGGACCACGACGAGCCGACCCGGACCCGGCTGCGCGCACTGGCCCGCGAGCTCGGGCTGCTGACGACCGGCTCCAGCGATTACCACGGGAGCCGCAAGACCGTGGAGCTCGGCGCGTACACCACCGACCCGGAGATCTACGGCGAGATCACCCGGCGCGCCACGGGAGCCTTCCCGGTGCCGGGCGCCGGCGGACCCGCCACCGCCTGACAGCACCCGGGCCCCGCCCGCGTACGCCGCTCATCCCTTCACCGCACCCCGCCGCCGTCCGGCATGCCCGGCGGCCCCGAGGTGCGTCTCTTCCCCGCGGTCACCGCCGCACACCCGCTCACTCCCCACAAGGCTCACCGTGTTCGACGTCGCTGTCTTCGGATCCCTTTTTCTCACCCTTTTTGTGATTATGGATCCGCCCGGAATCACCCCGATCTTCCTCGCCCTCACCGCCGGCCGCCCCGCCAAGGTGCAGCGCCGGATGGCGCTCCAGGCCGTTGCCGTCGCCTTCGGCGTCATCGCCGTCTTCGGCGTGCTCGGCCAGCAGATCCTGGACTACCTGCACGTCTCCGTGCCGGCGCTGATGATCGCCGGCGGGCTGCTCCTGCTGCTCATCGCGCTCGACCTGCTCACCGGCAAGACGGACGAGCCGACGCAGACCAAGGACGTCAACGTCGCCCTCGTACCGCTCGGCATGCCGCTGCTCGCCGGTCCCGGCGCGATCGTCTCGGTGATCCTCGCCGTGCAGCACGCCGACAGCGTGGCGAGCCAGGTCTCGGTGTGGACGGCGATCCTCGTCATGCACGTCGTGCTCTGGCTGACCATGCGTTACTCGCTGCTGATCATCCGCGTCATCAAGGACGGCGGGGTCGTGCTCGTGACCAGGCTGGCCGGCATGATGCTGTCCGCCATCGCCGTGCAGCAGATCATCAACGGCGTCACCCAGGTCATCCAGGGCAGCTGACCGGGGCCCGGACGCAACAGCGCCCCCGCACGGTCGTTCCGTGCGGGGGCGCTTCGTCTTCGTTATGACGGCAACTCACATCGGCAAGGTGTTACGAAGCCGGACTTTCGGCCGGGCGGATGTAGATGCGCTGGCCCGTGGCCGCGGCCTGCTGCACGATCCGCTTGACGGAGGCGGCGTCCACGACGGTGCTGTCCACGGCGGTACCGTCGACATCGTCGAGTCGCATGATCTCGAAGCGCATAGGGCTTCCCTTCGTCTGATCCTCCTGCTGGAGAACTACGGGGAGGACGGTGTCCCGTCCGCAAGGATGAGGAGCGCCAGGCATGTCTGTCGAGCGCCCCACACCGGGTACAACGGCTTGCCCCCTGCAATCATTCCCTACGCTAAGGAAATTTTTCGGATGTCTAAATACCCGTTGGTAATCAGGCGTACGGGCGCGACGGGACGCGCATGAACGACGCGGAGATCGGCGAGCGGCTGGACCGCACCAACGCACTGCTCGAACGCGTGCTCGCCGAGGTCTCGAAGACCCCGTCGACCCACGCGATCTTCGTGGACGCGGGCTACGTCTACGCCGCCGCCGGGCTGCTCGTCACCGGCACCGAGGACCGGCGCTCCTTCGACCTCGACGCCGAAGGGCTGATCGAGGCGTTCATCGACAAGGCCCGCACCATCTTCGCGGACAGCCGGCTGCTGCGCGTGTACTGGTACGACGGGGCCAGACGCCGCATCCACACCACCGAGCAGCAGACCATCGCCGAACTCCCCGACGTCAAGGTCAGACTCGGCAACCTCAACGCCAACAACCAGCAGAAGGGCGTCGACTCCCTCATCCGCACCGACCTGGAATCGCTCGCCCGCCACCGGGCCATCAGCGACGCCGCGCTCGTCGGCGGCGACGAGGACCTGGTCTCGGCCGTCGAGGCCGCCCAGGGATACGGCGCCCGCGTCCACCTCTGGGGCATCGAGGCGGGCGAGGGGCGCAACCAGGCGGAGCCGCTGCTCTGGGAGGTGGACAGCCAGCGCACCTTCGACCTGGACTTCTGCCGCCCCTACGTGACCAGACGCCCCGTCACCACGTACGAGGAGGACGCCCCCGTGCCCTCCCGCGAGGACGTCCACTTCGTCGGTGCGCAGATCGCGGCGGCCTGGCTCGCCGCGCGCGGCCGTGAGTCCCTGGCCGACCTGCTGCCCGGGCACCCCTTCCTGCCGGGCTCGGTCGACCAGGACCTGCTGCACGAGGCCGAACGCCTCCTCCAGCGCTCGCTGCGCGGCCATCCCCCGCTGCGGCGCGCACTGCGCGACGGCTTCTGGCAGCACCTCCAGTCCCAGTACTGAGACCCTGCGGTACGGGCACTTTGGGGGTGACCTACAGGCTGTCCCAGAAGGAGGCGAGCGCGGCGGCGGTCGCCTCCGGCCGCCCCGTGTTGGGGGAGTGCTCGGCGCCCTCGATCCGGGTCCGGCGCGCCCCCAGGCGCCCCGCCATCTCGTCCAGCACCGGCACCGGCCAGACGTCGTCCACCTCGCCGGAGACGACATGGACCGGCAGCCCGGTCGCGGCGAGCTCGGCCACCCGGTCCGGCTCGGCGGCCAGCTGGCGGCCCGTCGCGATCAGCTGGGCCGGACGGTGGAGCAGCCACCGCCGCCGCAGGTCCTCGCCGCCCGTCTCCGCCTCGGCCGGCGGGTCGAAGGCGCGCATCGCGTCCCAGACGGCGCTCATGGTCATGGTGGCCAGCGCGTCACCGAGGATCTTCAGCTTGACCTGCTGAGCCTCGACCACCTCGGCGGGCCCCGAGGACATCAGCGTCAGCGAGCGGAACGGCGCCGCGTCCAGCAGGACCGCGGCCCGGCAGAGCTGCCCCCCGAGCGAGTGCCCCAGCAGGTGCACCGCGCCCTCGCCGGCGCCGAGCGCGGCCGTCTGCGCGAGCACGTCACGGGCCAGCTCCTCCTGCGCGTACTCCTGGAGGTCGTCCGTCCCCGGGCTCTCGAACTGCCCGCGCCCGTCGACGGCGACGGCCCGGTAGCCGGCCTCCGCGAGCGGTTCCAGCAGCGCGATGAAGTCCTCCTTGCTGCCGGTGTACCCGGGCACCAGCAGGGCGGTACCGCGCGGAGTCCCGGTGGGGGCCGCGTCCAGCACGGCGAAGTCCCCGCGCGCGGTGGGCAGCGCACGGGCACGGGCGCAGGAGGGCGGGGTGAAGGTGGGTGGCCTGCTCATGGAACGAGGTTAGAACGTTCCGCGCGCCCGCGAACGACGGGCGGCCCGCGCCCGCGAACGACGGGCGGCCCGCGCCCGCGAACGACGGGCGGCCCCGGGGAAGAGTTCCCCGGGGCCGCCCGTCAGGTGTTGCGTGGTCCGCTCAGCCCTCGGCCTTCGCGGTGGCGCGCGGTGCCCGGCGCCGGCGCGGCTTGGCCTCGCCCTCGGCGGTCGCTGCCTCCGCCACGGCCTCCGTCTTCGGCTTGGGGGCCGTACGCGTACGACGGCGCACCGGCTCGGGCTCGGAGATCGGCGCGATCTGGAAGTCGACCTCGTCCTCGACCGGCTTGACCACCCGGCGGCGGCGCGGCCGCGTGACGGCGGGCGCCTCCGGCTCGGCCACCGGCTCGGCCTGGAACGCGGCCTCCTCGGCCACCGGCTGGGCGGCGCGGGCCCGGCGGCGACGCGGCTTGGCCTCGGCCTCGGCGGTCGCGGTCTCCGCGACGGCCTCGGCGGCGACGGCCTCCGTCTTCGGCTTGGCGGCCCGGGTCCGGGTGCGCTTCTTCGGCGCGGCCTCGGCCTCCGGCTCGGTCACCACGGCCGCGGGGGCCTCGGCCACGGCGACCGCGGCCGTGGCGACCGCGGCCTCCGCCGCGATGGCCTCCGCCGCACCGGCACGGGTGCGCCGGCGGCGGCGCGGGGTGCGCGGCGCGTCGGCCGACGCCTCGGCCTCGGCGGCCGGGGCGGGCACGGTCGCGGCGCCCTCGTCGACCGACGAGCCGCCACGGGTGCGACGGCGCTGGCGCGGGGTGCGCGGGGCCCGCTCCTCGCGGGCGGGCGGCGCGGCGGACTTGCGGCCGCGGCCGCCGGTCTCGCCGAGGTCCTCGATCTCCTCGGCCCCGAGACCGGCGCGGGTGCGCTCGGCGCGGGGCAGAACACCCTTGGTGCCGGCCGGGATGTCGAGGTCCTCGTAGAGGTGCGGCGAGGTGGAGTACGTCTCGACCGGGTCCGGGAACTTCAGGTCCAGGGCCTTGTTGATCAGCTGCCAGCGCGGGACGTCGTCCCAGTCGACCAGCGTGATCGCGATGCCCTTGGCGCCCGCGCGGCCGGTGCGGCCGATGCGGTGCAGGTAGGTCTTCTCGTCCTCGGGGGACTGGTAGTTGATGACGTGCGTCACACCCTCGACGTCGATACCGCGGGCGGCGACGTCGGTGCAGACCAGCACGTCGACCTTGCCGTTGCGGAAGGCGCGCAGGGCCTGCTCGCGGGCGCCCTGGCCGAGGTCGCCGTGGACCGCGCCGGAGGCGAAGCCGCGCCGCTCCAGCTGCTCGGCGATGTCCGCCGCGGTGCGCTTGGTGCGGCAGAAGATCATCGCGAGCCCGCGGCCGTCGGCCTGGAGGATGCGCGAGACCATCTCGGGCTTGTCCATCGAGTGGGCGCGGTAGACGTACTGCGCCGTGTTCTTGACGGTCGTGCCCTCGTCGTCGGGCGAGGTGGCGTTGATGTGCGTCGGCTGCGACATGTAGCGGCGGGCCAGCGAGATGACCGCGCCCGGCATGGTGGCCGAGAACAGCATGGTCTGGCGCTTCGCCGGCAGCATCGTGATGATGCGCTCGACGTCGGGCAGGAAGCCCAGGTCCAGCATCTCGTCGGCCTCGTCGAGGACGAGCGCGCGGACCTGGGACAGGTCCAGCTTGCGCTGGCCCGCGAGGTCGAGCAGCCGGCCGGGGGTGCCGACGATCACGTCGACGCCCTTCTTCAGCGCCTCGACCTGGGGCTCGTAGGCCCGGCCGCCGTAGATCGCGAGGACCCGCACGTTGCGCACCTTGCCGGCGGTGAGCAGGTCGTTGGTGACCTGCTGGCACAGCTCGCGGGTGGGCACGACGATGAGGGCCTGCGGGGAGTCGGTCAGCTCCTCCGGCTTCGCGCGGCCCGCCTCGACGTCGGCGAGGACGGTCACGCGCTCCAGCAGCGGGAGGCCGAAGCCGAGCGTCTTGCCGGTGCCGGTCTTGGCCTGGCCGATGACGTCGGAGCCGGAGAGGGCGACCGGGAGCGTCAGCTCCTGGATGGGAAAGGGGGACGTGATGCCGACGGCCTCAAGGGCCTCGGCCGTCTCGGAAAGAATCCCGAGGTCTCGGAACGTAGTCAGGGTGCTGCCTCTTCTGTGAGATGCGGTCCGAGGCGAACGAAGGGGGTCGTACCGTGCCGGGGTTGGTCATCCGGCGGAAAAGCCGGGTGGCGCGGGACCACTGCCGTCGCTCGAGCGCTCGTGCCGCTGAGGGGGCCCCTCATCTGCGGTCGTACGTGTGCACGCACCGCGTGGAGGGCTGTCGGGTCGGAGCCGATCGGGCCACCGACCGGGCATCCTCATTCAATTTCGCGCCACGAGCAGATGCAAAGTGCTCAGTAAGCGCATTACCACTGTACCCCGGATCCGCGCATCTGTGTGGGGCGAATTCGTCGGAACGGTGTGACGTCGGTCGTCGGGCGGGCCCTTCCGCCGCCGCCCGGGCGGGCTATTCTGCGCTGCATGGAGACGCCTGACAACGCCAACGAAGCCCCCGCGACGACCAGAATCGCCGACCAGGACTGGGCCACCGCGTCCGCGCAGCCGCAGTACCGGGCCGCCGTCGTGGATCTGCTGGGTGCCCTCGCCTACGGGGAGCTCGCGGCCTTCGAGCGGCTCGCCGAGGACGCCAAGCTGGCGCCCACGCTGGCCGACAAGGCGGAGCTGGCGAAGATGGCGTCCGCCGAGTTCCACCACTTCGAGCGGCTGACCGAGCGGCTGACCGCCATCGAGGTCGAGCCGACCGCCGCCATGGAGCCCTTCGCCCGGGCGCTGGACGACTTCCACCGCCAGACCGCCCCGTCGGACTGGCTGGAGGGCCTGGTCAAGGCGTACGTCGGCGACTCGATCGCCAGCGACTTCTACCGGGAGGTCGCGGCCCGCCTGGACTCCGACACCCGCTCGCTCGTGCTCGCCGTGCTGGACGACACCGGTCACGGCAACTTCGCCGTCGAGAAGGTGCGCGCGGCGATCGAGGCGGACCCGAGGGTCGGCGGCCGGCTGGCGCTGTGGGCGCGGCGGCTGATGGGCGAGGCGCTGTCGCAGGCGCAGCGGGTGGTCGCGGACCGCGACGCGCTGTCGACCATGCTGGTCGGCGGGGTCGCCGACGGCTTCGACCTGGCGGAGGTGGGCCGGATGTTCTCCCGGATCACCGAGGCGCACACCAAGCGCATGGCCGCGCTGGGGCTGGCCGCGTAGAGGGCCCGGATGTCAGGCGGCGGCCGACCGCCTCAGCCGGCGGCTGCGGGGCCGGACCAGCAGGGACACCGTCACGGCGGCGATCAGTGCGGCGCCCACCACGACGGCCGCCGCGTGGCCCGGGCCGAGCACCGAGTGCATCAGGGACGCGCCGAACACGCCGCCGAGCGCCCCCGTGCCGAACACGGTCCGACGGGCCGGGAGCCGGCCGGGGAGCGAGCGCAGCGCCGCCCAGGAGAGGACCACTCCGAGCACGACGGCGCTCAACGTTTCCAGGATCACGGACGATCACCTCGCAGGGATACGGAACGGGCGCTTCGGTCCTGCTGGTACTACCCGTGAGCGACCGCTCACAACCCTCCCGCGCACCGGCTTCGCCCGGCCGCCGTACCGCCGGTCCGGGTGCGGGCGCCGAATGAGGAGCGGCCCGGCGGTGATTCCCGCCGGGCCGCTCCTCGCGTTCGTACGCTCTACAGCGCGCCGAACCCCACCCGTCGGGTGCTGGGCTCGCCGATCTCCACGTAGGCGATCCGGTCCGCCGGTACCAGGACCTTGCGGCCCTTCTCGTCCGTGAGGCTCAGCAGCCGCGCCTTGCCGGCGAGAGCCTCGGACACCGCGCTCTCGACCTCTTCGGCGGAAAGCCCGCTCTCCAGAACGATCTCCCGGGGCGTGTGCTGCACCCCGATCTTGACCTCCACGGCTATGTCCCTCCGACGGTCAGTCCCTGCGCGGCGAACCGCGCCGTACGCAGCACACATTAGCCCGCTGAGGGGACTCGTCAGGGCGCTTGGGGGTGTCTTGCCGGCCACGCCCGCAGCGAACACGGCGCCGCGCGGGCGGTCAGTGCTGATCGATGCCGTGCAGGGGGAAGCCCGCGATGCCGCGCCAGGCCAGCGAGGTGAGCAGCTGGACCGCGGTGTCGCGCGGAATGGCCGACCGGCTCGACAGCCAGTAGCGGGCGACCACCTGGGACACCCCGCCGAGGCCCACCGCGAGGAGCATGGACTCCTCCTTGGAGAGGCCCGTGTCGCCCGCGATCACGTCGGAGATCGCCTCGGCGCACTGGAGCGAGACCCGGTCCACACGCTCGCGCACGGCGGGCTCGTTGGTCAGGTCGGACTCGAAGACCAGCCGGAAGGCGCCGCCCTCGTCCTCCACGTACGCGAAGTACGCGTCCATCGTCGCGGCCACGCGCAGCTTGTTGTCCGTGGTCGACGCCAGCGCCGTGCGCACGGACTGGAGCAGCGACTCGCAGTGCTGGTCGAGGAGGGCCAGATAGAGCTCCAGCTTGCCCGGGAAGTGCTGGTAGAGCACCGGCTTGCTGACCCCGGCGCGCTCCGCGATGTCGTCCATCGCCGCGGAGTGGTAGCCCTGCGCGACGAAGACCTCCTGCGCGGCTCCCAGCAGCTGGTTGCGTCGGGCGCGGCGGGGCAGGCGAGTGCCCCGCGGGCGCGCCGCCTCGGTCTGCTCGATGGCTGTCACGCCGCCTCCCAAATTCGTGGTCCGACACAGCCGTTCCGTACGTGCCGCGCCATACCGACATCGTACTTTTGGGTAACCCGGGTATGCGCGGCGCGGACGCAGAATTTCACGGACCGGACGGCTGCGGTAGCCGCAGATTGTCCGCCCCGGCGGGCAGAGCGGGACGTATCAGCGGTAATCGTCCTCATCCTGTGGGACCGCACGGGCCTGGTCCGCCGCGTCCGCCTCGCTGGCGCCGCTGCGATCGAGGTCTGTGAGCGGTTCGTCCCCCTCCGGACGGAGGTCTGCCTGCTGCTCGGCGGCGTCCGCCTCGGGCGTCTCCTGGTCGGGCTCGTCCGGCTGGACGTCCTCGAAGGTCTCCGGGTCCCTCGGGTCGACCGTCATGGTGACTCCCTTCCTCGCTTCGAGCCTATGAGGTACCCCGGAAAGCCGCTATGCGATCGTGTGACGGCGAACACATGAACCCCGGTGTGATCATCTCGTAACATTGCCGCATGTCTTCGACCGAGCTGCCGGGAGTCCGCGCCGCCGCCGCAGCGGTGTCACCCACGGTGAGCGCCGTCAGGGTCGCGGAGGGGGAGCGGATGCGCTCCGTCGAGCTGCCCGGGCTGACGCTGACCGTCCGTTCGCGGCCGTCCCGGGGGCCCGGGCTGCCGCCCGCCCTCTTCGTGCACGGGCTCGGCGGCTCCTCGCAGAACTGGTCGGCCCTGATGCCGCTCGTGGACGACCTGGCCGACTGCGAGGCGGTCGACCTGCCCGGCTTCGGCGACTCGCCGCCTCCGGACGACGGCAATTACTCGGTCACCGGACACGCCCGCGCGGTCATCCGCCTTCTGGACGCCCAGGAGCGCGGGGCCGTGCACCTGTTCGGCAACTCGATGGGCGGCGCGATCGCCACCCGGGTCGCCGCGGTCCGCCCCGATCTGGTGCGTACGCTCACGCTCATCTCGCCCGCGCTCCCGGAGATCCGAGTCCAGCGCACGGCCGCCCCGACCGCGCTGCTCGCACTGCCGGGTGTCGCCTCCCTGTTCGCCCGGCTCTCCCGGGACTGGACCGCGGAGGACCGCACCCGCGGAGTCATGGCACTCTGTTACGGCGATCCGGCACGGGTCTCCGAGGCGGGCTTCCGCGACGCGGTGGCCGAAATGGAGCGCCGGCTGGAACTGCCGTACTTCTGGGACGCCATGGCGCGTTCCGCCCGTGGCATCGTCGACGCGTACACGCTGGGCGGACAGCACGGGCTGTGGCGCCAGGCCGAGCGGGTGCTCGCGCCGACCCAGCTGGTGTACGGCGGACGGGACCGGCTCGTCTCGTTCCGGATGGCCCGCAGGGCGTCCGCGGCCTTCCGCGACGCGCGCCTGCTGACACTGCCCGATGCCGGGCACGTGGCGATGATGGAGTACCCGGAGGCGGTCGCCCAGGCGTTCCGGGAATTGCTCGACGAATGCGGCGGGAGCTGATCCAGGGCGTGGGACGACACAGCCGGAAGGGCCCCGGGCCCAGCGCGCCCGGGACCGGGCAGGCGGAGCCGAACGAAGCGGGGCGCGAGGCCGCCCGGCCCGTCGCCGGCACCGGACGGCGCAGACGGCAGGCGGGACCCGCGCCCTTCGCGGGGGCGCCCGAGGTGCGCGGCGGCCACCCCGAGCAGCGTGAACCCGGCGGCGGCTGGGGTACGGGCCCCATGCGCGCCCCGGGCCGCCCCGGCCTCCAGGCGCCCGCGCCCAGCGCGCGCCCCGGCGCTCCGCGCCCCCCGCACCACCAGCAGGCCGCCGGTACCCGGCCGCTGATACCGGGCCCGCGGCGCGAGTTCGTCGACGCCTTCGACAGCCCGCCCGCACCGCCCGCCCCGCGCCGGCGCGACCCGGTGGCCGACGACCCGCACCCCTCCGTCACCGACCGGGACAGCCGCGAGCCGGAGACCCGGAGCGACGCGGAGGGGACCCCGGCCAAGGAGGCCAGGGGAGGCAAGGGCCGTACGCTCACCGGTATCGCGGCCGCCGCGGTGACCACCGTGCTCGCGGTCGTCGTGGCCGGGCAGGTCGCCCACGACAGCACCTCCGGGAACGGCGCCGCGCGGGCGGCGGAGGTCGACCGGGACGACGCGGGCGACGCGTCACGTTCGGACAGCCGTACGACCCCCTCGCCCGAGGCGGCGGCGGTCAAGCCCCTTACGTATGAACAGAAAATGGCCAAGCCCTATCCGCTGTCGCCGGCGCTGACGGGCTCGGGGAAGTTCGAGACCGTGCCCGGCTCCGCCAAGGCGCCCGGCAAGGGGACGGTCCACCGCTACCGGATCGATGTGGAGAAGGGCCTCGGGCTCGACGCCCAGCTGTTCGCCCGGGCCGTCCAGAAGACCCTCAACGACGACCGGAGCTGGGCGCACGACGGCGACATGACCTTCGAACGGATCTCCGAGGGTGAGCCGGACTTCGTCATCACGCTGGCGAGCCCCGGCACCACCGGTGCCTGGTGTGCCAAGTCGGGCCTCGACACCATGGAGGACAACGTCTCCTGCGACTCGGCCGCCACCGAGCGCGTGATGATCAACGCCTATCGCTGGGCACAGGGTTCGGCCACCTTCGGACCGGACAAGCTGTTCTCGTACCGGCAGATGCTCATCAACCACGAGGTCGGCCACCGGCTCGGCCACAACCACGCGAGCTGCCGGACGGAGGGCGCGCTCGCGCCGGTGATGCAGCAGCAGACCAAGACGCTGGATCTCGACGGCATCGAATGCCGCCCGAATGCCTGGGTCTACCCCACCGCCGAGTAACCCTCAGTTTCTATAGCGCGACAGAACGCTATTCCGCCGGGAAAGTTACGCCGGTTCACCCCTTTCGGTGGCGCGATGGACAACCGTCCGTCGCGCCACCGGCGTATCCGCTTACGGTCGTCCCGCCGCGAGTCGCCGAAGGAACGGCGGCCGTTCATCAGGGAGATCGGGGGTGCGCTCGTGCGGATCGGACTGCTCACCGACGGTGGTTATCCGTACGCGACCGGTGAATCCAGGCTCTGGTGCGACCGGCTCGTACGCGGGCTCGCACAGCACGAGTTCGACCTCTTCGCGCTCAGCCGCTCCGCCGAACAGGAGGCGGCCGGCTGGGTCCGGCTCCCTCCCCAGGTCGCCGGCGTGCGCACCGCGCCCCTGTGGACCGCCGACGAGGACACCCTCGGCCTGCACGCCCCCCGGGGGCCGCTGGCCCGGCTGCTGACGGGTGGGGGCGCGCGGATGTACGCCCGGCGTGAACGGAGGCGCTTCACCGCGCACTTCGCGGGCCTCGTGGCCTCCGTCTGCGCCGCCGCGGGCAGTGAGCGAAGCCGCACGGACACGGAGGCGGGCGGCCACACGGAGGGCGGCGCGGGAGCGCGGCTCACGGACGAGCGGTTCACCCGGGGGCTCTACGGACTCGCCGACCTCGCCCGGGAACACGGCGGACTGCCCGCGGCCCTGCGCTCGGAGACGGCCGTGCGCGTCCTGGAGGCCGCCTGCCGCGCGCCCGGCACCGGCCGCACCGTGCAGAGCGCCACCGTCACCGACCTGCTCGCCTTCACCGCCGAGCTGGACCGGGTGCTGCGTCCCCTCTCGCTCGACTGGTACGAGGAGGACGGCCTCGGTGCCGTGGACCTCTGCCACGCGACGGCGGGCGGTGCCGCCGCC
Organism: Streptomyces sp. DT224; assembly: GCF_049844595.1. Taxonomy (NCBI): domain Bacteria; kingdom Bacillati; phylum Actinomycetota; class Actinomycetes; order Kitasatosporales; family Streptomycetaceae; genus Streptomyces; species Streptomyces sp. DT224. Next base: position 111,480 of record NZ_JBNCLI010000001.1, read on the forward strand.
CTGCCGGGTCTGCTGGCCAAACGCTTCTTCGGAGTGCCGCTGCTGGTGACCGAGCACTCCGTGCGGGTGCGGGCGCACTACCTCGCGTCGGGCGGTGGGCCGGCCAGCGCGCCGGTGCGCGCCCTCCTCGCGAACCTGCACGGGCGGCTCGCCACCGAGGTGTACCGGCAGGCCGCGCTCATCACCCCCGGCAACACCCACGCCCGCCGCTGGCAGGAGCGCTGCGGTGCCGACCCCGCGAAGGTGCGGACCGTGTACCCCGGCATGGACGCGGCCCGGTTCGCCGCGCTCGGCGAGAGCGAGGACGGCGGCGGGCCCGACACGCTCGTCTGGGTCGGCCGCATCGAGCCCGCCAAGGACCTGGCCGGGCTCCTGCGCGCCTTCGCCGAGGTGCGCCTGGCCGAGCCGGACGCCAGGCTGCGGATCATCGGTGCCCCGGCCCCCGGCCCGGCGGGCGCCGCCTACCTGGCCCGCTGCCGCACGCTGGCCGACGAGCTCTTCCCCGAGGAGGACGCCGTCGCCTTCGAGGAGATCGGCGGGCCCGAGGTCCCGGAGCTGGCGCGGGCGTACGCGGCGGGCGGCGTCGTGGTGCTCTCCAGCGTGGTGGAGGGCTTTCCGATCAGCCTGGTCGAGGCGATGTTCTGCGGCCGGGCCACGGTGTCGACGGACGTCGGCGCGGTGGTCGAGGTCATCGGCGGTACGGGTCTGGTGGTCCCACCGCGCAACCCCCGGGCGCTCGCGGACGCCTGCCTCGCGCTCCTGCGCGACCCGGAGCGCCGTGCGCGCCTGGGGGCGGCGGCGCGCGCCCGGGCGCTCGAACTCTTCGGCGTCGAGCAGAATCTCGCCGCCTTCCACGGCATCTACCTGGAGCTGATCGCGCGGGCGCCGGTACGCGAGAGGCCCCGGCCGGCCGCCCACGACGGCCCGCGCCCCTTCGCCACCCCGCCGGAGGCCCACGTCCTGGGCCCCTGGCCGGAGCCGCCCGGCCGGGAACGCGCCGACCGCACCCCCAGCTGGGCGGGCGCGGGGGGCGGCGATGCGTAGCCATGAGACGGCGGGCCCGCCCGGCCCGGCACCGGGCGAACAGCACCACGGAGGAACGACGATGAGCCGCGAGGGGCACCAGGGGGACGCCGCCCCGGCGCCCGACGCCGGAGTCGGGAGCGCGCCCGCGCGCGCCCCCGAAGTGGCGCACGCGCACCCCGCGCCGCGCAAGACCGTCGTCGGCCGGCGGGGGACCGCCGACCCGGTGCGGGCGCTCATGCACCGCCACCGGGACCTGTGCGAACGGGCCGTCGATCCACTGGAGATCGCCGCCGGTCTGGAGGCTCACGGCGTCACCGACCGCACCGCCGCCCGCTACCGGCACCGCGACGTGTTCTCGCTCGCCGAGGAGCTCTTCGCGCGGGTCCCGGCGGTCGCGGCGGAGCCCGTGCCGGAAGGCCCTGCCCCAGCGCGCGACGTCACCACGCGCGCCGCCTGGTCCCTGCGCGCCCTGCTGCCCGGCGCCGCCTGTCTGGCGACCCTCGTCGTGCTCGGGCTGACCGACGGGGTGCTCGGCGGCGACGCCCGGCTCGCCCTCGGCTCCGCCGGGACCCTCCTCGCGCTCATCGGCCTCGCCCTCGCCCTGCGCACCGGCCCGCTGAGCGCCAGGGACGGGAGGGGGCCGTCCGGCACCGCCGCGCTCTGCGCCTGCTGGCTGCTCGGCTACGTCCTGTACGGCGACGACCTGCTCCGCCAGGTCCTCAGCGGCGGCCCCGAGGGCCCCTGGACGCTGACCCCGGCCCCCCTGCTGGGGCTCGCCGTCGCGGTGGCCCCGGCCGCCTGGTGCGTGCACCTGTTCGCCCTGTCCGCGCAGCGCCGACTGCACGGCAGCCGCGCGCTGGAGGAGTTCGGCGCGGGCGTGCGCCCCCCGCTGTTCGGCGTCGTCGCGCTCTTCGTCTGCGCCCTCGCCGGGCTGCTGTACCTGGCCCGTCTGGGCTTCGGCGCCGGCGGCTCACCGGCCGGGGCCGCCGCCTTGGGGGTCCTGCTCCTGCTGGCCCGGCTCCTGACCGTTCACGGCTTCCCCGAAAGCGCCGCCACCGGACTCGCCGCCGCCTGCGCCATGGAGGCCGCCGCTCCCGCCCTGATCCTGGCCGGCCGGCTGCCCGGGCTCCACGTGGTCGCCCGCCCCGTCGACGCCCTCATCGAGGCGGCGGGCGCCGGGGTCGTGCCCGTACTGGCCTGCGGCACCGCCGGGTTCGGCCTGCTGATCACCGCCGTACTCGCCCTCTCCCGGGCATCAGCCCACGCCGCCCCCTGAGGCGGCCCCCCGAGCCCCCCGCGGAGCCGACGCCGCGGGCCCGTCACCACCCGAACCGTACGCACCGAGACGTACGGAACAGCCTCAAGGAGACACCGACATGACCCGCCAATCCCCCGCACCGGCAGCCCGCCGTCGGCCCTCAGGCCGGGGCGGTGCGCGATGAGGGTGCTGCTGCTCGGAGCCAACGGATTCATCGGCCGGTTCGTCGCCGACCGGCTGCTCGCCGACCCCGCCGTCCACCTCACGGCACTCGGCCGCGGCGACGACGCCGACGTGCGGTTCGACCTCGCGACCGGCAGCCCCGGAGCGCTCACCCGCTTCCTGGACGCCGTCCACCCCGGGGTCGTCGTCAACTGCGCCGGCGCGACCCGGGGCGGCGCGCGCGACCTCACCCGGCACAACACCGTCGCCGTCGCCACCGTCTGCGAGGCGATGCGGCGCAGCCGCTGCACCGCCCGGCTGGTCCAGGTCGGCTGCGCGTCGGAGTACGGCCCCTCCCAGCCCGGGTCCTCCACCGCCGAGGACGCCATCCCGCGCCCCGGCGGCCCGTACGGCGTCAGCAAGCTCGCCGCCACCGAACTCGTCCTCGGCTCCGGCCTCGACGCGGTGGTCCTGCGGGTCTTCTCGCCGGTCGGCCCCGGCACCCCGGCCGGATCCCCGCTCGGCCGGCTCGCCGAGGCGATGCGCCGCACGATGCAGGCGGGGGACGGCGAGCTCAAGCTCAGCGGCCTCGGCGTGCAGCGGGACTTCGTGGACGTACGCGACGTGGCGCGGGCCGTGCACGCCGCCTCGCTCTCCGCCGCCCAGGGCGTCGTCAACATCGGCACTGGCCGGGCCGTCCGGCTGCGCGACGCGGCGGCCGTCCTCGCCAAGGTCGCCGGATACGCCGGCGCGCTCCACGAGCTGGACACGCCCCCCGCCCGCCTCCCCATCGGCGCTCCCCGCACCTCCACCGAGTCGGTCATCGAACACCTCTCGGCCACCCCGTCCCCGTACCCGGACGGCTGCGGCACCTGGCAGCAGGCCGACGTCCGCACCGCGCGGGACCGGCTCGGCTGGCGCCCCCGGATCAACCTGGAGGAGTCGCTCGCCGACATCTGGATGGAGGCGGCGTGCCGTATCTGACGAGCACCGGCACCGCCCGGCGCACCAGCGGCGCCGACCGGATCGGCTTCGGCGTCCCCGGCTACGCCCACCCGCTGCTCGCCCCGGCCGAGTGGGCCGAGCTGGCCCGTCCCGGCACCCCGCTGCACTGGGCGGTCCTCAACATCGACAACGGCCCCGGCAGCAGGCCCGACCCGCACTGCCTGGAGGCGGCCGGACGGCTCCGCAACGCCCGCGCCCGCGCGCTGCGCGAAGGGGACCCGCGCGATGCCGTACGGGCGTCCGGCGGCAGGCTGCTCGGACAGCTCGACCTCGCCCACGGCACCCGCCCGTTCGGGGATCTGCTCGCCGACGCGCGGTCCTACCTGGACTGGTACCGGGTGGACGGCTTCTACCTCGACCGCTGCCCGGCCGGCCGGGCCGAACTCCCCGCCGTCCGCCGTCTCGCCGGCACCCTGCGGGCCTTCCTCGGGGAGGACGACGGCCACCTCGTGCTGGGTCACGACACCCACCCGTATCCCGGCTACGCGGAGACCGGCGACCAGCTCGTCACGTTCCGGGGCGCGTGGAGCGACTACCGGTGGTCGCAGGTGGCGGAGTGGACCGCGGCCTACCCGCCGGGCCGCTTCGCGCACTTCGTGCACGGCGTTCCGCGCACGCATCTGGAGGAGGCGATGCGCATCGCCCGCTGGCAGGGCGCGGGGACGATCTTCTTCACCGACCGCGGCGGACGGTCCGGCCCGGGGAACGGGCACGGACAAAGCGATCCATTCGCGGCACTGCCCAGGTACTGGGACGAAATCGTCTCGCGGATCGGACCTGGTATCTCGGAATGAGGAGGGGCGTGGCAGTGTTACGGGAAGAACAACCGTACGTAGTCGAAGTACGTAGAAACCGACCACCTGCATTGTTGAGGTTCCTGTGTCGCTGCCACCCCTGGTCGAGCCAGCTGCTGAGCTCACCGTCGACGAGGTCCGCAGGTACTCCCGCCACCTGATCATCCCGGATGTCGGGATGGACGGGCAGAAGCGGCTGAAGAACGCGAAGGTGCTCTGTGTCGGCGCCGGCGGCCTCGGTTCGCCGGCCCTGATGTACATGGCCGCCGCCGGTGTCGGCACGCTCGGCATCGTGGAGTTCGACGAGGTAGACGAGTCGAACCTGCAGCGCCAGGTCATCCACAGCCAGGGCGACATCGGCAAGTCCAAGGCGCAGTCGGCCAAGGAGACCGTCCAGGGAATCAACCCCCTGGTCAACGTGGTCCTTCACGAAGAGCGGCTGGAAGCCGAGAACGTGATGGACATCTTCTCCCAGTACGACCTGATCGTGGACGGCACGGACAACTTCGCCACCCGCTATCTCGTCAACGACGCCGCGGTCCTGCTGAACAAGCCCTACGTCTGGGGCTCGATCTACCGCTTCGACGGCCAGGCGTCCGTGTTCTGGTCCGAGCACGGTCCCTGCTACCGCTGCCTGTACCCGGAGCCGCCCCCGCCGGGCATGGTTCCGTCCTGCGCCGAGGGCGGCGTCCTCGGCGTGCTCTGCGCCTCCATCGGGTCGATCCAGGTCAACGAGGCCATCAAGCTGCTCGCCGGCATCGGCGACCCGCTGGTCGGCCGGCTGATGATCTACGACGCCCTGGAGATGCAGTACCGCCAGGTCAAGGTGCGCAAGGACCCCGACTGCGCGGTCTGCGGCGAGAACCCCACCGTCACCGAGCTCATCGACTACGAGGCGTTCTGCGGCGTCGTGTCGGAGGAGGCCCAGGAGGCGGCGGCCGGTTCGACCATCACTCCGAAGCAGCTCAAGGAGTGGATCGACGCCGACGAGAAGATCGAGATCATCGACGTCCGCGAGCCGAACGAGTACGAGATCGTCGCGATCCCGGGCTCCCGGCTGATCCCGAAGAACGAGTTCCTGATGGGCAACGCCCTCCAGGACCTCCCGCAGGACAGGCGCATCGTCCTGAACTGCAAGACGGGTGTCCGCAGTGCGGAAGTCCTCGCGGTCCTCAAGTCGGCGGGCTTCGCCGACGCGGTCCACGTGGGCGGCGGCGTGATCGGCTGGGTCAACCAGATCGAGCCCGAGAAGCCGGTCTACTAGAACGCTCGGAAGGGGCCGGTCCGCATCGCGCGGGCCGGCCCCTTCGGCGTTCGCAGGCACCCCTACGAGCAGGTCTTGCCGTCCGCCGGGACCTTCCCGTCCAGGAAGTACGAGTCCACGGTGGACGTCACACAGCTGTTGCCGCCGTACGCGCCGTGCCCCTCGCCCTTGTTGGAGAGCAGCACGCCGACGCCCTCGCCCAGCTCGTCCGCCATCCTGCGGGCGCCCTCGTACGGCGTGGCCGGGTCGCCCGTCGTCCCGACGACCAGGATCGGACCGGCGCCCGGAGCGCTCGCCTCCGGGTCGTCGTGCTCGCCCTCCACCGGCCAGCCGGAGCACCACCCCGCGGTGTCCCAGGCCAGGAACGGACCGAAGACGGGGGACAGCTTCTCGAACTCGGGCAGCAGCGCCTTCGCCTCGGCCGCCGTGGGCCGGGCCTTGCCGTCCGCACAGGAGATGGCCCGCTGCGAGTGGTTCTGGGTGTCGTAGTGGCCGTTCTCGTCCCGGCCGTTGTACGAGTCGGCGAGCTGGAGCAGCGTGGTGCCGCTGCCCTTCTCGGCCTCGTCCAGGGCCCGCGTGAGGGTGGGCCAGTTGTCCTTGGAGTAGAGGGGGAGCACGATGCCGGTGATCGCCAGCGACTGGTTGAGCTCGCGGTCCGTGCCGGTCGGCAGCGGCCCGGCGTCGATCCGCTTCAGCAGCGCCGCGACCCGCCGGGTGCCCGCCTCCGGGTCCTCGCCGCGGTCCTTGAAGTAGTTCTCCAGCGCCCGCTGGAAGCCGGTCGCCTGGTTGCGGGCGTGCCCGGTGGCGTCCGCGGTCGGGTCGACGACCGCGTCGAGGACCGTACGCCCCACGCGCTTCGGGAAGAGGTGGGCATACGTGCCGCCCAGCTCGGTGCCGTACGACATGCCGAAGTACGTCAGCTTCTCGTCCCCGAGGGCCTGGCGGATCAGGTCCATGTCGCGGGCGGCGTTCGTCGTTCCGACGTACGGGAGGACCTTGCCGGACAGGCGTGCGCAGCCGGCCCCGAAGTCGGCGCCGTCCGCCATGAACGCCGTCTCCTCGGCCGCCGTGTCCGGCGTCATGTCCACATCCTGGTACGCCTTCTCCTGCGCCTTGTCGTCGCGGCACCGCACCCCGGCGCTCCCCGCCACCCCGCGCGGGTCGAAGCCCACCAGGTCGTAACGCGAGTTGAGGGTGGCGTACCCGGCGGCGGCGCGCGGCAGTATCGAGACGCCGGAGCCGCCCGGTCCGCCGAAGTTGAAGAGCATCGACCCCAGACGCTCGGACGTGTCCGTGGCCTCCTTGCGGATCAGGGCGATGCCGATTGTGTCGCCCTTCGGCTTCGCGTAGTCCAGCGGAACCTTCACCGTCGCGCAGCGCCACTCGGAGCCCGGCGCCTCACCGCCCTCGGGAGCCTCGCACCGGGTCCAGTCCAGGTGCTGCGAGGCGAGCGAAGAGGGCGAGGAGGCGGTGGAGCCGTCCGCCCGCTTGCCCGGCTTGCCGTCCGTACCGTCCTCGCAGCCCGCGAGTACCCCCGTCAGCAGCAGTGCGGCGGTGGCCAGTGCCCCGGCCCGTGCGTGTGCGACCACGTGTGCGTTCCCTCCCCGTCGAGCGCTGCCCGTACGGCAGTTCGCCCATCGTAGGGGGCACCTGCGGCCGTCCTAGCCGCAGACCGTGCCGGCCTCCGGGACCTTGCCGTCGAGCAGATAGCCGCCGACCGCCTTCTGCACGCAGGCGTCGCCGCTGTTGTACGCGCCGTGCCCCTGGCCCTTGTACGTCATCTCCACGCCGACGCCCTCGCCCAGCTCCTCGGCCATCGCCCTGGCGCCCTCGTACGGGGTCGCCGGGTCGCCGGTGTTGCCGATGACGAGGACGGGGGCGGAGCCGGGGGCGCTGACGTCCGGGGTCTTCCAGGTGCCCTTGACCGGCCAGTCGGTGCAGCCCATCAGGCCCCAGCCCAGGTAGTCGCCGAAGACCGGTGAGGCGTCGCGGAATTCGGGGAGCTTCGCCTTCGTCTCCTCCAGCGTGAACCGCTGGCGCGAGTCGGCGCAGCTGATCGCTGAGTAGGCGGCGGCGGAGTTGTCGTACCGCCCGTCGTCGGAGCGGCCGTTGAGGGAGTCGGCGAGCGCCAGCAGCAGGGAGCCGTTCCCGCCGTCGGCCTCGTCCACACCTTGTTCCAGCAGCGGCCAGGTCTCCTTGGAGTAGAGGGCCGCCGCGATGCCGGTGGTGGCCTGGGTCTCGGTCAGCTTGCGGGCGCCGATGCCCGTGACGGGCTTCTTCTCCAGCTGGTCCAGCAGGGAGGAGATGCCCTTTTCGATCTCCTTGGCATCGGACCCGGGCAGCTTGCAGGCGTCACCCCGGTCCGCGCAGTCCTTCGTGAAGTTGTCCAGCGCGAGCTGGAAGCCCTTGGCCTGGCTCAGCGAGGACTGCTCGGCGTCCTCGGTGGGATCGACCACCGCGTCCAGGACCGCCCGTCCGACCTTCCCGGGGAACAGGTGCGCGTAGACGCCGCCCAGCTCGGTGCCGTACGAGATGCCGAAGTAGTACAGCTTGTCGTCACCGAGCACCTGGCGCATCAGGTCCATGTCGCGGGCGGCGTTGGTGGTGCCGACGTACGGAAGCTGCTCACCGGACCGCTCCTCGCAGGCGGCGGCGAACCTCTTGGTGTCCTGGACGAACGCCTTCTCCTCCGCCGCGTCGTCCGGGGTGCCGTCCTCCTGGTAGCGGGCGTCCAGCTGTTTGTCGGTCTCGCACTCGACGCCGTCGCTGTTCCCCACTCCGCGCGGGTCGAAGCTCACCAGGTCGTACCGGGTGCGCAGTTTGTCGTACGCCGTACCGAAAGCGGGCAGGGTGGCGACGCCCGAGCCGCCGGGGCCGCCGAAGTTGAAGATGAGCGAGCCGATCCGCTTCTTCGGGCTGATCGCCTTCGCGCGGATGAGAGCCAGCTCGACGGTGGCGCCGTCCGGCTTCGCGTAATCGAGGGGGGCCTTCATGGAGGCGCACTCCCAGTTCGCCCCGCCGGGCAGCGGGGAGGGCGGGTTTCCGCCGCCCTGGGCCTGGGAAGGCGCGGGGCACTTCTTCCAGGTCAGCTTCTGGGAGGCGAGGCCGGACGGGCTGCCGGTGGCGGCGTTCGCCGCGCGGCCCTGGCTCGTCGGGCCGGCGGGTTCCGTGTCACCGCCGTCCGCACAGCCGGCGAGGGGGAGCAGCACGGTCACGGTGGCGGCGAGGGCCGCGGCGCGCAGGGCAGGGGAGGTCCTCATCGCTCCATGCTGCGGTGGCGGCGGGGTCCGCGCACGGGGTGCCGGGCCAACTGGGTGGCCCGTGCACGTAGGGTCGGGCGCGCCCCGCCGGTCAGCGCCCGGGCTTCACAGCTGCCCCTTGCGCGTGAGGTGGTTGAAGCACAGCCAGCCGGGAAGGACCGGCAGCCACAGGGTCATCAGCCGGAACAGCAGCACGGCCGGGGCGGCGACCTCCTTCGGCAGGCCGACCGCGATCAGACCCAGCGTCAGCGCGCCCTCGACGGCGCCCATGCCGCCCGGGGTCGGCGCGGCCGAGCCGAGCGCGTTGCCGGCGAGGAAGACGACCGCGATGCTCGCGTAGCTGAGGTGCGGGGTGTCCGGCCCGCTGAACGCCCGGACCGAGGCGTCCAGGCACATCACGAAGACGCCGGTCAGCAGCAGCATCCCGCCGATCCCGGTGAGCAGCTTCTGCGGACGCTGCACCACGTCGAGCATGCGGGGGACGACTCCGGCGAACAGCGACCGCACCCGGGTCACCACGAACTTCCGCAGGAACGGGATGGCGGTGACCACGAGGACCAGCACGGCGACCGTCAGCAGCCCGGCGATCACGGTCCTGGACGGGGTGAGCGAGGACGGTGTCTTCTCGGTGCCGGTCAGGTAGCCGAAGGCGCCCAGCAGCAGGATGTGGCAGCCCAGGCCGAAGAGCTGGGAGGCGCCGACACTGGCCACCGCGAGGCCGGGCCGCACCCCGGATCGCTGGAGGAACCGGGTGTTCAGCGCCACTCCGCCGACCGCCGCCGGCGCCACGATCTTCACGAACGACCCGGCGACCTGCGCGAGGACGGTCCGGCCGAACGACACCCGCTCGGGCACGAAGCCCAGCAGGCTCATCGCGGCGGCCACGTAACTCAGCGCCGAGAAGCCGAGCGCGGCGGCCACCCAGCCCCATTCCGCCTGCTCCACGACCGCCCCGAAGTCGGCCTCGGTGACCTGCGAGATCAGGAAGTACGCGGCGATGGCACCGGCGATGAAGCTGATCAGGGTGCGCGGCTTGATGCGTTCCAGGCGGACCGGCTCGACCGGCGCCTGCGGCCGGATCAGCAGGACCTCCCGGCGCATCTGGGAGAGCAGGTCCTCCTCGCGCACCTCTTCGAGGGCGTCGTCCATGGCCCGCTTCTCGGCCTGCTTCTCGGTGCGCAGCGACTTGCGGGCGTTCTTGCGGTCTCCGCTCCTGGACAGCTCCGCGTCCTCGGCGCGGGCGCGCTTGGCCGCGTCCGACGCTTCGAGAACGGCCTCGCGCTCGCGCTGCGAGCGTTCCCGGGCGAGCCGGCGCAGCTGTGCCCGGGTGGAGCGGCTGAGCGCGATCGGCTGGAGGAGGGGCAGGCAGTCGGCGACCGCGTCGGGGCCGAGGACGGCGAGCGCGGCGGCCACGGCCCGCTCGGGGCCCACCCGCAGTCCGGTGGTGGTGAGCAGCTGAGCGACGTCCATTCGCAGGACCAGGTCGCCGGCCGCGATCTCGCCGCCGCGCAGGTCGGTGACGAACACCTTGCCGAAACGATCCACCAGTATGGCGTCGCCCGTGAGCCTGCGGTGCGCGATCCGGCGCGACTGGAGGGCCTTGACCTGTTCCCACGCCCCGCGCACCAGATCGTCGGTGATCTCGGTGTCCGCCAGGGCGTCCAGGGACCGCCCGCCGATGTGCTCGTAGACCAGCATCACGGCGTCCGGGCCGAGCTCGGATGTGGCGATGAGCTTGGGTGCGTTGGCGCCGGCGGCGATCGCCGCGTAGGCGAGCAGCGCCTCCTGCTCCAGCGCCTGGCGCAGCGACTGGATGGACCGCCGCTGGGTGATGCCGCGCAGGGTGAGCCTGCGCCACACCCGGTAGAAGAACCCCTGGGCCTGCTGCTCGCGGTCCACCACGGTCACGTCGAGCGGTGGCCCGTCCTCCAGGGAGACCAGATAGCGGCGCCCCCGGTCGCTCTGGTCGCCGGAGTCGGGTGCGTCCTCGGCGCGCATCGCGGTGACCGGCCGGAAGCCGACGTGCCGCAGACCGGCCATCAGGTGCTGGCCGGTCGGGCGGACGTTCGGCGAGCCGACCGCGTACAGCGTGCCGTACGCCACCGTCCAGCCGATCAGCACCGTGAGCACGATGGAGAACGGGGTCGTGTAGCCGCCGACCAGCATCGCGAAGGCGTCGAGCAGCAGCACCACCCACAGCACGACCCGCCAGCGCGGCCGTCTCGCCATCCCGACCGCGGTCATGTACGCGATCACGGGTGCGAGGTAACCGTGCACCGGATCGGTGAGCGCGTCGCCGGGCTGCGGCTGGGTCAGCGCGTCCCGGATGGTGCCGGAGGCGGACTTGGCGACCCACAGGTCCGCGGCGAGCGTCACCCCGTGCGCCAGGACCGCGGCCAGCACCCCGTCGGCGATCCGCAGTCCGTCGCGTTTGATCAGCCGCTCGATGGCGAAGGCGACCGGGACGAGCAGCACGGCGATGCTGGAGACCAGCCCGGCGAGCTTGATCAGCAGGTCGGGAGCCTGGCCCGTGCCCTTGTTGATGTCCTCTTCGAGGCCCGTGGTCGTACCGTGGGCGAAGGCGGCGACGGAGAACAGCACGATGACCGCCAGCACCCCGATGAGCAGGCGCAGCAGGTCGGAGGGGCGGTGCACACGGGCGGGCAGCAGCGGTTCGTCACCGGAGACGCGCTCGGCCTGCGACTCGTCGGAGCCGGCGAGGGTCGATCCGGCAGGGGCCTCCGCGTCCGTGCCCGGCTTCCGGGCCCTGTCCGGACGCGGCTCGGCATCGGAGGCGTCGGCCGCCTTCGGTGGCTGCACGCCCTGCTCCTTCGTCGCCTCTGAATGGTCTTCGTGTTCTCGTATCACCGGTCACCGCCCGCATGATGGTGGCACGGCCGATGGGCGCAAGGGGGCATCAGGGTGCGATGCGGGGGCGTGCGATGCGCAACATACGCTCCTTTCCCGCCGTGCGCACGCTGCGTGTGCGCACGGACACGGGCCGGGTCGTGAGGGCCGCGCTGTCGGTGGTGTGCGGCAGGATGGGTCGGATGAGCGAACACCCCACGGGCGACGCGCTGCCGGAGTACGCGGAGCGCGTGCTCGACGTCGCCGACCTGATCCCGCCCGGCCGCGTCATGACCTACGGCGACGTCGCGGAGTGGCTGGACGAGGGCGGCCCGCGCCAGGTGGGCCGGGTCATGGCGCTGTACGGGAGCGCGGCGCCGTGGTGGCGCGTCGTGCGCTCCGACGGCAGGCTGCTGCCCGGCCACGAGCTGCGCGCCCTGGCCCGCTACCGGGCGGAGGACACCCCGCTGCGCGAGGCCCCGGCGAGCGCGGAGGGCCACCTCCCGCGCCTGGACATGCGGCGCGCGCGATGGGACGGCGTGACGGGCGGAGGCGGTGGGGGAACTCACACCTGACAGCTTCGGCCATGGGGCGGCGGAACGGGCGGATCCGCGTCCGTACGGTGCGCGCGGGGCGCGGCCGGAAGAACGTGACGATCCCCGCAGCCGTCCCGCCGCATTCGGGGGGTGCGCCGGAGTAGCGTCTTCAGTTCGCGGCCGACGCCGCGCCCTCACCCGTACACCCACCAGGACCGGCGAACCCACGTGAGCACCTCCTCCACCACCCGGCACAGTCCTCACCGTCACGCACGGCCGGGGACCACGGGTCCGTACCGGCTGGTGCGCACCCTGCCGGGTTCGGTGGAGCCCCCTCTCCTGGACGCGGCGCAGCGCGCGGTGGTTGACCACCCGGGCGGTCCGCTCCTGGTCCTCGCCGGACCCGGTACGGGCAAGACGACGACGCTCGTCGAAGCCGTCGCCGCGCGCGTCGCCCGGGGCGCCGACCCGGCCCGTCTGCTGGTCCTCACCTTCAGCCGCAAGGCCGCCGTCGAACTGCGCGACCGGATGGCCGCCCGGCTCGGCGCCGCCCGGGGGCCGCAGGCCACCACCTTCCACTCCTTCTGTTACGCCCTGGTGCGCGCCCACCAGGACGCCGACCTCTTCGCGGACCCGCTGCGACTGCTGTCCGGGCCCGAACAGGACGTGACCGTCCGCGACCTCCTGGCCGGCCAACTCGAACTGGAGAAGGAGGGGCGCCCGCACATCAGCTGGCCCGACGAGCTGCGCGCCTGCCTGACCACGCGCGGCTTCGCCGACGAGGTACGCGCGGTGCTCGCCCGCAGCCGTGAACTGGGTCTCGGCCCGGACGCCCTCGCCGCCTTCGCCCGGCGCACCGGCCGGCCCGACTGGGGCGCCGCCGCCCGCTTCCTCGCCGAATACCTCGACGTGCTGGACGCCCAGGGCGTGCTGGACTACGCGGAGCTGGTGCACCGCGCGGTGCTGCTCGCGGAGCGCCCCGAGGTGTCGGCGCAGCTGGCCGGGGCGTACGACGCGGTCCTCGTGGACGAGTACCAGGACACGGACCCCGCCCAGGTGCGGCTGCTGCGCGCGCTGGCCGGCAACCGCGGGAGCACCCCGGGGGGCGGCGGCGGGCGCGATCTGATCGCCTTCGGTGACCCGGACCAGTCGATCTACGCGTTCCGGGGCGCCGACGTCAACGGCATCCTCGACTTCCCGGAGATGTTCCGGCGCGCCGACGGCGCCCCGGCCCCGGTCGGCGTCCTCACCACCTCGCGCCGCTCCGGCGACCGGCTGCTCGCCGCCACCCGGCTGCTCACCCGGCGGATGCCGCTCACCCGGCTGCCGTCGGCGAAGGTCCGCGCCCACCGCGAACTCGGCGCGGTCCGCGAGGGCGGCTCCGTCGAGGCGTACACCTACCCGACCGCCTCCACGGAGCTGGAGAACATCGCGGACCTGCTGCGCCGGGCGCACCTGGAGGACGGGGTGCCGTGGTCCGAGATGGCGGTGCTCGTCCGGGCCGGCGGGCGCACGCTGCCCTCCCTGCGCCGTGCCCTGACCTCGGCGGGCGTCCCCCTGGAGGTCGACGGCGACGACCTGGCCCTGCGCCACGAACCGGCGGTGGGCCCGCTGCTGACGGCGCTGCGCGCGGTGGCGGAGGCGGCGGTGCGGGGCACGGCACCGGAGGAGGAAGAGGACGAGGCCCCCTGGCTCGGCACCGAGACCGCGCTGGCCCTGCTCGCCTCGCCCCTCGGCGCGATGGACGCCGCCGACCTGCGCCGCCTCGGCCGCGCCCTGCGGGACGAGGAGCGCGCCGCCGGCAACAAGGTGCCCGCGCCCTCCGGTGAACTGCTGGCCCGGGCGCTCGCCGAGCCGGAGCGCCTGGTGACGCGCGACCCGTCGTACGCCCGGGGCGCCCAGCGCCTCGGCGCGCTCCTGCGCACTGCCCGCGAGCTGCTGGAGGCGGGCGGCACCGCCGAAGAGGCCCTGTGGGCGCTGTGGTCCGGCACCCCGTGGCCGGCCCGGCTGGAGCGGGCGGCCCTGCGCGGGGGCACCGCGGGACGCAACGCCGACCGCGACCTCGACGCCGTGTGCGCGTTGTTCGAGACCGCCGCCCGCGCCGAGGAACGCACCGGCGGCCGGGGCGCGCTCAACTTCCTGGAGGAGGTCGACGCCCAGGACATCGCGGCCGACACCCTTTCCCGCCGCGTGGTCCGGCCCGATGCCGTCCGGCTGATGACCGCCCACCGCTCCAAGGGCCTGGAGTGGCGCCTCGTCGTGGTGGCGGGCGTCCAGGAAGGGCTCTGGCCGGACCTGCGCCGCCGGGGCTCGCTCCTCGAAGCGGACCGGATCGGCCGCGACGGACTCGCCGAACCGCTGACGCCCGGCGCCCTCCTCGCGGAGGAGCGGCGGCTGTTCTACGTCGCGGCGACCCGCGCCCGCGACCGCCTGGTCGTCACGGCGGTCAAGGCCCCGGCCGACGACGGCGACCAGCCCTCCCGCTTCCTCGCCGAGCTGGGCGTCGAACCCCGCGACGTCACCGGCCGGCCGCGCCGCCCGCTGTCCGTCGCCGCCCTCGTCGCAGAGCTGCGCGCCACGACCGTGGACCCGGCCGCGTCCGACGCCCTGCGTGAGGAAGCCGCCCGCCGCCTCGCCCGCCTCGCGGCGCTCACCGACGACGACGGCCAGCCGCTCGTACCGGCCGCGCACCCGTACCGCTGGTGGGGCCTGTACGAGCCGACCCGCTCGGCGGTGCCGCTGCGCGACCGGGACCAGCCCGTCACCCTCTCCGGCAGCGCGCTCGACCAGCTCGCCCACACCTGCGCGCTCCAGTGGTTCCTGGGCCGCGAGGTGAAGGCCGACGCGCCCGCGACCGCCGCCCAGGGCTTCGGGAACGTGGTCCACGTCCTGGCCGACGAGGTGGCCTCCGGCCGTACGCCCGCCGACCTGGCGGTCCTCATGGAACGGCTCGACTCGGTCTGGGACGGCCTCGTCTTCGACGCCCCCTGGAAGTCGCGCCAGGAGAAGGAGCAGGCCCGCGCCGCGCTCGAACGCTTCCTGCGCTGGCACGTCATGGACCGGGCCGGCCGCACCCCCGTCGCCAGTGAGCACGACTTCGACGTGACGCTGGAGGCGGGGGAGTACGAGGTGCGCATCCGGGGCTCCATGGACCGCGTGGAACGGGACGCCGAGGGCCGGGCCTACGTGGTCGACTTCAAGACCGGCAAGCAGTCCCCGACGAAGGACGAGGTGCACCGCCACCCCCAGCTCGCCGTGTACCAGCTGGCGGTGCGGGAAGGCGCGGTCGACGACGCCTTCGGGGGGACGCGGCCGGAGCCGGGCGGCGCCGAACTCGTACAGCTGCGCCAGGCGGCCCCCAAGAAGGAGGGCGGCGACGCGGCGCCCAAGGTGCAGGCGCAGGCGCCGCCGGACGGCGAGTGGGTCTCCGACCTGCTGGCGACCGCCGCGGGCCGGGTCCTGGACGAGCGGTTCGCGCCGACGACCGGCCAGCACTGCGGCCACTGCTCGTTCAAGGCGTCGTGCAGCGCGCAGCCGGAGGGCCGGCACGTCCTGGAGTAGTCAGTGCTTGCGGGCCACCAGGCCGTAGACGCTGACGTCGGCGTCGGTGACGTCATTGATGTCCTGGTAGCGCGTACGGTCCAGCTCGTCCAGGCCCGCCACGAACTCGGGGTCCGGGTTCTCGGCCTCCGGCAGGTCCACGACCCGCTCGGGACGCCAGCGGTGCACGGGGACGATGCCGGGGTCGAGGAGTTCCAGGCCGTTGTCGGTGACGAACCGTTCCATCTGGGCGTACGACCGGCGCACCATGGCGAAGCCGCGCTCCTTGAAAGCCTTGGTGATGCTGCCGACCTGCTCCGGGTTGAGGTCCGAGCTGACGTTGCTCAGGACGAGGAAGCTGCCGGGGGCGAGCGCGTCCAGCAGTTGCTTCACGACCGGGTAGGCCGTCTCGTCCTCGATGAAGTGGGTCACGGCCGCGAGGACCAGGGCGACCGGGCGGTCGAAGTCGAGCGTGCGGCGGGCGGCCGCCAGGATCCGGTCCGGGTCGCGCAGGTCCGCCTCGATGTAGTCGGTGCGGCCCTCGGGACCGCTGGAGAGCAGGGCCTGCGCGTGGACGAGGACCACCGGGTCGTTGTCCACGTAGACCACGCGGGACTCGGGCGCGACGGCCTGGGCGATCTGGTGCACGTTCGCCTGCGTCGGCAGCCCGGTGCCGACGTCGAGGAACTGCCGGACGCCGTCGTTCGCGGCGAGGGTCACCGCCCGCCGCATGAAGTCCCGGTTGTGCCGCACGGTGAGGTAGCCGCGCGGATTGGCGGCCAGCGCCATGGCCGCGGCCTCGCGGTCGGCCGGGTAGTTGTCCTTGCCGCCGAGGAAGACGTCGTACACCCGCGCCGGATGCGCCTTCGTCGTGTCGATGCGCTTCCTGAGTCCGGTGGCGTCAGGGGCGGGTGCGTCGGCGCTCATATGACCTTCCTCGTAAGGCTGTTGGTGCGACAAGCGGTTGATCTGGACGGCCCTTCAGGGCTTGCGCGCCACCAGGACGTAGATGTTGACGTCTTCGTCGGTCGCCTCGGAGATGCTGACGTACCGCCCCTGGTCCAGGTGGTCGAGTTGTTCCGGCGCCGGACCGGGCACCTCCGTCGCGTCGGCCAGGTGGTCCGGCCGCCAGTGCCGTGACGCGACGATGCCGGGATCGAGCAGTTCCAGGCCGTTGTCGGTCACGAACCGCTCGATCTCCTCGCGTCGGCGCAG
This sequence comes from Streptomyces sp. DT224, assembly GCF_049844595.1. Classification (NCBI taxonomy): domain Bacteria; kingdom Bacillati; phylum Actinomycetota; class Actinomycetes; order Kitasatosporales; family Streptomycetaceae; genus Streptomyces; species Streptomyces sp. DT224. The sequence goes on from NZ_JBNCLI010000001.1 coordinate 128,387, forward strand.
CACGAAGGAGAACCCCCGCTTGCGGAACGTCTCGGCGACCTTGTTGATCGGTACCGGGTTCATGTCGGCGCTGAGGTGGCTCAGGACGAGGTGGCTGCCGGACGGCAGCGCGTCCAGGAGCTGTGCGACGACGGGATACGCCTCGTCGTCCTCGATGAAGTGGAGGATGGCGGCGAGGACGAGGCCGACCGGGCGGTCGAAGTCGAGGGTGCGGCGGGCCGCTTCGAGGATCCTGGCCGGATCGCGCAGGTCCGCCTCGATGTAGTCGGTGCGGCCCTCGGGGCTGCTGGTGAGCAGGGCCTGCGCGTGGACGAGGACGATCGGGTCGTTGTCGACGTAGACGATCCGCGCGTCCGGGGCGATGCCCTGCGCGATCTGGTGCACGTTCTGCCGGGTCGGCAGCCCGGTGCCGATGTCGAGGAACTGCCGGATGCCCGTCGCGCCCGCCAGCGCGGTCACCGCCCGCCGGATGAAGTCCCGGTTGTGCCGGACGTCGAGGTGCCCGCGGGGGTTGGCTTTCGCCGCCAGCGCGGCGGCCTCGCGGTCGGCCGGATAGTTGTCCTTGCCGCCGAGGAAGACGTCGTACACCCGCGCCGGATGCGCCTTCGTGGTGTCGATGCGCTTACGGAGCTCGGCCGTGGTGTCCAGTGTCGCGGGGCCAGGGGCGTCGGCGTTCATAGGGGCGTCCTCGTCGGGATGGGCGATGCGCGCGGTCGGCGCGCTTCGGTGCTGTGTGAGACGGCGTACCGGGGCGGTCCGTGCAGAAGGGAGTCGGATGTGATCGGCGGCGGTCCGGAACGATCATTGACAACCTAGACCGCTCGTTCCGGCGGCGGGAGGCACTTCTCGGACTCTCAGGGAGGGACTCCGCGCTACCTTGCCGAGAGTGCCCGGCTCCGCACGGCCCGTGGGTTGCCGAGGGTCCGCGGCCTCAAGCGGCTTCGTGGGTTGTCGGTGGCGCCGGTTAGCCTCTGTGGAGTGTCCCCGCGCCTCACCGATCCCGAGCAGCTCAAGGAGCTGCTGGGCATCCCCTTCACCCCGGAGCAGACGGCCTGCATCACCGCGCCGCCCGCCCCGCAGGTGATCGTGGCCGGAGCCGGGTCGGGGAAGACCACGGTGATGGCCGCCCGGGTGGTCTGGCTGGTCGGCACCGGCCAGGTCGCCCCCGAGCAGGTCCTCGGGCTCACCTTCACCAACAAGGCGGCCGGTGAGCTCGCCGAGCGCGTACGCAAGGCACTCGTCGCCGCGGGCATCACCGACCCGGACGTGATCGACCCGGACAACCCCCCGGGCGAACCCGGCATCTCCACGTACCACGCCTTCGCCGGGCGGCTGCTGACCGAGCACGGACTGCGCATCGGACTCGAACCGGGCACCCGCCTCCTCGCCGACGCCACCCGCTACCAGCTCGCCGCCCGCGTGCTGCGCGAGGCCCCCGGCCCCTACCCCGCCCTGACCAGGTCCTTCCCCACCCTCGTCAGCGACCTGCTGGCCCTCGACGCCGAGCTGGCCGAACACCTCGTACGCCCCGAACAGCTCGACGCGTACGACACCGAACTGCTGAGCGCGCTGGAGACCGCGAAGCTCAGCAACGCCGAACTGCGCAAGATCCCCGAGACCGCCGAGGCCCGCCGCGAACTGCTCGCGCTGACCCGCCGCTACCGCGACGCGAAGCGGAGCCGCGACCTCCTCGACTTCGGCGACCAGATCGCCCTCTCCGCCGAGCTGGCCCTCAGCCGCCCCGAGGTCGGCGCGATCCTCCGCGACGCATACCGGGTCGTCCTGCTCGACGAATACCAGGACACCTCCGTCGCCCAGCGCCTCCTGCTCTCCGCCCTCTTCGGCAGCGGCCCCGGCACCGACGAGCCGACCGGGCACGCCGTCACCGCCGTCGGCGACCCCTGCCAGGCCATCTACGGCTGGCGCGGCGCCTCCGTCGCCAACCTGGACGACTTCCCGGACCACTTCCCGCACGCCGACGGCACCCCCGCCACCCGCTACGCCCTCAGCGAGAACCGCCGCAGCGGCGGCCGCCTCCTCCACCTCGCCAACGGACTCGCCGCGCCCCTGCGCGCCATGCACGAGGGCGTCGAGGCACTGCGCCCCGCCCCCGACGCCGAGCGCGACGGCCTCGTCCGCTGCGCCCTGCTGCGCACGCACACCGAGGAGATCGCCTGGCTCGCGGACTCGATCGCCCACCTCGTGCGCACCGGCAAGGCACCGGGCGAGATCGCCGTGCTGTGCCGCACCGCCGGTGACTTCCCGGAGATCCAGGCCGCGCTGGTCGCCCGCGACATCCCGGTCGAGGTCGTCGGCCTCTCCGGGCTGCTCCACCTCCCCGAGGTCGCGGACCTCGTCGCCGTCTGCGAAGTCCTCCAGGACCCGGGCGCCAACGCCTCCCTCGTCCGCCTGCTCACCGGCCCCCGCTGGCGGATCGGCCCGCGCGACCTGGCCCTGCTCGGCCGCCGGGCCCGCCTCCTGGTGCACCGCGCCGCCCACGGCGACGACGAGGACCACGACCCCGACCGCAGGCTCGCCGAAGCCGTCGAGGGGATCGACCCGGCCGAGGTGATCTCCCTCGCCGACGCCCTCGACACCTTCCTGGACGCGGGCGGCGAGGAGGACGACCGTCTTCCGTTCTCCGCCGAGGCGCGCATCCGCTTCGCCCGCCTCGCCGCCGAACTGCGCGACCTGCGCCGCTCGCTGGCCGACCCCCTGATGGACGTCCTGCACCGCGTCCTCGCCACCACCGGCCTGGAGGTCGAGCTCTCCGCCTCCCCGCAGGCCCTGGCCGCCCGCCGCCGCGAGACCTTGGGCAACTTCCTCGACGTGGCCGCCCGCTTCGCCGCCGTCGACGGCGAGGCCACCCTGCTCGCCTTCCTCGGCTTCCTGCGCACCGCCGTCCAGTACGAGAAGGGCCTCGACAACGCGCTGCCCGGCGGCGAGAACACCGTCAAGGTCCTCACCGCCCACAAGTCCAAGGGCCTGGAGTGGGACGTCGTCGCCGTGCCCGGACTGGTCACCGGCCAGTTCCCCAGCGGCCAGTCCCGGGACGCCTGGACCTCCCAGGCCAAGGTCCTCCCGCACGCCCTGCGCGGCGACACCGCCACCCTGCCCGCCCTCCACAGCTACGACGCCAAGGGCCTCAAGGGATTCAAGGAGGAGATGAAGGAGCACCAGCACACGGAGGAGCTGCGCCTCGGCTACGTCACCTTCACGCGTCCCCGCACGCTGCTGCTCGGTTCCGGCCACTGGTGGGGCCCCACCCAGAAGAAGCCGCGCGGCCCGTCCCCCTTCCTGCACGCGCTGTACGAGCACTGCGCCGCGGGGCACGGCGAGATCGAGGTGTGGACGGACGCCCCGGAGGAGACCGACGAGAACCCGGCCCTGGCCGAGGCGTCCGCCGACCACGCCTGGCCGCTCCCGCTGGACGACACCGCCCTGGCCCGCCGCAGGGCCGCCGCGGACACCGTGATGGAGCTGCTGTCCCGGCCGGAGCCCCCGGACGCCCCGGACGTCCCGGCTCCCCGCACACCCGCCCGCCTCACCCCCGAGGAGACGCGCACCCTCGCCTCCTGGGACCGGGACCTCGACGCGCTGGCCGGGGAGCTGCGCCGGGCCCGCGCCACCGTGCGCGACGTCCTCGTCCCCGCCTCGCTCTCCGCCACCCAGCTGCTGCGCCTCGCCGACGACCCGGACGCCTTCGCCCGGGAACTGGCCCGGCCGATGCCCCGCCCGCCGCAGCCCGCCGCCCGCCGGGGCACCCGCTTCCACGCCTGGGTGGAGTCCCGGTTCGAGGAGCTGCCGCTGCCCATGCTCGGGCCCGACGAGCTGCCCGGCGGCGACGACGACGCCGACATCGCCGACGAGCGCGACCTCGCCGGCCTGAAGGAAGCCTTCGAGCGCACCCCGTACGCCCGCCGCACCCCGTACCGGGTGGAGACGCCGTTCCAGATAACCCTGGCCGGCCGGATCATCCGGGGCCGTATCGACGCCGTGTACCGCACGGGGGACACGTACGAGATCGTGGACTGGAAGACCGGCCGCACCCACACCGCCGACCCGCTCCAGCTCGCCGTCTACCGGCTGGCCTGGGCGGAGCTGCACGGACTGCCGCTCGCCGACGTCACGGCCACCTTCCTCTTCGTCCGCAGCGGCGAGGCCGTCCGCCCGGCCTCGCTCCCGGGCCGCCGGGAGCTGGAGCGCATCCTCCTGGACGAGCCACCTCCTGCGGACGGATAGGCTGAAGGTCATGAGCGACACCCCGGACAGCGCCGTCCGCACGTACACCGAGCAGCACCGCGTGGCCTTCCTCGACGACCTCGCCGAGTGGCTGCGCATCCCCTCCGTATCCGCTCAGCCGGAGCACGAGGGCGACGTACGGCGCAGCGCCGAGTGGCTGTCGGCCAAGCTGAAGGAGACCGGATTCCCGGTCACCGAGGTCTGGGAGACCGACGGCGCACCCGCCGTCTTCGCCGAGTGGCCCTCCGACGACCCGGCGGCGCCCACGGTCCTGGTGTACGGACACCACGACGTCCAGCCCGCCGCCCGCGAGGACGGCTGGAGCAGCGAGCCGTTCGAGCCGGTCATCCGGGACGGCCGGATGTACGGACGCGGCGCGGCCGACGACAAGGGGCAGGTGTTCTTCCACACCCTCGGCGTGCGGGCCCACCTCGCCGCCACCGGCCGCACCGCCCCCGCCGTGCACCTCAAGCTGATCGTGGAGGGCGAGGAGGAGTCCGGCTCCCCGCACTTCCGTGACCTGGTGGAACAGCACGCGGACCGCCTCGCCGCCGACGCGGTGATCGTTTCCGACACCGGCATGTGGAACGAGACCACGCCGACCGTCTGCACTGGGATGCGCGGCCTCGCCGAGTGCGAGATCGAGTTCCACGGCCCCGGGCAGGACATCCACTCCGGCTCCTTCGGCGGCGCCGTCCCCAACCCGGCCACCGAGATCGCCCGCCTCGTCGCCGCGCTCCACGACGCGGACGGGAAGGTCGCGGTCCCCGGCTTCTACGACGGCGTGGCCGAGCTCACCGCGACCGAGCGCGCTCTCTTCGCCGAGCTGCCGTTCGACGAGGCCGACTGGCTGCACACCGCCAAGTCCCGGGCCGCCTCCGGAGAGGCCGGGTATGCGACGCTGGAGCGGATCTGGGCCCGCCCGACCGCCGAGGTCAACGGCATCGGCGGGGGCTACCAGGGCGCCGGCAGCAAGACGATCATCCCTTCGTCCGCCCGCGTGAAGATCAGCTTCCGGCTGGTGGCCGGCCAGGACCCGGACCACGTCGAGAAGGCCGTACGGACCTGGGCCGAGGCCCGTGTCCCGGCCGGGATCAGCCACCGGATCACCTTCCTCCCCGCCACCCGGCCCTGCCTGACGCCCCTGGACCACCCGGCGCTCCAGGCCGTGGCCCGCGCCATGGGCCGCGCATTCGGCCAGAAGGTCCTCTTCACCCGCGAAGGGGGCTCGGGGCCCGCCGCCGACCTCCAGGACGTGCTCGGCGCGCCGGTCCTCTTCCTCGGCATCTCCGTACCGTCCGACGGCTGGCACGCCCCCGACGAGAAGGTCGAGCTGGACCTCCTGTTCAAGGGCGTCGAGACCGCCGCGCATCTCTGGAGCGACCTGGCGGCCGCCCTCCGCTGAATTCTCTGAACGCCCGATCCATCCCGGGGGAGTAGGAAGCACCTGTGAGCACCTTCGACAACGCCACCACGGACCGGCCCATCGGTCTGACCGCGCCGAGCGGCATCGACCGCGCGGCGCACCACCGCCTCGACGAGGCGTGGCTGTCCGCCGCGTGGAGCCACCCGACAACCCGGGTCTTCGTCGTCTCCGGAGGCCAGGTGCTGATCGACGACACCGACGACGGCACCGAACTCGTGATGACGCCCGCCTTCGAGGCCCCCGTCACCGAGACCCACCGCTACTTCCTCGGCACCGACGCGGACGGCGTCAGCTACTTCGCCCTCCAGAAGGACACCCTGCCGGGCCGCATGGACCAGTCGGCCCGCCCGGCGGGGCTGCGCGAGGCGGGCCTGCTGCTCGGCCCGCGCGACGCCGCCCTGATGGTGCATGCGGTGGCCCTGGAGAACTGGCAGCGGCTGCACCGCTTCTGCTCCCGGTGCGGCGAGCGCACGGTGATCGCGGCGGCGGGCCACATCCGCCGCTGCCCGGCGTGCGGCGCCGAGCACTACCCGCGCACCGACCCGGCGGTGATCATGCTCGTCACCGACGACCAGGACCGGGCCCTGCTCGGCCGCCAGGTGCACTGGCCCGAGGGCCGTTTCTCCACGCTCGCCGGGTTCGTGGAGCCGGGCGAGTCGATCGAGCAGTCCGTGGCGCGCGAGGTCTTCGAGGAGGCCGGCATCACGGTCGGCGAGGTCGAGTACGTCGCCAGCCAGCCCTGGCCGTTCCCGTCCAGCCTGATGCTGGGCTTCATGGCGCGCGCCTCGACGTTCGACATCAACGTGGACGGCGAGGAGATCGAGGAGGCCCGCTGGTTCTCCCGCGAGGAGCTGACCGCCGCCTTCGAGTCGGGCGAGATCCTGCCCCCGTTCGGCATCTCGATCGCCGCGCGGCTGATCGAGCTCTGGTACGGCAAGCCGCTCCCGAAGCCGGTGCGCGCGGGCGCCTGAACGGGCCGGACATGACACCGCCCCCGCCGGTGCGTCGACCGGAGGGGGCGGGGTGCCCGGGGGTCAGGCCCCGAGGGCCTGCTTCACCTGGGCCAGGCTCGGGTTCGTCATCACGACGTCCGTGCCGCCGTTCTCAGGAACCACCAGCACGGTCGGGACCGTCTGGTTTCCGCCATTCGCCTTCTCGACGAAGGCGGCCGACTCCGGGTCCTGCTCGATGTTGATCTCGGTGTAGGCGATGCCCTCGCGGTCCATCTGCCCCTTCAGCCGACGGCAGTAGCCGCACCAGGTGGTGCTGTACATCGTCACAGTGCCCGGCATGTCTTCGCGCTCCTCTGTCTCTTCGGTCCCGGCAAATCCCGTCACGCCCGGACGGCCGCCCACGCGTCTGATACGTCACACGGGGCCGGGGCGTGCGTTGCCGCACGCCAGGTGAACGTATGCGACCCGGCCGCCATTCCCGCCCCCGGGGCCCTTGCGAGGACGGCCCGCGGGACCGCTCCGCGTTAGTACGACGGATACCCCGCCCCTGTGGACAACCACGGCACGTGCCCCGGGCGACCTGGCAGCATGGCGGGGTGACATCAGCAACGCACTCCACCCTCTTCCCCCGGGTCCCGGACACCGCGGACGCCGTCCTCGACGGGCTCGACCCCGAGCAGCGCGAGGTGGCCACGGCCCTGCGGGGCCCGGTGTGCGTGTTGGCCGGAGCCGGTACGGGCAAGACGCGGGCCATCACGCACCGCATCGCCTACGGGGTGCGCGCGGGGATACTCCAGCCGGCGAGCGTCCTGGCCGTCACGTTCACCAACCGGGCGGCCGGCGAGATGCGCGGCCGGCTGCGCCAGCTGGGCGCGGGCGGGGTGCAGGCGCGGACCTTCCACTCCGCGGCCCTGCGTCAGCTCCAGTACTTCTGGCCGAAAGCGGTCGGTGGAGAGCTGCCCCGGCTCCTTGAGCGCAAGGTCCAGCTGGTGGCCGAGGCAGCGGCCCGCAGCGGCCTGCGGCTCGACCGCAACGAGCTGCGCGACGTCACCAGCGAGATCGAGTGGGCCAAGGTCACCCAGACCGTCCCCGCCGACTATCCGGCGGTGGTCGCCAAGGCCCAGCGCGACGCCCCGCGCGACCCGGCGGAGATCGCCAAGGTCTACGAGACCTACGAGGAGCTGAAGCGCGAGCGCACGGTGATCGACTTCGAGGACGTGCTGCTCCTCACCGTCGGCATCCTCCAGGACCGGCACGACATCGCCGCCCACGTCCGCCGCCAGTACCAGCACTTCGTCGTGGACGAGTACCAGGACGTGAGCCCGCTCCAGCAGCGCCTGCTCGACCTGTGGCTCGGCGACCGGGACAGTCTCTGCGTCGTGGGCGACGCCGGCCAGACGATCTACTCGTTCACCGGGGCCACCCCGGACCACTTGCTCAACTTCCGCACCCGCCACCCCGGAGCGACCGTCGTCAAGCTGGTCCGCGACTACCGCTCCACCCCGCAGGTGGTCCACCTGGCCAACGGGCTGCTCGCCCAGGCCACCGGCCGGGCCGCCGAGCACCGCCTCGACCTGGTCTCGCAGCGCGAGCGCGGCCCCGAGCCCGCCTACGTGGAGTACGCGGACGAGCCCGACGAGGCCGAGGGCACCGCCCGCCGCATCCGCGACCTCATCGCGGCGGGCGTCCCGGCCGGCGAGATCGCGGTGCTCTACCGGGTCAACGCGCAGTCCGAGGTCTACGAGCAGGCCCTCGCGGACGCGGGCGTGCCCTACCAGCTCCGGGGCGCCGAGCGGTTCTTCGAGCGCGCGGAGGTCCGTGAGGCCGGTGTGGCCCTGCGCGGCGCGGCCCGTGCGGGGGGCAACGACTCCCTCCTGGACCACGCGGACGACCTCCCCGCCGAGGTGCGCGCGGTGCTCTCCACCAAGGGCTGGCGCAGCGAACCGCCCGCCGGGTCCGGTGCGGTGCGCGACCGCTGGGAGTCCCTGGCCGCCCTCGTCCGGCTCGCCGAGGACTTCGAGCGGGCCCACCCCGGGGCGACGCTCTCCGACCTGGTCGCCGAGCTGGACGAGCGGGCCGCCGCCCAGCACGCGCCCACCGTCCAGGGCGTCACGCTGGCCTCGCTGCACTCGGCGAAGGGCCTGGAGTGGGACGCGGTGTTCCTGGTCGGGCTGACCGAGGGCATGATGCCGATCACCTACGCCAAGACGCCGGAGCAGATCGAGGAGGAGCGCCGGCTGCTGTACGTCGGCGTCACCCGGGCCCGCTTCCACCTCACGCTGTCCTGGTCGCTGTCCCGGTCGCCCGGCGGCCGGCCCGGGCGGCGGCCGACCCGCTTCCTGAACGGCCTCCGCCCCGGCTCCACGGGCCCCGGCGGCCGGAGCGCGGCCGCGGCCGGCCCGGGCGGCATCTGGACCGGCGACGGCGGCCGGAACGGCGAGGGCGGCGCGGCCGGCCCCGAGGGCGGGGGGCGGCCGGCGGCGGCCAGGCGGAAGCCCCGGACGCCGGCCCGGTGCCGGGTCTGCGGCAAGACCCTGACGGACGCCGGCGAGATGAAGCTGATGCGCTGCGACGACTGCCCGTCCGACATGGACGAGGCGCTGTACGAGCGGCTGCACGACTGGCGGGCGGCCCGGGCGCGGGAGACCGGCCAGCCCGCCTACTGCGTGTTCACCGACCGGACACTGATGGCCATCGCGGAGGCGGTGCCCGGCAGCGAGCGCGAACTGGCCGGGATCCCCGGGGTCGGCGCGCGGAAGCTGGGCCGCTTCGGCGCCGCCGTTCTGGACATCTGCGCAGGTGGAGACGGGCACGAAGGTGGTGCGGAAGCCCCAGGGAAGATGTGAGAAAAACTCGTCGGAAAAATAGTTTGCGCCCGCCCCAGTCATCACCATAGGTTCTTAACCACGGAAACAGCGGCTTCTCTGAAGCCCTGGTTCCGTGCTGTACTTATCCGAATACGCAGGACCGGCCCGCCGGTCCCCCGAGACGCCGAGAGGAGGCGATTGAAGTGATCAGCATCATCGAGACCAACAAAATGACCGATCTCTCGGTCGTCTCCGCCTGCTCGCTCGGCCTTCTCGCCCGTGCCCCGAAGTCCTCCCTGCGCGCCACCGGTGTGTCCGGCGTCTCCGCCGTCATTCCGATGTCCCTGGCCGGCCTTCCCGTGCGGGAGCGCAATGAGCGACCGACCCAGGCACCGGCAGCAGCAGTAGCGAAGGGACAGGCCCCGGCCTATGTCTTTGCGGCCGTCGGTGCGGGAGCGGAAGCCGGCGTCACCGAGCAGACGAAGCAGCACCACACGATGTGGGCCTTCCGTGGGCCTGAACCCTGGAGCGATCCAGCCTGATCCAGCATCAGGCCGGCGCCTTCAGGGCCGCGGAACCCCACTCGGGATCCGCGGCCCTTTTGTTTTGCCTCAACGGGCGAGACAACGAGAAGGGGCCTCGGGACAAGCAGGACCTGGTACCAGCCGCCCCCCGGCCAACAGGCCGGAAACGACCAGACGAGGACACCACCACCGTGCAACTCGAAGCGCACGCCCCGTCCGTACCGCCTTCCGACACGATCTCCCCGCCCGGCCTCACGGAGGACTCCACCTTGACCCCCCTCACCGCGCTCACCGCGCTCGACGACGCCATCGAGAACCTCGGTGTACCCGTCCCCTGCCGCGCCTACGACCCGGAGGTCTTCTTCGCCGAGTCGCCGGCCGACGTCGAGTACGCCAAGTCCCTCTGCCGCACCTGTCCGCTGGTCGAGGCGTGCCTCGCCGGCGCCAAGGAGCGCCGCGAGCCGTGGGGTGTCTGGGGTGGCGAGCTCTTCATCCAGGGCGTCGTGGTCGCCCGGAAGCGGCCCCGTGGCCGCCCGCGCAAGAACCCGGTCGCAGCGTGATCACCGTGGGGTTCCCGGCCCCCAAGCCCATGAAGCGCATCGGAACCATCGACCGTCCCCTGACCCACGACCCCCGAAACCAGGCTCCAATGACCATCCCCACCCCCACGTCCGAGCCCGCCGGCTCCGCGACCCCAGACGTCACCATCATCGGCGCGAACGACTCGCGTCAGAACAGGACCCGCGAGATGCAACTCATCCCAGAAGCCCTGGCTCGTGCGCATATGCACGACCGCCTGCGCGAAGCCGACGTGGAGCGCCAGGCCGTGCGCCTGATCTCCGCCCGGCGGATGCAGCGCCGGGCGGAGCGAGCCTCCATGCGCGCCCGCCGCGCGCTGGCCATGGCCGTCATGCACTGAGCCACCCCGGCCGGCCACGGAGGCCACCGCCCGGACGCAGCCGCTCTCTGCGCCCGGCGGACCTCGTCTCCCAGCGCCACCCGCGCAGCAGCACCCCACCCCCGGGGCCGATCCGTCCGACCGACGGACCGGCCCCGGGGCGTTTCGGAAGCGGCCGGAGCGATTCGGGGCGGGGCCCGGCCCGGTTCGCCCCGACCGGTTTGCCCGGTCCGGTTCGCCCGGGCCCGCCCCTCCCGTCCGGGCTAGCCGGCGTCCACCGTCTCGGCGGACCTCGGCGCCGGCGGCACGCGCTTCGGGCCCCGGGCCTGGCCCTCGGAGCCCAGGACCTCCGCGTCCTCCTGGTCCTGCTGGTCCTCCGTGTCCTGCTGGTCCTCCGTGTCCGCCCGGTCCGCGTCCGCCGCGTCCTCCGGCGACAGGAACCCCGGCAGCCAGGACTCGAGTTCGTCGCGGAGCCGGACCGTGGCGCCGAGCTGGCACAGCACCCCGATCGTGCTCAGCGTCACCCGGTGTATCAGCAGGTAGGAGGGCGGCAGGTTCAACTGCTTGCCCAACTGGTGGGCCGGAGAGCGAGGGTCTGCTATCCGGGCCGCCTGATGACGCAGCCAGCTCCGGCTGAACGTGAACTCCTCCACCTCGGCCGGTTCGATGATCGGCAACAGGTAGTCCAGCACCGCGGCAGGCTCCAGGGCGATCGAGTCCTTGACGAACCCCTCCGCCCGCAGCATCTCGTAGACCGCGTCCGCGTCGCCCCCGAGCGTCAGCCGCAGCGCGTCCCCGATGGTCTGCGGCAGTCCGCCCGGCAGCCGGTCCACCGTCCCGAAGTCCAGCACCCCCAGCCGCCACCGGGCCGCGTCCGCACCCTCGTCACTCTCCTCGCCCGACGCACCCGCCACCGGGTCCGGGGGCAGCAGCCGGAAGTTGCCGGGGTGCGGGTCGGCGTGGAGCAGCCCGGTGCGCGCGGGACCCGAGAAGAGGAACCGTGCGAGCAGCTGGCCGGCCCGGTCGCGCTGCCCGGCCGTGCCGTCGGTGATCACATCGGCCAGCGGGACACCGTCCAGCCACTCGGTGACCAGCACCTGCGCCGACTGGTGGACCACCTCCGGGACCACGACGTCGGGATCCTCCGCGAACTCCTCGGCGTGCGCCTGCTGGGACCGCGCCTCCTGCTCGTAGTCCAGCTCTTCCGAAACCCGGTCACGCAACTCCGTGATCAGCGGCTTGATGTCCATGCCCGGAACCAGCGGGCCCAGCAGCCGCGCGAAACGGCTGAGCTGCGTCAGATCCGAGAGCAGCGCCTCGCCCGCGCCCGGGTACTGCACCTTCACGGCCACGTCCCGGCCGTCGTGCCACACCGCCCGGTGCACCTGGCCGATCGACGCCGCGGCCGACGGCTTGTCGTCGAAGGCCAGGAACAGCTCCCGCCAGTCCTCGCCGAGCCGCTCCGCCAGGACCGCGTGCACGGTGCCGCTCGGCATGGGCGGGGCGGCCTCCTGGAGTTTGGTGAGCGCCGCGCGGTACGGACCCGCGACCTCCTCGGGCAGCGCGGACTCGAAGACGGACAGGGCCTGGCCGAGCTTCATCGCCCCGCCCTTCAGCTCCCCGAGGACCTTGAAGAGCTGGTCGGCGGTGCGCTGCTGCACCTCGCGGGCCACCAGCTCCGCCGATTTTCCGCCGATGCGCTTGCCCAGCCCCCAGGTGGCTCGGCCGGCGAAACCCAACGGCAGCGCGGCCAGCTTGGCGGTACGGGTGACCGCCTTCCGGGGAAGATCAGACATATGCCCCTCCAATTCCCAGACTGCCGCGCTGCGGGCGGCGGTTACCCGGCCATTGTGTCGTGCGCCGTGCCGGCTCCGGAGGCGCGGACCCCCTCAGTGTGACCGGCGGCGCCACAGGAACAGTCGAGGTGGGCCCCGATCCGTTCCGACCTCCAGTCCAACAGCGGCAGCGCCGCCTCCCACCGCGCACCGGTACTCACGGGCAGCTCGCCGTCGAGGAAGGCCAGCGCGTGCGCCGCCGCGAGCCCCGCCACCGCCGTCGCCAGGGCCAGGTCGCACGCCTGCGCGGCGCCGCGCCGCCCGGACTGCCACTGCGCCAGCATGCGCGGCCACTGCGGGTCCCGGTCCCGCCGGTGCGACTGGAGGCAGCCGGCGCAGGCGGTGCCGCCGGGCAGGACCAGGGGTCCGACGAACCCGGTCGCCTCCAGCACCCCCGCGTACAGATGCGGTGTGCCCGAGGAGATCCACGGCTCCGCGGTGCCCGGATCGGGGACGTACGCCGACAGTCCGTCGCGCGGCGCGACCACGATCAGCGACAGCCCCGGCTCGCGCCCGGCGGGACCGCAGCCCGCCGCCCCGGGAGCCCGGGGCCCGGGGCCGGGGGCGGAGCGCCGGACCAGCTGCCGGGCCGCCATGTCCCTGCGCTCCCCGACGGCGGAGGAGGGCAGCCCGCCCGGGGACACGTCACCCGGCTCCGTGCACCCGCCGTCCAGGACCTCCACCCGGCCGACTCCCGCTCCGGAGAGCACCGCCGCGACGGTCGCGCCGACCCTGCCCGCGCCGCGGACCTGCACGCGCATCGAGCGGCGGGCCGCGAGTCTGCGCATCCCGCCGCCGGGCTCGGGATGCACGACGGAGAGCGAGGCCAGGTCGGGCCGGTGACGCTCCAGGACGTCGGACCTGGTCCGCAGCGCTTCCGCCGCCGGACCGCCCGCCCGCACGTCGTCCACGAGTCCGGCGTCCACCAACCGCGTCACCAGCTTGTCGACATGACGCTCGCTCAGGTCCATCGCCCTGGCCTGCTCACGGAGCAGCGGCATGCCTCTGGTGCCGTCGAGCAGTTCCATGAAACAGCCCGTCGCGATATCCATCGGGCCGACCTTCACCGCGTGTGCGGGTGTCACTCCGAATTGCACGGTCTCCCCGCTCCGCCAAGCGCGGCGCAGTGCGGGCTTCAACATCGGATGCACGGCTTCCCCCGGTCTGTGTGTCTTGACTCCGCTGTGCGTGACTCTGCTGTCTGTGACTCTGCTGTGCGTGTTCCTTTGCCAGAATGCAGCGGGCCGCGGAGGCGTGCGGAAAGTTATCCACAGGCGTGGGTATTAGTCGTTCAAATGGTGCAAGGCGTGGAGGCGATCATGGAGAACCGTCCCGGAGGCGGGACTTACCCCGCACACAGCGGGTAACGTCGAGCCGTGCCCGCCGACCCGTCGCCAAGCTCCGCCGGGGAGCCCGCCGTGCCCGGCGCCGGACCCCGCCGGCGCGGTGCGGATCCTGCCCGCAGCGCCTCCGCGACGAGCGCGGTCGAGGTCCGCAGAAGCGCCCGCCGCAGCAGAACGGTTTCCGCCTACCGCGAGGGCGACCGCACGATCGTGCTCATCCCCGCCCGGATGTCCGAGGCCGAGGAGCGGCGCTGGGTGGACGTGATGCTCGACAGGCTCGCCGCCCAGGAGAGCAGGCGCGTCCTCGGTGACACCGAGCTCGCCGAACGGGCGGAGCGCCTGTCCGCGCAGTACTTCGCGGGCCGGGCCAGGCCCGCCTCCGTGCGGTGGGTGACCAACCAGAACACCCGCTGGGGCTCGTGCACCCCGTCCGAGGGCAGCATCCGGCTCTCCCACCGGCTCCAGGGCATGCCGGAGTACGTCGTGGACTATGTGCTCGTCCACGAACTCGCCCACCTCCTGGTGCCCGGGCACGGGCCGCGGTTCTGGCGGCTGCTGGACGCCTACCCCCGTACCGAGCGGGCGCGCGGCTATCTGGAGGGGGTGGTGGCCGCCGGCCGGCTGCCGCACCTGCCGGCCGCGCGCGGCGAGTGACAGGTGGTGGCGCCGGGTGAGCGGTGCCGGGTGTTTCTGTACCGGGTCTGTACCGGCTTCGCCCAATGCCGGAGTTTGCGGATAGCCTGACGCGACGCATTCACCTTCCGGATGGGGGACGGTCGTTACGCATGGCCAGGGAATTCCAACGCGGCCACAAGGCCAAGATCAGCGATCTCACACCGGGGACGGACCTGTACGTAGGGGTGCAGATCGCCGGCCCGGGGCTGAGCTTTGACATCAGCTGCTTCGGGCTCGATGCCAATGAGCAGCTCTCCGACGACCGGTATTTCATCTTCTTCAATCAGCCGAAATCTCCCGAGGAGTCCATTCAGCTCCTCGGGGCCCAGGCCGGTGACACCGAGTCGTTCCGCGTCACCCTGGACCGCATTCCGGCGAACATCCACAAGCTGTCGTTCACCGCGACCGTGGACGGCGCCGGGCAGATGTCGCAGGTGGGCCCCGGCTACATCCGGATCGTCGCGGGCGGCGAGGAAGTCGTCAGGTACGCGTTCAACGGCTCGGAGTTCAGCACCGAGCGCGCCGTCATGCTGGGCGACTTCTACCTCAAGGACGTCTGGCGCTTCGCCGCGGTCGGCCAGGGCTTCGACGGCGGCCTCGAGGCGCTGCTGAAGAACTTCGGCGGCGAGGTCGCCGAGGAGGAGCCGGCCGCCGCCGCGCCGCCGCAGGGCGCCGCACCGTCGTTCGCGCCGCCCGCCCAGGCGGCCCCGGCCCCGTCGTTCGGCGCCCCGGCAGCCCCTCCGGCACCCCAGGTCCCTCAGCCCGCGCCGTCCTTCGGGACCCCGCCGCCCGCCCCCGGCCCGGCGCCGACCCCGCAGCAGCAGATGCATGCCGCGCCGACGATCGTCGCCCCGATGACCCCGCCCGGTGGCACCGTGCCCCCGCCGCCCGCGCCGGCCCCGTACGGGCAGCCCGGTCAGCCGCAGCAGCAGCAGCACTTCGGGCAGCAGCCCCACCAGCCCCAGCAGCAGTTCGGGCAGGTCCCCGGCCAGGCGCCCGCACCCTACGGACAGCAGGCGCCGTCCCCGTACGGCCAGCAGCCTCCCGGTATGCCCCCGGGCGCGCAGGGCATGCCCGGCGGCGCTCCGCAGGCGGCAGGCGCCGGTCTTCAGGCCGCGCTCCAGCCGTACAAGGAGACCGCGACCGGACAGCGCTGGACGCCGCAGAACCAGCAGCTCATGCGGGTCGACCTGACCATGGGCGGTACCGGAGTGCTCGCCCGGCAGGGCAGCATGGTCATGTACCAGGGCAAGGTCGACTTCAGCTACAAGGGCGCGGGTTTCGCCGGCCGCATGGTGGGCAACGCCACCGGCCAGGAGATGCAGCTCATGCGCTGCACCGGCCGGGGCCAGGTCTTCCTCGCCGAGGAGGGCGCCCATCTGCACTCCATCGAGCTCCAGGGCGACGGAGTCTGCGTCTCCGCCGAGAACGTGCTCGCCTTCGACGAGTCGCTCCAGTACGAGGTCCGCCGCATCGAGGGCCACGGCATTCCCGGCGGTGCCCTGTTCACCATGCAGTTCCAGGGCTCCGGCACCCTCGTCGTCAAGACGCACGGCGTCCCCGTGGTCCTGCCAGTCACCCCGACCACCTTCGCCGACTGCAACGCCGTCGTGGCGTGGTCGTCGGCGTCCCAGGTGATCATCTCCAGCCAGGTCCGGCTGCGCCGCAACGCCTACCCCGGACACAGCGGCGAGACCGTGAACCTCCAGTTCCGCGGCGCGCCCGGCAACTTCATCGTCGTCCAGCCCTACGAGGTCTGAGGGAGCCCGTCATGAACCAGCAACTCGCGGGCTACGCCCCGACCCCCGTCACGGCACGGATGGAGAACCACGGCCATTCCATGCTGAAGGTCGCCATGGCGACCGGTCAGGACCTCTACGCGCGCACCGGCTCGATGGTCGCCTACGAGGGCTTCATCCAGTACGAGCCCAACCCGCCCGCCGTCCGCCAGATCGCCTCGCAGTGGATCACCGGCGAGGGCGCGCCGCTCATGAAGTGCACCGGCGACGGGCTGCTCTACCTCGCCGACTACGGTGCCGACGTCGTCGTCATCAACCTCAACAACGACTCGATCTCGGTCAACGGCACCAACGTCCTCGCCTTCGACGGCCACCTCACGTGGGGCGTCGAGCGGGTCAAGGGCCTCGCCAAGTTCGCCGGCCAGGGCCTGTGGAACGTCTGCATCTCGGGTACCGGCTGGGTCGCGATCACCTCGCGCGGCACGCCGCTCGTGGTCGACTGCGGACGCGGCGAGGACGAGACGTACGTCGACCCGGACGCGCTGGTCGCCTGGTCCCCGAACCTCAAGGTAAAGGGCAAGCGCAGCTTCAAGGCCTCCTCGCTCATCGGGCGGGGCAGCGGCGAGGCGTTCCAGATGGCCTTCTCCGGCCAGGGGATCGTCGTCGTCCAGCCGAGCGAGGACAGCACCGACCGGCTGCGCGTCCGGCACTGACGGGGAGGGAGAACACATCATGCAGAGTTCGCTTTTCGGCCTCACGGAACAGCAGTCCCAGGAGCGCTACACCATCCAGAACCCGCAGCTTCTGCGGGTCGCGCTGACCGGCCACGACGACGTCCTCGCCCGCAAGGGCGCCATGGTCGCCTACCAGGGGCTCATGGAGTTCGACGGCGAGTACCAGTCGAACGCCCAGCGCCGCTCCCGCGCCCACACCGGTGAGGGCCTGGACCTGATGCGCTGTTCCGGGCAGGGCACCGTCTACTTCGCCAACCTGGCGCAGTACATCCACGTCGTGGACGTCGACCACGACGGCCTGACCGTGGACAGCTCCTACGTCCTGGCGCTCGACTCCTCGCTGCACACCGAGGTCATCGCGGTGGACAGCCAGTACGGCATCTCGGGCACCGGCAAGTACCAGCTCAACATCTCCGGCACCGGCAAGGTCGCCCTGATGACCTCGGGCCAGCCGCTGATGATGCAGGTCACGCCCGACAAGTACGTCAGCGCCGACGCCGACGCGATCGTCGCCTGGTCGACCTCGCTGCGGGTGCAGATGCAGGCCCAGACGCACTCCTCGGGCGTCTTCCGCCGGCGCGGCAACACCGGCGAGGGCTGGGAGCTCAGCTTCCTCGGGCAGGGCTTCGCCCTGGTGCAGCCGAGCGAGCTGATGCCGCCGCAGAACGCCCAGATCGGACAGGGCCTCGCCGCCCAGTACGGCATGGGCCAGCACGGCGCGCACGGCCAGAACCAGAACAACGCCTGGAACTGAGCCACACAGCGAGAGTAAGGGGCGGCCTCCAGGGAGGCCGCCCCTTACCGTTGTCCCGTCGTACGGGCCGCTACCGGCCGCCCTCCAGCACCGCGCGCGTACGCTCCACCAGCCGGATCACTGAGGCGTCGGCGACCCCGGCCACCTCGTCGTAGGCGAACCAGCGCAGGTCCAGGGATTCGTCGCTGATGCTCTCCGTCACGCCCGCCGGCGCCACCGCCGCGTACTGCACGTCCAGGTGCCAGTGGCACGGCGTGGGGATCGGATGCCGGTCCAGGACCACGGGTCCGCCCGGCAGCAGCGTCAGCCCGGCGATCCCGGACTCCTCCGTCGCCTCCCGCAGCGCCGCCGCCGCGAGTGTGGCGTCACCGGGCTCGCAGTGCCCGCCCATCTGCAGCCACATCCGCAGCTTCCGGTGCAGAGTGAGCAGCACCCGGCCGTGCTCCGGGTCGACGACCAGGGCGCTGGCCGTCAGATGCCCGCCCCCGCAGGACTTCCACATGCCGTCCGGATGGTGTGCGAGGTGGTCCAGATAGGCATCGCGCAGCTCCTCCTGGGCCGCGTCGGCCCCCGCCCCGTAACCCTTGAGTACGAGGACGGCGTCGTCGTGCAGGCTCACTTGTCGCTGTCGTCCTTGCCGTCGCCGTCGCCGTCGCCCTTGTCCGCGGCGTCGTCCGGGGCGTCCGCCCCCGGCGCGGGCTTCCGCGGGCCGTTCGCCGCCTCGCCGAGCATCTTGTCCAGCTCCGAGAAGTCCATCTGCTCGTGGTGGACGAAGCCGTCCGGATCGTCGAGGTCGTGAGCGGTCGGGAGCATGTCGGGGTGCTCCCACAGCGCGTCGCGCCCCTCAAGACCGCGGGCGTCCGTGAGCGAGGCCCACAGCCGCGAGGCGTCCCGCAGCCGGCGCGGACGCAGCTGGAGGCCGATGAGCGTGGCGAACGTCTGCTCGGCGGGGCCACCGGACGCACGGCGCCGCCGCATCGTCTCGCGGAGTGCGTCGGCCGAGGTCAGCCGGGGCTTCGCGGCAGCGTGCACCACGGCGTCCACCCAGCCCTCGACCAGCGCGAGGGCCGTCTCCAGGCGGGCCAGGGCCGCCTTCTGCTCCGGGGTCTCCTCCGGCTGGAACATGCCCTGCTGAAGGGCCTCCTGCAGCTGCTCGGGCTGCGAGGGGTCGAACTGGCCGACCACGTCCTCCAGCTTGCTGGTGTCGACCTTGATGCCGCGCGCGTAGCCCTCGACGGCGCCGAACAGGTGCGAGCGGAGCCACGGGACGTGGGCGAAGAGCCGCTGGTGGGCGGCCTCGCGCAGCGCCAGGTACAGCCGCACCTCGTCCTGCGGGACGGACAGGTCCTTGCCGAACCGCTCCACGTTCAGCGGGAGGAGCGCGGCCCGGCCCGCAGGGCCCAGCGGCAGCCCGATGTCGGTCGAGCCGACCACCTCGCCCGCCAGCACCCCGACGGCCTGACCGATCTGCTGGCCGAACATCGCGCCGCCCATCGACCGCATCATGCCGATCAGCGGGCCCGCCATGGCCTGCATCTCCTCGGGCAGCACATCACCCATGGCGAGGCCCACCCGCTCGGCGACCGGGTCCACCAGCTGCTGCCAGGCAGGGAGCGTCGCCTCGACCCACTCCGCGCGGCTCCACGCCACACTGGAGATCGCCCCGGACGGCATCGACGTCACGCCGTCCAGCCACAGGTCGGCCAGGCGCAGCGCCTCGTCGACCGCCGAGCGCTCGGCCGGGCCCACGCTCGCGTCCTTGGAGCCGTCCGGCGTGCCCTGCGACACCGTCTGCCGGGCGATCTGCTTGGCCATGTCCCAGTTGACGGGCCCGCCCTCGTAGCTCAACATCTGGCCGAGCTGCTGGAAGGCCGCGCCCAGGTCGTTCGGGTTCATCGAGCCGAACATGGCGGCGAAGGGGTTGTCACCGCCCGCGCCGGGGCCGAAGCCGAACGGGTTCGCCGGACCGCCCGAACCCTGCCCACCTCCGGTGGGGTCGTTCTTCTTGCCCTGGTCGCCGTCGTCCGGCTCCTCCGGCGGAAGGCCGAATCCGAATGGGGTGTCACTCACGGGTTTCCTCGGCTCGTAGGGCCGCCGGGGGAACCGACGGCGACTGCCCGACATCACCATCCAGCGTAGACACCAAGTCCGCTCAGGGCCTCAGTGCTCCGCCCGGTCCGGCCCTGCGGCAGGATGGACGCCACCTGGTACGTACGTGTCACGCGGGTACGTACTGAAGACAACCGCTGGAGACGCCCGGTGAGTTCCCCAGATCCGCAGGTTCGCGCAGCGCGAAACCTGGCCGACCCGTCACCCGAGAAGAAATCCGTCCCCGGCCGGCCCGGAGGCCGCGGCCCGGTCGTGGCCGTCACCGGAGCCGCGACGGGTGTCGGTGAGCTGCTCACCGCACGCCTCGCCGCCTCCGAGGAGATCAAGCAGGTCATCGCCATCGACGAGCGCCGGGGGGAGGTCTCCGAGGCGACCTGGCACCTTCTCGACGTCCGCGACCCCGCGATCGCCGAGAAGCTGCGCGGCGCGGACGTCGTCGTCCACCTGGCGCTCGACCTCGACCTGGAGACCGACCCCGCCGCGCGCACCGCCTACAACGTGCGCGGCACCCAGACCGTGCTGACCGCCGCCGCGGCCGCCGGCGTCCACCGCGTCGTCCTGTGCACCTCCGCCATGGTCTACGGGGCGCTGCCCGACAACGACCTCCCGCTCGCCGAGGACGCCGAGCTGCGGGCCACCGCGGAGGCCACCGGCGTCGGCGACCTGCTGGAGATCGAACGGCTCGGCCGCCGCGCCCCGCGCGCCCACCCCGGGCTGCACGTCACCGTCGTACGCCCCGCCGTGCTCGTCGGCGGCACGGACACCGCGCTGACCCGCTACTTCGAGTCTCCCCGGCTGCTCGTGGTCGCCGGTTCCCGGCCCGCCTGGCAGTTCTGCCACGTGGAGGACCTGGTCACGGCGCTGGAGTACGCCGCCCTTGAGAAGATCGACGGCGAGTTCGCGGTCGGCTGCGACGGCTGGCTGGAACAGGAGGAGGTCGAGGAGCTGAGCGGGGTGCGCCGGATGGAGCTCCCCTCCGCCGTCGCACTGGGCGCCGCCGCCCGGCTGCACCGGATCGGCCTCACCCCCTCGCCCGCGGGCGACCTGGCGTACACCATGCACCCCTGGGTCGTCAGCGTCAGCCGGCTGCACGACGCGGGCTGGCGCCCGGCCTGGACCAACGAGGAGGTGCTCGCCGCGCTCCTGGAAGAGGTGGAGGGACGCCACACCGTCGCCGGCCGCCGCCTCGGCCGCAAGGACGCCACCGCGGCCGGTGCCGCCGGGGCGACCGTCGCCCTCCTCGGCACCGCGGCCCTGGTGCGCCGCGCCCGCAAAGCCCGCCGCCGCATCTGAGCACCCTGTAGGAGGCTCCAAGCCGGGGCGCGCCCCGCCGGGCGAATCGGCAATTCCGTGTTGTCGGCGCGGTACGGCACGATGGGGGTCATGGCACTCACGTACGACCACCCCGGCGAACAGACGGCGCAGGACCCGATCCGGCTGCTGGACATCCGTGATAGGCCGCTGTCGGTGGACGAGGTCTTCCAGGCGGTCGGCGACGACGCCGCGGGCGGCACCACGCTTTTCGTCGGCACCGTCCGTGACCACGACGGCGGTCAGGACGTCGACGGCCTCGGCTACTCGTGCCACCCCTCGGCCGCCGACGAGCTGCGCCGGGTGGCGGAGAAGGTCGTCGCCGACTTCCCGGTCCGGGCGCTGGCCGCCGTCCACCGGGTGGGTGAACTGCGGGTGGGCGACATCGCGGTCGTCGTGGCGGTCTCCTGCCCCCACCGCGCGGAGGCGTTCGCGGCCTCCCGCAAGCTCATCGACGACCTCAAGCACGAGGTGCCGATCTGGAAGCACCAGCGCTTCTCGGACGGCACGGAGGAATGGGTCGGCGCCTGCTGAGCGCAAACCGGAACGGCGCGCATCCGCCCCGATTTGCGTAACCGCACCCCTGCCACGAGCGTTGGTTTTCCAGACGGTTAATCTGCTGATCGGCCAGTCGGCCGCATCAGGGGGTAGGGAGGTCGGCATGGCAGCGCTCGCCTGGTTGTTGATTCCGCTTTTCGCCGCGTTCGGCGCGGCGATATGGGGAAGCTGGGCCGCCCGCAACCGCACAACCGGTGACGTCACCGAACTCGCCGGATACGCCCGGTTCCGCGAAGCCATGGAGAAGTCCGACTCCGGTTCCGAACCGGTGGAGCAGATCTCGAACGTCTGACGCCGCGTACGGCGTCCTCGACCCGCCCCGAGCCCCGTACGGACCGGCCCCGGCGGTGCACGGAGAGACCCTTCCCGTACTGTCGTTCCATGCCACGCCGCACCGCGACGATGCTCGCCTCCACGCTGATTCTGATCGCGCTGCTCTGCGCAGGCGTGCTGATCAAAGTGCCGTACTCGGAGATGTCTCCCGGTCCGACGGTGAACACGCTCGGTGACGTGGAGGGTGACCCCGTTCTGCGGATCACCGGCCACAAGACGTACAAGACGTCCGGCAACCTCAACATGACGACCGTCCGCGTCACCGGCGCCGACTACAGCATGAACCTGGTCGAGGCCGTCTCCGGATGGCTGGGCCACGACAGCGTCGTCGTACCGCACGACACCCTCTACCCGGACGGCAAGACCGAGGAGCAGTCGACGCAGGAGAACGCCGAGGAGTTCAGCCAGTCCCAGGAGAGCGCCAAGGTCGCGGCCCTCAAGGAGCTGAACATCCCGGTCACCGCGTACGTCGTGGTCTCCAGCGTCGTCAAGGGCAGCCCGTCGCAGGGCAAGCTGCACGCGGGCGACATCATCGAGAAGGTCGACGGCACCGCGGTCGAGAAGCCCGAGGACGTCGCGAAGCTGGTCACCAAGCACAAGCCCGGCCAGGACGTCGTCTTCACGGTGATCCCGGCCAAGACCGCGGCGGCGGCCGAGAAGGCCGGCAAGAAGCCCGAGGGGACCGAGAAGGTCACCGTCACCACGGTGAAGGCCCCCGAGGGGGACCGCGCGATCGTCGGCATCCAGGCGGGGACCGACCACACCTTCCCCTTCGACATCGACATCAAGCTCGCCGATGTGGGCGGCCCGAGCGCGGGGCTGATGTTCTCCCTGGGCATCCTCGAAAAACTGACCCCGGGGCAGCTGACGGGCGGCAAGTTCATCGCCGGCACCGGCACGATCGACGACGCCGGCAAGGTCGGCCCGATCGGCGGAATCTCCATGAAGCTGGTCGGCGCGCGCAGCGCGGGCGCCCGCTACTTCCTGACCCCCGACGACAACTGCGAGGCCGCCGCGGCGGACACCCCCGACGGGCTCACCCTGATCCGGGTCAAGACCATCGACGACGCCAGGAAGTCCCTGGACAAGCTCCGCGCGGGGGACACGGCCGGGCTGCCGAGCTGCTCGGCGGGCTGACCGCGCCCCCGCGGCACACGGTGGACGGTCAGGACTCGAAGGTGGCCGCCAGCGCCTCGGCCAGCCCCGGCACGAGACCGGCACCGGTCAGCACCTCGCTCGCCGAGTCCTTCTCCCGCAGGCGTACGGCGGACTCGCGCGCCCCGTCCCGCAGGACGGCCACGGTCATCCGCACCTCCTGCCGGTCGGGGTGCTCGGCGACCCACTTGGTCAGCCGCTTGTCGTCCAGCCCTTCCGGCACGGACGCCTCGGCGGACGGCGGAAGCATCAGGCGCTCCACCGTCATCGCGCACCCGGCGACCGCGTCGGGCCAGGCGATCGTGGCGAGGAACTCGTCCAGCGCCGTGCCCGCGGGCAGCTCCTCCTGTTCCACGGGGGTCAGCGCGGCGGTCTTCGCACCGTCGTCGTCAAGACCCAGCTGGGCGGCGATGCCGGGCTCCTGGGCCCGCAGCCGCGCGGTGTCGACCAGGGCGAAGAGGCGGGCCGGCTGGTCCCAGCCGAGGGTGGAGACGTACTCGTCGATTTCGAGCACCGCGACGGTGAGCGGGCTCGCGGCCATCGGGGGGCCTGAGGGGGAAACGTTGGACATGGGCAACATCCTGCCTCCTTCCGCCCCCGTAACGGGAACTAGGTAAAGCATCAGTAAGTTGAAGGGATGGGCTCTACGATCGCTGGGCCCGCTCCACACGACCCGCGAACTTCGAGGTGCGCACGTTGGCTTTCCAGATGCCGGACCGCGGCGGAGGCCCGACCGGGCCACGGATCAGAGTCGGCCGCCCGTCCCGGCGCGCCCGAACCCTGCTCATGACTCTGGGCGTCCTGGCGATTCTCGCCATGGCGTTCGTCATGTTCGCCGGGTTCTGGACGGACTGGCTCTGGTACAGGTCGGTCGCGTATTCGTCCGTCTTCACCACCACCCTGTGGACCAAGATCGGGCTGTTCCTCGTCTTCGGACTGCTGATGGCCCTGGCCGTCGGTCTGAACATCTGGCTCGCGCACCGGCTCCGGCCGCCGCTGAGCGCGATGTCGCTGGAGCAGCAGAGCCTGGACCGCTACCGGATGGGCCTCGCCCCGTACAAGAAGTGGGTCCTGCTCGCGGTCACCGCGCTCGTCGGGCTGATCGCCGGCGCCTCCGCCTCGGGGCAGTGGCGGACCTGGCTGATGTACGTGAACGGCGTGTCGTTCGGCCAGAAGGACCCCCAGTTCCATCTGGACGTGTCGTTCTACGCCTTCGACCTGCCCTGGTACCGCTTCCTGCTGGGCTTCGGCTTCGCGGCCACCGTGCTCTCGCTGATCGCTGCCGCGCTGACCCACTACCTGTACGGCGGACTGCGGGTCACCAGCCCCGGCGCGCGGGCGACGGGGGCGGCCACCGGCCACCTGTCGGTGCTGCTCGGGATCTTCGTCGCACTGAAGGCCGTGGCGTACTGGCTCGACCGGTACGGCCTGGCGGTGAAGTCCAGTGACTTCAAGGCCACGGACAACTGGACGGGCCTGCGGTACGTCGACGCCAACGCCTACCTCCCGGCGAAGACGATCCTGTTCTGCATCGCCGCGATCTGCGCCGTGCTGTTCTTCGCGACGCTCTGGCGGCGCACCTGGCAGCTGCCGGTGATCGGCTTCGGCCTCATGGTCCTCTCGGCCATCCTGATCGGCGGCCTCTACCCGGCCATCGTGCAGAAGTTCCAGGTCCAGCCGAACGAGCAGGCCAAGGAAGCCCCGTTCATCCGGAAGAACATCGAGGCCACGCGCGACGCGTACGGCATCGACGACGCACAGGTCTCGGACTACACGGGCAAGTCCACCGAGGATGACGACGCCAAGCTCCGGGCGGCGGCGGGTGACGCGGCCAGCTACCGGGTGATGGACCCCAACGTCGTCTCGCCGGCCTTCCAGCAGCTCCAGCAGAAGAGGAACTACTACCAGTTCCCCAAGACGCTGGACGTCGACCGCTACAAGGACGAGGCGGGCAAGGAGCAGGACACGGTCATCGGTCTGCGCGAGCTCAACATCGAGGGCATCCCCAAGCGCAACTGGATCAACGACCACTTCACCTACACCCACGGCTACGGCGCCATCGCCGCCCGGGGGACCACGACCGGCAAGAACCCGAAGGGATCTCCCGACTTCACCGAGTCCGGCCTGCCGACCACCGGCGACCTGGGCACGTACCAGCAGGAGATCTACTACGGCGAGAAGACCGAGCAGTACTCCATCGTCGGCGGGCCCCAGAAGGAGCTCGACTACGAGGAGGACGGCGAGAAGACCACCAGCTACAAGGGCGACAGCGGGGTCAGTCTCTCCAACACGTTCAACCGCGCCGCGTACGCCGTGGCGTTCAGCGAGCCGCAGATCCTCTACTCGGGCGCCATCGGCGACGGTTCGCGGATCCTCTACAACCGCACGCCCAAGGAACGCGTCGAAGCGGTGGCCCCCTGGCTCACCATCGACGGCGACGCCTACCCGGCCGTGGTGAACAAGCGCATCCAGTGGGTGGTCGACGCCTACACGACGACCAACGGCTACCCGTACGCCTCGCGGACCACGCTCGGTGACACCACGGCCGACTCGCTGACCACCAACCAGCGCGCGGTCGTCGCCCAGCAGAACCAGGTCAATTACATCCGCAACTCGGTGAAGGCCACCGTCGACGCGTACGACGGCACGGTCACGCTGTACGAGTGGGACACGCAGGACCCGGTCCTGAAGACCTGGCGCAAGGCGTTCCCCGGGACCGTGAAGCCCAAGGCGGACATCCCGCAGGAGCTGATGGAGCACCTGCGCTACCCGCAGGACCTGTTCAAGGTGCAGCGCGAGCTGCTGACCCGCTACCACGTCACGAGCCCCGCCCAGTTCTACAGCGGCAGTGACGCCTGGCAGGTCCCGGACGACCCGACCAACAAGGAGTCCGGCTCCGTCCCGCCGTACTACCTGAGCATAAAGATGCCGGGCCAGACGGCTCAGAGGTTCTCGCTGACCACGACGTTCACCCCGAAGGGGCGGCCCGACCTGGGGGCCTTCATGGCGGTGGACGCCGATGCGGCCAGCAAGGACTACGGCACCATAAGACTCCTGAGAGTCACCGGTGCGGTGAAGGGCCCGGGGCAGGTACAGAGTGAACTCAACGGCAACGACGACGTCGCCGAGTTCGTGAGAAACCTCAAGGGCACCGACTCCGACATCGAGTACGGCAACCTGCTGACCGTGCCCCTCGAAGGGGGCTTCCTCTACATCGAGCCGGTCTACACGCGCGGTGGTACGCAGAACTACCCGCTGCTGCGCAAGGTCGCCGCCTCGTACGGTTCGAAGATCGTCTTCGAGAACAGCCTCGGCGAGGCCCTGAACGCCGTGTTCGGTGCCGAGGGTTCGGATACGAGCGAGCCACCGGGCGACACGACCGAGCCGCCGGACACCAGCCAGCCGCCGGCGACCGGTGACGCCGCGCTCAAGAAGGCGATCGCCGATGCCCAGAAGGCGTACACGGAGGGCGAGGCGGCGCTGAAGAAGCAGGACTGGGCGGCCTACGGCAAGGCGCAGACCGATCTCCAGGACGCGCTGGAGCGGGCGGCCGCGGCCCAGTCCAAAGCGGACAGCGACGGCAAGGCCGACAAGTCCGATGGCGGCAAGTCGGATAAGTCGGATAAGGGTGACAAGGCAAGTCAAGCCAGCGTTTCGCGCAAAGCGGGCGATGAGGGTGGGGGCTGAGTAACCCGGTAAAGCTCCACCTCCGCGTCGTGGTACGGTTTGAACACAACGACGCGGGGTGGAGCAGCTCGGTAGCTCGCTGGGCTCATAACCCAGAGGTCGCAGGTTCAAATCCTGTCCCCGCTACTGAAAGACGAAGGCCCGGATCCTCCAGGGGATCCGGGCCTTCGTCGTGCCGTGGCGGCCTCTTTCGCGAGGTGGGCGTGAAGTGCGGTTCGAGGGGCACGAGTTGGCCGGGGACGTGTTTGACTTGTCTCTCTGTGGGCATGTCGACAAAACGCTGAAGTGACGTCACTGACCGCGATATACCAGGTGTACGCGGGTTACAGGTGGTGCGACGATGGTATTTATGGGGGACAGGGCAACTCTGTTGAAGACAGGGCGGTTTGCGCGGGGTCACGTCCATCCGGCGGAAAATATGGCGGATGCGGTGTTTGCCGCTGCCGCCGAGCAGTACAAAGACACCATCGAGACCGCCCAGACCCCCCGGACCGCCCAGTCCGTCAGGACCGCCGAGAACGCGGAGAGTGCAGCGACCGCAGAGACCGCAGAGACCATCGAAGCCGCCGACGGTGTGGAGAACGCCGAGCGGGCGGAGGCCGAGGCGAGCGCGGACAGCGCGGAGACCGAGGCACGCCACCGCCGGGCGGCCGACGCCGGTGACACCGCATCGATGAGCGTCCTCGGCGCGCTGCTCCTGCGCCGGGGCGACCTCGCCGGCGCCGAGCCCTATCTGCGCGGCGCCACCGCCGACGGGGACCGGGCCGCCGCCAACAACCTGGGCGTCCTGCTGCACCAGCGCGGCTACCCCGACGAGGCGGCCGGCTGGTGGCGCACCGCCGCCGTGGCCGGGTCCGCCGCAGCCGCGCACGCCCTGGGCCGGCACTTCCGCGAGCGCGGGGACGAGCCCGCCGCCGAGTACTGGCTGCGCCAGTCCGCCGAGCAGGGCCACGCGCTCGGCGCCTACGCCCTCGCCGACCTCCTGGAGCACCGCAGCGACGTCGGCGCCGAGCGCTGGCTGCGCGCCGCCGCCGAGCAGGGCCACCGCGAGGCGGCCTACCGGCTGGCGCGCCTCCTGGAGCGCAACGCCGCCGACGCCGCGCACGAGGTGTTCGGCCGCCCCGGCCTGGGCCCGCGCACCGGCGCGGAGCCCGTCGCGCCCCGCCGCACCGCCGAGGGCGACGGCCCGGTCGCCGGCCCCGACCACGTGCGCGGCGGCGGCGAGGCCGAGCAGTGGTACCGGCAGGCCGCCGCGCGCGGTCACCGGCGCGCCGCCCTGCACCTGGGCGCGATCCTCGAACAGCGCGGCGAGCTCAAGGAGGCCGGGCGCTGGTACCTCATGTCGGCCAAGGCGGGCGAGGCCCGGGCCGCCTGTGCGCTCGGCTTCCTGCTGCGCGACGCGGGCGACCCGGAGAGCGCCGCCGTGTGGTGGCTGCGTGCCGCCCAGGACGGCGACGGCAACGCGGCGAACGCCCTCGGCGCACTGCACGCGGCCCGGGGCGAGCAGCAGACCGCCGAGCGCTGGTACCGCGCGGCGATGGACGCGGGCGACGTCAACGGCGCGTACAACCTCGGGCTGCTCTGCGCCGCCCAGGACCGCACGGCCCAGGCCGAGCAGTGGTACCGCCGCGCCGCCTACGCGGGCCACCGCGAGGCCGCCAACGCGCTCGCCGTGCTCCTGCTCCAGGCCGGCGACCCGGCCGGGGCCGAGCCCTGGTTCTCCAAGGCGGCCGAGGCGGGCAGTGTCGACGCGGCCTTCAACCTCGGCATCCTCTACGCCGGGCGCGACGAGGACCGCACCGCCCTCCTCTGGTACGAGCGGGCCGCGGCGGCCGGGCACACCGAGGCGGCGCTCCAGGTCGGCATGGCGCTCCTGCATCACGGAGAGGAGCAGGAGGCCGAGCGCCACCTGCGCTGCGCGGCGGGCGGTGGCAGCGCGGAGGCGGCCTTCCGGCTGGCCGGGCTGCTCGACGCGCGGCAGCCGCCGCCGGGGCCGCCCGCGCTGGGCGAGCCGCTGCCCGAGAAGACCGAGTGCGAGGAGTGGTACGAGCGGGCCGCCGAGCAGGGCCACCGCCGAGCCCAGGTCCGCGTCGGCATGCTCGCCGCCTCCCGGGGCGACGTGGAGAGCGCCGGGCACTGGTACCGGGAGGCGGCCGAGTCCGGCAGCCGCAACGGGGCGTTCAACCTCGGCCTGCTCCTCGCCCGCGAGGGCAGCGAGCGCGAGGCCGCCCTGTGGTGGACCCGCGCCGCCGCCGACGGGCACGGACGGGCGGCGCTGCGCCTGGCCCTGCTCGCCGCGCGCCGCGGTGAGCTGGCGGAGGGGCAGCGCTGGTGCGCCCGGGCGGTCGAGCTGGGCCCGGCGGAGGTCGCGGAGCGCGCGGCGCGGCTGCGCGAGGCCCTGCACCAGGAACTGACCGCGTGAGCCCCGGGGTGGCAGGGCCGCCCCGCAAACGAAGCCGTACCTAAGGATTTGCGCTGGTCCGAGCCGTCCCGTAGGGTTGTGAACACAACGACGCGGGGTGGAGCAGCTCGGTAGCTCGCTGGGCTCATAACCCAGAGGTCGCAGGTTCAAATCCTGTCCCCGCTACTGAAGGCCGAGGGCCGGATCTTTTCGAAGATCCGGCCCTCGGTCGTATGCGTACGAGGTCGTATGCGCACGCGAGAACCGCCCCCGGCGCGCGGGGGCGGTTCCGGCGCGTGTTCAGGCCGTCGCGGCGCAGTCCGGGCAGATGCCCCGGTAGGTCAGTTCGACGCCCGAGATCGTGAAGCCGAAGCGCTCACCGGCCGGCAGGTCCGCCAGTGGGTCGCCCGACGGGTGCACGTCGCGGATGGCGCCGCACTGCGCGCACACCAGGTGGTGGTGGGCGCGGTGCGCGTTGGGGTCGTAGCGCTTGGCGCGGCGATCGGTGGAGACCTCGATGACCTCGCCGAGGCTCACCATCTCGCCCAGCGTGTTGTAGACGGTGGCGCGGGAGATCTCGGGCAGCTTGGCCACCGCGCGGGCATGGACCTCGTCGGCGGTCAAATGCACATGGTCCCCGTCGAGGACCTCGGCCACGACGCGCCGCTGCGCGGTCATGCGCCAGCCGCGTCCTCGAAGTCGTTCCAGCAGGTCACTCATGGGCGCCAGTCTACCAGCGCGGGGGCCAGGTCTTGAATAGGTGCGACTTTGGATGCTTATTTGACTTGGACTTTGTCCAATGTAGGATCGCTTACGTGTCGGCCGGAGGACAGGAAGGCCGGACGCGGGGCACGGCATGAAGGCATGACGTGCGGAAACGACGCAGGAGGCGCACGTGACGCAGGGACCGCTCACCACGGAGGCAGGCGCACCGGTCGCCGACAACCAGAACAGCGAGACCGCCGGAGCCGGCGGCCCGGTCCTGGTGCAGGACCAGCTGCTGATGGAGAAGCTGGCGCACTTCAACCGCGAGCGCATTCCGGAGCGCGTGGTGCATGCCCGGGGTGCCGGCGCGTACGGGACGTTCACGCTGACCCGCGACGTGTCGCAATGGACGCGGGCGAAGTTCCTCTCGGAGGTCGGCAAGCAGACCGAGACGTTCCTGCGCTTCTCCACCGTCGCGGGCAACCTCGGCGCCGCAGACGCCGTGCGCGACCCGCGCGGCTTCGCGCTGAAGTTCTACACCGAGGACGGCAACTACGACCTCGTCGGCAACAACACCCCGGTGTTCTTCATCCGGGACGCCATCAAGTTCCCCGACTTCATCCACACCCAGAAGCGCGACCCGTACACCGGCTCGCAGGAGGCGGACAACGTCTGGGACTTCTGGGGGCTCTCGCCCGAGTCCACCCACCAGGTGACCTGGCTCTTCGGTGACCGGGGCATCCCCGCCTCGTACCGGCACATGGACGGCTTCGGCTCGCACACCTACCAGTGGCAGAACGAGGCGGGCGAGGTCTTCTGGGTCAAGTACCACTTCAAGACCGACCAGGGCATCAAGAACCTCACCACCGAGGAGGCCGTCCGCCTCTCCGGGGTGGACCCGGACAGCCACCAGCGGGACCTGCGCGAGTCCATCGAGCGCGGCGACTTCCCGTCCTGGACCGTGCAGGTGCAGATCATGCCGGCGGCCGAGGCGGCGACGTACCGCTTCAACCCCTTCGACCTCACCAAGGTGTGGCCGCACGCGGACTACCCGCCCGTCGAGATCGGCAGGCTGGAGCTCAACCGCAACCCGGAGAACATCTTCGCCGAGGTCGAGCAGTCCATCTTCAGCCCGGCGCACTTCGTGCCCGGCATTGGTCCGTCCCCCGACAAGATGCTCCAGGGCCGTCTCTTCGCGTACGGCGACGCGCACCGCTACCGCGTCGGCATCAACGCCGACCACCTCCCGGTGAACAGGCCGCACGCCACCGAGGCGCGGACCAACAGCCGGGACGGCTACCTGTACGACGGCCGCCACAAGGGCGCGAAGAACTACGAGCCCAACAGCTTCGGCGGCCCCGCCGAGACGGGCCGGCCGCTCTCGGGCCCCACCTCCGTCGCAGGCGTCACGGGCGGTCACCCGACCCCGCTCCACGCCGAGGACGACGACTTCGTGCAGGCCGGGAACCTCTACCGGCTCATGACCGAGGACGAGAGGTCCCGGCTGGTCGACAACCTCTCCGGGTTCATCGCGAAGGTGTCGCGCGACGACATCGCCGAGCGCGCGATCGGCAACTTCCGGCGCGCCGACGAGGACTTCGGCAAGCGGCTGGAGGCGGCCGTGCAGGCGCTGCGCGCCTGAGCCCCCCGGCCGTACCGGCCCGGCCCCGCACCCGCGGGGGCCGGGCCGGTCGCGTGTGCGGGGACGGCCGTCAGCCGACCAGTGCGGCCGGGCGGCGGGGCGCGGGCGTCCAGCAGCGGATGATGTCGCGGACCGAGACGATGCCGACCGGGCCGTCGTCGTCCAGGACGATCAGGTGGCGGAAGTTGCCGTGCGTCATGGCTGCCGCGGCCTCTTCGAGCGTCCAGCCGGGCGCGGCGAAGACCACGTCGGTGGTGGTGTGGGCGGAGGCCGTCTCGGTGTCCGGGTCCTGGCCCGAGCCGACGGCGTTGAGGACGTCGCGCTCGGTGAGGATGCCGAGCCCGCAGGTGTCGGGGTCGTGGACGACGGCCGCCCCGATCCGGCGGGCCGACATCAGCCGGGCGGCCTGGCGCAGGGTATGGGCGGGGCCGATGGTGAGGACCATCGTGGTCATGGCGTCACGGACGAGCATGAAGGGTGCCACCTCCTCTGTGAAGCGACCGCGTGAGCCGATTCACAAGTTCACAAGTGGGGGAATCCTCAGAGTTGCACCGATACGGGAGGGCGGCAAGGGGGCGCGAAGATCGGAAAAGGGGCGTGCGGACTCGCCGCACGCCCCTCGACTGCCCTGTACGCCGCCCTGCGGGCGGGGGCGCGCTCAGTAACGCTGGTTCAGGTAACCCAGCAGCTCGCGGTGGAGCACGCCGTTCGACGCCGCGCCGTTCCCGCCGCCCGGCCCGTCCACACCGTCCAGACTGGTGAACCGGCCGCCCGCCTCCTGGACGACGATCGCGTTCGCCGCCATGTCCCACAGCGAGAGCTCCGGCTCCGCGCACATGTCCACGGACCCCTCGGCGACCATCATGTACGGCCAGAAGTCCCCGTAACCCCGGGTGCGCCAGCAGGCCCGGGTCAGGTCCAGGAACCCGTCGAGCCGCCCCTGCTCCTCCCAGCCGGTCAGCGAGGAGTACGCGAACGAGGCGTCCGCGATCCGCTCCACCTGGGACACCCGGAGCCGGGTCGCGGAGGTCAGGCTGCGCCCGGTGTACGCCCCCGAGCCCTTCGCCGCCCACCAGCGCCGGTTCAGCGCGGGCGCCGAGACGACGCCGACGACGGGCTGGAAGCCGTTCTCACCCGCTTCCATCAGGGAGATCAGCGTCGCCCAGACGGGCACGCCGCGTACGTAGTTCTTGGTGCCGTCGATCGGGTCGATCACCCAGCGCCGCGGGCCCGTGCCCTCGATGCCGTACTCCTCGCCCAGGATCGCGTCGCGCGGGCGCGCCCGGTGCAGATGGCCCCGGATCAACTCCTCGGCGGCCTTGTCGGCCTCGCTCACCGGCGTCATGTCCGGCTTGGTCTCGACCTTGAGGTCCAGAGCCTTGAACCGGTCCATCGTCACCGCGTCGGCGGCGTCCGCCAGTACGTGGGCCAGGCGCAGATCATCGTGGTAATCGGGCATGCCGTCACAGTATCGACCCGCCGGCGAGCCGGGCCACACAGGACCGGGGCGTGGTCAGTGCGCGGAGCCGGAGAGCTGGAGGCCGATCACGCCGAGGATCACCAGTGAAATCGACACCAGCTTGAGCGTGGAGACCACGTCACCGAGGAAGACCATGCCGTAGATGGCCGTGCCCGCCGCGCCGATGCCGGTCCACACCGCGTAGGCGGGCCCGACGTCGAGCTTCTTCAGGGAGAGGGTCAGCAGACCGAAACTGCCCAGCGCGAAAATGCAGAACGCGATGGTCGGCCACAGCCGGGTGAAGCCGTGCGAGAGCTTCAGGCAGACCGCGAACCCGGTCTCCAGAAGTCCCGCGACCACGACCAGCAGCCATGCCATCGTCCGCACCCTCCCGCATCGCCGACCGCCACCGGCCGGTGCCGCTGGGCGTGATTATGCACTTTCCGGAAGCGCGTGATCGCAAACGTTCCCGGCCCGGTCGGCGATCAGTCACCCTCGCGCCGGTTGCGGGTGGAGAGCAGCCGGCGCAGCGAGTCCAGCCGCGCCGGGTCCGCGTGCCCCGCCACCACCCAGGCGTCCAGCGCGCATTCCGGTTCGTGGCTGTCGTGGGTGCAGCCGCGCGGACACTCCTCCGTACCGGGCTGGAGGTCCGGGAAGGCGTTGATGACGCGCGACGGGTCGATGTGGTTCAGCCCGAACGAGCGCACCCCCGGGGTGTCGATCACCCAGCCCCGGTAGCCCGGCAGCGGCAGCGCCAGGGCCGACGTGGTGGTGTGCCGGCCCCGGCCGGTCACCGCGTTCACGACCCCCGTGGTGCGCCGCTTCTCCTTCGGCACCAACGCGTTGACCAGCGTGGTCTTGCCGACGCCCGAGTGCCCGACGAAGGCCGTCACCCGGCCGTCGAGCTGCTCGCGGACCCGGTCGGCCGCGTCGCCGGTCTCCAGCTCCTCGCGGCTGGTGACGACGAACGGCACCCCCAGCGGGGTGTACGCGCCCAGCAGCGTGTCCGGGGACGCCAGGTCGGACTTGGTCAGCACCAGGAGCGGGGAGAGCCCGCCGTCGTACGCGGCGACCAGGCACCGGTCGATCATGCGCGGACGCGGTTCCGGATCGGCCAGCGCGGTCACGATCGCCAGCTGGTCCGCGTTGGCCACGACCACCCGCTCGAACGGGTCGTCGTCGTCCGCCGTCCGGCGCAGCACCGAGCGCCGCTCACCGATGCGGACGATCCGGGCGAGGGTGTCCTTGTCGCCGGACAGGTCGCCGACGAGCGAGACGGTGTCGCCCACCACCGCGGCCTTGCGGCCCAGCTCACGGGCCTTCATCGCGGTGACCGTGCGATCGCCGACCAGGACGGTGAGGCGCCCGCGGTCCACGGTGAGGACCATGCCGTCCTCGGCGTCCTCGTGCTTGGGCCGGATGTGGGTGCGCGGGCGGTTGCCCTTGCGGTTGGGGCGGACG
The DNA here is from genome assembly GCF_049844595.1 of Streptomyces sp. DT224. Taxonomy (NCBI): domain Bacteria; kingdom Bacillati; phylum Actinomycetota; class Actinomycetes; order Kitasatosporales; family Streptomycetaceae; genus Streptomyces; species Streptomyces sp. DT224. Next base: position 163,138 of record NZ_JBNCLI010000001.1, read on the forward strand.
CGGATGTCGTCCTCGTCGGGGTTCTTGCCGTAGCGGCGCATGTCTCAGGCCCCGAGCATTCCGGTCCACATCTGCGGGAAGTCCGGCAGGGTCTTGGCGGTCGTCGCCACGTTCTCGATCTCCACTCCGGGGACGGCAAGGCCGATGACGGACCCCGCGGTGGCCATCCGGTGGTCGTCGTACGTATGGAAGGTACCGCCGTGCAGCGGGCGCGGGCGGATGTGCAGGCCGTCCGCCGTCTCGGTGACGTCGCCGCCCAGCTCGTTGATCTCCTTGGTGAGCGCGGCCAGCCGGTCCGTCTCGTGCAGGCGCAGGTGCGCGACGCCGCTCAGCGTGGAGGGGGAGTCGGCCAGCGCGGCGACGGCGGCGATGCCCGGGGTGAGCTCGCCGACCTCGGAGAGGTCCACGTCGATGCCGTGGACGCGGCCGGATCCGGTGAAGGTCAGCCCGTGCTCGGTGAGTTCGCAGCTACCGCCCATCGCGGTGAAGATCTCGCGCAGCGCGTCACCGGGCTGCGTGGTGTGCGCCGGCCAGTCCGGGATGGTCACCCGGCCGCCCGTGACCAGCGCCGCCGCGAGGAAGGGCTGGGCGTTGGACAGGTCCGGCTCGACGGTCAGGTCGCGGCCGAGGAGCGCCGAGGGGGAGACCCGCCAGACGTTCGGCTCGCCGCCGGTCTCCGGCTCGTCCACCTGCGCGCCGACGGCCCGGAGCATGTCCACGGTCATCCGGATGTGCGGCATCGAGGGCAGCCGGTCGCCGGTGTGCCGGACCTCCACGCCCTGGTTGAAGCGCGGCGCGGACAGCAGCAGCGCCGAGACGAACTGGGAGGACGAGGAGGCGTCGATCGCGACCGGCCCGCCGTCCAGCGCTCCGCCGCCGTGCACGGTCATCGGCAGCGAGCCCCGGGAGTCGTCGTCGATCCGGGCGCCGAGGACCCGCAGGGCCTCGATCACCCCGGTCAGCGGGCGTTCGTAGGAGCGGGGGTCGCCGTCGAAGCGGACGGGGCCGTCGGCGAGCGTGGCCACCGGGGGCAGGAAGCGCATGACCGTACCGGCGTTGCCGACGTCGACGGTGACCGGGCCGTGCAGCGGGGCCGGGATGACCCGCCACGCCTCGCCCGCGGCCTCCGCACCGCCGGCCGCGCCGGTCGCCGAGGAACTGGAGGACACCGTCTCCTCGATGCGTACGCCCATCGCGCGGAGCGCGTCCGCCATCAGCAGCGTGTCCCGGGAGCGCAGCGGGCGGCGCAGCCAGCCCGGCTCCGAGGAGAGCGCGGCGAGCACCAGCGCGCGGTTGGTGACCGACTTGGAACCGGGCACCGTGACGGTCGCGTCGACGGCCCCGCTCGCGAAGGGGGCGGGCCAGAGGGCGGGGTGTACGGCGCTTTCGGTCATGCGCTCACTTTACGGGCTGGCGCCGGAGGGGGCCGGATCGCGCCCGCCGCCCGGTCACAGCCCCAGCAGCCAGCGCCCGCCGCCGATCAGGGAGCACAGCGACACCGCGTGGAACAGGAACAGCCACAGCGCCGCCGGGACGTCGGTCAGCCGGGACAGCTGGTCCGCGTCCGAGTCCGGTGCCCCGCCGTGCCGCCGCTTCGACTGGAGTTCGAAGACCGGGCGTACACCGCCCAGCAGCAGGAACCAGACCGCGCTGTACGCGAACAGCGACTGCCAGGCGGGCGAGGCCAGCCACGAGACCAGCAGGAACACCGAACCGGTGAGGATCACCGTCAGCGCCCCGTACACATTGCGGATCATCACCAGCATCACCGCGAGCAGGGCCGTCGCCAGCCACAGCAGCAGCGTGATCCGGCCGTCCACCAGCAGCCAGGCGCCGCCGAGCCCCAGCAGCGAGGGCGCGGTGTAGCCGGCCGCCGCGGTCAGCACCATGCCGATCCCCGTCGGCTTGCCCCGGCTCACCGTCAGACCGCTGGTGTCCGAGTGGAGCCGGATGCCCGAGAGCTGCCGGCCGGAGAGCAGGGCGACCAGCCCGTGGCCGCCCTCGTGCGCGATGGTGATCGCGTTCCGGGACATCCGCCACAGGAGGTTCGGCACGACCGCGATGAGCGCGGCCGTCGCGGTCACCACCACCAGCCACTGCTCCGGGGCGGGCTGGGTGCCGGTGACGCGGTCCCACAGGTTGCCGAGATCGGTGCTGTCCATGGGGCGGGCGGCTCCTTACCGGATCGGGGGCCGTCCGGGACGGCGGTCGTGGCAGTCTGGCACTTATGTGCGGACGGTATGCAGCGAGTCGGCGGCCCGAGGACCTGACCGGACTCTTCCAGGTGGAGAAGTGGGAACCGGCCGAGACGCTGGAACCCGATTACAACGTGGCGCCGACCAAGGAGGTCTACGCCGTACTGGAACGTCCTGTGAAAGACGCCGACGACCAGCGTCCGGTTCGTCAGCTGCGGGCCCTGAAATGGGGGCTCGTCCCGTCCTGGGCCAAGAACCCGGAGGGCGCCGCCCGGATGATCAACGCCCGGGCCGAGACCGTCCACGAGAAGCCGTCCTTCCGCCGCCCCTTCGTCTCCCGGCGCTGCATCCTGCCCGCCGACGGCTATTACGAGTGGGTGACCGGCGCCGAGGAACGGCAGCTGGAGGAGAAGGGGCGCCGCAAGCGCCCCCGTAAGCAGCCCTACTTCGTGACCCCGGCCGACGGCTCGGTCTTCGCGATGGCCGGTCTGTACGAGTTCTGGCGCGACCGCACCTTGCCCGACGACCACCCGCAGGCGTGGTGGGTCACCTGCTCGGTGATCACCACCGAGGCGGAGACCGGCCCGCTCGCCGTCGCCCCGGCCGACGGACCGGCCTCGCTCTCCGACATCCACCCCCGGATGCCCCTGATGCTCACCCCGGACCGCTGGGACGACTGGCTGGACCCCTCCCGCACCGATGCCGAGGAGCTGCGCGCCCTGCTCGCACCGCCGCCGCCCGGCCTGATGCGCGCCTACCCCGTCGCGACCGCCGTCAGCAACGTCCGCAACAACGGCCCCGAGCTGAAGGACGAACTGGCCGAGCCCGAGGTGAGCACCCTCTTCTGAGCCGCGTGCGACGGGGCTCGCGCCATCCCCGTACCGCTCACCCGGTGTTGGTTGGATGGACACCGTGAACACCGATGACGTGACCCCCCGCACCGAGACCGTCGAGACCGGGGCCGGCACCGCCCGCGTCACCTGGCTCGCCGCCCCCGCCCCGCGCCTCGTGCTCGCCCTCGGCCACGGCGCCGGCGGCGGCATCGAGGCCCGTGACCTGAGGGCCCTCGGCGCCGCGCTGCCCGCGCACGGCGTGAGCGTCGCCCTCGTGGAGCAGCCCTGGCGGGTGGCCGGCAAGAAGCTGGCGCCCGCCCCGAAGACCCTGGACACCGGCTGGCGGGGACTCTGGCCGGCCCTCGCCGCCCCCGGGCCGCCGGTCGTCGCCGGGGGACGCAGCGCCGGTGCCCGCGTGGCCTGCCGCACCGCCGCCGAGCTCGGCGCCCGGGCGGTCCTGGCGCTCAGCTTCCCGCTGCACCCGCCGGGCCGCCCCGAGAAGACCCGCGCCGACGAGCTGCTGGGCTGCGGGGTGGAGGCGCTCGTCGTCCAGGGCGGCAACGACCCGTTCGGCAAGCCCGCCGAATTCCCGCCCGGCGACTACCGGATCACCGAAGTGCCGTACGGCGACCACGGCTTCTCCGTACCGAAGAAGTCCGGGCTCACCGAGGAGCGGGCGATGGAGATCCTCACCGCGTCCGTCGCTGGATGGCTGGCGGATCTCACGTGACGCGGGCTCCTCGGACCCCCGGGAATGCCCGGCGCAGGGCCGCTGTTGTGAGGGACATCGGTACGCCAACGTCGTAAGTGGAGAGGGAGTCCGTCGCATGGGTTCGACCATCTGCCCACGTCGCTCGAACACCGCTGACCTGGAGTGGACGGTCCTGCACGCGGCCAAGACCGCTCCCGAGCGGTCACTCGGTGGAACGGAACGACAGCCCGCGCCGGACCAAGGTCGACTATTCTCCGATTCGAGCGGGTCCGGTTTCGGCTCCGCCCCAGCGTTGGAGGAGGTGGGTCCGGTCACAGGGACCGACACAGGGACCGACGACGGCCGCCCGCAGGAGACGACGGCCGAGCGCAACGCGCGTTTCGAGCGCGACGCCCTCGGATTCCTCGACCAGATGTACTCGGCGGCCCTGCGCATGACGCGCAATCCCGCGGACGCCGAGGACCTGGTCCAGGAGACGTACGCCAAGGCGTACGGCTCCTTCCACCAGTTCCGTGAGGGCACCAACCTCAAGGCGTGGATGTACCGCATCCTCACCAACACCTTCATCAACTCGTACCGCAAGAAGCAGCGCGAACCCCAGCGCAGCGCCGCCGAGGAGATCGAGGACTGGCAGCTGGCCCGCGCCGAGTCGCACATGTCGACCGGGCTGCGCTCCGCCGAGTCGCAGGCCCTCGACCACCTGCCCGACTCGGACGTGAAGTCCGCGTTGCAGGCGATCCCCGAGGAGTTCCGCATCGCGGTCTATCTCGCCGATGTCGAGGGCTTTGCCTACAAGGAGATCGCGGACATCATGGGGACTCCCATCGGTACGGTGATGTCCCGACTGCACCGGGGCCGCCGTCAACTGCGCGGCATGCTGGAGGACTACGCCCGTGACCGCGGGCTCGTCCCCGCCGGCGCCGGGGAGTCGGACGATCGGAAAGGCTCGGGCTCATGAGCTGCGGAGAGCCGCACGAGACGGAGTGCGCAGAGGTCCTCGATCACCTCTACGAGTTTCTCGACCGGGAGATGCCCGACAGCGACTGCACCAAGTTCGAGGAGCACTTCGTCGAGTGCTCCCCCTGCCTGGAGAAGTACGGCCTGGAGCAGGCCGTCAAGAAGCTGGTGAAGCGCTGCTGCGGCCAGGACGACGTGCCGGCCGACCTGCGCTCCAAGGTGATGGGCCGCATCGACCTCATCCGCTCGGGCCAGGCGGTGCCGGAACAGGACGTCACGGTCTCCGGCCCCGAGGTGCCGAGCGCGGCCAAGGAGTAGACCTCCGCGCTTCGGCCACCTCCGCGCTTCACCCGAACGTGCTAATCGCCCCCAACGGCACCCGCCCGGACCGCCCCGCTCGTTAGCGTGGCCCCTCCACGAGCGGAGCTGGGGGGCGAGCGAGGGTGCGAGCCACACGAGGGGCGGTGCGGGCCCATATCGGTGCCGTCGCCCTCGGCGCGGCCCTCTGCGCCGGGCCCGCCCTGCGCCCCGGCGCCGCCACCCCGTGGACCACCCTCGCCCTGCTCGCCGGGCTCCACCTCGCCTGCGAACTCCTCGGCCGCCGCCCCTTCCCGGTCGGCTTCGCCGGCGCGGGCTCCTTCTTCCCGCTGCTGCTCGCCGCCGCGTTCCTGCTCCCGCCCGCGGCGGCGGCGCTCGTCGCCGTCCCCGGCTCCCTCGCGGGCCGGGCCGGCAAACCTCCCGCCGCCGCCCGCCGGGCCTGGCGCGCCGCCGAGCTGGCCGTCGCCGTCTGGGCGGCCGCCCGCGTCCACGCGCTGCTCGGCGGGCCCGCCGCCCTCGGCAGCCCGCCCGACCTCCCCTACGCGCTGCTGCCCGTCTGCGCGGCGGCCCTTGCCTTCAGCGCCGTGCTCGCCGCCCTCGACGGCTCGATCCTGCTCGTCGCGGAACAGCTGCCCGCCCGGCGCGCCTGGCGCGGGCTCCTGGCGCGCTCGCTCGCCCCCCACCTGGTGCACGGCCTCGCCGGGCTGATGATGGCCGTCCTCTGGAACAGCTCGTACGGGCCGCTGGCCGCGCTCTTCGTCCTGCTGCCCATGTACATCTCCTGCTGGGTCTACGCCCAGTACCACCGCGAGCACGCCGCGCACCGGGCCACCATCAGGGCGCTCGTCCAGGCCGTCGACATCAAGGACACCTACACCCGGGGCCACAGCGAACGGGTCGGCCGCGCCTCCGTCCTCATCGCGCACGAACTCGGCCTGGACCGGGAGCGCGTCGAGGTCCTCCGGTTCGCCGGCATCCTCCACGACGTCGGCAAGCTGGGCGTCCCCACCCGCGTCCTGCGCAAGGACGGCCCGCTCACCCCCGAGGAGCGGCGCGTCATCGAGCTGCACCCGGAGTACGGGCACGAGATCGTCCGGGGCATCGGCTTCCTCGGCGAGGCCAGGGCCGCGATCCTGCACCACCATGAACGCCTCGACGGCAGTGGCTATCCGTACGGGCTCTCCGGCCGGGGCATTCCCGAGTGCGCCCGCATCGTCGCCGTCGCCGACGCCTTCGACGCCATGACCTCGACCCGCTCCTACCGGCGGGGCCGGCCGGTCCCGGCCGCCGTGGAGGAGCTGAAGCGGTGCGCCGGCACGCAGTTCGACCCCCAGATGGTGCGGGCCCTGGCGCGCGGCCTGGAGCGGTACGGCTGGTCCGGGGCCGTCACGGCGGACGACGCGCGGCTCCCGCCCCCGCGCGAGGCGGCCGGCGAGGCGGACGGCGGCCGGGGCGTGGACGCCGGGACCCTCAGGACGCCGCTCGGCCCCCGGCCGCAGGAACCCCTCGGCCCCCGGCCGCCCGACGGCACCGAGGGGTCCCGGTGACCCCGGGGACCGCGACCCTGGGCCTGCGCGGCGCCGCCCTCGCGCTCGCCGCCGCCGGGCTCGGGTACACGCTCTGGCGCGGGGTCCACGACCCGGGGCACGCCCTCGCCTTCGGCGCCCTCATCACCATCGGGGAGCTGGCCCGCTGGGGCGCCCTCCCCGGGGAGCGGGAGCCCGCGCCCCTCGGGGCCGCCGGGGCACTCGCGTACGCCCTGCTCGGGCGCAGCGGCGGGCAGCCCACCAGTCACGGGGCCCTCCAGGTCGTCGCGGTCGTCGCCGCCGCCCAGCTCGTCGCCTCGGTGCCGCAGCTGGCGCGGGGAGACGGACCGGGCGCCGACCAGGTGGCCCGGCGGCTGCTCACCGTGGCCTTCGCCGCGGTCTGCTTCCAGCCGCTGTACAACGCGGGCGGCAGCGAGCGATGGTTCGGCGACGGGCCGTACTACGCGGCCTTCCTGCTCCTGCTGCTCGGCCTGACCGCCCTCTGCGACGCCGTGCTCGCCGCGCTCCTGCTGCGGGCCCGTACCCGGCCGCGCGGCTCCCGCGCCAAACAGGCTCCCGCCCCCTACGGGCCGTTGCTCCGCGACGAGCTGCGGGCGCTCACCGGGATCGGCTCGGCCGTCTGCGCGACCGGCGCGGTCATGGCGCTCGGGGTCGCCGCCGCCGGACTGTGGGCGCTGCCCGTGCTCTGCGTACCGCTGCTGCTCACCCAGCTCTCGTACCGCCGGTTCGCCGCCGCGCGCACCACGTACCGGCAGACCATCGCCTCGCTCGCCCGGTCCACCGAGATCGCCGGCTACACCCCGCACGGCCACGCCCGCCGGGTGGCCGAGCTGTGCACGGCCGTCGGGCGCGAGATGGGCCTGTCCGGGCCCGAGCTCACGGTCCTGGAGTACGCGGCGCTGATGCACGACATCGGCCAGCTCTCCCTGGTCGACCCGGTGCCGGACGGGGCGACGGCCCTGCTGCCGGCCGCGGAGCAGCGCCGGATCGCGCTGCTCGGCGGTGCGGTGGTCCGGCAGACCGGGGTCGACGCGAAGGTCGCCGTCGTGGTGGAGCGGCAGGCCGATCCCTACCGCGAGCAACCGCTGTCCGCCAGGATCGTCCGGGCGGTGAACGCATACGACGACCTCAGCGGGGAAAGTCTCTCCGGGCCACTGGGTGCGCTGGAACAGCTCAGGCTCGGCACCGGGCACGACTACCAGCCGCAGGTGGTGGAGTCCCTCGCCCGGGTTCTGGCCCGGGGCGGTCTGACCCCCGTCCCGCCCGGGTAACCGATGGGTAATGAGCGGGCCCCGGGCCCGGCATGGTTGGATGCGAAGAGAGCGGTAGAACGAGGGTGTCCAGTCGGGACAGGCGGGAATCGTGAGGATCTTCGGGAAGGTACGGCATCGGCCGTCCGCCTCTTGGCGGCAGGCCACGGACCGCGCGTTCACGCTGATCGGCGACGGCCGGTACGAGGACGCGGGGGCGCTGCTGACACGCGCGGCGGACCTGGAGCCCTGGCTCTCCGAGTCGTGGTTCAACCTGGCGCTGCTGCACAAGTTCCGGCACGACTGGGAGCAGGCGAGGGCCGCCGGGCTGCGGGCCGTCGCCCTGCTCGACAAGGAGTCCGGAGCGCCGGACTGGTGGAACGTGGGCATCGCCGCGACCGCCCTTCAGGACTGGCCGCTGGCGCGCCGCGCCTGGCAGGCGTACGGCCTGAAGGTCCCCGGTGGCGGGCAGCAGACCCCGGCCGCGGGCAACGAGCCGGTCGGCATGGAGCTGGGCAGCGCGGCGGTCCGGCTGTCGCCCGAGGGCGAGGCCGAGGTCGTCTGGGGCCGCCGGCTGGACCCGGCCCGGATGGAGGTGCTGTCGATCCCGCTGCCGTCGTCCGGGCGGCGCTGGGGCGAGGTCGTGCTGCACGACGGGGTGCCGAACGGCGAACGGATCACCGCTGCGGGCCCTTCCTATCCCGTCTTCGACGAGATCGAGCTGTGGGCCCCGTCGCCCGTGCCGACCTGGGTGGTGCTGCTGGAGGCGGCCACGGAGGCGGACCGGGACGCGCTGGAGCAGCTGGCCTCGGACGCCGGGTTCGCCGCCGAGGACTGGTCCTCGTCGGTGCGGCTGCTGTGCCGCTCCTGCTCGGAGAGCCGGATGGAGAGCGACGAGGGCGACGGCGAGCACCTGGACCCGCACGACCACAGCGAGCCGGGGCACCCGGGCCCGCTGGGCCACCGCACGGCCGGTGAGCTGTGGGTTCCGGAGCGTGAGTGCGGCTTGGCGGCCCCGGCCGGTCTGGTGCGCGGGCTGCTGGACGGCTGGGTGGCGGACAGCCCGGACACCCGCGAGTGGCGCGATCTCGAAGAAGTCTGCTGACCGGTGCCCGCGAGGTCTGTCCGGCCCTGATCCGCCGGACAGCCCTTAGGCTGTACGCGCACCGATTCGGGTTTTGAGGAAGGCGTACGGCGGACATGGCGCAGCAGGAGACGGACGAGCAGGTCAGCGTCGACGAGGAGGGCTTCCTCATCGACACCGAGGACTGTGAGGCGCGCGAGACGGCACACCGCGAGCGCGGTACCTCCCGTCCGATCACGGTCGTGGGCAACCCGGTCCTGCACAAGGAGTGCAAGGACGTCACGGAGTTCGGCGACGACCTCGCCGCGCTGATCGACGACATGTTCGCGAGCCAGCGCACGGCGGAGGGCGTCGGCCTGGCCGCCAACCAGATCGGCGTCGACCTCAAGGTCTTCGTCTACGACTGCCCCGACGACGAGGGCGTGCGGCACGTCGGCGCCGTCTGCAACCCGGTCCTGGAGGAGCTGCCGCCCGAGGCGCGGGTGCTGGACGACTCCGGCGAGGGCTGCCTCTCCGTGCCGACGGCGTACGCCAAGCTGGCCCGCCCGGACTACGCGGTGGTGCGCGGCCAGGACGCCCAGGGCAATCCGGTCCGGGTGCGCGGCACGGGCTACTTCGCGCGCTGCCTCCAGCACGAGACGGACCACCTGTACGGCTACCTGTACATCGACCGGCTCTCCAAGCGCGAGCGCAAGGACGCGCTGCGGCAGATGGCGGAGAACACCCCGCGCTACGAGGTCGTCCCCAACGACTGATCCCGGGATCGGAACGCGGCGCGGGCCCGTCCCCGCGCCGCGTTCGTCTTTTCGTCAACCGCCTTTTCTACACGCGTAGTTGACGCGCGCCGCCTCATCCGACAGGCTCATGCACCACACCTTCGACAGTGGTGAGGAGCCCCCGTGATCAGACGTTCCGCACGACTCCTGCTCAGCCTTGTCATGACCATGGCGTTTGCCTTGGGCGGTGCCGTCGTCACCGCCGGCACCGCGCAGGCCGACGACTGCTACACCTGGACCCGCACCCTGAGTCCGGGCGCCACCGGCAACGACGTCTCCCAGCTCCAGATACGGGTCGCCGGGTACTCCGGGTACAACTCCGTCCTGGCCATCGACGGCTCGTACGGGCCCGCCACCACCGCCGCCGTCAAGCGCTTCCAGGCCGCCTACGGGCTGGCCGCCGACGGCATCGCGGGCCCCGCCACCCAGTCCAAGATCTACGCCCTCCAGGACAGCGACTGCACCCCGGCGCACTTCACGTACGCCGAGATGAACCGCTGCAACAGCACCTGGTCGGGCGGTGCGGTCTCGGCGGCCACGGCGAAGGCCAACGCGCTGAGGACCATGTGGAAGCTGGAGGCGCTGCGTCACGCGCTGGGCGACCGACCGATCAGCGTCAACAGCGGCTTCCGCTCGTACTCCTGCAACAGCGCGGTCGGCGGCGCGTCCAACAGTCGCCATCTGTACGGAGACGCGGCCGACCTCGGCGGGATCGCCTTCTGCACCCTCGCCGGTGAGGCCCGCTACCACGGCTTCCACACCATCCTCGGCCCGGGCTACCCGGACCACAACGACCACGTCCACGTCGACCAGAGCCCCAGCCACTACTGGTCGGCGCCCAACTGCGGTATCTGACCCCCTCGGCGGGGCCCGTCGGGCACTCGGTCAGGCCGCCTCGCCGACCGCCGACGGGCCCCGGAAGGTGCGCCGGTACGCCTGCGGTGTGGTGTCCAGGGCCCGTACGAACTGATGGCGCAGGGCCGCCGCCGTCCCGAAGCCGGTCCGGTCGGCGATGGTGTCGACGGTTTCGTCGGATGTCTCCAGCAGGTGCTGGGCCAGCAGGACGCGCTGGCGCAGCAGCCAGCGGTACGGGGTGGTCCCGGTCTCCTGCTGGAAGCGGCGGGCGAAGGTGCGCGGCGACATGTGCGCCCGGTCGGCGAGCTGTTCGACGGTCATCTCGCGGTCGAGGTGGCGCTCCATCCAGGCCAGCGTGTCGCCCACCGTGTCGCACCGGGTGCGCGGCAGCGGGCGCTGGATGTACTGCGCCTGCCCGCCGTCCCGGTGCGGCGGCACCACCATGCGGCGGGCGATGGTGTTGGCGGCGGCCGGTCCGTACGCCTGGCGGACCAGGTGCAGACAGGCGTCGATCCCCGCCGCCGTCCCCGCCGACGTGGTGACCGGCCCGTCCTCCACGTACAGCACGTCCGGCTCGACGACGGCCTTGGGGAAGCGGCGGGCCAGGTCGTCGGCGTGCCGCCAGTGCGTGGTGCAGCGGCGGCCGTCCAGCAGCCCGGCCGCGCCCAGGAGGTACGCCCCCGAGCAGACGCTGAGCACCCGGGCGCCCCGCTCCACGGCCCGGCGCAGGGCGACCAGGACCTCCTCGGGGAACTCGCGCTCCCCGAAGCGGCTGCCGGCCGGTACGGCGATGAGGTCGGCCTCCTCCAGCCGGTCGAGGCCGTAGGGGGTGCGGATGGTGAAACCGGCGTGGGTCCGCAGCTGGGGCCCCTCGGCGGAGACCACGGCGAAATCGTGCACCGGCAGGCCCTCGTCGCTGCGGTCGAGGCCGAACACCTCGCAGAGCACGCCGAGTTCGAAGGGATGGACATCGTCGAGCATCAGGGCGGCGACATTGTTCAGCATGGAACCAGTGTGGCAGTAATTCGATGCTGTGTGACAGTCCTGCCACTGCCGCCGTTCCTCCGGAACGAGGACAGTAGAGGCATGAACACATTCCAGAACATCCTCGGCATTTCCGTCCTTTTCGCCCTCGTCCTGCTGCCCGCGCTGGTCGGCATGGCCCGCGAGCGCCGCATCGACCGCGAGCTGCGCGAAGCGGAACAGGACCGGAGCACCCGCCCACCGCAAAGCGCGGACGCCGCGCGGCCGGTGGGGGCCGCACGGCGTCCGTACGTCAGAAGCTGGGCGAGGATCTAGGCTAAAAGTCGTCGTCGAAGGCGACCGTGCCCTCCACGGCCACCTGGTACGCCGAGGGGCGGCGCTCGAAGAAGTTCGTGAGCTCCTGGACGCCCTGGAGCTCCATGAACGAGAACGGGTTCTGCGATCCGTACACCGCCGGGAAGCCGAGCCGGGTGAGCCGCTGGTCGGCGACGCACTCCAGGTACGCGCGCATCGACTCGGTGTTCATGCCGGGCAGCCCCTCGCCGCACAGGTCGCGGCCGAACTGCAGCTCCGCCTCGACGGCCTCCTTCAGCATGTCGGTGACCTGCTGCTGGAGGGCGTCGTCGAAGAGGTCCGGCTCCTCCTTGCGGACCGTGTCCACGACCTCGAACGCGAAGTTCATGTGCATCGTCTCGTCGCGGAAGACCCAGTTGGTCCCCGTGGCGAGACCGTGCAGCAGCCCGCGCGAGCGGAACCAGTACACGTACGCGAAGGCGCCGTAGAAGAAAAGCCCCTCGATGCACGCGGCGAAGCAGACCAGGTTCAGCAGGAAGCGGCGGCGGTCGGCCTTCGACTCCAGCCGGTCGATCTTCTCCACCGAGTCCATCCACCGGAAGCAGAACTGCGCCTTCTCGCGGATGGACGGGATGTTCTCCACGGCCGCGAACGCCGCCGCGCGGTCGTCCGGGTCGGGCAGGTAGGTGTCGAGCAGCGTCAGATAGAACTGGACGTGCACGGCCTCCTCGAACAGCTGCCGCGACAGATACAGCCGCGCCTCGGGGGAGTTGATGTGCTTGTACAGCGTCAGCACCAGGTTGTTGGCGACGATCGAGTCACCGGTCGCGAAGAACGCGACGAGGCGCCCGATCAGGTGCTGCTCGGCGGGCGTCATCCTGGCGAGGTCCGCCACGTCCGAGTGGAGGTCGACCTCCTCCACGTGCCAGGTGTTCTTGATCGCGTCCCGGTAGCGCTCGTAGAAGTCCGGGTAGCGCATGGGCCGCAGGGTGAGCTCGAAGCCCGGGTCCAGCAGGTTCTTCTCGGTGGGGGTGGTGCTCATTACTGGCATGCCTCGCAGGACTCGGGGTTCTCCAGGGAACAGGCGATCGCGTCCGCGTCGGGAGCCTGCGCCTGCTGTACGGGGATGGGGGCGGCGGTCGACGCGGCCCCGGACGCGGCACGGGCGATCCGGGTCGCCGGACGCGACCGCAGGTAGTACGTCGTCTTCAGGCCCTGCTTCCAGGCGTACGCGTACATCGAGGAGAGCTTGCCGATGGTCGGCGTCTCCAGGAACAGGTTGAGCGACTGGCTCTGGTCGAGGAAGGGCGTACGGGCCGCCGCCATGTCGATCAGGCCGCGCTGCGGGATCTCCCACGCCGTGCGGTACAGCGCCCGCACGTCCGCCGGGACCCAGGCGAAGCCCTGCACCGAGCCGTTCGACTCCCGCAGCGCCTCACGCGTCCGCGCGTCCCACACGCCGAGCCGCTTCAGCTCGTCCACCAGATATCCGTTGACCTGGAGGAACTCACCGCTCAGGGTCTCCCGCTTGAAGAGGTTGGAGACCTGGGGCTCGATGCACTCGTAGACCCCCGCGATCGAGGCGATCGTCGCGGTCGGGGCGATCGCCAGGAGCAGCGAGTTGCGCATCCCGGTCTTCGCGATCCGGGCCCGCAGCGCCTCCCAGCGCTCCGGCCAGTTCAGCTCCACGGCGTAGTGGTCCGGGTGCAGCACCCCGCGCGCGGCCCGGGTCTCCGACCAGGCGGGCAGCGGGCCCGACCGCTCCGCGAGGTCGCAGGACGCCTCGTAGGCGGCGAGCATGACGCGCTCGGAGATCCGGGTCGAGAGCGCCCGGGCCTCGGGCGAGTCGAAGGGCAGCCGCAGCTGGAAGAAGACGTCCTGGAGACCCATGGCGCCCAGGCCCACCGGCCGCCAGCGGGCGTTGGACCGGCCGGCCTGCTCGGTCGGGTAGAAGTTGATGTCCACGACCCGGTCGAGGAAGGTCACCGCGGTCCGCACGGTGGCGTCCAGCCGCTCCCAGTCCATCGAGGAGCCCTTGACGAACGCGCCGAGGTTGACCGAGCCGAGGTTGCAGACGGCCGTCTCGCCGTCGTCGGTGACCTCCAGGATCTCGGTGCACAGGTTCGAGGAGTGCACCACCCTGCCCGGCTCGGCGGTCTGGTTCGCCGTGCGGTTGGAGGCGTCCTTGAACGTCATCCAGCCCTGGCCGGTCTGCGCCAGGGTCCGCATCATCCGGCCGTACAGCTCGCGGGCCGGCATGGTCTTGCGGGCCAGGCCCTTCGCCTCGGCCGCCCGGTACGCGGCGTCGAACGCGTCGCCCCACAGGTCCACGAGCTCGGGCACGTCGGCCGGGGAGAACAGCGACCAGGCGGTGTCCGCGTCCACGCGGCGCATGAACTCGTCCGGGATCCAGTGCGCCAGGTTCAGGTTGTGCGTGCGCCGCTGGTCCTCGCCCGTGTTGTCGCGGAGCTCCAGGAACTCCTCGATGTCCGCGTGCCAGGTCTCCAGGTAGACCGCGGCGGCGCCCTTGCGCCGGCCGCCCTGGTTCACGGCCGCGACGGAGGCGTCGAGCGTCTTGAGGAACGGCACGATGCCGTTGGAGTGCCCGTTGGTGCCCCGGATCAGGGAGCCCCGGGCGCGGACGCGGGAGTACGAGAGGCCGATGCCGCCCGCGTGCTTCGAGAGGCGGGCCACCTGGTGGTAGCGGTCGTAGATCGAGTCCAGCTCGTCCAGCGGCGAGTCGAGCAGGTAGCAGGACGACATCTGCGGGTGGCGGGTGCCGGAGTTGAAGAGCGTCGGCGAGGACGGCAGGTAGTCCAGCCGGCTCATCAGCCCGTACAGCGCGGCGACCTCGTCCAGCGCGCGCCCGGAGGTGTCCTCGGCGAGCCCGGAGGCGACCCGGAGCATGAAGTGCTGGGGGGTCTCGATGACCTGGCGGGTGATCGGGTGGCGCAGCAGGTAGCGGCTGTGCAGGGTGCGCAGTCCGAAGTAGCCGAAGCGGTCGTCGGCCCCGTCGGCGAGGGACCGCTCGACCAGGGCGTCCAGCGCCCCCGCGTGCAGCGTCACGAACTCGGCGGTCCGGTCCGCGATCAGGCCCTCGCGGTGGCCCACGGCGACGGACGCGGAGAACGAGGTGGCGCCCTGGCCCGCGGCCTCGTCCGCGATGGTCCGGGTGAGCAGGCGGGCGGCGAGCCGGGAGTAGGCGGGGTCCTCGGCGATGAGGCCCGCCGCGGCCTCGGTGGCCAGCGAGCGCAGCTCGGCCTCGTCCGACCGGGCGTTGCGGCCGCGCAGGGCGGCGGCGGCGACGCGTCCGGGGTCGGTGTCGGGCAGATCGGCGGTGAGGTCGGTCAGGGTCCGCAGCAGTGCGGTGCCCGGTCCGTCGCTCGCGGGTCCGGTGGCTTCGGACTCGGCCGTCTTCGGCGCTGAGGCCGGATCGGCTGGCGCGATGGTCACGTGGTGCTCTCCCTCGCTCGGCTCCGGTCCGGCGGGGAGCGCGGGGGCAGCCGGGCAGGAGGGGGCCCGGGCGGGGCGGCACTCCGTGCGGCGTCCACCGGCCCATCCCACGAGGCCCGGACGTCAGGGCATCCGGTTCGGTCGAGCCGGATGCGCTGTCGGCAGGTCCTCGGACTCCACGGATGCGCGAACGCGCACCGCATACACCGTTGCGGGACAGTTCCGGATTCACACCGGATTCCCCTGCGGCGACAGCGAGCATGAGCATACATGTGGGGGCCGCCCTGCCGGACGGCCCCCACATGTTGTGTCGCGTGCGGTAAAGGTGTGCGGTCAGTGACCGCCCGGCGCCCCCGCCGTGGCCGGCGGCAGCTTCTCCTGGACACCCGGGTCGCCCACGTCCCCGGTGTAGTCGCCCGGGGAGGTCTCGTCGGTGCCTACGGGCGCCTTCACGGCGTTCAGGACGAAGGTGAGGACGACGACGACCACGACGTTCAGCACGAAGGCGGTGAGGCCGATGTAGCCGATCTCGCCGAGGCCCGGGATCTCCTTGGAGGACCCGCCGAAGTGCTTCTGCGTCGGGCTGGCGACCCCGTACGCGGCAGCCGTCCCGTAGATCATGCCGGCCGCCCAGCCGGCGATCAGCGCCCAGCGGTGGAACCACCGGGTGAACAGTCCGCCCACCAGCGCCGGCATCGTCTGGAGGATCCAGATCCCGCCCAGCAGCTGGAAGTTGATCGCGACGGTCTTGTCCATGGTGAGGACGAAGGCGAGCGCGCCGACCTTGACCAGCAGCGAGACCAGCTTGGAGACCTTGGTCTCCTGCTCGGGCGTCGCGTCCGGCTTCAGGAAGTCCTTGTAGATGTTGCGCGTGAACAGGTTCGCCGCGGCGATGGACATGATCGCGGCCGGCACCAGGGCGCCGATGCCGATCGCGGCGAACGCCACCCCCGCGAACCAGTCGGGGAACATGTTCTCGAACAGCTGCGGGATGGCGAGCTGGCCGTTGTCCACCTTCACGCCGGCGGCGATCGCCATGAAGCCGAGCAGCGCGAGCAGGCCCAGCATCAGCGAGTACAGCGGCAGGATGGTGGTGTTGCGGCGGATCACCTCACGACTGCGGCTGGAGAGCGTCGCCGTGATCGAGTGCGGGTACATGAACAGCGCGAGCGCGGACCCGAGCGCCAGCGTGGCGTAACCCCACTGGCCGGCCGCAGCGGGCGCGAGACCGCCCGCGCCCGCCTTGGTGAACTTGTCCTGGGCGGAGGCGAAGATGTCGTCGAAGCCGCCCAGCTTGATCGGGATGTAGATGATCGCCACGGCGATGACCAGGTAGATCAGCCCGTCCTTGACGAACGCGATCAGCGCGGGCGCCCGCAGTCCCGAGGAGTAGGTGTACGCGGCGAGCACCGCGAACGCGATCAGCAGCGGCAGGTCCTTGACGAACCAGTTGGTGTTCTCGCCGCCGCCGACGCCCATCACGTCCAGCACCGCCTGGATGCCGACGAGTTGGAGCGCGATGTACGGCATGGTGGCGAGGATGCCGGTGACCGCGACGGCCAGCGAAAGACCCTTCGAGCCGAACCGGCCGCGGACGAAGTCCGAGGTGGTGACGTACCCGTGCTTGTGCGAGACCGACCACAGGCGGGGCAGGAACGTGAAGATCAGCGGGTACACCAGGATGGTGTACGGCACCGCGAAGAAGCCGGACGCGCCGGCCGCGTAGATCGCCGCGGGCACGGCGACGAAGGTGTACGCGGTGTAGAGGTCGCCGCCGAGCAGGAACCAGGTGACCCAGGTGCCGAACGACCGTCCGCCCAGGCCCCATTCGTCCAGGGTGGCCTCGTTCTCGGCCCTGCGCCAGCGGGCGGCCAGGAAGCCCATGACCGTGACGGCCAGGAAGAAGAAGATGAAGACGCCGAGCGCGATGCCGTTCACACCGTCCTTCATGCGGACGCACCCCCCTTGCGGGCGCGCTGGTCACGCTGCCACAGCTTGTACGCGATCATCGTGAGCGCGGTGGAGATCAGTACCCAGAGCATCTGGTACCAGTAGAAGAACGGGATGCCGATGAAGGTCGGGTCGATCTTCGCGTACGAACTCACCCAGAGCATCGCCACGAACGGCGCGATGAGGCACAGGGCGATGACCACCCGCATCGGTGTGACGGTGGGTGGCTTTCCTTCTGGTTCTTCCGGCATGGCGGCGACTCCGTCCCCTCGCTGATCACCTGTAATGCGCAGGAAATCTAGGCGAGGGACCAGGCCACCGTCACCCCCCGTCCGCATTGCGGTCCGGCAACGGTCTTCACGGACCGGTCGGATGGCCCCAATGGCGGCAAACGTCCGAGGGCTGGTCCGGGCCGAGCCCTGCCGGGGAGCGCCGAACGGCCCCCGGAGGCGGGTCCGGGGGCCGTTCGGGGCACGTGCGTACGAGGGGTCAGTCCAGCGGCCGCTTCAGGCGGGCCACGAACTTGTAGCGGTCGCCGCGGTAGACGGAGCGCACCCACTCGACCGGCTCGCCCCGCTCGTCCAGCGAGTGCCGGGAGAGCATCAGCATCGGCAGGCCCACGTCGGTGCCGAGCAGCCCGGCCTCGCGCGGGGTGGCCAGGGAGGTCTCGATGGTCTCCTCGGCCTCGGCCAGCCGGACGTCGTACACCTCGGAGAGCGCGGTGTAGAGCGAGGTGTACTTGACCAGTGAACGGCGCAGTGCGGGAAAGCGCTTGGCGGAGAGGTGCGTGGTCTCGATGGCCATCGGCTCACCGCTCGCCAGGCGCAGGCGCTCGATGCGCAGGACCCGGCCGCCGGCGCTGATGTCGAGCAGCCCGGCGAGCGTGTCGTCGGCGGTGACGTAGCCGATGTCCAGGAGCTGCGAGGTCGGTTCGAGCCCCTGGGCGCGCATGTCCTCGGTGTACGAGGTGAGTTGCAGGGCCTGGGAGACCTTCGGCTTGGCGACGAAGGTGCCCTTGCCCTGGATGCGTTCCAGCCGGCCCTCGACGACCAGTTCCTGGAGCGCCTGGCGCACGGTGGTGCGCGAGGTGTCGAACTCGGCGGCCAGGGTCCGTTCCGGGGGCACGGGGGTGCCCGGCGGCATGGTGTCCGTCATGTCGAGGAGGTGGCGCTTCAGCCGGTAGTACTTCGGTACGCGCGCGGTGCGCGTCCCGGCGCCCGCACCCGTCTCGTTCTCCGAACTGCCCCCGTCGGCGCCCATGGCCCGCCTTCCCGACTGCTGCGTTGCTGCCGTCACCGGCTCCTCCGTCTGTCGCGGCTCACATGGTGGCACGGTCCGGTCACGGCTCGTCGCCCTCCCTCAGGTGTCGGTCGTATAACGGACGCGAGTGCACTTCTTATACACCCTTGACACCCCTAAAGGTCTAGGCCAAGCTCCCGGTACTGGTCTAAACCATTAAAGACCAGGTCCCAGCCCCAGAGGTACTCGTCGACGTTTTCGCGCGGTGGGGAGGGGGTTGCAGCATCCCTGAGGAGGGTGGCGTGAAGCGCAAGCTCATCGCGGCGATCGGCGTCGCGGGCATGTTGGTTTCCATCGCGGCGTGTGGTTCGGACGACAAGACGTCCTCGAAGGACCCGAAGGACCGCAAGGAAGACCTGACTGTCTGGCTCATGGGCGAGGCCCAGTCGACCTGGCCCGAACTGGTCAAGGACGTCAACGCCCAGTTCAAGAAGAAGTACCCGAACGTCAACGTCAAGATCCAGTACCAGGGCTGGGCGGACAAGGTCAAGAAGCTCGACACCTCCCTCGGTGGCGACAAGTTCCCGGACGTTGTCGAACTCGGCAACACCGAGACCATGCAGTACATCCTCAACGGCGCGCTCGGCGAGATCGACACCTCGAAGTACGAGAACTCGGACACCTGGATCAAGGGTCTGAAGGACACCTGCTCCTACGAGGGCAAGATCTACTGCGTTCCTTACTACGCCTCCGCCCGCCTGGCGGTCTACAACAAGGACATGCTGAAGGCCGGCACCGGCAGCGACGTCCTTCCGCAGACCGAGGACGACTTCCTCAAGGCCATGGACAAGGTCCAGGCCCAGCTCGCGAAGAAGGACAAGCGCGCCTCGTCCCTGTACTACCCGGGCCGTTACTGGTACGCCGCGATGTCCTACGTCGCAGCCGAGGGCGGCCAGATCGCCAAGTACGACGAGGGCTCGAAGGAGTGGAAGGCCACCCTCTCCACCCCCGAGGCGCAGAAGGGCATCCAGCACTTCGTCGACCTGGTCAAGAAGTACAACAAGGCCGACCAGACGAAGGACGAGCAGGACCACGCCAACGTCATGGCCAACGAGAAGGCCGCGGTCATCTACGGCCAGGCGTGGGAGGCCGGCAGCGTCACCACGGGTGACAACGGCAACCCGAAGCTCGACGGCAAGATCGCCACGGCCGGTATGCCCGGCCCGAACGGCAAGGCGCTCCCGTCCTTCATCGGCGGCTCCGACCTCGCCACCATCTCCAAGTCCAAGGTCCAGGACCTCGGCCAGGAGTGGATCTCCCTCTTCACCAACGCGAAGTCCATGGACGTCCTCGCGTCGAAGAACATCCTCCCGAACAACGAGAAGCAGCTTGAGCCGCTGAAGGCCAAGCCCGAGACGGCCGCCATCGCCAACGCGGTGCCGGACGCCTGGTTCACGCCGATCGCGCCGGGCTGGGCCTCCATCGAGAAGGAGGAGATTCTGGAGAACATGCTCCTGAAGATCCTCAAGGGCACGTCCGTCGCCGACGCCACCAAGAAGGCGGACAGCGAGATCGACGCACTGATCAACAAGAAGGCGTAAGTCTTCCGATCGCCAGGCGGGGGCCCGGCATCGCGCCGCGGCCCCCGCTCCCTTCAGCTCAAGAACGCCGTGTTATCCGGGGGCTGCCTCGGACCCGCGATGGAAGGTCAGCCACGTGACTGCCGCCGATACCAAGGCCGCCGGGCCACCGGTCCCCGTACCACGTGATCCCAAGGCGGACGGGAGCCCGCTGTCCGATGAGGGCGGCGTCGCTCCCCTGAAGCAGAAGAGGAAGCGGAAGAAGGGGGAGCTGCTGCCCTACTTCCTGATCCTCCCGGCGATCGTGGCGATCGCCGCCGTCTACCTCTACCCGCTCGCCAAGACCGTCATCATGTCCTTCCAGGACATGGGCCGGCGCGAGCTGTGGACCGGTGATCCCGCACCCTGGGTCGGCTTCGACCAGTTCACCAACATCCTCGGTGACTCCGAGTTCTGGTGGGTGACCTTCCGCACCGTCGTCTTCATGACCGTCTGCGTGACGCTGACCATGGGCATCGGCCTTCTCATCGCCCTGCTGATGCGCCGGCTGTCCAACTGGGTGCGGCTCATCCTGACCTTCTGCCTGATCGCCGCCTGGTCGATGCCGCTGATGGTCGCCGCCTCGATCTTCCGGTTCATGGCCGACTCCGACTACGGCCTCATCAACACCCTCATCGCGAAGGTGGTGGGCGAGGACTGGCTCGGCCACAACTGGTACCTCGACCCGGTCCAGGGCTTCGCGATCATCACGCTGCTGGTCGTCTGGGGAGCCATCCCCTTCGTCGTCGTCACGCTGTACGCCGCCCTCACCCAGGTCCCCCAGGAACTGGAGGAGGCCGCCTCGCTCGACGGCGCCACCAGCTTCGGCATCTTCCGCTACGTGACCTGGCCGGTCATCAAGCCGGTCTTCAGCATGGTCTCCACGCTGTCGGTGATCTGGGACTTCAACGTCTTCGGCCAGATCTGGCTGCTGCGCGGCAGCAAGCCCGAGCCGGAGTACGAGACCCTCGGCCTCTACTCCTATTCCAAGGCATTCGAGTCCACCTCCTTCAGCCAGGGCACCGCGATCGCCCTGATCACGGTGATCCTGCTGTCCGCGGTGGCCGTGTACTACCTGCGCCAGCTCATGAAGACGGGAGAGGTCGAATGAGCACCACGACCGACACACCCCAGGTCCTGCGCCCGGACCGCAAGAAGACCCGGGCCGGCCTGAACATCCTCGGCCTCGGCATCGCCCTGGTCATGGTCTTCCCGGTCTACTGGCTGGTCGTCAGCGCCCTGCGGCCCAGCCGCGAGATCCGTTCGTACGACCAGACCCTGTGGCCCTCGTCGATCACCTTCGACAACTTCGTCAAGGCCGTGGACCAGCCGAACTTCGGCACCGCGGTCCAGTCGAGCCTGATCGTCTCGATCACCGCCGTCGTCGGCGGCATGATCATCGCCACCCTGGCGGCCCTGGCCATCGGCCGGTTCCGCTTCTTCGGCCGCAAGGCCCTGGTCCTGATCATGATCCTGGTCCAGATGCTGCCGCCCACGGCGATGCTCATCCCGATCTACGCCCAGCTCAACGCCATGGGCGGCATCGACGAGTACTGGAGCCTGATCGTCGTCTACCTGGTCTCCACGCTGCCGTTCGCGACGATCATGATCCGCGGCTTCGTGGTGAACATCCCGGTGGAGCTGGAGGAGTCCGCCATGGTGGACGGCTGCACCCGCTTCGGCGCCTTCCGCCGCGTGATCCTGCCGCTGCTCGCCCCCGGCCTCGCCGCCGCGTCGATCTTCGCGCTGGTGAACGCCTGGAACGAGTACCTCTTCGCCTACATCCTGATCAACGACAACTCCAAGTACACGCTCAACGTGTGGCTGATGACGTTCACCAGTGAGCGCGGTACGGACTACGGCGCCCTGATGGCGGCGTCCACCATGATCGCTCTTCCGGTCGTCATCTTCTTCATGTTCGTGCAGAAGAAGATGGCCGCGGGGCTCACCTCCGGCGCCGTGAAGGGATAACGCCGCCCCATGACCACCCTCACCTCCACCACGGACACCCTCACCCGTGACGCCCTCGCCGTGCTGCAGCCCGGCTTCACCGGCACCACGGCGCCCGAGTGGCTGCTGCGCCGGGTCGGCGAAGGGCTCTCCTCCGTCGGCCTGTTCGGCCGCAACATCGAGACGCCCGAGCAGCTCGCCGCGCTCACCGCCCAGCTCAGGGCCGAGCGGGACGACGTGCTCGTCGCCATCGACGAGGAGGGCGGCGACGTCACCCGCCTCGAGGTGCGGCACGGCTCGTCCTTCCCCGGCAACCTGGCGCTCGGCGCGGTGGACGACACCGAGCTGACCCGCGCCGTCGCCCACGAGCTGGGCCGCCGGCTCGCCGAGTGCGGGGTCAACCTCAACTGGGCCCCGTCCGCGGACGTCAACTCCAACCCGGGCAATCCCGTCATCGGCGTCCGCTCCTTCGGCGCCGACCCGCACCTGGTCGCCCGGCACACCGCCGCGTACGTCGAGGGCCTCCAGGCCGCCGGTGTCGCCGCCTGCACCAAGCACTTCCCCGGGCACGGCGACACCGCGGTCGACTCGCACCACGCGCTGCCCCGCATCGACGTCGACCTGGAGACCCTGCACGCCCGGGAGCTCGTCCCGTTCCGGGCGGCCATCGCGGCCGGCTCCAAGTCGGTGATGAGCGCGCACATCCTGCTGCCCGCTCTCGACCCGCACCGCCCGGCCACCCTCAGCCCCCAGATCCTCACCGGTCTGCTGCGCGAGGAGCTGGGGTACCAGGGCCTCATCGTGACCGACGCCGTGGAGATGCAGGCCATCGCCTCGACGTACGGGATCGAACGCGGCTCCGTCCTCGCCGTCGCGGCCGGTGCCGACGCGCTCTGCGTCGGCGGCGGGCTCGACGACGACAGCACCGTCCTGCGGCTGCGCGACGCGCTGGTCGCGGCGGTGCGCTCCGGTGAACTTCCCGAGGAGCGGCTCGCCGACGCCGCTGCCCGGGTCCGCGCCCTCGCGTCCTGGACGCGGGAGGCCCGGGGGGCCGTACGGGAGCCGGGCGCGGCAGCACAGGAGGGGACCGCGCCCGGCACCGCACGGAGCACCGGCATCGCCTCGGACATCGGCCTGGTCGCCGCCCGCCGCGCGGTCAAGGTGACCGGCGAGGCCGCACCGCTCACCGGCCCGGCGTACGTGGCCGCCTTCACCCCGGTCGCGAACATCGCGGTCGGCGACGAGACCCCCTGGGGACTCGCGGCCGAGCTGGGCCGGCTCGTCCCGGGCACGGAGACCGACACGTACGACGGCGCCTCCGAGGCCCCGGCCGAGGCCGCGCTGCGGGCGGCGGGGGAGCGGCGCGTCGTCGCCGTGGTCCGCGACGTGCACCGCCACGCGTGGATGAGCGAGGCCCTGGAGGCGCTGCTCGCGGCGCGTCCGGACACGATCGTGGTCGAGATGGGCGTCCCCCAGGCCGCGCCCCGGGGAGCGCTGCACATCGCGACGCACGGCGCCGCCCGCGTCTGCGGCCAGGCGGCGGCGGAGATCATCACGGCCTCCGCGTAACCCGCGCACGCGAGAGGGCCGGGACACCACCACGGTGTCCCGGCCCTCTCGCGTAACGCGGAAACGCGAAGGACTACAGCCCCTGCCAGGCCGGCTTCGCCGCGTACGTCGCGCGGAAGTAGTCCGCCAGCTTCAGCTTCGACGCCGCGGCCTCGTCCACGACCACCGTCGCGTGCGGGTGCAGCTGGAGCGCCGAGGCGGGCACGATCGAGGCGACCGGCCCCTCGACGGTCGCGGCCACCGCGTCGGCCTTGCCCTCGCCCGTCGCGAGCAGGATCGGGTGGCGGGCCTCCAGGATCGTGCCGATGCCCTGGGTGATGACGTGGTGCGGCACCTGGTCGATGTCGTCGTCGAAGAAGCGCGCGTTGTCGACCCGGGTCTGCTCGGTGAGCGTCTTGATCCGGGTGCGGGAGGCGAGCGAGGAGCAGGGCTCGTTGAAGCCGATGTGCCCGTCGGTGCCGATGCCCAGCAGCTGGAGGTCCACGCCGCCGGCCTCGGCCAGCGCCCTGTCGTACGCCTCGCAGGCCGCCTGGACGTCCTCGGCGGAGCCGTCGGGGCCCATGAACGCGGCCTCGGAGAGCCCGAGCGGTTCGATCACCTCGCGGAGCACCACGGAGCGGTACGACTCCGGGTGGCCCGCCGGCAGCCCGACGTACTCGTCCAGCTGGCAGACGCGGGCGCGCGAGGCGTCCACGGCGCCGGAGCGGACCAGGCCGGCGAGGGCCTGGTAGATGGGCAGCGGGGTAGAGCCGGTGGCAACGCCGAGAAGGGCGTCGGGCTTGCGGCCGAGCAGGGCGCCGATGGCCCCCGCGATCAGTTCGCCGCCTGCCTTGGCGTCCGGGACGATGACAACTTCCACGCGGGGCCTGCCGATCCGATCGAGAGTGACGATATGTGGTATAGACCAATCAAGGTTCCAATCTAGCAGACTCACCCTGCCCCGAAGTGTCCGCACCGGCACTCGGACGCGCCCCACCGGCCGCCGCCCGCTGGCGGCCCCCGCGCGCCCCGTGTTCGACTTGGCCGAGGCATCGCGAGACCCCGGGAGGCACCGACATGTCCGCCACGTACCCGGCCGGTGACGGCGAGCGGCCCGGCCGCATCATGTCCGGCGAGATGGCCGAGCAGCCCGCGATGCTCCGCCGCATCCTGGAACGCGGCGCGCCCGCCGTCCGCGAGACCGCCGGGCGGATCGCGGCGCGGAATCCGCGCTTCGTCCTGCTCACCGCCCGCGGCACCTCCGACAACGCCGCGCTGTACGCGAAGTACCTGCTGGAGATCACGCTGGGGCTGCCCTGCGGGCTGGCCTCGATGTCCACCACCACGGCGTACGGCGCGAAGCCGGACCTCCGCGACGTGCTGGTGATCACGGTCAGCCAGTCCGGCGGCTCGCCCGACCTGGTGGCGTCGACCCGGGCGGCCCGGGAGGCCGGTGCGGTGACGCTGGTGGTGACCAACAACCCGGACTCACCGCTGGCGGCCGTCTCCGAGTACCACATCGACATCCTGGCCGGCCCCGAGAGGGCGCTGCCGGCCACCAAGACGTACACCGCTTCCCTGCTCTCGCTGTACCTGTTCGTCGAGGGGCTGCGCGGCGGCGACGGGGCGGCGGCCGCTGTCCTGCCGGACCTCGCCCAGGAGGTGCTGGCCCGCAAGGACGAGGTGAGGGCCCTGGCCTCGCGCTACCGGTTCGCCGAGCGCATGGTCATCACCTCGCGGGGGTACGGCTACCCCACCGCCAAGGAAGCCGCCCTGAAGCTCATGGAGACGAGTTACATCCCCGCCCTCTCCTACTCCGGCGCCGACCTGCTGCACGGCCCCCTCGCGATGGTCGACAACATCTCGCCGGTCATGGCCGTGGTGACCGACGGCCGGGGCGGCGAGGCGCTCCAGCCCGTCCTGGACCGGCTGCGCGGCCGGGGCGCCGACCTCTTCGTCGTCGGGCCCGAGGCCCAGGTGGCGGCGGCGTCCGCGGGGTTCGTGCTGCCGACGGCCGGGGTGGCGGAGGAGCTGCAGCCGGTCCTGGAGATCCTGCCGCTCCAGAGGCTGGCGTACGAGGTGACGATCGCCCGGGGCCAGGACCCGGACGCGCCGCGCGCGCTCGCGAAGGTCACCGAGACCCGCTGAGATCCGGGAAGCCCCCGGAAGAACCCGCGGGCCGCGGCGCCGGGCCGGGACCCTCAGCCCGACCAGCACCGCAGCCCGGAGCAGGGCCGCCCTCGCGGGCGGCCGGTCCGGCCGGCGGTGTGCGGTGCCCCCGGCCGGGGTGAGAGGCACCGGCGCAGTCAGGGCAGAGAGCGCGGGTACCTCGGTCCGCTCTCCTGTGCGGGGAGAGCGGAGGTTCTACCTCACACATTGTGGACTAGACCACTGGGTCGTGTCCATCCATGCGCGGTGCCGATGTCGGCCCCGGTTCACCGCACGTACGGGCGGCGCTTCCGGTTCGGACCGCCGCGCATCCACGGGTACGCTCGCACACGTGCCCTCCATGAACGACCTCGTACGCCAGCACACCGCCCTGAGCGACACCGACCTCGAGTGGCTGCACCTGCTGGTCTCGGAGTGGCAGTTGCTCTCCGACCTCTCCTTCGCCGACCTCGTCCTGTGGGTCCCCACCCGCGACGGCACCCGGTACGTCTCCGTCGCGCAGATGCGGCCCAACACCGGCCCGACCTCCTACCAGGACGACATGGTCGGCCACCTGGTCCCGCGCGGCCGCCGCCCGCTCCTGGACGCCGCCCTGGACGAGGGCCGCATCGTGCGCGAGGGCGACCCGGAGTGGCGCGAGGAGGTGCCCGTACGGGTCGAGTCGATCCCCGTACGCCGGGAGGGCCGGGTGCTCGGCGTGATCGCGCGCAACACCAACCTCCTCACCGTGCGCACCCCGTCCCGGCTGGAGCTGACCTACCTCCAGTCCGCATCGGACCTGGCCCAGATGATCGCCGCCGGGTCCTTCCCCTTCCCGGGCCAGCAGGTCGACATGGACGCGTCCCCGCGCGTCGGCGACGGCCTCGTCCGGCTGGACGCCGACGGGGTCGTCCAGTACGCCAGCCCCAACGGCCTCTCCGCGTACCACCGCCTCGGCCTCGCCTCCGACCTCGTCGGCCAGCACCTCGGCCAGATCAGCGCCGAACTCGCCCCGTCCCGGGGCCCGGTGGACGAGGCCCTGGTCAAGATGGCCAGCGGTTACGCGCCCCGCGAGTTCGAGGTGGAGTGCGCGGGCGGGGTGATCCAGCTGCGCGCGATCCCGCTCAAGCCCAAGGGCGTCCGCATCGGGTCGCTGGTCCTCCTGCGCGACGTGACGGAACTGCGCCGCCGCGAGCGCGAGTTGATCACCAAGGACGCCACCATCCGGGAGATCCACCACCGGGTGAAGAACAACCTCCAGACGGTCGCCGCCCTGTTGCGCCTCCAGGCCCGCCGGATGGACTCCGCGCAGGGCCGCGAGGCGCTCAACGAGGCGGTGCGGCGCGTCGGTTCGATCGCCATCGTGCACGAGACGCTGTCCCAGAATCTGGACGAGCGGGTGGAGTTCGACGACATCGCCGACCGGGTGATCGCCATGGTCGCGGAGATCTCGCCGGGCAAGGTGACCTGCCGCCGGACGGGACGCTTCGGGATACTCGACGCCGAGGTGGCGACACCGCTCTCGATGGTCCTCACCGAGGTCCTGCAGAACGCCCTGGAGCACGCCTTCTCCGTCGCGGAGTCCGGTACCGTCGAGGTCTCGGCGGTCCGGGGCGGCTCGCCCACCGAGGGGCGGCTGCTCATCACCGTCCAGGACGACGGCTGCGGTCTGCCCGAGGGATTCGACCCGCAGAAGGCCGGCAACCTCGGCCTCCAGATCGTCCGCACGCTGGTCGAGGGGGAGCTCGGCGGCTCGTTCGGCATGGTGCCGGCGCCGGAGCGCGGGACGCAGGTCGTCCTCGACATCCCGGTCCGCAACGAGAAGTAGGGGCCCGCACACGGCAGAGAGCCCGGACCGTTGGTGAACGGTCCGGGCTCTCCGGTCAAACATGCGCTTCGGGGGTACTGCGCGCTGCGACTCGGGGGGCGGGGTGGTGCGTACGCGCTGTACGCGCCGCCTGCGCTGAGGTTCGTAGCGGTGGCGTCGGTCAGGCGCTGGCGTTGCGCGCCCGGTTGCGAGCGGCGCGGCGCTTCATTGCGCGGCGCTCGTCCTCGCTGAGGCCACCCCAGACGCCGGAGTCCTGGCCGGACTCGAGCGCCCACTGCAGGCACTGCTCCATGACGGGGCAGCGACGGCAGACGGCCTTGGCTTCCTCGATCTGCAGCAGCGCAGGACCGGTGTTGCCGATGGGGAAGAACAGCTCCGGGTCTTCCTCACGACAAACGGCGTTGTGACGCCAGTCCATGGCTGCTACCTCTCCTTGGTGTTACGTACTGTGGCTTGTGAATGTGAACGCTTTCACGAATCCCCCCGCAGGTGTAGGCCCGACGCCCAGATGAACTGGTTGCGGTCCTGTGAAGTGAGGAGGGGTTCTGGCTCTCAGTGGAGGCCGTTGTTGCGGGCCGTCCCGATCGCCATGTAGAGATTCGCAAACCTCGGCGGCGGATACAACCCCTTCAGGAAAGTTTTTTTTGATTCCTCGGTGTCGGCTAGGTCACAGCCGTACTTCTAGAGGGTGGAAGCCAGTCCAAACGTTCGAGTTAAAGGACTTTGGTCCCTTCCACTCACACAATCACACGCAGTGCACGGCGTACGCCTGTGAACGTCACACTCGTACGCACTCCGAGGTGGTCACCGTCCATCTGGAAGGGCAGTGGCACCTTTGAATGCAAGGTGAAGTCCGTGAGGTCGTGCCGTGAAACCGCGTGCTTGCCCCGAGGGCCCTTCTCCGGGCTCGACGTGAGGAGCTGGGTGGCGTAGCGGCTGACCGCCGCCGTGGACAGTTTCTGCAGGCCCAGCACGTCCAGAGCGGTGTCGAAGGACGCCTTCGGAGCCGCGTACACCGGCCTGTTCCCCAGGTACGTCCACGGGGACGTGTTGCAGATTATGGAAAGCGCGAGATCGGTGACCGGCTCCTCGCCGGGCACGTCGAGCGTGATCACGCCCTGTCTCCGGTGCGGCTCCTCCAGGAATTGCCGGAGCACCTGGCGCACGTACAGGGCATGGGTCGAACGCTTGCCGCGCTCCCGCTGCTGTTCGACCCGGCCGATCACCCCGGCGTCGAATCCGAGGCCGGCGCAGAAGGTGAACCAGCGCTCCGGCACCGATTCGTCCTCCGTGCCCGGCGTACCCGCCGCGAGGCCGAGGCCGACCGTGCGTTCGGTCCGGTTCGCCAGCGCGTCCAGAATGGCGCCGGTCGCCTCCACCGCGTCGTTGGGCAGCCCGAGGGCCCGCGCGAAGACGTTGGTGGAGCCGCCGGGCACCACGGCCAGCTTCGGCAGGTGGTCCAGATCGGGACCCCGGTGCAGCAGGCCGTTGACGACCTCGTTGACCGTGCCGTCGCCGCCGAGCGCCACCACGAGGTCGATGTCGTCGCTGTCGGCGGCCCGCCGCCCCAGGTCGCGGGCGTGCCCGCGGTACTCCGTGGAGACGGCCTCCAGCTTCATCTCGCTCGCCAGCGCGTGGATCAGCACGTCACGGGTCCGCGCACTGGTGGTGGTGGCGGCTGGATTGACCACGAGAAGTGCGCGCATGACTGCCAGCCTACCTACCGCGGGGTACAGGCCTGAAGTCCTGCCCGCAGGCCCTCACGCTCGGTGACGGCGCGGGGGCGCGGCGGTGGCACGCCGCACCCCGGCTTTCCTTCGCCGGGGCCGGGATGCCAACCTGCAAGGGTGAGTACTCAGCAGAACGCGCCCTCGCCCCTGGCCGAGCCGGCGAAGCCGGCCAGGATCACGCTGGTGGCCGCGATCAGCGGCCTCGAAGGCGCCGCCCTCGTCTTCGGCGGGATCTACATGCTGGTGATGGGCCTGCTGGGTCGGCCCGACAGCCCCGAGCAGGCCGAGATGGGCGGGCTGACCGTCATCGCGCTCGGCCTGATCCCGCTCTTCGCCGCCCGCGGCCTGCTGGGCCGCCGCAGCTGGAGCCGTGGCCCCGCGCTCATCACGCAGATCATCGCGCTGCCGGTGGCCTGGACGCTGCTGCGCTCCCACGGCGCGCTGATCCCGGCCGGCATCGTGCTCGCGGCGGTCGCGCTGACCGCGCTCTACCAGCTGGTCAGGCCCGCCACCATCGAGGCCCTCGGCATCCGCAGGCCGGGCACCACGCCCGACGCGGACACCGAGGACGCCTGACCGCTCCCGGACACGGGAAGAGGCCGCCGGAGACGTTCCGGCGGCCTCTTCCGCGTGCGTCACCGCGCCCGCTACTCCTCCACGAGCAGCCGCTCGCGCAGCTGCGCCAGGGTGCGGGCCAGCAGCCGCGAGACGTGCATCTGCGAGATGCCGACCTCCTGCGCGATCTGCGACTGGGTCATGTTGCCGAAGAACCGCAGCAGCAGGATGCGCTTCTCGCGCGGCGGCAGGTCCTCCAGCAGCGGCTTCAGCGACTCCCGGTACTCCACGCCCTCCAGCGCCTCGTCCTCGGAGCCCAGCGTGTCCGCCACGGCCGGCGACTCGTCGTCCGTGTCCGGCACGTCCAGCGAGAGCGTGCTGTACGCGTTGGCCGACTCCAGGCCCTCCAGGACCTCCTCCTCGGAGATCCCCAGCCGTTCCGCCAGCTCGTGCACCGTGGGCGAACGGCCGTGCAGCTGGGACAGCTCCGCGGTCGCCGAGGTCAGCGAGAGCCGCAGCTCCTGGAGACGGCGCGGCACCCGCACCGCCCAGCCCTTGTCGCGGAAATGGCGCTTGATCTCCCCGACGACCGTCGGCGTCGCGTACGTCGAGAACTCGACGCCCCGCTCCGGGTCGAACCGGTCGACGGATTTGATCAGCCCGATCGTGGCGACCTGGGTCAGGTCGTCCAGCGGCTCCCCGCGGTTGCGGAAGCGGCGGGCCAGGTGCTCCACCAGCGGCAGATGCATCCGCACCAGCCGGTTGCGCAGCTCGGCCCGCTCCGGCGAACCGTCGGGGAGCTTGCCCAGCTCGATGAACAACGCCCGCGCCCCGCTGCGGTCGTTTGGATCGTGGTGCCCGTGCTCGCTCATCTGGCCCGCCCGCTCCGCCTGCGACTGCTCCACCGCGACCGTAATGCCGGCGGGCCCGTCCGCCCCGTCCACCGCACGGGGCAGGTCCGCCCCGTCCACCGGATGAGGCAGGGCCTGCTGATCCGGGATGCCTGCCGCACGCACCACCCCTGGTCGGATCGTCTCGTCCCGCACCGGACCGTCCCCGTTCCCGTTGCTCACGCCGGCCCGGGTCCCGCGCCGCGCTGCTTGTACAGGCTGATGCTGACCGTACGGTCGTCGGCGACCGAGGAGTCGACCTTCCCGGCCAGCGCGGAGAGCACCGTCCAGGCGAAGGTGTCGCGCTCCGGGGCGCGGCCGTCCGTGGTCGGGGCCGCGACCGTCACCTCGAGCGAATCGTCGATGAGCCGGAAGACGCAGCTCAGGACGGAGCCGGGCACGGCCTGCTGGAGCAGGATCGCGCACGCCTCGTCCACCGCGATGCGAAGGTCCTCGATCTCGTCGAGAGTGAAGTCCAAGCGTGCTGCGAGACCGGCCGTGGCCGTGCGCAGCACCGACAGGTAGGCACCCGCAGCGGGCAGCCGGACCTCTACGAAGTCCTGATTACCGGGCTCGCCTGCGATCTGGGACACCCTCACCTCCAAGGTGGCACAAACTCATTCGAGGTTCCGGGAAGAACGCCCGGAGCCATGCGGTACGTCTTCGGTTCTCGGTCCGGCGACGCTATCGCGATCCATGATGCCGTGTCGCCGGAACCCCCTCCCGTGGCTGTCACTCATGGTAGGTCCATGGGTACACACAGTGCCTAGAGGGCTGCGTCGCTCAATTACGAACAACGCGCGCCGGTTTGACGTACCCGGACGTCAGACGATCGAACCGTCGACAAAGCACCAACGCCAGTTCTCGCCCGGTTCGAAGCTCCGCATGACCGGATGGCCGGTCTGCTCGAAGTGCCCCGTCGCGTGCCGCCCGGGCGAGGAGTCGCAGCAGCCGACGTGGCCGCAGCTCAGGCACAGCCGCAGCTGCACCGGGTGAGTGCCGGCCGCCAGGCACTCGGGACAGGTCCCGCCGAGGGGCGCGGGCTCGGGGCGCGGCAGATCCGGTACATGCGGGCAACCACTCATGATGGCCAGGTTACGACGGATGCGAGGATCATGAGATGGACGCATTGCCCCTGGTGGCGCTGGTCGCGGGCAGTGCCGCGACCGCGGGCCTCGCACGCCGCACCCCGGTGCCGGCCCCCCTTCTCCTGGTCGCCGTCGGCCTGATCGCCTCGTACGTGCCGGGGGTGCCGTCGTACACGCTGGACGCGCACATCGTGCTCCCCCTGCTGCTGCCACCCCTGCTCTACACCGCCGCCGTGGACAGCTCCTATCTGGACCTGAGGGCCAACCTGCGGCCCGTGGCGCTGCTGTCGGTCGGCTACGTGCTGTTCGCGACGGTCGCGGTCGGCTGGCTGGCGTATCTGCTGGTGCCCGATCTGCCACTGACCGCCGCGCTGGTGCTGGGGGCCGTGATCGCCCCGCCGGACGCCGTCACCGCCGCGGCCATCGCCCGCCGGGTGGGGCTGCCCGCGCGCGTCACGACGGTCCTCCAGGGCGAGTCCTTGGTGAACGACGCCACCGCGATCACCGCCTACAAGGTGGCGCTCGCCGCCGCCGTGGGCGAGGGCGTGAGCTGGAGCGGCGGGGTTGGCGAATTCCTCCTGGCCTCGGTCGGCGGCGTCGGGGTCGGCCTGCTGCTCATGGTCCCGCTGCACTGGCTGCGCACCCATCTGCGGGAGCCGCTGCTCCAGAACACGCTGTCGCTCCTCATCCCGTTCGTGGCGTACGCGGCGGCCGAGCGGGTGCACGCCTCCGGAGTGCTCGCGGTGGTCGTCGTCGCGCTGTACCTGGGCCACCGCTCCTGGCAGGTCGACTTCGCCACCCGGCTCCAGGAGGCCGCCGTCTGGAAGATGGTCGCCTTCGTCCTGGAGTCGGCCGTGTTCGCGCTGATCGGCCTCCAGTTGCCGTTCGTGCTCAAGGGGCTCGGCGCATACTCGGTGGCGGACGCCTTCGGGTACGCGGTGCTGGTCTTCCTGGCCGTGGTGGTCGTCCGCTTCGTCTGGGTCTACCCGGCGACCTACCTGCCCCGGTGGCTGTCGCGGCGCGTCAGGGAGCGGGAACCCGGAACGAACTGGACCTCACCGCTGATCGTCGGCTGGGCCGGCATGCGCGGGGTCGTCTCGCTCGCCATCGCCTTCTCCGTCCCGCTCGTCACGGCCGACGGCTCGGCCTTCCCGGCCCGCAACCTGGTGCTGTTCCTGACGTTCACCACCGTCATCGGCACGCTGGTGATCCAGGGGCTCACGCTGCCGCTCCTGGTGCGGGTGCTGAAGCTCCCGGGCCGGGACCGGCAGGCCGACACCCTGGCCGAGGCGCAGGCCCAGAACGAGGCGTCCACGGCCGCCGAGGCCCGCTTGGACACGCTGCTCACCGATGAGCGCAACCGGCTGCCCGAGCCCTTGGCGGACCGCCTGCGGACCGTCCTGGAACGCCGCCGCAACGCGGTGTGGGAACGCCTGGGCGCGGCCAACCCGGTCACCGGTGAGTCGGCGGACGACACCTACCGGCGGCTGGCCGGCGAGATGATCGAGACCGAGCGGGAGGTCTTCGTACGGCTGCGGGACGAGCGCAGGATCGACGACGAGATGATGCGGACCCTGCTGCGCCGCCTGGACCTGGAGGAGGCGGCGGCCTACCGGGAGGAGGGCTGAGCCTCCTCGTCCGGGCGGCCGGTGATCACCGCCGCGACGGTGGTCCCGGCGGGGAAGGCGCCCTCCTCGGCCAGCACGGTGAGCGCGTGCAGCATTTTGGCCACATACAGTCGCTCCACGGGCAGCCCGTGCCGGTCCTCGAAATCGTTTGCGAAGGCGTGCAGGCCGGGTGTCGTACGGGCGTAGCCGCCGAAGTGGAACCGCTCGTCCAGCCACCAGTCGCCCGCCGGACCGCCGAACGCCTCCCGCTGGAGCTCCCGCACCGCCTCGCCCAGGAAGCCGCCGCGCAGGACCGGGACGCCGAGCGCGCGCTGCCCCGGCGCGAGTCCGGCGGCGAGCCCGGCCAGGGTGCCGCCGGTGCCGCAGGCCACCGCCGCCACGTCGGCCACGCCCCGCAGTTCGCGCCCGAGCGCGGCGCAGCCGCGGGCCGCGAGGGCGTTGCTGCCACCCTCCGGGACGACCTCGCAGTCCCCGTACGCCTCCAGCAGCCGGGCCAGGACCGCCGGGTCGGACTTGGCGCGGTAGGTCGCCCGGTCCACGAAGTGCAGCCGCATCCCGTCGGCGGCGCACCGGGCGAGCGAGGGGTTGAGGGGGCGGTGGGCCAGCTCGTCACCGCGGACGACTCCGACGGTGCGGAATCCGAGGAGCCGCCCGGCGGCGGCGGTGGCCCGCAGATGGTTGGAGTACGCGCCGCCGAAGGTGAGCACGGGGCGCCCGGCGGCGGCCGCCAGATTGGGCGCGAGTTTCCGCCATTTGTTGCCCGGCAGGTCCGGGTGGATCAGGTCGTCGCGCTTGAGCAGCAGCGTCACACCGTGCCGGGCGAAGCGCTCGTCATGGGCCGGCTGCACGGGGGATGGCAGCAGCGGGCGCAGCCGGGATTCGGGAGACGGGGAGGACATGTGCTCCATTGTGGCGGCGGGCGCCGCCCGGGGCTCACTTCAGGCGGTCGTGGACGCGGTCGCGCATGTCGTTCATCGAGAAGCCCTTGGGGTCCACCTTGCCGGGCTGCCACTCGCGGTGGCCGATTACCGAGCGGGCGGTCCAGCCGTGGTGGCGGCAGATGGCCGCCGAGACCTTCTCGATCGCTTCGAGCTGGGCGTCGGGCCAGGGGTCCTTGCCGTCGCCGAGGTTCTCGCACTCGAAGCCGTAGAAGTGCCGGTTTCCGTCGGTGTCGGCCTCGTTGTCGCGGGGAAGGCGCTTCTTCTCCGCGACCACGGCGCGCAGGACGTCGCCGTCGCCCATCCCCGCGTGGTTGGTCCTGCCGTAGCCGACCAGGTGGACCCGGCCGTCCTTGGCGATGACACCGTGGCAGAGCGGCCCCGGCAGGTCGGGGTGGCCGTCGCGGCACATCCGGACGGTGGCGTCGGTCCCCTCGGTGACGGAGTGGTGGATCATCACGCCGTTCACGGGGCCCCAGGGGCCCTTGTGGTTCCGGTTGTGGCTGCGCCAGTCGCCGACCTCGACGACGGTGAGCCCTTCCTTCTTGAGGGCGGCGAGGAAAGCGCTCGCGGACATGGGTGAGGACATGACCGGCTCCTTTGTGCGTGTGGGAGCGGTTCTACCCGGTCGGAAGGGCCCCGACCGGTCGCGGAGCGACGGCGGGGCCCTGTTCGGATCCTGTGCGAGCCGATCCGGACATCACCGGTGGCTCAGGAGGCGAGCCACAGGTCGGGGCCGAACACCTCGTAGTGGATGTCGGAGGCCGGGACGCCCTTGGCGAGCAGCTGGGTGCGGACCGAGCGCATGAAGGGCAGCGGGCCGCAGAGGTAGGCGTGCGTGCCCGAGGGGACGACGAGGCCGCTCAGGTCCACGAGCCCGGTGCGGTCGGCGGGGTGGCCGTCCGCCGGGTTCTCGTACCAGAAGTGGGCGGCGGCGTCGTGCAGCTTGGCCGTGAGCGCGGTGTGGTCGGTGCGCAGCGCGTGATCGGCGGGGGAGCGGTCGCCGTGCACGACGGTGACCGGGGCGCGGTGCCCCGACTCCGCGAGGTGCTCCAGCATCGACAGGATCGGGGTGCAGCCGATGCCCGCGGAGGCGAGCAGCAGCGGTGCGTCCTCGGACTTCAGTACGAGGTCGCCGTACGGGGCGGAGACCCGGAGACGGTCGCCGGCGCGGACCTGTGCGTGCAGGTGGCGGGAGACCTCGCCGTCCGGGGCGTCGTTGCCGTGGACCCGCTTGACGGTGAGGGAGCGGACCGCCGAGCCAGGGGCGCCGGTCAGGCTGTACTGGCGTATCTGGCGTGCGCCGTCCGGGAGTTCGACCTGGACCGAGACGTACTGGCCGGGGCGGAAGGCGGGGGCCGGCGAGCCGTCGGCGGGGCGGATGCGGAACCGGGCGACGTCGTCGGTCTCCTCGGTGCGCGAGACGACCTCCCACTCGCGCCAGACGTCGCCGGCGACGACGCCCTGCTCCGCGTACAGCCGCTCCTCGATGGCGATCAGGGCGTTGGCCATCAGCCAGTAGACCTCGTCCCAGGCGGCGGCGACCTCCGGGGTCACCGCGTCGCCCAGGACCTCGGCTATCGCGGCGAAGAGGTGGGTGTGGACGACCTCGTACTGGGCCGGGGTGACACCGAGCGAGGCGTGCTTGTGCGCGATCCGGCCGAGCATCACGTCGGGGCGGGTGTCGGGCTGCTCGACCAGCTGGGTCGCGAACGCGGCGATGGAGCCGGCGAGCGCCTGGCGCTGGGCGCCGGACGCCTGGTTGCCCCGGTTGAACAGGTCGCGCAGGAGCTCCGGGTGGGCGTCGAACAGCTTGCGGTAGAAGAGATCGGCGATGTCCCCGATGGCCGCGCCGACGGCGGGCAGGGTGGCGCGGACGGTGGCGGTCGACGGCTCGGAGAGCATCGGTGACTCCTCGGAGGTTGAATTGGCATCTCAGATGCGTATTTAACGGCAGTGTAGGCACCGGCCGGCGGCCCGGTGCGGCGGGGGTCAGTCCCGGGGTGGCGGCGCGCTGCTGAGGCTGATCAGCAGCGGGCCGGTGGGTGCGGCGGCCAATTCCGCGACGGTGAGCGGGTCCAGCGAGGCGTAGAAGGCTTCCTGGGCCTCGCGCAGGGCGCCGCGCAGCAGGCAGGCCGCCCGCAGCGGACACGGGGTGGAGCCCTCGCAGTCGACCGCGTCGCCGGGCTCCTCCAGTTCGCGGACGAGGGCGCCGACCGACGCCGTCCTGCCCGCCCCGGTCAGGGTGAGCCCGCCGCCCCGGCCCCGCCGCGCCTCGATCAGGCCGAGGTGCTGGAGGCGGGCCACGACCTTCGCGGCGTGCGAGTACGGCACCTGCATGGTCGCCGCCACCTCGCGGGTGGTCGGCGGGTCCTCGCGCTTCACGACGGCGAGGCGCATCAGGACGCGCAGCGCGACGTCGGTGAACTTGGTGAGCCGCATGGCGGCCAGATTAGGTAAGTGGCATTCCGGATGCAAATTAAAGCCGATGCGGGGCATCGCGCAGCGTTGTGCCCCACCCAAAGCCCGATTAGTCGCACTCTTTTGTGTAATGGCGTGCACCGTCCTCGTGCTGGAAGTGTTCTTCCCGCAGGTCAGCCGATAGATCGAGAGGACGACAGATGTCCGTTGGTGAAGAGGTTCAGAACGTGCAGGTGCCGCCGCAGCAGAGTCTCGGCACGGCGGCCGCGCGGAACCTCGCGACGACCACCAAGTCCGCTCCGCAGATGCAGGAGATCACCTCACGGTGGCTGCTGAAGATGCTGCCGTGGGTCCAGGTGCAGGGCGGCACGTACCGGGTGAACCGCCGGCTGAGCTACTCGGTCGGGGACGGCCGCGTCACGTTCGTGCAGACCGGGGACCGGGTCACGGTCATCCCCGCCGAGCTGGGGGAGCTGCCGGCGCTGAGGGACTTCGGGGACGAGGAGGTGCTCGCCGAGCTGGCCCGGAGGTGCGAGCAGCGCGAGATCCCCGCCGGGCAGCTCCTGGCCACGGCGGGTGAGGCGGCGGACCGGGTGTACCTGCTGGCGCACGGCAAGGTCGAGAAGGTGGGCACCGGCCCCTACGGGGACGAGGCGGTGCTCGGGGTCCACGCGGACGGGGCGTATTTCGGGGACCACTCCCTCATCGAGGGCGACGCCGTCTGGGAGTACACGGCCCGCGCCGTCACCGCGTGCACGGTGCTCACGCTCCGGCGGGCGGACGTGCTCAACCTCGCCGAACGGGCCGATTCGCTGCGCAGCCATCTCGCCGGGCTGCTGGCCGTCCCGCAGCAGCGCACCAACAAGTACGGCGAGGCGGAGATCGACCTCTCCGCGGGCCACGTCGGCGAGGCCGTCGTCCCGCACACGTACGTGGACTACGACGCGGCGCCACGCGAGTACGAACTGAGCGTCGCCCAGACCGTCCTGAAGGTCCACAGCCGTGTCGCGGACCTCTACAACCAGCCGATGAACCAGACCGAGCAGCAACTGCGGCTCACGGTCGAGGCGCTGCGCGAGCGCCAGGAGCACGAGCTCATCAACAACCGCGAGTTCGGCCTGCTCAACAACTGCGACTACGGTCAGCGGCTCCAGCCGCACGACGGGGTGCCGAGCCCCGACGACATGGACGAACTGCTCTCGCGCCGGCGCGGCTCGAAGCTCTTCCTCGCCCACCCGCGCGCCATCGCCGCCTTCGGCCGTGAGTGCAACAAGCGCGGCCTCGTACCGGAGAGCGTGGACGTCGGCGGGCACCATGTGCCGGCCTGGCGCGGCGTCCCGATCTTCCCCTGCAACAAGATCCCGGTCAGCGACGCCCGCACCACGTCGATCATCTGCATGAGGACCGGCGAGTCCGAGCAGGGTGTCATCGGCCTCCAGCAGACGGGCATCCCGGACGAGATCGAGCCCAGCCTCTCGGTCCGCTTCATGGGCATCGACGAGCAGGCGATCATCTCCTACCTCGTGACGGCCTACTACTCCGCGGCGGTCCTCGTCCCGGACGCCCTCGGTGTCCTGGAGAACGTCGAGGTCAGCCGCTGGCGGTGAGCCACGGGGCCCGGACGCTTCGCGGTCCGGGCCCCTGCCGCCCGCGCTCCCAGCAACCACCCACGCCCCCGGCCCCGGCCGCGACAGCGCCCGGGGCCGGGGACGGCAACGACAGGGGTGACCGATTGACCATGACCCGAACAGACGCCGCGACCGAGGGCAACGAGGCCGCGGCGCTCCTTGAGTACACCCGGACCCTCGTGGACCCGCGCCTGCGGGCGGCGGTCGCCTCCCTGCCCGGCTCGATCCGGCGGGTCGCCATGTACCACTTCGGCTGGCAGCACGCCGACGGCAGCCCGGCGGCGGGCGGCGCGGGCAAGGCGATCAGACCGGCGCTCGTCCTGGCGGCCACCCGCGCCCTGGGCGGCGACCCCGAACAGGCCGTCCGGGCCGCCGTCGCCGTCGAACTCGTCCACAACTTCACCCTGCTCCACGACGACGTCATCGACGAGGACCACACCCGCCGCCACCGGGCCACCGCCTGGACGGTGTTCGGTGTCCCGGACGCCGTCATCGCCGGAGACGCGATGCTGGCCCTCGCCCAGCGGCTGCTCGCCGAGGACGGCCGGGCGATGTCGCCCGCCGCGTCGGTCCGGCTCTCGACCTGTGTCATCGAGCTGTGCGCGGGCCAGCAGGCCGACTGCGCCTTCGAGGACCGCGACCCGGACCAGGTGTCACTGGACGAGTGCCTGGCCATGGCGACGGCGAAGACCGGCGCGCTGCTCGGCTGCGCCTGCGCCCTGGGCGCGCTCTACGCGGGCGCCGACGAGCGGGCCGTCCGGGCCATGGACGGTTTCGGCCGGGAGGCGGGCCTCGCCTTCCAGTTGATCGACGACCTGATCGGCATCTGGGGCGACCCGGCCCAGACCGGGAAGCCGGTCGGCGCGGATCTCAGCGCCCACAAGAAGTCGCTGCCCGTGGTGGCGGCGCTCGCCGCGGGCGGGCCGGCCGCGGCGGAGCTGGCCGAGCTGTACCGGGGTGCGATGAACACCCGCGCCGAGGTGAGCCGGGCCGCCGAAGCCGTGGACCGGGCGGGCGGCCGGGACTGGGCGCAGAGCTGCGCCGCGGACCGCATGGCGCGGGCCGTGCACCACCTGTCCAGGGCGGTCCCGGACCTCTCGGCGGCGGGCGACCTGCTGGCCCTGGCCGAGTTCGTCACCCGTCGCAAGCACTGACGAGCCGTCGGAAGCGCTGACGAGCCGCCGGCCGAAGGGAGGTGCCGCGGGGCGGCCGCGGCCAAGCGGAGGGCGGCAGGGGCGGTGTCGGAGGCAGGGGCTACAGTCCCTGCTCATGACAGATGAGTCGTGGGCAGGGTGGTACCGGGACCGGCAGGGATCGGACGCCGTCATCCTCACCACCGACGGGCAGCAACTCCGCCTCCGCGTCCGGGGAGTGGACTTCGAGGGCGGCAGCTTCGACGGCCTGCGCCCGGTGGCGGCCGGGCCGGCGGAGCAGGGGCTGTTCGCGCTGACGGACGGCGTGCTGGGCGACTGCGTCCTGGAGTGGGACCTGCCGTTCCCCGTCATGGCGGAGGGAGTGGAGCGGCAGACGACTCTGAGCTGCCTGCTCTCGCTGCGCCGCCCCGACCCGTATCTGTACCTGGAACTCCGGTTCGGCGGCGCGGCCTTCGGTTCCCAGCGGGCCGAGAGCGACTTCGGGTCCGCGCTGGCGACGATCCAGCGGGAGCTGCCGCCCGGGGTCCGTCTGCGGACCTGCATAGCCTGCGCGTTCTCCGACTACTTCCCGGCCCCGGCGGCCGGCCGCGGTCTCTCCGGCGGGCTCGCCTGTTTCCGGGGCGCCAAGGAGGCGTACCGGGGCACGGCCGGCGAGCAGGACGTGCTGGGGCTGTGGGAGCGGCGCACCGGCTTCGTCCAGGAGGTCTGGAGCTGCCGGGAGTTCGAACCCCGGCCGACGGAGGGCGCCGGCACGGGCCACCGGGGAGCGTTCCCGCTCGAGACGGCCTGACCGGCCGGGCGCCGGGCCGCCCCGCCCCTTTCCGCTCGTCCTGATCCGCGTACCCCGTACGTCATTGCCGCCACCTTCATTGTTCTACTAACATGCGAACAAGGGAGGTTTTGATGAAGCTGAGATCCGTCGGCCGTGTGGTGCTCACCGCCCTGCCGTTCCTGCTCGCGCTCGCCGTCGACCTGCTGCTCTTCGCCACCCGCCGCGACCGGCTGCCCGCGCAGCTGGCCAGCCACTTCGTGGGCAACGGCCGGGTGGACGACTACGCCGGCCAGCCCTCGTACCTGGTCGTCAGCACACTCGTCCTGCTCGGCACAGGTCTCCTGTGGACGCTGATGGCGGGGTTCGGGCGGTTCGCCGGCGCGGCGCACCGCATGCTGGTCGCCTTCGGGTACGCCTTCGCCGCCTTCATCGGCTACCTCATGGGGGCCGTCCTCCTCATCAACGTGGACGCGGTCGAGGACGCGCAGGGCCGGGGGCAGGGTGTCCACTTCCCCATGTGGCACCTGGCCGCGGCCTTCGGGGCGGGCGTCCTCGCCTACGGGCTCGGGTACCTCGCGGCGGCGCTGACGCCCGTGCCCGAACCGGCCGGGAACGACGCACCCGAGGCGGGCGGCGAGCGCGTCGCGCTGGGAGCGGGGGAGGTCGCCGGATGGGCCCGGAGCGTCGGCTCCTGGTGGCTGCCGCTCACGGCCCTCCTGGTCGTCGGGACCGGTATCGCCGTGCTGTTCACGGCCGGCCGGCCCTTCGCCGTACTGACCCTCGCCCTCGGGCTGCTCATCGCGAGCTTCGCTCGCACCCACGTCACCGTGGACCGGCGGGGGATCACCGTCTCCGGGCTGCTGCCCTGGCCGCGCGTCCGGGTCCCGCTGGACCGGATAGAGGCGGCGGCCAGCCGCGACATCCGCCCTCTCACCGAGTACGGCGGCTGGGGGTACCGCATCCGGCCCGGGCGCAGCGGTGTCATGCTCCGGTCGGGGGAGGGCATCGTGGCCCGGCTGACGAACGGCCGCGACTTCGCGGTGACCGTGGACGACTCGGCGACCGGGGCCGCGCTCCTCAACACCCTGATCGACCAGCGCCGAACGGAGCACTGACCATGCTCTTCCGGGTCGACCCCACCTCGGCCGTGCCGCTCGGCGACCAGATCGCCGCCTGTGTGCGCCGCGCCGTGGCCGACGGCGCGGCGGCCCCGGGCGAACGGCTGCCCGCCGCCCGCGTCCTGGCCGGATCGCTCGGCGTCAACGTCCACACGGTGCTGCGGGGCTATCAGCGGCTGCGCGAGGAGGGTCTGATCGAGCTGCGCCGGGGCCGGGGCGCGGCCATCGCGGACGGGGCGTCCCCGCACCGCGCCCGCCTCCTCGAACGGGTCCGCGAGACCGTGGCCGAGGCCAGGGGCCTGGGCCTCACGGCGGACGAACTGCTGACCCTGGTCCGTACCGAATACGGCGTCACCGGCTGACGGCCTCCGGCACGGGCGACGGGCCGCCTCGTCCTGCGAGGCGGCCCGTCGGTGCGGGCGGGAGCGGTCAGGAAGCAGCCTTGGCCGGCGTGGCCGCGAAGCCGTACTGCCACAGGTAGTTCACCTGGCTGCGCTCACTGGCGTTCGGGTACGGGTTGGTGCAGGACGTGCCGGGGCCGCCGCCCGACATCAGCTCGCTGCACGGCCCCGAGTAGTGGTCCGGCAGACCGAGCACGTGCCCGGTCTCGTGGGCGGTGACCCGGGTCGAGTTGTACTGCCGGTTCTGCGTGTAGTCCAGGAAGATGTAGCCGTTGCCGTGACCGTCGGTGCTCGCGTACGAGCCGCGGGAGTCGTTGCCCTCGTAGTACGCGAAGTCGGGGTTCGAGCCCTCCTGCAGCCGGACGTTGGAGACCGAGCTGTTCCAGATCGAGGCGCTGTTGGCTATCTGGGTGCGGAAGCTGGGCGCGTTCGCGGCGCTGTAGACGATGGTGACGGACTGGACGCCGGGGTTGGCCGCACGCTTCTCGGCCACCGACTTCGCGACCGCCTCGAAGAACGCCTTGTTGGCGGCGGCGTCCTCGTGCGAGGCGGACGTGGCCGAGTACGCGACGTGCGCGGCCGTGGCGGCTGCCTCCGGAGCGGCGACAGCCGGTCCCGCGGCCAGCGCGGCGACGGTGAGGCCGAGTCCGAGCACGGCCGACATGACGGTCCTGGGGTGTCTCATGTGGGGGGTCTCCTACCAGTTACCGGTCAGAGGAACCCGTCCGATGATCGGACTCGGACGGGGGCGATACGCAGAGAGTGTCGGGGAAGCGGAGTCCGCGCGGATGATGTCAGTCGGTGATAACGCGGCCCTATCACCCACGTGGACATGTCGTGCACCCGTGCGGTCCGCACACCCAACGCCCGGTGAATTGACCGTCTTTGGCGGGGTAACCGCCCGTGGTGCGGCCCGGTGGACCGCCCTAATCTCAGCACCATGGAGCTTGAGGTGAGACACCTCAGGGCGCTGTGCGCCATCGCCGACACCGGCAGCCTGCACCGGGCGGCCCGCGCCCTGGGCGTGAGCCAGCCCGCGCTCACCACTCAGCTGCGCCGGATCGAGAACGCGCTCGGCGCCGAACTCTTCAGCCGTGAACGCACCGGCTGCCGCCCCACCCTCCTCGGCCACGCCGTCCTCAGCCGCGCCCGCCCCCTGGTCGACGGCATGAGCGCCCTGGTCAGCGACGCGAAGGCGGAGGCCGCAGCCGCCGAAGGGCCCCGGCTGCGGATCGGCTGCACGGCCAGCCGGGTCATCGGCGGCTGGCTGCGCCGGCTCCGCCTGAGGCTGCCGGGGACCGACATCTCGCTGCGGGTCGACGTCTCCGCCCGCGCCCTGCTCCGCGCCGTCGACGCGGACCGGCTCGACGTGGCCTTCGTGCACGAGGTGGAGGGCTGTCCGCTCGCCGTCCCGGACGGGCTGGAACAGCGGGTCCTCGTGGACCGGGAACCGCAGTTCGTCTCCATGGCCCGCGACCACCCGGCCGCCTCGCTGCCCGTGGTCGACCTGGCGGACCTGGCCGCCGACCGGTGGATGGTCGACCCCACGGTGGACGGCGAATGGGACGGCCTGCGCCGGATGTTCGACCAGGCCGGGCTGGCCCCCGCCGTGCTGCACGGCGACTACCTCACCGCCGCCTCGCTCGTCGTCCTCGGCGAGGCGGTGGCCCCCTGCCAGCCGACCTCGGGCCCCCGGGACGACATG
The DNA here is from genome assembly GCF_049844595.1 of Streptomyces sp. DT224. NCBI lineage: Bacteria > Bacillati > Actinomycetota > Actinomycetes > Kitasatosporales > Streptomycetaceae > Streptomyces > Streptomyces sp. DT224. The sequence continues at coordinate 206,706 of NZ_JBNCLI010000001.1, forward strand.
GCGATCCGCCCGCTGCGCGACGACCCGCTCGCGGTCCGGCTGCTCCTGGTCTCCCGCCCCGGCGCGGACATGACCGCGGTCTACGCCGAACTGGAGGCCGCCTACCGGGATGCGGCGCGGCGGGTGGCCGGATACCACCAGTGGCTGCTGCGCAACCGCAGCCCGCTGGCCCGCTCCTGAGACCCGGGGCGCCCGGGCTGGCGGCCTGCCCGCGGAGTTCCCGCCTCCGGATGATTCAGCCGAGAGCGTGGGCCGTTCCGGACCGGGCCGCGACAGGGCAGAGTCGGGGGCATGAGGCTTCTGATGCTGGGCGGTACGCAGTTCGTCGGCCGGGCCGTGACCGAGGCGGCCCTCGCGCGCGGCGGGCAGGTCACGGTCTTCCACCGGGGTCACCACGCGCCCCCGCCCGGGACCGCCGAGATCATCGGTGACCGCACCGCCGAAAACGGCCTGGCCGCCCTCGCCGCAGCCGACGGCCCCGCCTGGGACCTGGTGGTCGACACCTGGAGCGGCGCGCCCTCCGCCGTGCGCGACGCGGCCCGGCTGCTGTCCGCCCGCGCCGCCCGCTACACGTACATATCCAGCCGTTCCGTCTACGACTACCCGGCGCCGGCGGGCCTGGCCGAGGACGGCCCCGTCGTGGCGGGCGCCTCGCCGGACGCCGGTGACGACCAGTCGTACGCCCTGGCCAAGCGCGGCGGTGAACTGGCCGCCGAGGACGCCTTCGGCGACCGCGCCCTCCTCGCCCGGGCCGGCCTGATCCTCGGCCCCTGGGAGAACATCGGCCGGCTGCCCTGGTGGCTGAACCGGATCGCACGCGGCGGCCCGGTCCTGGCCCCCGGCATCCCCGGCACGGACATCCAGTACATCGACGCGCGCGACCTCGCCGACTGGGTGCTCGACGCGGCGGAGCAGGGGCTGCACGGCCCGTACAACCTGGTCAGCCGGCCGGGGCACACCACCATGGGCGGACTGCTCGACGCCTGTGTGCGCACCACCGGTTCGGACGCCGAACTGCGCTGGACCCCGGCGGAGAAGATCCTCGCGGCGGGCGTCGAGCCCTGGACCGACCTGCCGGTGTGGCTGCCGCCGGGGGAGCTGTACGACACCCTCCACCAGGGCGACGTCGGGCGCGCCCTCGCGACGGGGCTGCGCTGCCGCCCGGTCGAGGAGACCGTCGCGGACACCTGGGCGTGGCTGCGCGCGATCGGCGGCGAGGCGCCCCAGCGCCCCGACCGCCCCACCGTGGGTCTCGCCCCGGAGAAGGAGGCGAAGCTCCTGGCGGGCTGAGGAGCGGGCGCCGCGCCGACGCGGCGAGGGGTTATCCACAGGGCCGGGCTCATCGCCCCTCGCGGAGTTAGCCTCGGCCCATGGCCGAACTGCTGCACCTCACCGAAGGACCGCTCTGGGAGGCGGCGCGCGGGATCGGGACGTACGAGATGTCCACCCGCGGCCGCACCCTGCACGAAGAGGGCTTCATCCACTGCTCGCTGCCCCACCAGCTCCCCGGCGTGGCCGAGATGCTGTACGGCGCCGAGAGCCGGGCCGGAGCCGCCGACCAGGAGCTCGTGGTGCTCGTCATCGACCCCGGCCGGCTCACCGCACCCCTGCGGTACGAGGCGGTCGCGCCCGGCGGCGAGGAATTCCCCCACATCTACGGGCCGCTTCCCGTCGACGCGGTCGTCGAGGTGCGCCCCTGGCCGTCCGAGGAGGGCACCTCCGCATGAGCCCCGCCACCGACCCCGCCCCCGGGGCCGTCACCAGCGGACCGCCCACCGCCGTCACCGGGGCGAGCGGCGCGCTCGGCGGCCGGGTCGCCGCCCGGCTGGCCCGGGCCGGCGTCCCCGTCCGGCTGCTCGGCCGCGACCCGTCCCGGCTGCCCGCCCTCCCCGGCGCCGACCTCGCACCGCCCGCCTCCTACGGCGACGGCGAGGCCATGCGGCGCGCCCTGGCCGGGGCGCACACCCTGTTCCTCGTCTCGGCGCACGAGAGCCCCGACCGGGTCCGCGAGCACACGACCGCGGTGGACGCGGCGGTCGCGGCCGGTGTCGAACGCATCGTCTACGTCTCCTTCCTGGGCGCCGCCCCCGACGCCACCTTCACCTTCGCCCGGGACCACTGGAGCACCGAGGCGCACATCCGGACCGCCGACGTCCGGTACACCTTCCTGCGCGACAGCTGGTATCTCGCCGGGCTCCCCGCCATGACCGGCGCCGACGGCGTGCTGCGCGGCCCCGCAGGGGACGGCCGGGTCGCCGCCGTCGCCCACGAGGACATCGCCGACGCGGCGACCGCCGTGCTCCTCGCGGACACCGACGCGACCGGCCCCTCGCACGACGGCCGCACCTACGACCTGACCGGCCCCGAGGCGTTCACGCTCGCCGAGGCGGCCGAGGAGCTGAGCCGGGTCACCGGACGGGCCGTCACCTATGTGCCGGAGACCCGCGAGGAGGCGTACGCCTCCCGGGCGGGATACGGGGCCCAGGACTGGGAGGTGGCCGGCTGGGTCACCTCGTACGAGGCCATCGCGGCCGGCGAGATGGCCGCCGTCTCGGACGCCGTGCCGACGCTGACCGGCCGCCCCGCCATAGACCTGGCCACCTATCTGCGCGAACACCCCGACAGTTACCGCCACCTCCTGCGACAGGGCTGATCCGCCGTGCGCACGGAGACCCCGTGGGGTGTCTGGGACCCGCCGCCGCTCGCCGATGCCGTCCGCATGCTCGCCCCGCTGCGCTGCCCGTGGTGGGTCGCCGGAGGCTACGCGGTCGAGCTGGCGGTGGGCCGCGCGTACCGGGAGCACGGCGACATCGACGTGCTCCTGCTGCGCCGCGACCAGGCGGAGGCGCAGCGGGTCCTGTCCGGCTGGGAGTGGTGGGCCGCCGATCCGCCGGGCACGCTGCGGCCCTGGCGCCCCGGTGAGATCCTGCCCGTCGCTGTCCACGACATCTGGTGCCGGCCGGGCCCGGACGAGCCGTGGCGGTTGCAGTTCATGCTGGACGACACGGACGGCGACGACTGGGTGTTCCGCCGGGACGCCCGGGTCCGCCTCCCGCTGGGGCGGCTGGGCCGGCGTTCCCCGGACGGCGTCCCGTACCTGGCGCCCGAGGTCCAGCTCCTCTACAAGTCCGCGTCCCGGCGGCCCAAGGACGAGCGGGACTTCGAGGCGGCGCTGCCCGTCCTGGACGACCACGCGCGCGCCTGGCTGGCCGAGACGATCACGCTGGCCGAGGGTGCGGACCACCCGTGGGCGGTCCGGCTGCGGGCGGCACTCGCGGGGTAGGGCGGGGGCCCCGGGCCTATCTCCGTACAGGCCCCGGCACCGGCACCGGCACCCCCCGCCCTCACCTCACATACGCCCCCGCCTCCGCCGCCAGGACCGCCGCGTCGGCGGCCCGGTCGGCGGCGGCCTCGTCCAGCGGGTCGCCGCTGGCCAGCAGGCGGTAGTAGAGCGGCGCGGAGACCGCGCGTACGACCTCGTCCGCGTCCGTGCCGGGCGGCAGTTCACCCCGCGCGACGGCCTCGGTGACGCAGCCGGCCCACTCCTGGACCCGGACCGCGTAGAAGCGGTGCAGCGCCTGAGCCGTACGCGGATCGCAGGTCGCCGCCGCGATCACCGACCGGAACAGCGCGCCCTGGCGCGGATCGGTGAGCGTCTTCAGTACCAGCCGGGCGTTCGCCCTGAGGTCGCCCGCCAGCGAACCGGTCCGCGCGCGCGGCGACGACTGCTCGGCCATGTCGTCCAGCAGGTCCGCGATGAGACCGGTGGGCGAGGACCAGCGCCGGTAGACGGTCGTCTTGCCGACCTCCGCGCGGCGGGCCACATCGGCGAGGTCGAGGCGGTCGAATCCGTGCTCGGCCAGCGCGTCGCCCGCCGCGCGCAGGACGGCTTCCCGCACACGGGCGGTCCGCCCGCCGGGCCGTACGGTGCCGGGTTCCACACCCTCGGATGCCATAACGGGTCTCCAGTTCCATTAGGAAGCATTCCTCTGCTACGGTCACTCCATCTTAACGGAACCACGGAACCGTTTAGCTTCCGTCCGAGGAGGGACGACCATGTCCGCGCCCAGCCGCACCCCGTCACGCTCCGCACCCGCCGCCCCCGTACCGCCGTCCGCCCGCATGACCGGGCGTCAGAAGCTCGTCCTGGCGCTGCTCCTCGGCGCCCAGTTCATGATCGCCGTGGACTTCTCGATCCTGAACGTCGCGCTGCCCGTCGTCGGGGAAGGTCTCGGCTTCGCGCTCCAGGACCTCCAGTGGATCGCCACCGCGTTCGCCCTCGCTGCCGCCGGATTCACGCTGCTGTTCGGCCGCGTCGCCGACCTCGTCGGCCGTAAGCGCCTGTTCATCGCGGGCATGGCGGTCCTGGGCCTCTCCTCGCTGCTGGGCGGTCTGGCCACCTCGCCGGAGGTCCTGCTCACCGCCCGCGTCCTCCAGGGGCTCGCCACCGCCGCCGTCACGCCCGCCGGGCTCGCCCTGCTGACCACCGCCTTCAAGGAGGGCCCGCTGCGCGAACGCGCCCTGGGCCTCAACGGCGCTCTGATGTCCGCCGGTTTCACCGCGGGCGCGATCCTCGGCGGGCTCCTCACCGACCTGCTCTCCTGGCGGTGGGCCTTCCTGGTCAACGTTCCCGTCGCCGCCCTCGTCGTCGCCCTGGCCCCGGCCGTCATCGCCGACTCACGCCCCGCCGAACGGCCCCGGCTCGACGTCCCCGGCGCCGCGGCCGTCACCGGCGGCCTGCTGCTCCTCGTCTACGGGCTGACCCGGGCCGGGGCGACCGGCTGGACCAGCCCCGCCACCCTTGTGGCACTCCTCGCCGGTCTCGCGCTGCTCGTCGCCTTCTGGTTCGTGGAGAAGCGGGCGGCCGCGCCGCTCGTCCCCGTGCACATCCTCAAGCGCCGCAGCGTCATCTGGGGCAACGCCACCGGGCTCGTCGCCTTCGTCACCGAGACGTCCCTGGTCTTCCTGCTGACGCTCTACCTCCAGGAGGTCCTGGGCTACGCCCCCCTCGCGACCGGTCTCGCCTTCGGCGTCCTGGGCGTCGGCACCGTCATCGGCGGCACCCTCGGCGGCCGGGCGGTGGGCCGCTTCGGCAACCGCAGGACCATCGTCGCCGGGGGAGTCGTCCAGGCCCTCGCCACGCTTTCACTGGTGGCGCTCGGGACCTCGGGCACCTGGATCTGGCTGCTGCTGGCCGCCACGTTCATCGGGGGCATCGGCAACATGCTGATGATCGTCGGCTTCATGGTCACCGCGACCTCGGGCCTCCCCGACGAGGAGCAGGGCCTGGCCACCGGCCTCGCCACGATGACCCAACAGGTCGGCATCACCCTCGGCATCCCGGTCATGAGCGCCGTCGCCACCGCCCGGATGACCGCACTCGGCGACACCGGTCCGGCCGGCGTCCTGTCCGGGGTCTCCGTCGCCGTCCTGGTCAACTCCGCGCTGGTCCTGGCCGGAGCCGTACTCGCGGGCGTCTTCCTCAAGGACCGCCGGGGCAGGTGAGCCCGCGTGGGAGGCTCCCGCCGCTCACAGCGTCAGCCAGCCACGCAGGGCCGCCTGCACGCCGGCCTGGAAGCGGGTCTCCGCCTTCAGCTCCTGCATCAGGCGGCTTATGCGTCGGCGGACCGTGTGGACGTGCACCTCCAGGCGGCGGGCTATCGCCTCGTCCTTCAGGCCGGAGGAGAGCATCGTCAGCAGCTCCCGGTCCTCGTCCGTGACCTGGGCGTTGTCGACGGAGCCGATCGGGACGGCGCGCTCCCACACCGCTTCGAACAGCGGCACCAGCGCGTTGCTCAGCAGAGCGTCGCTTACCACCAGAGCGGTGGCGGTGGGGTCGGCCGCGTCGGTCGGCGGCAGCAGCGTCATCCGGCGGTCGACAGTGATCAGCTTTGTCGGCAGGTCCATGCCGAGCCGGATCTGCACTCCCTCCGCGGCCAGCACGTTCAGCCCGCGCGCCCGCCCCTGGAAGACCAGCCCCTCCCGGTCGACCACGGCCCGCACCCGTACCCCGCGCCGGACCGGTTCGGCCATGTTGATCGGCTCGGGCATGCCGTCCGGCTCGCTCGCGGCGTACGGGGGGCGGTCCAGGAGCGCCACCTCCTCGGTCGCGGACACCACGAGCGAGGTGACCCGCTCGGCGATGGCCTTGCGCCCCCGCAGCGTCTCGATCCCGAGGGTGCGCGGGGTGTGCGAAGCGGACATGAGCTGCGCCGCGATCCGGTCCACGGAGCCCGTCAGCTCCTCCAGCTCCGCCTCCCGCCGCAGCAGGTCCGCCTGGTGCAGATGGATGAGGTTGCGCAGCGCGGTGGCCGGGGCGTCCGGGACCGGCAGCCCGGGGCCCCGGGCGGGGCGGGTGAAGCCGCGCTCGTCGAGGCGGTCCAGCGCGCTGCGGAGCTGCCGGGGCGAGAGGCCGAGGTTCTGGGCGAGGGCGGCCCGGGTGGTGTTGCCAGGGGTGTTCAGCAGGGCCTCGTAGACCCGGAGTTCGTCCGCGCCGAGCCCGAGCGCCTGCCACTGTTCGTCCAGATCAGCCCATTTCACCAGGTGATTTTCGCCCCTGGGTGTGGGCCACACAAGTGTGCACGTACAGAAGTCTGCAGGTGGAACGCATTGTTCACACAGCGCTACGGGTCTTCCATGACGGCATCCGATAACCGTTCACGCCCTTGTGGCAACCGGAGGAGCACCGTGCGGACTTCAGCACGCAGACGAGCAGTAGGTTCACAGGGACGCCGCACCGGCGTCGTTGTCGGCCAGGGCATAGCCGCGCTGCTGGCCACGGCGGGCCTGATGGCCACCGCCATGCCGGCAGCGCACGCCGACACCGCGGCGGCCGCCCCCGCCGCGTCCGACACCACGCCCGGCAGCGAGACCGACACCCCCTCGCTCGTCACCGGTCTGCACGAGGAGGTCGCCGCCACCGGCAGCGCGGCCGACGCCGCCCGCGGCCACCTCAAGGCCAAGAAGGGCCGCTACCACATCGCGGACACCTCGGCCAAGGACCTGGCCTCCGTCGGGACCACCACCGACAAGGGCGGCAAGGAGACGGTCCGCCTCCAGCAGAAGTACAAGGGCGTCGAGGTCCTCGGCGGCCAGTACGTCGTCCGCATGACGAAGAAGGACGGCAAGCGCGCCGTCACCGGCACCTCCGGCAACTACTTCACCAAGCTGAAGCTCGACTCGGTCAGCCCGAAGGTCTCCGAGGAGACCGCGATCGAGCGCGCCGTCGGCGCCGTCACCACCCAGTTCGGCGGCGGCCTCCTGCGCGCCCCGGCCAAGGGTGAGAAGCAGGCCAAGGCCGAGTTCAAGGGCACGGCCGGCGACGTCACGATCCTCCCGCAGGGCACCGGCGTGCTGACCCGGCACATCACCGTCACGGGCACCAACCCGGCCGACGGCTCGCCGGTCCAGCAGGAGGTGTACATCGACGCGCACTCCGGCTTCCCGGTCATGCAGTACAGCGGCATCAAGACCTTCGGCGCGACGGGCACGGGCACCGGCGCGACGGAGGGCGTCGCGGCCCCCGCCGACGCCACCACCGCGGCCGCCGACCAGCTCGTCGTCAAGGGCAGCGGCGTCCGCTACAACGGCCAGAAGGTCGACATCAATCTGTACAAGGACACCAAGGGTCTCCTGCAGATGATCGACTACAGCAAGCGGGCCGCGGACGACTCCCCGTACGCGGGCCCCATGATCGCCACGTACGACGCCCGGGGCCGTGAGGCGTCCAGCGCCTCCGGTGTCTGGCCCACCGGCATCAAGTACTTCCAGCCCGCCACCCCGGATCTCGGCGAGGAGTACACCAACTCCGGTGCCGTGGACGCCCACTGGGCGGCCGGCAAGGTGTACGACTACTACAAGAACCACTTCGGCCGGAAGGGCCTCGACGGCCAGGACGGCTACATCTACTCCCTGGTCGGCGTCGTCCAGCGGGGCCAGCCGTACAACAACGCCTTCTGGGACGGCGAGAAGATGGTGTACGGCCAGGGTGGCGGCGACTACCGCACCTTCTCCGCGGACACCGACGTCGTCGGCCACGAGATGACCCACGGCGTCGTCGAGCACACCGCGAACCTGGTGTACGCGGGCCAGTCCGGCGCCATGAACGAGGCGCTCGCCGACTACTTCGGCAACGCCATCGACCTGGAGGCCAACGGCCAGTCGATGGACGACCCGGACGCCGGTCTCCTCGGCGAGGACCTGTGCACCACCGCGGGCCCCCGCGAGTGCGCCCTGCGCGACCTGAACGACGGCGCCACCACGTCGAAGAACTTCATCGGCGTCACCTACAGCGGTGACAACGGCGGCGTCCACCTCAACTCGACGATCTTCTCGGGCGCGCTGTGGGACATGCGCCAGGACCTCGGCGCCGAGCTCGCCGACCAGTACGTCTACCGCGCCCTGTCCGCGTACATGACCCCCCTCGACGGCTTCACCGAGGGCCGCGCCGCGGTCATCGCCGCCGCGAAGGAGCTGGGCGCCACCAAGGCCCAGCTGGCGATCGTCAAGCGGTCCTTCGACGCGCACGGCATCGTCCCCGGCTGGGAGAAGGCCCTCGGCGTCGACACCGACACGCTCGTCTCCAAGGTCAACATCGCCAGCACCGGCGTCGGCGCGGGCGGCGGCAAGTACGCCGTCTCCCGCTCCAACGAGGACGGCAGCGAGCCGTACTCGGTGTGGCTGGGGAACACCTCCGGCAAGGGCCAGCCGCAGCTGGTGAGCGCCAACAACGGCGACTACAACGTCTACGCCAACACCGACGGCAAGACGGTGGTGTGGGCCGACTACAGCAGCACGGGCATCAAGATCATGGCGCGCCCCGTCGCGGGCGGCCTCGCCAAGATGGTCGACGGCATCGGCAGCGACGTCACCGGCCTCGTCGTGGACGGTGACTGGGTCGCGTACACCGCCCTCAACCCGCAGTACGGTGTCACGAACGTCCGGTACGCCAACATGAAGACCGGCGAGACCGGTCTGGTCGACGGCGGCCGCCCCTACAACATCTCGGGTCTGGCCTCCATCAAGGACGGCAAGATCGCCTACGCCAAGGTGGCCCCTGACGCGAACGGCAACATGAAGGTCGGCGTCGAGGTCTTCGACACGGCGACCCACACCAAGACGACGATGCCCGCCTCCGACGACGCCATGGGCATCGGCCAGACCGCGATCACCGACGACGGCGTCTTCTGGATCGAGGACGACGACGCCACCGACACCGGCAAGGCCGCGGTGCGCCGCGCGAACCTCGACGGCACGAACCCGGTCACCGTCACCCCCGAGGCGGGCGAAGGCTCCCTCTACGCCTACTCGCTGACGGCCTCGGACGACGCGGTCAGCATCTCGACCGTCCCGCCGGCCACCACGTGGGCCAACGACACGATGATGAAGCTGTACCAGATCGCCCCCGACGGCAAGGGCGGCGCGCAGCGCGTCTCCTGCAACCGCGGCGAGCAGATGTTCGGCGCAGCCGACGAGGGCCAGCGCGTCCTGTGGCTCGACGGCACCACCGGCTACACCAACCTGGTCAAGCGCGACCGCCCCGCGGGCAACTGCTGACCTGACTCCGTAACACCTGCGGCCGGGCCCCTGTCGGCGGGGGTCCGGCCGCGGTGCGTGGCGGACGCGCCCTGATATCCTGCGCTCTTCGCCGGCGGCCCCGGCGGAGTCCCCCGGTAGGGCTTCATGTCGTGCTCCGAGCAGCTCATGACCGCTCTCGACGCCCTGGACCGTGCCTTCGCCCCGGAACGCCCTTTCCCCGTCGGGGGGTGCACGTTCTGCTACGCCGAGCAGGATCTGGACGAACTCGCCGGGCCCCTGCACCTCATATCCGAGGATCTGATCCCCGCGGTAGCCGCGGAGGGGCCCGACCACTGGGACGACTTCCCCCGGCTCTACCGCCGCCTCGTCCCGCGCATCGTCCGTCCGCTCGTCACCGGCCGACTCCACGTCGACGAGGAGCTCATCGCCTCGCGGCTGGTCCAGGCGGAGTGGACCGCCTGGGACCCGCTGCTGGCCGAGGCTCTGCGGGACGTGTGGGTCGCCTGGTGGCGCAGCGCGCTGGACACCCGCCCCGGCGGTCCCGTGTCCATCAGGGACACCCTCAGCCTCGTCACCGTGACGACCGGCAGCATACGTCCCTGGCTGGACACCTGGGCCGCGACCCGGACCCCGGCCGCCGACGCCCAGTTGGCCGATCTCGTCGACGACGTGATGTTCGAAGGCGAGATCACCGACCTGTACATGGGCTTCTACGAGGAGTACCACGCCACTCCCGAACTGCTGGGCTGGCTCCTCACCGACGTACGCGACCGGGTCACCGACCCGCGCCTGGACGATCCGTACGTCCGTGCCCACCTCGGACCAGGGCAGTCGTGAGTTCAACTTCCCAAGGCACGTGCCGAACCCTGCGCCGAGTCTTGCTCACTGGCGAACGGTCTCCTATCGTCCCGCGTCAAGCAGCCCGTGGGAACGCTCCCACCGGGGCCGGTCCCCCCCACCCGTTCCTACAAGCAGTGGAGACGTGATGACCGACATGCCGCACAAGCCGAGCCGCAGGCGCGTACTCGGTGCCGCACTGGCCGTGCCGCCCGCACTGATGCTGGGCGCGCAGAGCGCACGGGCCGCGTCCTGGGGCGCGCCCGTGACCGTCAACGCGTGGAACAGGATCAGCGGGAGGTGGACCCCCAACAACGAGCTGGAGACGTACACACCGGACTGTGTCTGGTACGAGGGCGACACTCTGATCATCAAGGCGTACAGCGCCGGTGGCGGCGTGTACTACTCGGGTCGCGTGGAGTCGTCGGCGCTGTACGGGTACGGCACGTACAGGTTCACCGCGAGCATGCCCAACGGCAGGGGGCTGCTGCCCGCCGTGTGGGCCGCCTACCTCAACCCCTGGCTGCCGGAGTTCGACGCGGCGGAGATCGTGGGGCAGAACCCGAACGTCGTCTACCAGACCAACCACGACACCAACAACGCCCAACAGCAGTTCTCCCGGACCAACTCCTCCGGCTGGACGAACGCGTTCCACACCTACTCGTTCAGCTGGTTCCCCGACCACATCGACTACGCGGTGGACGGCGTCATCACGGGCACCACCTGGTACACCTCACCACCCGGGACCAAGATGCACTTCATCGCCAACATCGCGGTCGGCGGCGACTGGCCGGGCAACCCGGACGCCTCCACCTGGGCCACCGCCGACGGCGCCCGGTACCTCAAACTGTCGTCGGTGACGCACACGCCGTACTACCCGTGACAAGGCGAGGGCGGCCACGAGAAAACCGCACCCGGCCCGCGACGACCGCCGAGTACGGCGGCCTGCGGACCGGGTGCGGCCGGCTGCGACCGGGAGATCAGGCCTTCTTGGTCTCCTAGTAAAGGGGCGGGTCGGCGACCTGCGGCGAGGGCGGCCACAGTTCGCTGACCTGGCCTTTTGGTGATGGGTGGCGATGGGGTGCGACGGTCTTGGCCGGGTGTCCTGCGGACTGTGTGCGGACTGCTCTACTTCTGGTGTGCGGATCGCGTAGCCGCCGATGCTAGGAATCGCCATCGTCGGCACGCACTGCCATCAGCACCCGTTGCAACGTGGTGATACGTGGATCCCCATCCGGCCGGACTTCCCGGGTGCGGTCCAGCAGAGCTTCGAGCTCCTCCTGAGCGGCGCGTGGCTGTCCGGCCTCCCACAGCAGCTGAGCTCGACGGTAGCGTGCGTCCCAGACTGACTCGTGGTCCGCTCCGCGTGTACGCGCCCAACCGGCCGCCACTTCCTTGAACTCCTCAGCGCTTTCTGACGGCTGCCCTGCCCGGCTCAGACTCTCGCCGAGGTTCTTGCGCGCTAGCAGCGTTTCCGGATGGTCAGGCCCCAACGTGCGGTCCCGACGCTCCACAACGTCACGAAACCGGGGAATAGCCTCCGTGAGCCTTCCCTGGTTTCCCAGCGCCATGGCCAGATTATGATTATTTGTCAGGGTCTCGGGATGGTCGACTCCGAGAGCCTTCCGGCACGCGGACAGTGCATCGCGGTACTCCGTCTCCGCTTCAGGGAATCGCTCCTGATCGGCCAGCAGATACGCCAAGTTTCCGTGCACGGAGAGGGTCCTTGGGTGATCAGGCCCCATGACGCGGCCACATATCGACAGGATTTCCCTGAATGCGACTTCGGCTTCGGCGGCGAACCCCCTGTCATCCAGGACACGAGCGAGCGAAAGCCGAGTGGTGAGCGTCTCGGGGTGCTCATGCCCGTACCTAAGTTCCTGGATCTGCAGGATCGCTGAGTGCTCCCTCTCTGCCTCGTTGAGATTGCCCTGGATGCGGAGGAGGACGGCGAGGTTATGTCGTAGCGTCAATACCAGGGGTTGATCATCGGAGTGTTTGTAGGCCGCGTCTCTCAGCGCTTCGCGGTAGACGGAAGCTGCCTCGTCGAGACTTCCGAAGTCTTTTAGCGCGACCCCGAGACTGTTACGGGCGGTAATCGTGTCGGGGTGTGAGGGCCCCGACTTTTGTCGCTCCTGGTCGGCGATCTCCCGCAACTGACGGATGGCCTCCCGCAGCCTTCCACGCGCGTGCAACACCGCCACCAGGTCGTGCCGGACGTCCAGACGCCCCCCGTCGTGCTCCGGCAGAGCATTGAGTGCTTGATGCAATTGCGCCTCGGCTTCGGCAAGGCTTCCCTGTTGCAGCAGGAGTGTGCCCAAAGACGCTCGGACACTGGCGACGTTGCGGTGGGAGCTGCCAAGCACAGCCTCCTGGAGGGCCAGGACATTGCGCACCTCGGATACGGCTTCGTCCGTTCGTCCGACGCGTCCCAAGGCCATGGCCCACTCGTAGTGGGCGTTGAGCGTGACTGGGTGATGTTCGCCGTGGCGCGTAGTCGCCGAATCCAAGATCGACCTGTACTCCGATTCCGCCTGGGTCAGTTCGCCCAGAGAGCGGAGTGCCGCAGCACGGCTGTTACGACCTGCCAACACGTTGGGGTGGTCGTCGACGAGCTGCCTTTTCTGCGCGTCGGTCAGCTCCGCGAAGACCGCGGCAGCGCTCTTCGCGTCGAGCTCCCCTTGTTGTGTGAGCAGCACAGCCATGCTGTGACGCGCGTCGAGCGTCTCGGGATGATCGGGTCCCAGGATGCGTGTCCGAGCGTCCAGCACAGTCCGAATCTCGGCCTCCGCTGCGGTGAACTCCTGTCGCAGGACGAGGGTGATGGCCAGGTTCGCGCGAGTGATCAGCGTGGACGGGTGCTCAGCTCCGAGAACCTCTTCTTCCAGTTCGAGAACCTGTCGGAAGACCTCCTCGGCACGCTGGTTCTCCCCCTGATCGCGCAGAGAGACCGCGAATTCGTGCTGAGCTTCTAGGACATCTGGGTGCTCTTCTCCCAGCTTGGCTCGCAATCCTTCCAGCACCACTCTTCCCTCGTCAGCAGCTTCACCGAGGCGGCCCATGCCTCTGATGCAGATGGCGCGACCGTGCCGCGAGCGCAACGTGGTGGCGGCGTCGGCGCCGAACAGCCGGGTCTCATGATGGATTACCTCGTCGTACTCGCGCTCCGCCGCCTCTAGCTTTCCTCGCTGACATGCCACTCGCGCCCGCTGGTAGCGCACGGTCAGGGTGGTGGAGTCTGCCTCCCCGAACTGCCTGACGCACTCCTCCGTAATGTGGTCAAGTTCGGACTCAGCCGCCGTCAGATCGCCCATCTCCTCGACTGCGATGGCCCGGTGCCTGCGGATATTCACCCTGACCCAGGGTGCGGCTTCTGCTGAATCAGCACGCTCCAACGCTTCGTCCGCCAGTTCGCAGGCCGCCGCGTACTCGCCTCGGAAGTGCAGGTAGGAAACGGCGACCCCGGCCCCGATCAACAGTCCGTTGAGACGGTCATCGACCGTGGTACCCCATCGCGGCAATCGTCGCAGCATCACCTGCCAGTGCGGGATGAGCCCTTGCCAAGCCGGCCAGGAACTCGGATCCCGCGGATTCTCCATGTACGGGGTGGCTGTCACCAGCAGATCGGCGGCCGAGTCCCATACCTCTCGGTAGGCCCGGGGCTCTGTGAGGAGTGGGGCGACCGACACCTCGGCCACGAGCCGGTGGATCTGGTAGACGGGTTTCGTAGAACCTGTGTTGACCCCGATGAGGCCGAACCTGCGAAGACCGCCCATGGCAGCTCTGATTGCCCGGGGCGGAAGTTTCGCGGGCCACATCGGCAGAGTGGCAATGGCGGAAAGGTCGAGCAGAGCGTTCGGTAGGGAGGCTGTTGGGGCGAAGCAGGACAGCAACTGCAGCAAGCTTCGGGCGTGCTCTGTGCCCTGCCGTTCGAGGAGGGACAGGGACAGCTCCCACGTACCGGCAATTGTCCGGCGGGCCCGGTCCTCCTCGTTGCGTAGATCCCCGTGCACGCCCTCGGTCGCGTCGTCGAGGAACAACGGAGAGCCGTCGAGCACGTCGGAGTATTCGGCGAAGGTCTGTGCTTCGGCCAGTGGATCGCCGTGCGCCATGGCCAGGTATGTGCCCGCCAAGTGCAGTGCAAGGGGCAGGGAGCCCAGCCGGTCGGCCAGAGCCCTGGCGGAGGCCGCGTCCCCCGCCTCGCGAGCCAGCTCTCGGAGGACCTGGCCTGCGAATTCGACTTCCAAGACCTCAAGTCGGTGGAAGCGTGCGATTCGGTCGCCCCAGGATGGCCTGTTGCCATCGCGCGTGGTGACGAGTACGCCACGTGATATGCCGATCGGGGGCCTGACCCAGCCCGTGGCGTCGGCGAGCGCGGCGCCGGGGCAGGACAGCACGTTGAGATCGTCGGCATCGTCGAAGACAAGCAGCCAGGGGCGGTCCAGGTTCGCCAGATGGCGCCACACCAGATCGGCTGCAGGACGCCCGCCCTTCTCCCAGGCATGGGCGACGTGCTCGGCCGGCGCCCCGGCGCGGAGAGCCGCCTGCTGCATCCCGTCGGCTACGGCAGCTGCGGATCCTGCCTGGATCCAGAAGACCTCGGCTCCGGCCTTCTTGGCCCGCTCGGCTGCGCTCAGGGCGACTGTCGTCTTCCCCACTCCGCCCATCGCGGACAGGACTTGGATGCGTGGATCGTCCACGCTCTCTGTGAGGGCTGTCAGGATGCTGTCACGCCCCAGCACGGCCTGCGGAAGCCTGCCGTAGGGAGCCTCCACCGAGCCGAGTGCGAGCAACTCCTGTAAGGATGGGGTGGGGGAGCTGAGGCCCGTGACGTTGACGGTGACCGAATCGTGGAAATGCGCCGCCGGAGCGTTGAGGCCGGTGGAGCCTAAGACGCTGTTAGCTGTCGTGTCCCGCGCGGGTTCGGGGCTCGTTGTCATTGTGCTTGCTCGGACTGGCCGAATGACATGTGCACCTCACCATTGAAGGTTCCCCCAGGCGCATTGAGCCCCTGGGATCCGTGCACGGTGTTGGTAGTGGAGACAACGGGCTTAGCGAGGAGTGACAACCACTCCTCCATCTCACGACGGAACTCAGGGTCGGCCGCGGCCTCACGACGTAGGGCCTCACCAAGTAGAGCGACGGCAGCTGGATCATTGCTATTTCGCGCGTCTAGGAGGGCGACAGCCTGGTCGTTGCGCGAGAAGCGGCTCCGGAGACGTTGCCAGAGATCCGTTACGACTGTCTCGCTCAGGCTTCCGCTGGCACCACCCAGCGCCGCAAGTGCCAGCTCGGCCACCGCTAAGTCCATCTGAACCCCCAGGATATCGATCATCTAGTGTGCTAGGCGCCATTTTAGTGATGAGAAGCCACTTGAGGCTGGTCTTGGCTAAATGGTCGGCCCACATGCTTCAGCGACTGGTGGGCGTGATGGCGAGGGTGCTAGCGCTGACGTGGCCTTGTAGAAGTGAAAGAGGAGCTTCAACACCGGTCGCTTCAGTCCGGACGGGGTATGGGCCTCTCTACTTCCAGCCGTCGAGGGAAACGTCCGGGCCACCCGTGAGGTACCGGTGGAGGGCGCTGGAGGTCGTGTCCACGAAGTTCTCGGGGATCGCGCCGGCATCGACCCAGCAGACCTGGGCGTGCTTGCGGGGTTCGCGGTTTTCGGGTTCGCCGGTCCATTCGTGGGTGGCGAAGACGACCGTGAGGAAGCCGTTGGGGGCTTCGACGCCCCAGGCGCCGTGAATGATGTGGGCGACCTTGAGGGACTCCGGCTTCACCGTGAGGCCGGTCTCCTCGTAGAGCTCGCGGACTGCCGTCTCGGTGATGGGCTCGCCCGGTTCGCTCTTGCCGACGGGCAGGTCCCACAGCCCCTGGGCGAACTTCGCGTTCTCGCTGCGCTGGAGGAGCACGACGCGGTTGGTGGCATTGTCGTGGACGATGACGGCCGCGACCAGCAGGGTCATCGAGTCGAGTGCCGGCTTGAGGGCCGGGGGGCGGTTGTCGGTCTGCTGGGCCACGGGGTTCCCTTCGTCGGGCGGGTTGTTGGGCATGTTAGGCGAGGGCCTCGCGGGCGCGGCGGGCGAGATCTGCGGCCCCGGGGACGCGGCGGCGCTGGTAGATCGCGAGCGTGGATCGGATCGAGGTGATCGCCTTGCGGGTGCGGTTTGAGGTCATGCCTTCCATGAGGACCAGGGCCTGGGTCCAGGCGGCGACGGCTTCGTCGGCGCGGGCTTGGGCGGCGAGGCTGTCGCCGAGGTCGGCGTGGGTGAGGGCGTGGACGCGCTTGTACTTCTCCGGGTCCCAGCGGGTGAGCGCGTCGCGGTGCTGCTGTTCCGTGCCGATGTGGTCGGCGAGGTCGGTCAGCGTGCGGGCGGTGTGGCTGGCCACGGTGCCGGCGGCGGGGCCGCTGACGCGGGAGAAGCTGGGCTGGGGACCGTCCTCGCGCAGGAGTGCGTCTTCGGCGGCGAGGAGAGCGCGGGCGGCCAATGGGTTCTCGCCAACGGCTGCGTAGGCGCGGGCGTGCGTGATGTGGAGGAGGGCTTCGGTCTGGCTGTCTACGTGTCCGAGGCCGCGGGTGAGGGCTCCTTTGACGAGGTCGACGCAGTGGTGGGGTTGCTTGAGGCTGAGGGACTGGTGGGCGAGGGCGCGCATCATCCAGGCGGCGTGGCCGTGGGGGTCGGCTTCGCAGGCGAGTTGGTAGCCGACCTGGTAGTAGCGCTGGGCGGCGCCTTCGTGTCCCAGGTCGTGGTGCTTCCACCCTGCGAGGTAGGCGAGTTCGGCGACAGCTCCGAAGGCGGCCTGGCGTAAGGCTTCTGTGGGGAAGCGGCCGCGCAGCATGGGGGCTGCCGTGTCGGCGAGGTACGCAGTGACTGTGGTCAGGCCGTGGCCGCCGCCGAGCCGTTCGTCGGCGGCGCTGAAGGCTGCCGTGATCTGTCGTACGACGTCGATGTCGTCGCCGCCGACGAGGGAGCGGGCGGTGCGGGCACGGAGCATCCGCGAGGTGGCTTCGTGGTCGTGCAGGAGCGGCATGGCCACGCCGGCCGTGGTGAAGGCGGCGATGGCAAGAAAGCGGCGGCGCTCGACGTCCGCGCGACCGAGGTCGGTGACCGCGGTGACGGGGTCGGTATCCGGTGGCGACTCCGTGTCGGGTGAGTGGAGGCCGAGCTCGGTTCGGGTGACGACGCGGCCCAGGCGCCGGGAGAGGGCTTCGGCGAGGTACTGGCCTGCTTGGCCGGACGGCGTGCGGGCACCGCCCACCCAGTGGGAGATGGCCGACTTGTTCGTCTGGAGCAGTTCGCCGTTCTCGGCGGCGATGCGGCGTACGTCTTTGGCAAGCGCGTCGTACGTGCACCCGGCGGCGTTGATCGTTTCGCGCAGGCGGGAGTTGGCGCTGGTGGGCATAGACCTGCTCCAGGCCATCCGCTGGATCAACGACCCGGCCAAGGACCCCGCCTACATCCCCGTCGTCCGCCGCCACCTGGGCGACGTGGTCCAACTCCTGGAGGTCTAGGTGCTCACCCAGGTCTCCCCCTGGTACGCCCACGCAGCCCAGCGCACAGCCGCCGCCCCCGCGCACGCCCTGACCGCGCCGGCCCGGATGGAATGGAGCACCCACGCGGGCATCGGTCCCGGCGCCGAGATCCTGGGACGGGACCTGTGCGGCAAACGCGTCCTGGAGCTGGGCTGCGGCCCCGGCCACAACGTGGCCCACCTCGCGAAGCATCACCAGGCCCGCGTCACCGGCGTGGACCTGGTCGGCCTCCAGGTACGTCGGGCCCGCTCCCACTACGGCCACATCGACGGCGCCACGTTCGCCGGCGGCCACGCACTGCACCACCTGCAGGCCACCGGCCGGACCTTCGACGCGATCTACTCCGTCTTCGGCGCCGTCGGCCTTGTCGCCCCCGAGCTCCTCCTCGCCGCCATTTCCCGGCGCCTGGAACCGAGCGGTGTCTTGGCAAGCCCGTCGAGCTGCCGCACATGGTGACCCACGACCTGCGGCACTTTTACGCCTCCGCGCTCATCGCGGGCGGTGCGAGCGTCAAGCAGGTCCAGATGGTCCTCGGCCACGCGTCCGCCGTCATCACCCTGCGGATCTACGCGCATCTGTGGCCGGGCGAAGAAGACCGCACCCGGTCCGTGATGGACGCCGTGCTCGGCGGCCTGCGGACCGGGTGCGGACCGGTAGGCGACATGACCAGCGAAACCGCAGGTCAGACGGCCTAACCAGAGATCAAGCCTTCTTGGTCTCCCAGAAGATCTTGTCGATCTCCGCGATCAGGTCCAGCGCCTTCTGGCCGGTGGCCGGGTCGGTCGAGCCCTTGGCGGCCGAGAGGGCCTTCAGGGTGTCGTTGACCAGCTGGTGCAGCTGCGGGTACTTCTCGAAGTGCGGGGCCTTGAAGTAGTCGCTCCACAGCACCGAGACGTGGTGCTTCGCGAGCTCGGCGCGCTGCTCCTTGATGACCACGGCGCGAGCCCGGAAGTGCGGGTCCTCGTTGGCCTGGTACTTCTCCTGGACGGCCTTGACGGACTCCGCCTCGATGCGGGCCTGGGCCGGGTCGTACACGCCGCAGGGCAGGTCGCAGTGGGCGCTGACCTTCACCTTGGGGGCAAACAGGCGGGAAAGCATTGAGCTGTCCTTCCTCGTGATCGTCTTCTCAGGTGGGACATTACTCCGTGGGATGCCTGTTTTTGCGAGTGCCCCCAGGGGCTTAGGCCAAAAGTCCGGGGTGAGGATGGGGCCAGTGGCGGAATGTACGGAACCGGGGAGGTGCCGGAGGAGATGAGGGACGTGCCGGAGGTGCCGGAGCTGGCCGACGAGCAGCCCGCACGGGGGCTGGCGGGGCGGGTTCCGTTCCAGGTGGTGGAGGTGACGGGGCCCTCGATGGTGCCCACGCTTCATCACGGGGACTGGCTGCTCGTGCAGTACGGGGCGGAGGTGCGCCCCGGTGACGTGGTGATCCTGCGCCATCCGTTCCAGCAGGACCTGCTGGTCGTGAAGCGGGCCGTGGAGCGGCGGGCCGGGGGCTGGTGGGTGCTGGGGGACAACAGTTTCGCGGGCGGGGACAGCACGGACTACGGGACGGTGCCCGAGGAGCTGGTGGTGGCCCGGGTCCGGGCGCGGTACCGGCCGCTGACGAAAGATCAGCGCTCGGTGCGCGGGGTGGTGGCCTGGGCGGTCTCCGCCCTGCGGCCGGTCTCGGCGGCGCGCTCGGTCTCCAGGCGCTTGCGGGCCCGGTAGGCGGCCACGTTGGCACGGGTCGCGCAGCGGTCCGAGCAGTAGCGGCGGGAGCGGTTGGTCGAGGTGTCGAGGTAGGCGTTGCGGCACGGCGCGGCCTCGCACAGGCCGAGCCGGTCCACCCCGTACGAGGTGAGGTGGAAGGCCAGGCCCATGGAGGCGATCGCGGCGTAGCCCGCGGTGGCGTTGGACGGGTGGTCCGCCAGGTGCATGTGCCAGTCCGGCCTGCCGTCCGCGTCGCGCTCCTCGTGCCCGGAGACCTGCGGGCTGACCGGAAACTCCATCAGCAGCGAGTTCAGCCGGTCCACCGCGAGCCGCTCGTCCCCGGCGTCGGCCGCCTCGAACACCGCGCGCAGCCGGGCCCGTACGGAACGGAACCGGGTCACGTCCGCGTCGGTCGCCCGCCGGGCCGCCTGGCCGCTGGGGCCGAACAGGTCACGGACCGCCTCGACCGAGGTGAGGGCGTCCTTGTTCCGGGCCGGTTGCTCGGTGTTGACCAGGCGCACGGCATAGTCCGCGTAATAGGCCAGTTCCACGAGGTGTCCTTACGGCGTCGGTCCAGGGGCGGTGCGAAGCAGGCGTAATGGGTCGCTCAGCGTACAGGGTATTACGGGGGAGGGCGGGGGGTGAGGGGGAGGCCGACTTTTGAATTCCACCGGGCCTGCTGCAACCCGCCGTGCCGCCCACCGCACTGGAAGGGTGAGACGGTCCGCGCCCGCGGGCCGGGGGAGGGACAACCGGATGCGGAGCGATGACCACGCCGCGCTGCACGCCTTCGTCGAGGGCCGGCGTACCGCCCTGTTCCGCAGCGCGTTCCTGCTCTGCGGCGACCGGCACGAGGCCGAGGACCTGGTCCAGACGACCCTGGTCAAGGTCGTGCTGGGCGGGCGGCGGCACGGGCGGCTCGACAACATCGAGGCGTACGCGCGCAAGACCCTGGTCAACACCTTCATCGCGGGCCGCCGCCGCTTCTGGCGCCGCGAGCAGGCGTACGGGGAACTGCCCGAGCGGGCCGCCGAGGCACCCGACACGGACACCGGCCTGGCGGTACGGGCGGCGCTCGCCCGGCTCACGCCCAAGCAGCGGGCGGTCCTGGTGCTGCGCTACTGGGAGGACCTGAGCGTCGAGGCCACGGCCGCGATGCTCGGGATGCGGGAGAACACGGTCAAGAGCCACACGGCTCGGGGATTGGCGGCGCTGCGCGCCGAGATGGCGGAGGTAGGGGTATGAGCGACGACGTGCGTGAGCTGCTGGGGCGGGCTGCCGAGGACGCCGGGCGGCCGGTCATCAGCACGGAGGCCGTATACGCGAAGGCGGGCCGGGTCCGGTGGCGGCGCCGGGCCGCGGTGACGGCGACGGCGGTGTGCGCGGTGGCGGCGGGGGCGTTCGTCGTGCCCCAGCTCACCTCGGCGCCGGCCTCCCCGCAGACCTCCGTGGCGTCCCTGGCGCAGGAGCCCGGTGAGTCGCCGCGGGACGTGCGACTGCTCAAGCTGCTGCCGCATCTGACCGGCACGGTGGAGGAGGTGTCGTTCGCCGACATCATCAAGCACGCCTCGCCGCCGCCGCCCGAACCCTCCAGGACCGGGCCGATCGACGGGCAGTACGAGATCCGCCAGGACGGCGGCGTCGGGTATCTGACCATCGACGTCATGGACGCGGAGGCCGTACGGAAGAAGCTGGGCGGCGGGGCCGCGGTCGAGGACCTCTGCAAGCCGGAGAACGGGGTGCCGGCCCGTACCGACTGCGTCCGCGAGGAGCTGTCCGGCGGCCGGGTGCTCACCATCTGGAGCGACGACATGGACTACGGCGACGGGGGCACCCCGCAGTGGGGCCCGGAGCTGGTCGCCCGGCTCACCCTCGCCGACGGCAGCGTGCTCGGCGTGCGCGACAGCACCGGCTTTGAGGCCGATGTCGTCCAGGGCCCGATGCTGAAGACCCCGCCGCTCACCCGTGCCGAACTGCGCGAGCTGGTGCTGCGTCCGGAGCTGCTGCCGGCGAAGTGACGCCGGGAAGGCGGAAGGGCGGTACGGACCAGCGTGGTCCGTACCGCCCTTCGCCGTACCGCCTAGAGCACCTTCGACAGGAACGACTTCGTCCGGTCGTGGTGCGGGTTGGTCAGGACGTCGCGCGGGTGGCCCGACTCGACCACCACGCCGTCGTCCATGAAGACCAGCGCGTCGCCGACCTCGCGGGCGAAGCCCATCTCGTGCGTGACGACGATCATCGTCATGCCGTCCTCGGCGAGGCCCCGCATCACGTCGAGCACGTCGCCGACCAGTTCCGGGTCGAGCGCCGAGGTGGGCTCGTCGAAGAGCATCAGCTTCGGCTCCATGGCCAGCGCCCGGGCGATGGCCACCCGCTGCTGCTGCCCGCCGGAGAGCTGCGAGGGGTAGTTCCCGGCCTTGTCGCGGAGGCCGACCCGGTCGAGCAGCCGCTCGGCGCGGGCCCGGGCGACCGCCTTGGCCTCGCGGCGCACCTGGACGGGCGCCTCCATGACGTTCTCCAGCGCCGTCATGTGCGGGAACAGGTTGAAGCGCTGGAAGACCATGCCGATGTCCCGGCGCTTCAGGGCGACTTCGCTGTCCTTGAGCTCGTAGAGCTTGTCGCCCTTCTGGCGGTAGCCCACCAGCTCGCCGTCGACGTACAGCCGCCCGGCGCTGATCTGCTCCAGGTGGTTGATGCACCGCAGGAACGTCGACTTGCCGGAACCGGACGGGCCGATCAGGCAGAAGACCTCCCGCGGGGCGACCTCCAGGTCGATGCCCTTGAGGATGTGCGCGGCGCCGAAGGACTTGTGGACACCCTCGGCCTTCACCATCGCGGTCATGCGATGCCTCCCTTCGGGCGGCCCACCGAGAGCACGGTGGCCCTCACCTTCTGGAACGGGGTCGGCGGCAGGCTGCGGCTCGATCCACGCGCGTAGTACCGCTCCAGGTAGTACTGCCCGACGCTCAGCACCGAGGTCATGATCAGGTACCAGGCGGCGGCGAGGAAGTACATCTCCACCGGCGCCCCGGACGCCTGCCCGATGTCCTGGGCGTTCTTGAAGAGCTCGTAGAACTGCACCTGCGCAACCAGCGAGGTCGTCTTCAGCATGTTGATGACCTCGTTGCCCGTGGGCGGCACGATCACCCGCATGGCCTGCGGGATCACGACGCGCCTCAGGGTCTTGGCGTGGCTCATGCCCAGCGCGTGCGACGCCTCGGTCTGGCCCTCGTCCACCGAGAGCAGACCGGCCCGGCAGATCTCCGCCATGTACGCGGCCTCGTTGAGGCCTAGCCCGAGCAGCGCCGTCAGCAGCGGCGTCATGAAGCTGGACCAGTAGTCCTTGTAGATCGGCCCGAGGTTGATGTACTCGAAGACCAGACCCAGGTTGAACCACACGAACAGCTGCACCAGGACGGGTGTGCCCCGGAAGAACCAGATGTAGAACCACGCGATGGACGAGGTCACCGGGTTCTTCGACAGCCGCATGACGGCGAGCAGGATGCCGCCGACCACGCCGATCAGCATCGACAGGACGGTGAGCAGCATGGTCTGGCCCACACCGTCGATGATGCGGTCGTCGAAGAAGTAGTCCGGGATCGCGCCCCAGTTGATCCTGCCCTGGCTGAAGGCGTAGACGATCGCGACAAGGGCGGCGATGGCGACCAGCGCCGATACGTACCGGCCGTAGTGCCGGACCGGGATGGCCCGGATGGCCTCCGGTACGGGCGCCGCCGCCGTGGCGGAGGATGCGGGCGGCTCGCCGGCCGGTCCCGTCTTCTTGATGTCAGTCACGGCTGATGCCTTTCAGCGCGGGATCCGGTCAGGACCCGCCGTTCACCTTGGCCTCGGTGACCGCACCGGCCTCGACGCCCCACTTGGCGATGATCTTGTCGTACTCGCCGCTCTTGATGATCTCGTCCATGGCCGCCTTGATGGCCTGGGTGAGCTTGTCGTTGCCCTTGGCGATCGCGATGCCGTAGGGGGCCGCCTCGACCTGGTCGCCGACGATCTGGAAGTCCTTGCCGCCGCCCGAGGTCTTCACCGCGTACGCGGCGACCGGGAAGTCGGACGAGCCGGCGTCGGCGCCGCCCGAACGGATGCGGGTCTGGGCCTCCAGGTCGGTGTCGTACGCCTCGATGGCGATCTTCTTGCCGCCGGCGCACTTCTTGGACTCGTCCTTGGCCAGGTCGTGCGAGACGGTGTTGCGCTGGACCGCGATCTTCTTGCCGCAGAGGTCGGCCCAGGTCTTGATCCCCTGGTCGTCGCCCTTCTTGGTGTAGATCGAGACACCGGCGGTGAAGTAGTCGACGAAGTCGACGCCCTCGCCGACCTTCTTCTTCGTCTCCGGGTCGATGCCCTCCTGGCGCTCCTTGCTGTCCGTCATCGCCGACATCGCGATGTCGTAGCGCTTGGCGCGCAGGCCGGTGACCAGGGTGTCGAACGTGCCGTTCTCGAACTTGAACTCGACGCCCAGCACCTTGCCGAGCGCGGCGCCGAGGTCGGGGTCGATACCCGCGGTCTTGCCGGACTTGTCCTTGAACTCGACCGGCGGGTAGGCGATGTCGGAGCCGACCCGGATGACGCCCTTGGACTTGATGTCCGCGGGCAGCAGGTCGGCGGGGGAGGCGGTGCCGGCGGAGGCGCCGGTGCTCGCCTTGGTCGATCCGGAGTCGTTGTTCTTCGTCTGGTCGCCACAGGCGGTCAGCAGCATGGTGCCCGCGACCGCGAGGGCGCCGACCGCGGCGATGCGGGTGGTCGCGGTCGTACGACGGATGGAGCGTGCGGTCATGTTCGGGTTCCTCCGGCAGGTGGGGACGGGTCGCCAGGCGGTAATGGCACACGGCGTCGGGTGTCGCCGCCTTGTGTGATTACGGCATGTTGCCATGCGGATTAGCCCGAACAGGGGGCCCGGCATGTCAAAATCGGGTAACGGGCGATCCCCGAACCTCTTGAGGCCGGTACACCAAGGCCGGACCTTTTATGGGGTTTCCCTCTCACGGCCGGAGGATCTGCGGCGCGTCTCGCGTGCCGGACTCAGGTCCGGCACGAGGCTGACCTGTTGAAATGGCAGCCCACTATGAGTCATGTCACGGAGCGCATATGGACTCGTCCGTGACCAGGTCCGTCCGGTAAGAAAGACCTTTACACCCCTCATCCGGGGCTCAGGGCGCGTGTGCGGCGCGCCCGCGCGTACGTAACACCCCCTGCCGGGGCGGGCCAACCGCCAGGCGCAGGGCACGTACGCGGGTCCGCCCACCCCTCCTCAACCAGGAGTGGCCACCCTCAAACGATGAACACTTAAGGGGTCAACACCATGGCAGCGGAGATCGTCAATCCTCGCAGCGACAGCAGTACCGACAGCACCACCGACGAGCCGTTCGATCCGGCCTTCGCTCTCCACCGGGGCGGGAAGATGGCCGTGCGGGCCACCGTCCCGATCCGGGACCGGGACGACCTGTCCCTCGCGTACACGCCGGGCGTGGCGAAGGTGTGCAGCGCGATCGCGGAGCAGCCGGAGCTCGTCCACGACTACACCTGGAAGTCGCAGGTCGTCGCCGTCGTCACGGACGGCACGGCGGTGCTCGGCCTCGGCGACATCGGTCCCGAGGCGTCCCTCCCCGTGATGGAGGGCAAGGCCATCCTCTTCAAGCAGTTCGGTGGTGTGGACGCGGTGCCGATCGCGCTCGCGACCACCGACGCGGACGAGATCGTGGAGACCGTCGTCCGGCTCGCCCCCTCCTTCGGCGGGGTGAACCTGGAGGACATCTCGGCGCCGCGCTGCTTCGAGATCGAGCGCAAGCTCCAGGAGCGGCTCGACATTCCGGTCTTCCACGACGACCAGCACGGCACGGCCGTCGTCACGCTGGCCGCCCTGCGCAACGCCGCGAAGCTGTCCGGGCGCGGCCTGGGCGATCTGCGCGCCGTCATCTCGGGCGCGGGCGCGGCGGGCGTGGCCATCGCCAAGTTCCTGCTGGAGGCGGGCCTCGGCGACGTGGCCGTCGCGGACCGCAAGGGCATCGTCAGCCGGGACCGCGAGGACCTGACCGACGTCAAGCGGGAGCTGGCGGAGCTCACCAACCGGGCGGGCATCTCGGGCCCCCTGGAGGTGGCGCTCGCCGGCGCGGACGTCTTCATCGGCGTCTCCGGCGGTACGGTGCCGGAGGCGGCGGTCGCCTCGATGGCACCGGGGGCCTTCGTCTTCGCGATGGCCAACCCGGACCCCGAGGTCCACCCGGACATCGCCCACAAGTACGCGTCCGTCGTGGCGACGGGCCGGTCCGACTACCCGAACCAGATCAACAACGTGCTGGCGTTCCCGGGGATCTTCGCCGGGGCGCTCCAGGTGCGGGCGTCCCGGATCACGGAGGGCATGAAGATCGCGGCGGCCAACGCGCTGGCCGACGTCGTCGGCGAGGAGCTGGCCGCGGATTACGTGATTCCGTCGCCGTTCGACGAGCGGGTCGCCCCGGCGGTCACGGCCGCGGTGGCGGCGGCGGCGCGGGCGGAGGGCGTGGCCCGGCGCTGAGGCGGTGCGGGGCGGCACCCCGTACCCCTTGCGGGGGCGCTGCCCCCGCGCCCCGCTCCTCAATCGCCGGAGGGGCTTGATTTTCGCTCCTGTCGCCGCACAACTGCGGCGACAGGAGCGCCATGCGGTCCCGTCGGCCGCAGGCGCCCCCGGTGCGCGGCGCGTCACACTCGCAGCCGGTTACGCGGCAGTACGCCGCCCCCTATCGTCGGCGGCATGTTCGCCGCCTACGCAGCCAGCCTGGACCCCGCCCACCCCCTCAACGGTCTGGAGCTGGGCGACCGCCCGGCTCCGCGGGACCGGCCCGGGTGGACCACCGTCGACGTCCGGGCCGCTTCCCTCAACCACCACGACCTCTGGTCCCTGCGCGGCGTCGGCCTCGCGGAGGACAAGCTGCCGATGATCCTCGGGTGCGACGCCGCCGGGGTCGACCAGGACGGCAACGAGGTCGTCCTGCACTCCGTCATCGGCCAGACCGGGCACGGGGTCGGGCCCGACGAGCCCCGGTCCATCCTCACCGAGCGCTACCAGGGCACCTTCGCGGAGCGGGTCACCGTGCCCACGTACAACGTGCTGCCGAAGCCCAGGGAGCTGAGCTTCGAGCAGGCGGCCTGCCTGCCGACCGCCTGGCTGACCGCGTACCGGATGCTGTTCACCAACGCCGGGGTGCGGCCCGGGGACTCCGTGCTCGTGCAGGGTGCCGGCGGCGGGGTCGCGACTGCCGCCATCGTGCTCGGCCGGGCCGCCGGGCTGCGGGTCTACGCCACCAGCCGCGACGAGGCCAGGCGCAGGAGGGCCGTGGAGCTGGGCGCCGTCGAGGCGTTCGAGGCGGGCGCGCGGCTGCCGCACCGGGTGGACGCCGTCATCGAGACGGTCGGCGCCGCCACCTGGTCCCACTCCGTCAAGTCGCTGCGCCCCGGCGGCACCCTGGTCATCTCCGGCGCCACCAGCGGAGACCGCCCCTCGCACGCCGAGCTGACCCGGATCTTCTTCCTGGAGCTGAAGGTCGTCGGCTCCACCATGGGCTCCAAGGAGGAGCTGGAGGACCTGCTCGCCTTCTGCGCCACCACCGGGGTGCGCCCCGTGATCGACGAGGTGCTGCCCCTGGACCGTGCCCGCCAGGGCTTCGAACGTCTCGCGGCCGGCGACCAGTTCGGGAAGATCGTGCTCACTGTCAACAACGGTTGACAAGGACGGGGTGTCAACGTACGTTGACATCATGACCGAAGCGACGGATCTCGCCGAGCGGGCGGGCGACCGCGACCCCCGGGTGGGGCTGCGGTCGGTCGCCGCGCTGCGGCGGCTGCTGGAGCAGCTGGAAGCCGTACAAGTGAGAAGCGCCCGGGCCAAGGGCTGGTCGTGGCAGGAGATCGCGGCCGAACTCGGCGTCAGCAGGCAGGCCGTGCACAAGAAGTACGGGAGGCATTGATGTTCGAGCGATTCACCAAGGACGCCCGCGCCACGGTGACCGGCGCCGCGGAACACGCCGGGCGCGCCGGGGCCGGCCGGGTCACCGGGGAACATCTGCTGCTCGCCCTCCTCGACCAGGAAGGCGGCCGGGCCTCCTTCGCGATCACCGCGCTGGGCCTCACGGACCGCAGGGAGGCCGTGGCCGCCGCGCTCGCGGAGGCCGGCAGGCGCGGCGGCATGAGCAGGGCCGACGCGGACGCCCTCGCGGGCATCGGCATCGACCTCACCGCCGTCGTCTCACGCGTCGAGGAGGCGCACGGCGAGGGGGCCCTGCGGGGCGACCGGGGAGGCCGGCGGCGGTGGACGAGCGGCCCCTCCTTCTCGCGGGAGGCGAAGAAAGTCCTGGAGAAGTCGCTGCGCGTCGCGCTCGGGCGCGGCGACCGGTTCATCGGCGGGGAACACCTCCTGCTGGCCCTGACCGCCATGCCCGGCCCGGTCGCCGACGTGCTCGCCGACCACGGGGCGACGTACAGCGCTGTGGAGCGCGCGCTGTACGGGGAAGGCGGCGCGGGCCAGGACCGCAGGGCGGGCTGACGTAATTGGGGCCGGGCGACCGGCCCCCGCGGCTACTTCGCCCCGCCCCCCCGCAGCACCGCACCGACGTGCGCCGCCGCCGTAGCCAGGTGGCCGCGGACTTCGGCGAGCTGGGCCTCCGTCACCCCGTGGTCCCGCGCCGCGTCACGGATCTCGTCGCGGAAGCGGTCGAGCAGCCGGTCCAGATCGCGGGCCGGGTCCCCCGTGCCGCCCGTGTCCCGGCCCCACTCGGGGTCGGTGCCGGCGGCGTCCGGCTTGCCGGCGGGCCCCCAGCCTCCCGTTCGGGCGAAGCCGCCGAGCTGGCCGGTGATCTCGGCCAGGCCCTCACGGACTCCGGCCGGCCAGTCGCCCCGGGCGAAGTGCTCCTGGACCTGGCGGGCGGCGTTCTGCATCTGCTCGCGCGCCCGGTCCTGGGCCTCCTTCGCCTGGCGGCGGGCCCGCTGGGCGTCCTGGCGGGCCCGCCGGGACTCGTCCTTCGCGCGGCGGGCCTGCTCCTTCCACTCCTGCCCGGCCTTGCGCAGCTCGTCCTTGGCGGTACGCCAGGTGTCGGGGTCGCCGAAGTCGCCGAACCCGCCGAAGGGCTCCTTGCCGCCCGGAGCGGCGCCCGGCGTGTGGCGCGACTCCTCGGCCGCCGCCCGCATCTCGCTGCGCAGCTTGCCCGCCGCTCCGCGCACGTCGTCGCGCATCTCGGCGGCCAGCTCGGCGACGGACTCGCGGATCTCCAGTTCGAGATCGGCGAGCTCCCCGGTACGGTCGGCCAGTTCGGCGCGGCCGGCGTCGGTGATCGAGTAGACCTTGCGGCCGCCCTCGGTGGCGTGCGTGACCAGACCTTCGGCCTCCAGCTTGGCCAGCCGGGGGTAGACCGTGCCGGCCGAGGGGGCGTACAGGCCCTGGAAGCGCTCCTCCAGCAGGCGGATCACCTCGTAGCCGTGCCGGGGGGCCTCGTCCAGCAGCTTGAGGAGGTACAGCCGCAGGCGGCCGTGGGCGAATACGGGGGGCATGTCAGAGCACCTTTCCGGTCGGCTCGACGTCGTACGGTTCCTCCTCGGCCGGCGGGCGGCGCAGGAGCGCGATCGACCCCGACACGGTCGTCGCCTTCAGGGTGCCGGTGCCGGAGCCCAGCGTGCCGGTGATCTTCTTCGCGCCCCACTGGCCGCTGACCCGCAGGTCCTCGAAGCCGTTGGAGACCGAACCGCTCGCGGTGTTCGCCTCCACCCGGGCGTCGGCCGGGTGCGGCAGCCGGATGGCGATCTCGCCGGAGACCGTGGTGAGCCGGATGTCCGTGGGCTTCCCGGCCGGCTCCAGGTCGAGCACCATGCCGCCGCTGACGGACTCCGCCTTCACGGACGCGCCCGCCCCCTCGACCACGGTCAGCTCGCCGGAGACCGACTTGAAGCGCAGGTCGCCGGTGACGGACTGGGCCTCGATGCTGCCCGACACCGTCTCCGCGCCGACCGGCCCGGAGAGCTTGACGAGCGTGGTGTCACCGGTGACGCCGCGCACCTCCGTACGGCCCCGGATGCCGGAGACGAAGGCCCCGGCGCCGACCACGCCGACCTCCACCGAGGAGCCGGCCGGGACCGCGAGCGAGAGGACGGCGGTGCGGCGCCACTCCTTGCGGTCGAACCACTTCAGCAGGTTCTGCCAGGCCAGGTCCTCGTACGCCACGGTCAGGACGCCGTCCTCCTGCGTCACGACCAGCGGCGGGCCCTCGATGGCGGAGACCTCCAGGCGTGCGGTCGGCTCGTCGGTGCCGACCACGTTGACCGTGCCGTTGACGACACGCACCTTCAGCGCGGTCACGGGTTCCTCGAAGGCCAGTTTCCGAGGCTCGGCGACGGCCCACGTCGAGACAGGCATGGATCTGACCTCCCGATAGCACTGACTACGCAACATATCGCGTCTCTTGAGGAACACGATATATCGCGGATTCGGGAAGTCAAGAAGGGGAGCCGGAGCATGGATGGGCGGGGTGCGCAAAACCCCACAAGCAGGGGCAAGGTGTCCTACGGTGTGAGGCATGGACGCGACCTCACCCGTAGGGGCCCTGCTGCTGTGCCGGACCGTGCCCGATGCCGTGCGTCCGGTCGCGCAGCTGCTGCGCGAACCGCTGCTGCTGGCGCCGGCCGGACCGGGCTGGAGCGTTCTCGTACCGGAGGGGGACCCCTGGCAGGGCGGCCGCCGGGCCGGGGCGGGGGAGGACGAGCGGGCCGAACCCGTCGACCGGGTGCTGGGCGGCTGGGCCACCGCGCTCGCCGTCGGCTCCACCTGGCCGGTGCTCGCGCTGTGGTGGGACGGCGACCGGGCCGGATACACGCTCGCCTCGGGATTCCGCCGCCCGGTGGGCTACGTCTGGCTCGCGGACGGCACCCCGGCCGGTGAGGACGAGGCGATGCGTACGTTCGCCGAGCGGCTGGGGCTCGATCCCGTCCTGGACGTGCAGTCGCTCGAAGCGCTCACCCGCCCCGACCCGGACGCCGACGCCGAGGCCCGGCTGCGCGGGCTGCTCGCCGTGCTCACCCGCACCGGCCTCGCGCTCCCGGCCGGGCTCGGCGCCGGCCCGGACGAGCCGGGTGCCGAGGCGTGGGAGGGCGCCGAGCGCATCGAGTGGACCGGGTGGCGCGACGCCGTCAGGGTCGACCTGGACGCGGTGGAGAGCAGCCGGCTCGGCCCGTGGGTGCGGGGCCCGCGGGCGCGGGCGCTGGCGGGCGCCCAGCTCGCGGCCGGACTGCCGCTCGCCCTGTGGGGAGCGGCCCGGCGCAGCGGCGGCTGGGCCTTCGCCGGGGCGCTCCTGATGGCGCACGGAGCGCTGGGACTCGCGTACGACCGCGTACGCCGAGGCCGCCCCGGCGGGGAGTGACCCCTACTCGTCCTCGTCCTCGTCGTCCAGACGGGCCAGCCAGGTCGCGAGGCGCTCGACCGGCACCTCGAAGTCGGGATTCAGATCGACGAACGTACGAAGCTGCTCGGCGAGCCACTCGAAGGTGACCTCTTCCTCGCCTCGCCGCTTCTCCAGCTCCTCGATCCCGCGGTCGGTGAAGTACATGGCGCAAGTCTAGAGGCGCGTCGGGCCGGCTTCGCGCGAGCTCCGGGCGGTTGCGGCCCCGCCCGTGGCCTGCGGTGGGGTGAACCGGCGTCCGCCGCTTCCTGCCCGGCCGACACCTCACCTCAAGGGCCCTGCGAGCAGAGGGGGCGGGCAGCGCTCTCTCCGACCTTGTCCAGGACGCCACCGTACGCATCCACCGGAGAGCGATGTGGGTATGACCGTGGTCAACCGGGCGCTCCCCGGGAGCGGCTTCTTCCTGGCCCCCGGCTGGATTCGCACGTGGGTGACGAGTGTCACCGGTGCGCGAGGAGGAGGCATACGAGAACGGCTGCGGCCCCCTGCTGCGAACAGGAGGCCGCGTGCCTTGCCCAGTAGCTCCACCCGATCAAAGGAGAGAACCATGGGTTGCACCTGCGAGCCTACGGGCGATCCGGAAGGCGCGTCGATCCCGGTGCGTCGGCGCCGAGAGCCGCGTGCCCTCGCTCGTACCGCCGGACATGGACTGGCGCGGGGTCTGGCGTCCGCGCTCGGCGGGGCCCTCGTCGCCGGTCTCATCCGGTGGTGGCAACAGGGCTGATCCGCGGGGCCCGCCGCTTCCGGGCGGCGGGCCCTTCCCGCGGCGCCGCTCGCGTCCCGGTCGAAGTGCCTCGCCCCGGGCCGTTACGGCCGTTAATCTGCGGGTAGTTGGCGAGCGGGGAGTGTCATGGGTGACAGTGGGTCCCGTATTACGCGCATTGAGCTGCCGGACGGCACGCCGGTCTGGGCCAGGATCTCCGGGGCCGAGGAGCTGACCGGGCCGGCACCCGGCGGCGGTCCGACCTACACGGACACCGGGTTCGGGGACCTCGCGGACCAGGTGCAGGCCCGGGTCGAGAGCTTGCACTCCGTGGTGACCGGGGTCGCGCGCTCGCTCGCCGTGCCGCTGCGCGCGGTGCGGCCGGACGAGGTGAGCGTCGAGTTCGGCATCGAACTGACCGCCAAGGCCGGCAAGATCGTCGGGCTGCTGGCGGACGGCGAGGCCAAGGGCGCCATCACGGTCACCCTCACCTGGAACGGCGGCGGGCCGCCCGTCGACGCGCCCCCGCCCGCCCCCGTACCCGCGCAGACGGCGCCACCCGTCCCCTTCGCGCCCCCCGCGCCACCGCCCGCCGCCCCGCCGGGCGCCGGCGCACCTCCCGGCTTCCCGCCCGCCGGGGCACCCCCCGGCGCACCGGCACACCCCGGCGGTGCGGACGACACCGACGGCGGCGGCGCATGACCTTCGGGGAACAGGGGGGCGCAGAGGGGGCCCTCGGCCCCGCCCAGGCTGCCCTCATGGACCTCGTCCAGGACGCCACCGTACGCATCCATCGCCCGCCGTCCGGGTATGCCCAGGACGGGCCGGAAGGGGACTTCCTGGGCAGCGGATTCTTCGTCGCACCCAGCTGGGTCCTCACCTGTGCGCACGTGGCGATGCGGGGGGAGGGGGGCATGGTGGGCGTGTGGTTCAAGGAGGACCGCTACAGCACGGACCTGACCGAGGTGCCGGGCCGGGTCGTCGCCGCCCTGCCCGGCACCCGGCCCCCGGGCCCTGGCGGCTGGCCGGCCCCCGACCTCGCGCTCATCCAGCTCCAGCGCCCCGTCGAACACCCCTGCGTGTACGTCACCGAGCGGTCCGAGGCGATGCTCCGCAGCCGCGAGGTCCGCTGCGTGGGCTGGGCGCCCGTCCAGGGCGGCGGCCTCCGGAACCGCAGCGGCGTCTGCGTCGTCAAGGGCTCGTACGGGGGATCGGGCGATGCCGAGCAGGTCGTCAGGATCGACGGCGACTGGGTGGAGCTCGGCATGTCCGGCGGCCCGCTGGTCGACCTGGCCCGGGGCGAGGTCGTCGGCGTGATCAAGTCGCAGATCAACGGCCACCAGGGCGGCACCGCCGTCGGCGTCGAACGGCTGCGCACCCTGGAGGTGCCGGCCGGGCCCGTCGAGACCGAGACCGACGACATATACCAGTCCGTCTTCCACGCCCACGACCGCTACCACGCCGACCGGCACACCAGCTCCGCCGGGACGGAGCGGACCTGGACCGACGCGCAGAGCGATCTGCCCGACCCGCCCGGCGGCATCCTCGGCCCCAAGCTGCGCGCCGAACTCCTCGGCCGGCTCGCCGAGCTGCCGCCCCCGGCGAGCACCCGGTCGCTGCTGACGCTGCTCGACCGGCTGCCCGGGGTGTACGCCCGCGACCACCGCCCGGCCCCGCGCGGCTGGCGCGACGGACTCGGCGCGCTGTACGACGCCCGCGCCCGCGACCGTGAGGCCCGGTTCGAACTGATCGTCCGCTACTGCATGGGCGTCCTCGCCGCCGACCGCCCCTGCGGCCAGCTCTCCGTGCGCAACGCCAAGGCGCTCTGGGGCTGGGTCAAGCGCATCGCCGACACCGAACTGCCCCGCGACCTGCGCCGCCGGCTCGACGTGGAGTGGGCCGAGATCCGGCTCCGGCTGGAACAGAACCGCCAGCGGGCCGCCCTCGCCCCGGCGGGCGAACCCGTCCTCTACGGCGAACGCGACTGCGTCGTGCTCCACGTGGACCTCCAGGGCTGGGCCCGCGACCAGTACGACTGGCGGGTCGCCGTGGACCGCCGGGCCGGCGAGGCGGAGCCGGTGGACGAGGACAGCCGCGGCGCCGCGCTGGGCACCGTCCCGGACCGGCTCGCCGCCGCGCTGACCGAGGCGTTCCGGCGGTGCGACGAACCGGGCCACCCCGCCATGCTCCAGGTCGTCGTCGCGCCCGCGCTGTTCGGACTCCCGGTGGACGACTGGGTGCTGCCGCCGTCCGGGCTGCGGCTCGGAGCCGTACGCCCGGTGGTGCTGCGCAGCCCGTACCAGGGCCCGGCCGGCGAGCGGTCGGCCCGGTGGGACGCGGGCCTCGCGACCGCCATCCGGGCCGAGGTGGTCGACTGCGAGGACGAATTGCGGGTACGTGTACCGGAGTCGGCGCGACTGCGCGGCCTGGCCCACGAGACCGTGCCCGTCCTGTGCCGCTACGGAAGCAGGCCGGACTCCGACGTCACGGCCGGGTTGGTGCGGCTGCTCGACAGCGGCTTCGGCGTGGCGCTGCTCCAGCGGCGCACGGCGGAGGGCGACACGGTCTGCAAGGAGTTCCACCGGCGCGTGGCCCAGGCGGTGTCGGACACCCGCACCCACGACCGGCTGCCGTGGAAGATCCACGAACTGAGACGCGGGGTGGGCGCGGGGCGGACGGAGATGTACTGGTCCGCCGGCGCCGCCCTCTACTACGACGATCCGCACCGTCCGCTGCCGGGCTCCGACTTCCTGGAGGCGCCGTGAGCCACCGCGCAACGCATCAGCCGTGTAAGCGAACTGGTCTGCCCCTTACGGGTGTTGGGCCGTATCGATACGGTAGGGCACGTCCGACGCAGGCCGCCCCTGGCGGACGAGTGACAACGAGGGGCACGCTATGAGTGAACCGAGCGAGTGGCTCATCTACCGGGGCATCGGGGAACCGCACGACGAGGTGCCCCAGCTGCCGCCCCCGCCGCCCTGGCGCGACTTCACCGGAGGCCGCGGGCCCGGCGGGGCGGACGGCGGCGAGTCCGCCGACCGCAGGCTCGGCATCCCCGGGCGCGTCGCGGAGGAGCACCGGCCCGGCGCCGAGGAACTGGAGATGATCAACGCCGCGCTGTACCTGCGGCGCCCCCTGCTCGTCACCGGGGACCCGGGCGCGGGCAAGAGCACCCTGGCCCACTCCGTGGCGCGGGAGCTCGAACTCGGCAAGGTGCTGCGCTGGCCCGTGGTCAGCCGCACCACGCTCCAGGACGGCCTCTACCACTACGACGCCATCGCCAGGCTCCAGGACGTCCAGATCGCCTCGCACGCGGCGGCCGGCGGCGCGGCCGGGACCGACGCGGCACAGAGCGTGGGCAGTTACATCCGGCTCGGCCCGCTCGGCACCGCGCTGCTGCCCTCGGACCGGCCGCGCGTCCTGCTCATCGACGAGCTGGACAAGAGCGACATCGACCTGCCGAACGACCTGCTGAACGTCCTGGAGGAGGGCGAGTTCGCCATCCCCGAGCTGGAGCGGATCGCCGACCGGCTGCCCGACGGCGAGGCGGACGTCCTGGACCACGACGGCAACAAGGTCCGCATCAAGGGCGGCCGGGTCCAGTGCCGGGCCTTCCCCTTCGTCGTGCTCACGAGCAACGGCGAGCGGGACTTCCCGGCCCCGCTGATGCGCCGCTGCATCCACCTGGAGCTCGGCCGCCCCGACCACAAGCGCCTCGCCTCCTTCGTCAAGGCCCACCTGGGCGAGGAGGCCGCCCGCGCCAGCGACGACCTGATCGCCCACTTCCTGGAGCGGTCCCGCACCGAACTCCTCGCCACCGACCAGCTGCTGAACGCGATATACCTCACGCACGCCGCGTCACCGGCGGGCCGCGACCGGCTCGCCGACCTGCTCATCCAGCGACTCGACCGGCCGAGGTGAGGATCTGATGTCCGGTGCGGCGGACGAGAACGGTGGCGGCGGCGGCCCAGGCGCCCCGGAGCTCCACGACGGCGGGTTACTGCCCGAGCTGGTCGCCCGGCTGCGCGGCGCGGGCCTCGACCCGGACGTCGAGCAGCTCTGCGACGCCCTCTGGCTGGCCCGGTGGACCCGCGGCGCGGCCGCGTCCGAGGAGGAAGCCGCCGCGGACGCCGCGCGCCGCCCCGGCCACCACCCCTCCGACGACTGCCCCGGCCCCCGCCGCGCCACCGGCCCCGACGTCCGCACCCCGGACACGGACCGGGCCGGCCGGCGCGAGGAGACGCCCGCGCCGGGGGGCGGCGAGCGCATCTCCCTGTACCCCGTCCCCGGCCGCACGCGGCCCGGCGACCCGGACGCGGCACCGGACCCGGAGGACGTCCGGCCCGGCACGGACGCCCGCGCCGCCGTGCTGCCCCTCGGCGTACCGGCCGCGCCCGTACTGCCCTCATCCCTCGAACTGACCCGCGCACTGCGCCCGTTGCAGCGCTACCGCCCGGCCTCCGCGCCGCTGCGCCGCGTCCTGGACGAGACGGCGACCGCCGAACGCAGCGCCCGCGCCGGGGGCGTGGTCATGCCCGTCTTCCGGGGGGTCCGGCGCGGCGACGCCGTCGTGCAGTGCGTGATGGACGCCTCCTCCTCGATGCTGGTCTGGGACCGGCTGTTCGAAGAGCTCCAGCAGATCTTCGCCCAGATCGGCGCGTTCCGCGACGTGCAGATGCGCTACCTGCACCCCGGCCCGGACGGCGGCTGCACGGTCAGCCGCAGCCCCGACCCGGCCGCCGCCCCGCTGCACTCGGCGGACCGGCTCAGCGACCCCACCGGACGCCGGGTGACCGTCGTGGTCAGCGACTGCGCGGGCCCGCTCTGGCGCACCGGACACGCCCACCGGCTGTTGCACCAGCTCGCCCGGCTCGCCCCGGTCGCCGTGCTCCAGCCGCTGCCGCAGCGCATGTGGAACCGGACCAGGCTGCCGGTCACCTTCGGCTCGCTGACCCGGGGTGAGGGCCCCGCCGGGGCGACCCTCCTCAAGGTCACCGGCGACGCCGGAACGGGCCCCGCCCACCCCGGCGCTCTCGCCGTGCCGGTGCTGCCGCCGCTCGCGGACGCGCTCGCCGCCTGGGCGCGGCTGCTCTCCGGCACGGGGGCGGCCTCCGTCCCGGGCGCCGTCGGCTGGGTCCGGGCCGACCAGCCGGCGGCCCCCGCCCGCCGCCCGGGCGACAGGCCGTCCTCGCTCCAACTGGTCAGCCGGTTCCGCTCGACGGCCTCCCCGGCCGCCGGACAGCTCGCCGTGTACCTCGCGGCGGCCCCCCTCTACCTGCCCGTCATGCAACTCGTCCAGCGCACGATGCTGCCCCAGTCCGGCCCCTCCGAACTCGCCGAGGTCCTGCTCAGCGGACTCCTCAGGCGCACCGGGGGCGGCACCGGACGCGGACAGTGGTACGCCTTCGAGCCGGACGTCCAGGAAGCACTGCTCGGCCCCCTCGGCCGCGACGAGGCCCTCCTCGTGCTCAAGCACTGTTCGCAGTACATAGAGCAGCGGTTCGGCAAGGGCGGCCCCAACTTCCCGGCCCTGGCCTACGCCCAGCTCGGCGACGGCACCCCACGCGACGCCGCGCACCGCACCCCGTGGCCCGTCCCGGGCGCGGCGGGCACGCCACCGGACGCGGAGGACGCCGACGACAGTGAGGAGAACGAGGGGAACGGGGGGAACGAGAGACCCGGGGGTCCGCGCGTCCCCCATGCCTTTGCCGAAGTCGCAGCACGCGTACTGGAGCGATTCATGCCCGTACCCCCACGATTCGTCACCCGAGAACCCAAGACCTCCGGAACCCCCCAGGCCGCCGGCCTCGCCGTGCGCCGCGCACGGGAACTCGTGCGCCACTTCGAGGCCGACAAGATGGTGCAGCGCCTGATCGACGCCGTACAGCTGCTCAGGGGCGCCGCCGAGCACAGCCCGGCCCCCGCCGACGACACCGAACTCTGGGCGGAGTACGCGCGCTGCGTGCTGCGCCTGTGGGAGGTCCAGGGCGGCGCCGACCTGCTCGACGAGGCCGAACGCGCCGCCGAACGGGCCGCCGCCCGCCCCGGCGCCGTACGCGAACGCGCGGTGCTCGCCAAGGTGCTGCACGCGGCCGCCGACGACCGGCGCCGGCGCGGCGACCGGCGCGGCGCGCTGGAGCTGCTGCGGCGCGCCGACCGCGAGTACACCGCGGCCTGCGCCAGCCCCGGCCTGGAGCCCGCCGAAGCCCTCCGCCTCACCCTGGAGCGGGTGCGGGCCCTGGAGGCGCAATGGCGGCTCGACGGCGACACCGCCCTGCTCCAGAGCGCCTGCGGGATGCTGGAGGCGTTCGCCGACGCCTGGCCCGACCAGGAGAACCGCCCGGCCGTCCTGCCCCTCCAGCACGGCCGCACCCTCCTGAAGCTGGCCCGCGCCACCCAGGACGGCGAACAGTCCCGCGAGTACGCCCGGCAGTCGGCCCGGTCCCTGCGCACCGCGTTCGCCCAGGGCACCGGACACACCATGGGCACCGAGACCCGCATCGTCCTGGACCTGGTGGACGCGCTGCTCGCCTCGGGCGCCGAGCCGGAGGAGGCCGCGACCCTCACCGCCCAGTCGCTGGAGACCGTACGCGACCAGCGGCAGCGCGCCCAGCTCCAGACCCGGGCCGGCCGCGTCCGGGTCGCCCGCTACGAACACACCGGCGACCCCGCCGAACTCGTCGCCGCCACCGAGTGGTTCGCCCGCGCGGCCCGGGGCATCCCCCGCGACTCCCGCGCCTACACCGACCTGCTCGCCGAGTGGGGCGCCACGCTGCTGCGCCGCGCCGAACTCCCGGACGGCCGCGCGCACATCGGCGCGGCGGTCCGGGTCCTGCGCGACTGCCGCTCCGAGATGCCGGCCGGCGGGGCCCAGCAGTCCGAGCGGCTGCTGATGCTGGGCCGCGCCCTGATGCTGCGCCACCGGGCCACGGCCGACCGGGTCGACCTGCGGGAGGCCGAGTACCTCTTCAAGCTGGCGGCCGAGGAGGCCGTCGCCCCGCTCACCGCCGCCCGCTGCTGGCTGGAGCTGGGCCGAGCCCTCCTCCAGGCCGCCGGCGTCCTCGACCGCCCGGCCCGCCGCGACGAGGCGGCGGAGGCGTTCCGGTCGGCCGCCGACGCGGCCGGCGAGGCGCAAACGGAGCTGGAGAGTCCACAACATCTCCAGGAAGCCGTGGAGTTGGCCGCTACAGCCAACCACTGGCGGGGTATGACGTACGAGAGGGCGGGCCGGCCCCGGGCCGCGCGCGACGCGTACCGGGCGGCCCGCCAGGAGTGGCGCAAACTGCCGGACACCGGCGGCGCGGCGGGTGAAGCGACCGCCGCGCGGCTGGCGGAGCTGGAGCGGTGAGAGCGGCGCGCCCGACGGCGGGCGAGGCCGGGCCCCGGCGCCCGAGTGAGACGGAAGACGACAGGTCGGATCAGGGATGCGGGACCGGCGGGACGCGCTCGACGGCGAGCGGGTCACCGGCCGGCCCGGTGCTGCGGTACGGGGAGGCGTGATGAGCGAGTCGACACGGTACGAGGGAACGGGCGCGGCCGGCGGGGGTGCACTGCCGGACCTGCTGGGCCTGGACCTGGCGACCCTGCGGACGATGGACCACCCGGTGCTCTCCGAGGTGGTGGCGGATCTGCGGGGGCGGGCGGAGCAGCCCGAGGAGATGCTGTGGGGGTTCACCAACGCCTTCTGAGCTTCGTACCGCACGGTTTCGGCCGGGGGTGTGCCCGATCAGGACATCATGGCCCCGGCCGGGCCTGCGTCCGCCGTACGCCGGGGACACTCACCCCGGGCCGGCAGCGGGGCGATCCCGGTCGGCGTACAGCACGGGGGTGCTCGAATGGCTGGACGGACGACGCCGCAGGGGGAGCGGGCCGGGCCGCGCGGTGAGACCCCCGCGCACCCGGTGCCCTTCGGGCAGTTCATCGTGAAGGTGCACGGCCGCTGCAACCTGGCCTGCCGCTACTGCTACCTGTACGAGGGCCCCGACCGCACCTGGCGCGACCGCCCGTCCGCCGCGTCGCCCGCCGTCCTCGACCGGACCGCCGCCCGGATCGCCGAGCACGTGGGCGCCCACGGGCTCGGGAGCGTCGCCCTCGTCCTGCACGGCGGCGAACCCCTGCTCGCCGGGCCGGGCCGGCTGGCCGCGCTCGCCGACGCGGTGCGCGAGCGGGCACCGGCGGACTGCGCCGTCCACACCACCGTGCAGACCAACGCCACGCTGCTCACGGACGACGGCATCGCCACCCTCGCCCGGCACGGCATCAGCGTCGGCATCAGCCTCGACGGCGGGCTCGCCGCCCACAACACCCTGCGCACCGACCACGCGGGCCGCCCCTCCTGGCCCGCCGCATCCCGGGGCGCCCGGCTCCTGGCCGACCGCCACCCCGAGGCGTACGCGGGCATCCTCACGGTGGTCGACCCGCGCACCGACCCGGTCGAGATGTACGAATCGCTACTCGCCCTGCGCCCTCCGGCCCTGGACCTCCTGCTGCCGCACGGCAACTGGTCCAGCCCGCCTCCGGGCCTTTCCGCCGCTCCCGGTCCGGGGCGCCCCACCCCGTACGGCGACTGGCTGTGCACGGTCTTCGACCGCTGGTGGGGGGCGCCCCGGCGGGAGACCCGGATCCGGCTGTTCGAGGAGTGCTTCGCACTGCTCCTCGGGCTGCCCGCCGCAACCGAATCGCTCGGGCTGGACCCGCTCAACGCGGTCGTGATCGAGACGGACGGCTCCATCGAGCAGGTGGACTCGCTCAAGTCCGCGTACGACGGCGCGGCCGCCACCGGCCTCGACGTCTTCCACCACACCTTCGACGAGGCGTTGCGCCACCCGGGCGTGGCCGCCCGCCAGGCGGGGGCCGGCGCGCTGGCCGCCGCCTGCCGCGCCTGCCCGCTGCTGACCGTGTGCGGGGGCGGCCACTACGCACACCGCTACCGCGCAGACAACGGCTTCCGGAACCCCTCCGTCTACTGCGCCGACCTCGAACGGCTGATCCGCCACATCGCGGACCGGCTCGCCGACGCAACCGCTGGAGACCCCCCATGAGTGCTGTCGTCCCCGACCACGTCCTGCGCGAACTCGGCCGCACCGAGGGCGACGCCGCGTCGCTGGGCCTGCTCGTCCGCGACCAGGACACCCGCCGCCTCGTCCTCCTGCGGGCCGTGCTCGACGCGGCGGAGGCCGCCCCGGCCACCGTGTGCCCACCGCCGCTGCTGGACCGCCTCCGCGCGGACTGGGCCCTCCTCGAAGCCGCGGAACGCGCGGACCGGGCGGCGGTGCGCACCGTGCTGTTCCACCCCTTGGTGGGGCCGTGGGCGCAGCGGCTGCTGGGCGGGCTGACGTCGGAGGCTCCGGTCGGGCCGGAGCTCCTGGCCGGTCTGGCCCATTTGACGGCGTTGGCGGCTGCGGGGGCTGTGCGGGCGGGAGTCGGATTCAGCGTCTGTCTGGGGCCTTGGGGCGGGCTCCTCTCGCTGCCCACTCTCGGAGCCGTCCGCGTGGACGTCGGCCCCGTCCAGCTGTCCTGCGACGCGGGGGAGCTGACGGTCGCGCCCGCAGACGGTCCGCCGCTGAGCGTCCGGATCCATCCCGACGGGACCACGAGCTCGGCGGACCCGCGCTGGCTGCCCCTCCTCATGCTGCCTGCGGTGCTGCCCGGAGGAAGCCTCGTAGCCCTGGACGACTTGGACCCGTACCGGACGCTTGGCAGCGGGGTGGAGCAGCACGGGCTGAGCGGTGCCACTCAGATCGAGGACTGGGAGCGCAAAACCTGGGCCGAGTCCTGGTCCGGGGTGGAACGGCTGCTGCGTGTGGGCGGGGAGCACCGGCTCACCGAGGCATCCGTCCTGCTGCGCTGCATGATCCCGC
The DNA here is from genome assembly GCF_049844595.1 of Streptomyces sp. DT224. Classification (NCBI taxonomy): domain Bacteria; kingdom Bacillati; phylum Actinomycetota; class Actinomycetes; order Kitasatosporales; family Streptomycetaceae; genus Streptomyces; species Streptomyces sp. DT224. The sequence goes on from NZ_JBNCLI010000001.1 coordinate 248,301, forward strand.
TCGGGCCGCCGCCCGGCTCCGGGCCCGCCGGCCGGAGCGCGGTGCACTGCAGCGGCACCCGGCGTGAGGCGTTCGGTGCGGTGCTCAGCAGCAAGCCGACGACGGCGGCCTACTTCGCCTCGACGCTGGTACACGAACTGCAGCACACCAAACTCGCCGCACTCTCCACCATGGTTCAGCTCCACCGGGAGGGCACAGCCGAGCGGTACTTCGCCCCGTGGCGGCCCGACCCCCGACCCTTCGACGGACTTCTTCAGGGTGCCTACTCGCACGTGGCGCTCGCGGACTTCTGGCAGCGGTTCGCACTGCATGCGCACCGGTCCGTCCATCGGGACCTGGCCTGGGCCGAGCACGCCCGCTGCCGTGAACAGGTCGGTGCCGTGCTGCCCGTGCTGGCCGGCTCGGCAGCGCTGACCCCTGAAGGCCGGACACTCGTCAACGAAATGATCTCGGTCTACCACCGTCTGGACGATTCTCCGCCTCCCTCGGGGCACCTCGCGCGCGCTCAGGCGTACGTGAGTACCGCCAAGGTGATATGGCAGCAGAGGAACGGCTCGCGAAGGCAGTGAGCATCGACCCGATCCCGGTCGGAGCGACCGTGCTCCGGGGTATGTTGAGAAGGCTCGTATCGAGGCAGGGAGTCGGTTGAATGCCCGGAACGCGTAAGGCAGTTGGAGCGAACGAGGCGAACGCCGTCACGATCAGTTTCGCCGGGTTCAACCGTGCCTGGGCGGCGTGGATCGCGGACCGTCTGGAGCGGCGTGGTGTGACCGTCGTCCAGCAGCGGTGGGACCCGCCGGTATCGATTCCGCTGGAGGAGTCGCTGCGAGATCTGACGCTCGCCCGCGGCCGCGTCCTGGTCATCCTCAGCGACTGGTACTTCCAGCTCGGCCCCCGGAGCCACGAGGAGTGGAATCGTGCTCTGCGCTCCGAAGTCGCCACCGATCCGGACCGGTTCGCGGCCGTGTGCGTCACCACATCGGCGCTGCCCGGAGCCACCTCGGCCTTCGGCGCTGCCGACCTCACCAATGTCGGCGCCGAGGAGGCGGAGCGGCGGCTTCTCGCCCGGTTGGGGCTGCCCACCGACCCGCTGCCCGACGGCACCCCCTCGGGCCCGCGCTTCCCCTCCGACACCCCCCAGGTGTGGGGTGGGGTGCCGCGCCGCAACATTCGGTTCACCGGCCGCGAGCAGTTGCTCACCGATGCCTACCGGGCGCTCCAGGAATCCGGACCGGGCGCCGGGGTCGTGACCCTCCACGGCATGTCCGGCGTCGGGAAAACCCAGCTCGCCGCCGAGTACGTCTACCGTTTCGGCTCGGAGTACGACGTGGTCTGGTGGGTGCCCGCCGACCGTCGAGCGATCTACCGGCAGAGGCTTGCCGAACTCGCCCCGGAACTCGGCCTGTCCACTGGTCCCGAGTACGGTGAACGGCTCCGCGCCGTCCGCGACTCGCTCCGCCGGGGCGACCCGCACTCCCATTGGCTGCTGATCCTGGATGGCGCCGACGAGCCCGACCAGATCTGGGACCTGGTGCCCACCGGGCCCGGGCACGTCCTCATCACCTCCCGCAATCCGGAGTGGAGCGAGCACAACAGCAACCTGGTCGAGGTGCCCGTCTACCGGCGCGACGAGTCCGTCGCCTTCGTCCGCCGCCGTGCCCCGCGCCTGACGCCGGCAGAGGCCGACCAGCTCGCCGAGGCCCTCGAAGACCTGCCGCTGCTGCTCGACCAGACGGCCGGCTGGCTCAACGACTCGGACCTGTCGGTGGAGGAGTACATCGAACTCCTCGAAGGCGGCATCGATCAGGACGTCGTCAAGGTCTCCGCCGACTTCCCCCTCGCCTTCCAGACCGCCTGGTCCATACTGCTGAACAAACTCAGGGACACCGTCCCCGAGTCCGTCGACCTGCTGCGCCTCTGCAGTTTCTTCGCACCTGGCTCCATCCCCGTACGGCTGCTGAAGGACATGCCGCCCGGTGACCTGCCGGAACAGGTGTCCGGGCTGATGAGCGACCCGCTGCTGTGGAACAAGGCGATCAACCAACTCCGTCAGTACTCCGTGGTCCGGCTGGAATCCCATGAATCGGGCGTCGACGCGACGTCCTCCGGGGAGACCGTCTACATGCACCGGATGGTCCACCAGATCATCGGGCACGACATGACGGAGGAGAACCGGCAGGAGTTCATCGACGTCGTCCGGCGCGCCCTCGCGGCGGCCGATCCCGGCCGCCCCACCGACACCCGCCTGTGGCCCGCGTACGCCGAGATCACTCCGCACCTCAAGTGGGCCGACGTATTGAAGAGCACTGATCCGGCGGTCCAGACCCTGGTGCTCAACTGCCTCCGCTATATGTACCTGTCGGGGGAGTACCGGGCCGGTATCAAGCTGGGCGTACGCGCGATGGCCGCCTGGCGCGAGCTGTTCGGCGAGAACCATCCGAGGATCTGGGACGTCAGCTACCACTACAGCAACCTACTCAGGGCCGTCGGCGACTACGCGGGCACGGAGGCCATCGAACGCGCCGTGGTGGAGCGGCTGCGCGCCGAGCGCGGCCCCGAGGACCTGGAGCATCTAAGGGCAGCCTCTGGCCTGGCCGCCGACTTGCGGGGCCTCGGCCGGTACGACGAGGCGCTGGAAGTGTCCGGCTGGGTCCTCACCTCCTACCAGAGACTGCTGGGTGACCAGGACTCGCGAACGCTCAACGCACAGAGCAACCTGGCCGTCACTTTGCGGCTGCTGGGCCGGTACGCGGAGTCCCTGGAACTCGACGGGCGCACGCTGGACGCCCGCCGTCAGCTCCTGCGACACCGGCACGCCTGGACGCTGTACTCCGAGATCGCCTACGCCACGGACTTGCGCCTTCTCGGCCGCTATTCCGAGGCGTCCTCCCTGCAGAACCAGAGCGTTCAGATGCACCGACGGGTTCTCGGACCGGACAACCCACAAACCCTGCGCGCCGAGTTCAACCTCGCGCTGTGCCACTACCGCAACGGTGAACGCGCCAAGGCCGCGTCCCTGTTCACCCGTGTCCTGGAGCGATGCGAACGCGTCCTCGGCGAGAGCGACCCGCTGACGATGATGTTCTCGGCCGGGCAGAGTTGCTTCGCCCGTGAACACGGCAACATCGACCAGGCAAGGGCCATAGGCGAAAAGGTGGTCAGCGGCTACGCGGACATGCTCGGCGAGGCACACCCGTTCGCTGCCGGTACCCGGTCCAATCATGCTTTGATCCTGCGCAACGTGGGTGAGCGGGAGCACGCCCACGTGCTCCTGGAGGAGGCGCTGGCCACCATGACCCAGGCCGTCGGCGAGTACCATCCGTGGACGCTGGGCTGCGGCATCAACGCCTCGGCGCTTCGCAACCTCGTGGGCGACCCGGAGTCCGCCGCCGCGCTGACGGACTCGATCGTCACCCGGGCTGTCGAGGTGCTCGGCCGCACCCATCCGTTGACGCTGTCCGCGCGGATCGCCCACGCTGCCGACCTGCGCGGCCTCAGGGAGCAACAGAAGGCCGAGAAGGTCGAGATCGAGGCTCTGGAAGACCTGGCAGCCACCCTCGGCGCCCGGCACACTCACACCGTCTCGGCCAGCTCCCGCAACCGTCCGTACTGGGACTTCGAGCCGCTGATCGTTTGACGCGACCGGGCCGACGCCGTGCTGGGGCCCGGCCACCCGCTGGCGGTGGCCTGCCGCCGGGTGTTCGAGGCCGGCCCGGGGGGAGTGCCGCCCCGGTTCTGGCCCTTCGAACCGCTGGTCACCTGAGCCGCCACGCCCGAGGGGCCCGCCCCGCGAACGAACGCGGAACGGGCCCCTCGGGCGTACGGGCTGCCGGTCAGGCTTCGAAGACCTCGTTGACCAGCTGGGTCTGCTCCGCCTGGTGGCGCTTGGCCGAGCCGACCGCCGGGGACGAGCCGTGCGGGCGCGAGATGCGGCGCAGGCGCTCGCCGTGCGGGACGTCCGCGCCGACGGCCAGGTCCAGGTGGTCGATCAGGTTCAGGGCGATGAACGGCCAGGCGCCCTGGTTGGCCGGCTCCTCCTGGGCCCACAGGTACTTCGCGGCGTTCGGGTACTTGGCGATCTCGGCCTGGATCTCGGCACCCGGCAGCGGGTACAGGCGCTCCAGACGGATGATCGCGGTGTCCGTGACGCCCCGCTTCTCGCGCTCGGCCTCCAGGTCGTAGTAGACCTTGCCGGCGCAGAAGACGACCTTGCGGACGGCGCTCGGGTCGACCGTGTCGTCGCCGATGACCGGGCGGAAGCCGCCGGTGGTGAACTCCTCCACCTTCGACGCGGCCGCCTTGAGGCGGAGCATCGACTTCGGGGTGAAGACGATCAGCGGCTTGTGGTGCGGGTTGTGCACCTGCCACCGCAGGAGGTGGAAGTAGTTCGACGGCAGGGTCGGCATCGCGACCGTCATGTTGTCCTGCGCGCACATCTGGAGGAAGCGCTCCGGGCGGGCGGACGAGTGGTCCGGGCCCTGGCCCTCGTAGCCGTGCGGCAGGAGCAGCGTGACGCCGGAGGTCTGGCCCCACTTCTGCTCGGCCGAGGAGATGAACTCGTCCACGACGGTCTGCGCGCCGTTGACGAAGTCGCCGAACTGGGCCTCCCAGATGACCAGCGACTCCGGGCGGGCCAGCGAGTAGCCGTACTCGAAGCCCATCGCCGCGTACTCGCTGAGGAGCGAGTCGTAGACGTTGTAACGGGCCTGGTCGTCCGTCAGGTAGAGCAGCGGGGTGTAGTCCTCGCCCGTGACCTGGTCGACCAGGACCGCGTGGCGCTGGCCGAAGGTGCCGCGGCGGCTGTCCTGGCCGGCGAGCCGGACCGGGGTGCCCTCCATCAGCAGCGAACCGATGGCCAGAGTCTCGCCCATGCCCCAGTCGATCGTGCCGTTCTCCACCGAGGCGGCACGGCGCTGCATCTGCGGCATGAGCCGCGGGTGCACGGTGATCGACTCGGGGATGTTGACCTGCGACTCGGCGATCCGCTTGACGACCTCGGTGGTGACCGCGGTGTTCACGGCGACCGGGAAGTGGGCCTGCGGGTCGGAGACGTGCGGCTGCGCGGGCTGCGAGGTGGCCTCGCGGACCTCGGCGAAGACCTTCTCCAGCTGGCCCTGGAAGTCCTGGAGCGCCTGCTCCGCCTCTTCCAGGGTGATGTCGCCGCGACCGATCAGGGACTCGGTGTAGAGCTTGCGCACCGAGCGCTTCTTGTCGATCAGGGTGTACATCTGCGGGTTGGTGAACTCCGGGTTGTCGCCCTCGTTGTGACCGCGGCGGCGGTAGCAGATGAGGTCGATCACGACGTCCTTGTTGAACGCCTGGCGGAACTCGAAGGCGAGCCGGGCGACCCGGACGACGGCCTCGGGGTCGTCGCCGTTGACGTGGATGATCGGCGCCTCGATCATGCGCGCCACGTCGGTGGCGTACATCGAGGAGCGCGAGGACTCCGGGGCGGCGGTGAAGCCGACCTGGTTGTTGATCACCACGTGCACGGTGCCGCCGGTGCGGTAGCCGCGCAGCTGCGACATGTTCAGCGTCTCGGCGACGACGCCCTGGCCCGCGAAGGCCGCGTCGCCGTGCAGGGCGACGGGCAGCACGGTGAAGTCCGTGCCGCCCTTGTTGATGATGTCCTGCTTGGCGCGGGCGATGCCCTCCAGGACCGGGTCGACCGCCTCCAGGTGCGAGGGGTTGGCGGCCAGCGAGACCTTGATCTGCTCGCCGTCCAGACCGGTGAAGGTGCCCTCGGCGCCCAGGTGGTACTTCACGTCGCCGGAGCCGTGCATCGAGCGCGGGTCGAGGTTGCCCTCGAACTCGCGGAAGATCTGGGCGTACGACTTGCCCACGATGTTCGCGAGGACGTTCAGGCGGCCGCGGTGGGCCATGCCGATGACGACCTCGTCGAGGCGGGCCTCGGCGGCGGAGTCGATGACCGCGTCGAGCAGCGGGATGACGGACTCGCCGCCCTCCAGCGAGAACCGCTTCTGGCCGACGTACTTGGTCTGGAGGAACGTCTCGAACGCCTCGGCCGCGTTGAGCCGGCGCAGGATGCGCAGCTGCTCCTCGCGCTCGGGCTTGGGGCGCGGGCGCTCCACCCGGTCCTGGAGCCACTTGCGCTGCTTCGGGTCCTGGATGTGCATGAACTCGATGCCGGTGGTGCGGCAGTACGACTCGCGCAGGACGCCGAGGATGTCGCGGAGCTTCATCATCGACTTGCCGGCGAACCCGCCGACCGCGAAGTCCCGCTCCAGGTCCCAGAGGGTGAGGCCGTGCTCGGTGATGTCGAGGTCGGGGTGCTTGCGCTGGTGGTACTCCAGCGGGTCGGTGTCGGCCATGACGTGGCCGCGGACCCGGTAGGAGTGGATCAGCTCGAAGACCCGCGCGGCCTTGGTGACGTCGTCGTCGTGCGAGGCGTCGATGTCCTTGAGCCAGCGGACCGGCTCGTAGGGGATGCGCAGCGCCTTGAAGATCTCGTCGTAGAACTCGTTCTCGCCGAGCAGCAGCTGGGAGAGGACGCGCAGGAACTCGCCGGACGCGGCACCCTGGATGACCCGGTGGTCGTACGTCGAGGTCAGGGTCATGACCTTGGAGATGCCCAGCTTGTTCAGGGTGTCCTGCGAGGTGCCCTGGAACTCGGCCGGGTAGTCCATCGCGCCGACGCCCATGATGAGGCCCTGTCCGGGCATCAGGCGGGGCACCGAGTGGACGGTGCCGATGCCGCCGGGGTTGGTCAGCGAGGCGGTGACGCCGGTGAAGTCGTCCATGCCGAGCTTGCCGTTGCGGGCGCGCCGGACGATGTCCTCGTACGCCTGCCAGAACTCGAAGAAGTTGAGCGTCTCGGCCTTCTTGATGGCCGCGACGACCAACTGGCGGTCGCCGTTCGGCTTCACCAGGTCGATGGCGAGGCCGAGGTTGACGTGCTCCGGCTTGACGAGGGTCGGCTTGCCGTCCTTCTCCGCGTAGGAGTAGTTCATGGCCGGCATGGCCTTGAGCGCCTGCACCATCGCGTACCCGATGAGGTGCGTGAAGGAGATCTTCCCGCCCCGGGCGCGCTTGAGGTGGTTGTTGATGACGATGCGGTTGTCGAACAGCAGCTTCACCGGGACGGCGCGCACGGACGTGGCCGTGGGCAGCTCCAGCGAGGCGTTCATGTTCTTCGCGACCGCGGCGGACGGGCCGCGCAGCGTCACGTACTCCGGTCCGGCCGGCGCCTCGGTGTCCGCGGCGGCCTTGGCCTTCGCGGCGGGGGCCTTGGCGGCCGGAGCCGGGGCCTTGGGCGCGGCGGGAGCGGCCGGGGCGGCCTGTGCCGGGGCGGCGGGCGCCGCCGGGGCCTGGGCCGCGGGCTGCGCCGGAGCGGCCGGGGCCGCCGGTGCGGTGGTGGGGGCGGCCGGGGCCGCGGGCGCTGCAGCCCCCGCGGCTGCGGCGCCGGGCTTGTCCGCCGTGCCGGTCTTGCCCGGCTTGTAGTCGGCGAAGAAGTCCCACCAGGCACGATCGACCGAATTGGGGTCCTGGAGGTACTGCTGGTAGATCTCGTCGACGAGCCACTCATTGGCGCCGAATGCCGCGGCCGGGTTGGTGCCCGGGCCGGCCTGGTCGGTCGAGATGCTCGAGTTACTGGGGGACTGAGACGACACGGCGGTGACCGCCCTCTTCCGCTTCGCAAGGTGATGGACAGCGGGAATCAAGGCTACGCCTCCGTGGCCGTTCCTTGCAGGCCGGGGAGGTCTTCGTCGTGCAAGTCACATCGAAAGCCGGGTTTCGGCGCTGGAAATGGCGGGAAACAAGCATGGTTCCGCTTCGCTCCGGGTACGCGAGGCCGCCGCAGCGGCCCCCTGGACCGTATCCCGTTACCGGAACACGCAGAACGTGGCCTTCCGGTTCGAACCCTACGTCAACCTCGTGGTTGCGGAATGCCTGGAAGAGTGACGCGGATACGGCAGCCGCGAGCAGATTCGGCCACTCCGATCCGGCCGCCGTGGAGATCCACCGCCCAGCGGGCGATCGCCAGCCCGAGCCCCGTACCGCCGTCGCTGCCCGGGCCGTGCGGCGAGGCCACCTCGCCCCGGTTGAACCGCTCGAAGACCCGGTGCCGCTCGGACTCCGGAATGCCCGGCCCCTCGTCCACCACCTCCAGGTGCAGCGACTCCGGCTGCGGGCCGCGCCGGGCCAGCACCGTGACCCGGCCGTGCGGCGGGCTGTGCTTGACGGCGTTGTCGATGAGGTTGGCCACCACCTGGTGCAGCCGCTCCGCGTCCGCGTGCGCGGTCAGCTCCGGCGGCGACACGTCCAGGTGCAGATGCACGTCCGTACGGGAGTGGTTGCCGGACCCGGAGGAGAGCCGGCGGTGCGCGGCGGCGAGGTTCGCCTCCTTCAGCACGCCCGAGAGGTACGGCCACACCTCGAAGCGGTTGGCCTTCAGTGTGACGACGCCGTTGTCCAGCCGGGACAGGTCGAGCAGCGTCTCCACGAGGCGGCCCAGGCGCTCCGTCTGCTTCAGCGCGGTGCGCATCGTCTCCGGATCGGCCGAGGACACCCCGTCCACGACGTTCTCCAGGACGGCTCTCAGCGCCGCGATGGGCGTGCGCAGCTCGTGCGAGACGTTCGCCACCAGCTCCTTGCGATGCCGGTCCACGGCCGCCAGGTCGTCCGCCATCAGATTGATGGTCTGCGCCAGGTCGCCGAGCTCGTCGCGCCGGTCCGCCCCGTTGACCCGGCGCGTGTAGTCGCCGTGCGAGATCGACCGGGCCACCGCGCGCATCTCGTCCAGCGGCGCGGTCAGCCCGTGCGCGACGAACTGGGTGATCAGCAGGGTGGCGATGACCGAGAACACGGTGATGAACCGCAGCTCGGTCCGCGTGCGGAAGGCCACCATGATCAGCCCGGTCGTGATGAACACCGAGACCACGACCAGTGTGCCCAGCTTGGCCTTGATCGAGAACGGCCGCAGCCCCGTTCCGGGCGCGGTCATGGCGCGGGGGTCTCCAGCGCGTAGCCGACGCCGTGCACGGTGCGGATGCGCTCCGCGCCGATCTTCCGGCGCAGCGCCTTGATGTGGCTGTCGACGGTCCGGGTGCCCGAGGCGTCCGCCCAGTCCCAGACCTCCGCGAGCAGCTGCTCCCGGGAGAGCACCGCGCGCGGGGTGTTCGCCAGGCAGACCAGCAGGTCGAACTCGGTCGGCGTCAGGTGCACGTCGTCGGCGCGGACCCGCACCCGGCGCTGCGCGTGGTCGATCTCCAGCTCGCCGAGGCGGAGTATGCCGCTGCGCGGCGTCACGGCGGCCAGCGCGGCCCGCTCGACCCGGCGCAGCAGCACATGCACCCGGGCCGCCAGCTCACGCATCGAGAACGGCTTGGTCATGTAGTCGTCGGCGCCGACCCCGAGCCCGACGAGCATGTCCGTCTCGTCGTCGCGCGCGGTCAGCATCAGCACCGGCACCGGCCGCTGGGCCTGCACCCGGCGGCAGACCTCCAGGCCGTCGAAGCCGGGCAGCATGATGTCGAGCACCATCAGGTCCGGCTGCCATGCCTCGGCCGCGTCCACGGCGGCCGGGCCGTCGAGAGCGGTCTGCACGAGAAAGCCCTCCGCCCGCAGCCGGGCGGAAATGGCGTCCACGATCGTGGCGTCGTCCTCGACCACCAGCACACGGCGCTGCGCGCCCGGGGTGGCCGCGACGCCGTTGTGGGTGGTGTGTGTCTGTTCCATCGCCCCGCCCCTGCCCGTTCTCACGGAGGACATTCCCCCGGACGTACGGTTTTCGCTCGTGAATTTCGTTGGGTGATCCCGTTACCGGTCAGCAGCGTAGAGGCAGCGGAGGGTTCCCGGCTACGCAGGGTGCAAGGCCGGACCGCCGCGGGAGGCCCGCGCGCGGGGCGGAGTGCCGTGCTTGCGGGGCTCGGTCCCCGCGGGTTGAAGGGCTCCCGGTACCCGGCGGGGGCATCTCACTCGGGCCGGATTGCGAGATGGACCACGTCGGGCACACCTCGGGCAACGCCCACTTCTTCCGCCCGTACCCCCTGGAACCCGGCATTCCGCAGCGCCTGGTCGAACGCGGCGGACGGTTGTGCGGACCAGACGGCGAGCACCCCGCCTGGGTTGAGCCGCGCGCGGCAGTCGGCGAGACCGGCGGGGGAGTACAGCTCGTTGTTGTCCTCGGTGACCGTCCAGTCCGGCCCGTTGTCGATGTCCAGACACAGGGCGTCGTAACGGTCCGTAGTCGTACGCAGGTACGCGACGAGGTCGGTCGTCAGGATCTCCGTACGGGGATCGGCGAGCGCCGGCCCCGAGATCCGGTCCAGCGGCCCCCGCCGGTGCCAGTCCACGATCGCCTCCTCCCGCTCGGCGACCGCGATCCGGCCCCACCGGGGCTCGGCGGCGGCCCGGGCGAGCGAGAACCCGACACCGAGACCCCCGATGAGCACGGAGGGCGCGGACCGGCCGGCCGGCAGCGCGGCGAGCGCGGCGTCGAGCAGCAGCCGCTCGGACCGCCCGTCGGAGGTGTCCATCAGGAAGCACCCGTTGGCGATGATCTCGAAGTCCTCCCCGCGCCGGCGCAGGACGACCTCCCCGTACGGTCCCTCGCGGCGGTCCAGGGTGACGGGGGCGTCGGCGTCGGGGCCGAAGGTGTGGGGCATGGCGCTGATCTCCGGTGGCCGTGGTCGCTGTCCCCGCCATCCTCGCGCGCCGGGGCGGGCGGGGGCCAGCGGGTTCGTACGGCGACGGGCCCGGCCCCCCTCCGGGTCAGCCGCGCTCGCGGCGCGCCCCGCGTACGGCGAAGAGCGCCGCCCCCGCCGCGAACGCCGCCGTCGCCGCGGCCCACGCCCCCACCTGGGGCCCCGGCTGCATCGGCCAGGCCCACACGGAGGCGGCTCCGCCCGGGGTGCGCGGCGCGGCCAGGTAGACCGCGCCGATGTACACGGTGACCGGCAGCCAGCTGAGCCGGGCCCCGATCAGGGCCGCCGAAGCGGCCGTGACCCCGGTCGCGCCGAGCACGTTGCGCACCATGCCGGGTGCGCCGAACGCCTCCGGGTGCCCGGGGACGGCCAGCGCGAGGGCCACGGCGGCCGGGACGGTGAGCGCGAGCAGGTGCGCCAGCCGGCGGGGCCACCAGCGCCGGACCGCCGTCCGGTCGAGCTCGTCCGCCGCGGCGTACAGGCTCGTCCCGATGGCCGACGAGACCAGCAGCGGGGCCAGCACCAGGACGGGGACGCGGGCGCTGTGGTCGAAGGTCGGCTGCGCCTGGATCCAGTGGGCGGCCCAGGCGGCGAACAGGGCCGTGCAGGCCACGGCGGCCGCGGTACGGGGGAGGGCGCGGGAGCGGAGATAGAGGACGGGGAGGCTCACAGGGTCGGCACCTCCGAGGGGTCGCAGCTGGTGCGGGTGGCCATGTAGCGGCCGAGCCAGGCGCGGCGCTCGGCGTCGGGCATGGCTTCGAGGCGGTGGAGCTCGGGGGATTTCTCCTGGCCGGGGGCCAGCGCATAGGGGCCGGTGAGCCAGGTTCCGACAGCGTCGTCCGTCGCGCCCGTCCCACGGCCGCTGGTGTCCTGGTCCGGGCGATCCGGGCACTCCCGCCCTGTCATGTTGCCCGCCACCTGATAGGCGAAGTCCTCCGTGTCCTGCAACCGCCCGCGCACGAGGTACCAGCCGGGATTGGGCGGCGGCATCCACGCCTCGTCCGGGCCGCGCAGCGGCAGCCGGGCGACATATCGCTTCGGCGCGCCCCGCACCCCGTCCAGCCGCCCCGTCAGCCCCGACAACGCCTCGGCGACCTGGGGCAGCAGGTGCTCCTGACGCCCGCTCAGGCAGATCTGCGGGCTCCCCTCCGTGCAGGCGATGCGGTGGGCCGCCGGGTCGTCCCGGAACAGGCCGTCGCCCGTGGACACGATCAGCGGGGCGACGGCGGCGGCCACGGCGAGCGGCACGAGGGCGGCGAGCCGGCGCCGGGCCGCCACGGCGGTGAGCGCGGCGGCCCCCAGCCCACAGGTCCACGCCACCATGGCGGGGGCGAACCACCAGACCGGCAGCCGGTCCCACAGTGCGTACTGCTCGGCCGGGTTGAGGTACCGCGCCGGGGATTCCGAGTAGATCGGCACCCCGAGCACCAGGTACATCAGCGCGGCGGCCACGGGCGCGGCCAGCCGCCACCGGCACAGCACGCCGACGCTGAAGCCGAGCACCGCCACGGCCGCCAGGAAGGCACCGTCCACGACGACGAGGGAGAGGAGCGGGCCGCCGCCGCCCGCGTACGGCCAGGTGGCCGCCAGCGTCCCGGCCAGCGCGACCGCATACCCGGCGACCGCCCACAGCGCGAGCGGCAGCGCGGCCACCGCCATGCGCCGCCACCGGGCACGCGGGGTCGAGCGCCACAGCTCACCGGTCGAGCGCCGGTGGTCGCGGGCACCCTGCCAGCAGGCCGCCGCGGCCACCAGCGGGCCGGCGAGCAGGGTGGCGCCGGAGTGCAGCAGGCTCTGGGTCTCGATCCAGTCGCCCTGCCAGTCGTCGGCCTTCGCGGCCATGGTCACGCCGAGCATGAGCGCCGTGGACAGCCCGGTCCACGGGCCGATCCCGCGCCGCGCCTCGGCCCGCAGCGGGGGGAGCGGCGGACCGGAGGCCTTCCGCCGAGCGGGGGCTTCGGTGAGGGTCATCGGGCGCCCGCCGTCGCCCGGTGGGAACGCAGGGCCGTGGTGTAGCCGCGCTCGACCGGGCTGCCGTGGAGCGCGTCCGGGTCGTCGCCGTCCTTGCCGAGGGCCGCCAGCTCGCGCGTCGTCCCCCGGTACGCGACGCGGCCCGCCTCGATCAGGGTGACGTCCTCGCAGGCCGCCACCACGTCCTCGACCAGGTGGGTGGAGAGGATGACCGTCGCGTGCTGTCCGAGGTCCCGCATGAGGGCGCGGAACTCGACGCGCTGTTCGGGGTCCAGCCCGGCGGTCGGTTCGTCCAGGAGCAGCAGCTCCGGTTCGTTGACGATCGCCTGGGCGATGCCGACGCGCCGGAGCATGCCGCCGGACAGCGTCTTCATCCGGGAGTCGATCCGGTCGGCCAGACCCACGCGTTCCACCGCCCGCTCCACGGCGGCGGCCACCCGGGCGCCGTCCATCTCCTTGAGCCACGCCACATAGGCGACGAACTCGCGGACGGAGAAGCCGGCGTAGTAGCCGAACTCCTGCGGCAGATAGCCCAGCCTGCGCCGGACCTCCGCCCGGGCGCGGTGGTCGGATGCCGACCCCACCTCGGCGCCCAGCAGCTCGATCCGCCCGGCGTCCGGCGCGGCGGCCGTGGACAGGACCCGGATCAGCGAGGTCTTGCCCGCCCCGTTGGGGCCCAGGAGCCCGTGCACACCGGGCCCGAAGGCGAGATCGACGGAGTCCAGGGCGGTCCTGCGGCGGTGCCGCACCGTCAGTCCCGACACCTTCACGGTGCTGTTCACGCGATCACGCTCATGAGGTCTCCAGGTGGTCGAAGGATCGGCGGCGCAGGACGAGCAGCGCCGCGCAGAGCACGGCCGCTCCCGCCCACGCGCCCTGAGCGGGGAGCCCCGCGAAGTAGCGGAGCGCCGTCGGCGTCCGGTCGAGGAGTGCCGACGGGGACGTGTCGAGCGCCGGTACGGTGACGGCGGCCGCCCAGCCCGTCGCGACGACGACGGCCGCGGTGCGGCAGCCGACGTACGAACCGAGCCCCAGGGCCGCGAGCGTCAGAGCGAGTCCGGGCAGCAACCAGGCCAGGGGGCCCGGCCCGCCGGCCGACGCGGGCAGCACCGCCCACGCCAGGGCGAGCGCCGGGACGGTCGCCCCGAGCACCGCGGCCGTCCTGGTCAGCAGCAGCCGCAGCCCGCCGCCGGGGGAGGTGGCGATGATCTCGTGCAGGGGGTCGGCGGAGCGCCCGTACGAGACCCCGACCCCGGCGAGCGGCAGCACCGGCGCGACGAGCAGCAGAAGCGCCCGGGCCGATGCGTCGAACCCGCCCCCGTACGCCAGGGCCACGGCCGCGCACACGACGAGCAGCAACGCCCCGGTCCACGGCCCCCGCAGCGCGGGCCCGGCGGCCCAGAGCACCCGGCCGACACGGTGGCCTCCGGGCAGGCGGCGCCCCGCATCGGACACGCGGCGCCATGCGGATCCGGCCGCCCGGGCCCGGCCGCGCCACCCCCCGGGCACGTCCACGCCGCCGGACCGGCGCCCCGCGCCACGTGCCTGCCGCCACCCGCCCGCCCCCGTCGCCGGAACCGCGCCCGCCCCTGCCGCCCGAACCGGCTCCGTCACGGTCTCGGCCAGGACCGCCGCCCGGACCGCGTCCAGCACCGCCGCTCCGGACGTCCGGTCGCGTACCGCCGTCGACACGCGTTGCGCGCAGCCGGTGCAGCACTCGACGTGTTTCTCCAGGGACCAGGAGTCCGTCTCCGGCGCCGTGCCCTCCGCGTACCGCAGGGCCAGATCGTCCGTCACGTGCCAGGTCGTCATGCCGTGCCTCCCAGGGGGCCGTGCTCCGCGACCAGCCGGTCGAGGGCGGCGCGCAGTTCGCGGCGGGCCCGCATGGCCCGGGTCTTGACCGTGCCCTCGGGTATGCCGAGCAGCCGGGCGGCCTCCCTGGTGGTGAGGCCGTCGACCACGGTCGCCCGGAGGACCTCCCGGAGTTCGGGGGAGATCCGGTCGAGCGCGGCGCCCACGTGCCCGTACTCCAGGCCGGCCAGGACGCGGTCCTCGGCGGACGGGGCGGGGGCGGTCCAGCGGGCGTCGCCCGCCTGTCCGGCCGCCGTCGCGCGTTCCGTCCGGGCCCGGGTCCGCTGGGCGTCGACCAGGCGGCGGGCGGCGATCACCCAGAGCCAGCCGCCCGCCGCCGCGCCCCGGTGCGCGGAGGCGGAGCGCCAGACCGTCACGAAGGTGTCCTGCACGACCTCCCGTACGGTCTCCGCGTCCGGGCACCGCCGGCTCAGCCGGGCGAGCAGCCAGCCGGCGTGCCGGTCGTAGAACGCTGCCAGGGCGGCCGTGTCCCCCTGGGCGACGGCACGCAGCAGCGCCTCGTCACTCCGGTCGTCCCCCGAGGGGCGCAAGTCGCTCACACCTCTATATCGCCGACCGGCCACCCCCCGGTTCACGCCCGGTGTGCGGAAACCGGCCGGCCGCTCAGGCCCGGGGCATAAGGACCCCGCGCAGCTGGTTGATGCCCGTGTGCCAGGGCCCGTCCTCCGCTTCCTCCCAGAGCTCCAGCGCCTCGGACGGTTCGGTCAGGACCCGGTCCAGGGCCCGGAGCGCGAGCTCGCGCAGGCCGGTCAGATCCGGAAGGGGCTCGTCCGGGCCGTAGGCGGAGTCGGCGCGGGCGCCCCCGGGACACTGCGCCGCGACCAGCGCGGCCGCCGCTATGGCCTCGTTCGCCACGTCCGAGTCCAGGTAGTCCGTAGTGCCCGCCGTCTCGGCCAGCGCGGCCCGGACCATGCCCTCGCGCGCCTCCGGCGCGGCGTCGTCCAGGCCGCCGCACCAGTCGGCGGCGGTGTCGTTGTCGAAGGGGCCCACGTCCCACGTACCCATGTGTCTCTCCCTGGCGAATCGATCTCCACACAGCGTGACAGGCGCCACTGACAACGAGCCCGGAGCACCCGTTCCGGTGTGCTGCGTCTGATCGCTCAGAGCGAACAGCGGTGGGGGAACAACCTGGGGCTCACAAGCATTGAGCCGGTATAGCTCAACTTGACTGCCGAAGGGGAGATCATGGCTACTGAGTCCAACGCCGTCACACCGCTCACCCTGCCCGTGCTGCCGCTCGACGACGAGGTCGTGCTGCCGGGAATGGTGGTGCCGCTGGACCTGTCGGACACCGAGGTGCGCGCCGCCGTGGAGGCCGCGCAGGCCGCCGCCCGGGAGGGCGGCGGCAAGCCCGAGGTGCTGCTGGTCCCGCGCATCGACGGGACGTACACCGGGATCGGTGTCCGCGGCACCGTCGAGCAGGTGGGGCGGCTCTCCGACGGCGACCCGGGCGCCCTCATCCGGGGCCGCGACCGGGTCCGCATCGGAGCGGGCACCAGCGGCCCCGGCGCCGCGCTCTGGGTGGAAGGGGTCCGGGCGGACGACTCCGTCCCCGACCCCCTGCCCGGGGCCGTCGCCGAGCTGGTCAAGGAGTACAAGGCGCTCGCCACCAGCTGGCTGAAGAAGCGCGGCGCCTGGCAGGTCGTGGACCGGGTCCAGCAGATCGAGGGCGTCTCCGCGCTCGCCGACAACTCGGGCTACTCGCCCTTCCTCACCACCGCCCAGAAGGTGCGCCTGCTGGAGACCACCGACCCGGTCGCCCGGCTGAAGCTCGCCATTCAGTGGCTGGGCGAACACCTCGCGGAGCAGGACGTCGCCGAGTCCATCGCCAAGGACGTCCAGGAGGGTGTCGACAAGCAGCAGCGCGAGTTCCTGCTGCGGCGCCAGCTCGACGCCGTGCGCAAGGAGCTCGCCGGGCTCAACGGGGACCCGGAGGACGAGTCCGACGACTACCGGGCCCGCGTCGAGGCCGCCGATCTGCCCGAGCACGTCCGCGAGGCCGCGCTCAAGGAGGTCGACAAGCTGGAGCGCGCCTCCGACCAGAGCCCCGAGGGCTCCTGGATCAGGACCTGGCTCGACACCGTCCTCGAACTGCCCTGGACCGAGCGCACCGAGGACGCGTACGACATCAAGGGTGCCCAGGAGATCCTGGACGCCGAGCACGCCGGCCTCCAGGACGTGAAGGAGCGCATCACCGAGTACCTCGCGGTGCGCAAGCGGCGGGCCGACCGCGGGCTCGGCGTCGTCGGCGGGCGGCGCGGCGGCGCGGTGCTGGCCCTCGTCGGGCCGCCCGGCGTCGGCAAGACCTCGCTCGGGGAGTCCGTGGCGCACGCCATGGGCCGCGAGTTCGTCCGCGTCGCGCTCGGCGGTGTCCGGGACGAGGCGGAGATCCGGGGCCACCGGCGTACGTACGTCGGGGCGCTGCCCGGGCGCATCGTGCGCGCCATCAAGGAGGCGGGCTCCATGAACCCGGTCGTCCTCCTGGACGAGATCGACAAGGTGGGCTCGGACTTCCGGGGCGACCCGGCCGCCGCCCTCCTCGAAGTGCTCGACCCCGCGCAGAACCACACCTTCCGCGACCACTACCTGGAGGTCGAGCTCGACCTCAGCGACGTCGTCTTCCTGGCCACCGCCAACGTCCTGGAGGCCATCCCGGAGGCGCTGCTCGACCGCATGGAGCTGGTCAGGCTCGACGGCTACACCGAGGACGAGAAGGTCGTCATCGCCCGCGACCACCTGCTCCCGCGCCAGCTGGAGCGGGCCGGCCTGGAGAAGGGCGAGGTCACGCTGGACGAACCGGCGCTGCGCAAGCTGGCCGGCGAGTACACCCGCGAGGCCGGCGTGCGGAACCTGGAGCGCGCCGTCGCCCGGCTGCTGCGCAAGGTCGCGGCCCAGAGCGAACTGGGCGACCGCGAGCTGCCGTTCACGGTGGGCGCGGACGACCTGCGCGGTCTCATCGGCCGCCCGCACCACGTGCCCGAGTCCGCCCAGGACCCGGCCGAGCGCCGTACGTCGGTGCCGGGCGTGGCCACCGGGCTCGCGGTGACCGGGGCGGGCGGGGACGTCCTCTTCGTGGAGGCGTCGCTCGCCGACCCGGAGACCGGGGCGTCCGGGCTGACCCTCACCGGTCAGCTGGGCGACGTCATGAAGGAGTCCGCGCAGATCGCGCTGAGTTTCCTCCGGTCGCGCGGCGCGGAGCTCGAACTGCCGGTCGCGGACCTCAAGGACCGGGGCGTGCACATCCACTTCCCGGCGGGCGCGGTCCCCAAGGACGGCCCGAGCGCCGGCATCACGATGACGACCGCGCTGGCCTCGCTGCTCTCCGGCCGGCTGGTCCGCACGGATGTGGCGATGACCGGTGAGGTCTCGCTGACCGGGCGGGTGCTGCCGATCGGCGGCCTGAAGCAGAAGCTCCTGGCCGCGCACCGGGCGGGCATCACCACCGTGGTGATCCCCAAGCGGAACGAGGCGGACCTGGACGACGTCCCGGCCGAGGTCCTGGAGACGCTGGACGTCCACCCGGTCACCGACGTCCGCCAGGTCCTGGAGATCGCCCTCGCCCCGGCCACGGCGGAGCACCGGATCCCGGCCGCGGCGTAGACGCCGCGGACACGGCGGCCCGCCTTCCCCTCGCGGGGGAGGCGGGCCGTTGCCGTACGCGCCTACGGGCGGTAGATCGTGCCCGGCACCGGCTTGGCCGGGGCCATCAGCTGGGGGACCGTCACGAAGGTGTAGCCCCGCTTCTTCAGGGTGTCGATGATCCCGGGCACGGCGGGCACGGTGCCCTTGTAGATGTCGTGCAGCAGGATGATGCCGTCCTTGCTCGCCTGGTCGACTATCCGCTTCCGGATCAGCGCGGAGTCGGTCGTGGAGTAGTCCTTGGCGGTGGCGCTCCACAGGATCTGGGAGAGGCCGAGGTCCTTGCAGATGCCGGAGATCGTGTCGTCGGTGCGGCCCTGCGGCGGGCGCATCAGCCGGGGCTTCCTGCCGGTGATGTCCGCGATCGCGTTCTGCGTCTTCTCCAGCTCGGCGCGTATCTCGGCCGGCTTCCGGTCGGTCAGGATCTTGTGCGACCAGGTGTGGTTGGCGATCTCGTGGCCCTCGGCCGCGAGGCGCCGCACGGTGTCCGGGTGCTTCTTGACGTGGTTCTTGCCGAGCAGGAAGAAGGTCGCGTGGACCTTCTTCTCCTTGAGGATGTCCAGCAGGCGGGGCGTGTCCTCGGCCGGGCCCGCGTCGAAGGTCAGGGCGATGCACTTGGCCTTGCGGCAGTCGACCGGGCCCATCGGCGCCTTGGCGTCAGCGGCGGCGTCGTCGCGGGCCGAGCCCGGCGCGGTGGTCTCCATCGTGCAGCCGCTCAGCGTGAGCGCTGTCACAAGAGCGACGGCCAACCCCGAGCCGATCGACTTCCTCTTACTGGGCACGGCGTGCCACTCCCTCTGGTGAACGAACGCACTGGTGTGCGACCTGGAGCGGCGACTATACCTGTGGCGTATACACCGGGTTCATAGTGGGGTGGCCCGGACGCGAAGAAGCCCGGCGACGGGGTACGTCACCGGGCTCCGCCGGACAGGCCCTAGCCGTTCGCGAGCGCCTGTACGCGATCGAGGGCGCCGTTGAAGTGGTTGTGGTCGCCCACCGTCGGGCCGGAGGACGTGTACTGCCAGATCGTGTAGAAGCCCCAGCCGGCCGGAAGCGTGCCGACCGTGGTGTTGTACCGGGCCACCCACAGAGGGTTGGTCGTCCCGAAGCTCGCGTTGTTGCCCGTGCAGGACTGCCACCAGCTGGTCGCGGTGTAGATCACCGCGTCGCGCCCGGTGCGCGCCTTGTAGGTGTTCACGAAGTCGCGGATCCACGAGACCATCTGGGACGCGGTCTTGCCGTAGCACTGCGCGCCGTACGGGTTCCACTCGATGTCGAGCACGCCCGGCAGGGTCTTGCCGTCCCTGGACCAGCCGCCCCCGTGGTCCACGAAGTAGTTGGCCTGGGTGGCGCCGCTCGTGGTGTCGGGCGTGGCGAAGTGGTAGGCGCCGCGGATCATCCCGACGTTGTACGAGCCGTTGTACTGCTGCGCGAAGTAGGGGTTCGTGTAGTACGTCCCCTCGGTGGCCTTGGTGTACGCCCACTTCACGCCGCTGTTCCAGAGCGTGGACCAGGCGACGTTGCCCTGGTGGCTGCTGACGTCCACGCCCTCGGTCTGGGCGGCGCGGCCCTCGACGGGCAGGCCGCCCTTGCCGTCGTGGGCGATGACGCCCATGCCCATGGTGGCGGAGCCGCGCGTGGGCGCCGTGGGGTCGCCGATGTCCGCGTTCGACGTGCCGGGGAGCGCGATGAGGAGGGAGAGTGCTGCGAGCAGGGTGCCGGCCGCGGCGAAGCGCGAGCGGCGGGACTTCTTGGAGCCGGATCTGTGCACGGGCATTGCGTGCCTCCGAGACCTCGGTGGGGGGAGCTGCCGACCCGGGAGGCGCCGCGCGGCGACCCCGGAGGCATGTCATGGTGTGGACATGCCATGCATGACGCTACGCACGTAGACCCGTGCGGCGGAAGAGGGCCTGGGCGGCGCCGTTGGTCTACTCCTGCGAAATACTGGCGGAGCTGCGGCGATGACCGGCGGCGGAAGAAACTTTCATCTGCGGGAAAGCTCTTGAGGGGAGTTGACGTGCACGGGAGCGAAAGCGGACGTGAACCCGGCGCTACCGGAGGAAGTGGTGTGGACCACGAATTCCTCGCTCTGGAGCTGGAGTTGGCCGTCTTTCTGCGCCGGGCGCGGGCCAATTCCGGCGAGATGGCGCGCGAGGTGCACCCCGAACTGGAGGCCGCCGCCTACGGCCTCTTCGTACGCCTGGAGTCCGCCGGCCGGCAGCGGGCCACCGACCTGGCCGCCTACTTCGGCGTCGGCAAGGCCACCATGAGCCGGCAACTCCGCGCCCTCGAAGCGCTCGGTCTGGTGGCGCGCGAGCCCGATCCGGCCGACGGGCGCGCGTTCCTCGTCCACCTCACCGACGAAGGGCTCGCCCGCTTCCGGAGCGTCCGCGACGCCCGCCGCGACCGCTACGTCCGCAAGCTGGCCGACTGGGACCGCGCCGAGGTCGCGGAACTCGCCCGCCTGCTGCACCAGCTGAACGCCCGCGCCGAGGACTGAGGTCCGTCACAGGCGGACGTACGCCGCCGTCGCGTCGTCGTGGGTCTTGCCCCGGAGGTGCTGACGCTCCGTGTCCGCGTCCTCCAGGGCGCGGACCCGGTCGATCAGCGCCTGCGGGCCCTCCTTCGCCAGGACCGCCAGACACGACGCCCAGTCGCCCGCGCCGAACATCTCCGTCCACCGGCTCGCCCCGTCCGTCATCGCGGCCAGGGCCCGCACCTCGGCGCGCGGCGTCCGCCCGGTGACCGCGCGCTGCGCCACGGCCGGGTCGGCGGCGGCCGTGAAGAAGCCGCCCTCCTTGTTCCGCGCCCGGGCGTCGGCCACCGCGTCCGAGACCAGGAGCTCCCTGGGCAGCCGGCCGAGCCGGTCGTCCAGCACCGCGCGGACGCCCCCGGCGGGCGATTCGAGGAGCAGTACCGAATCGGACAGCACCAGGTGCTCCACCTCGGCCTCGTCCCAACGCACCGCGACGACGGTTGCCTGCGGCGTACGTACGTGAGAAAGGTCACAGGTCGAGCGGTGGGCGTCCGCGGTGCGCCGAATGGACTCCGCGAGGATCTCCCGCAAGGTCAGATCCCGTCGGGAACCGGACAGTTCGACCAGCGCGCCGCCCAGCCGGGCCGTGAACCACGGAACCGGGTGCACACAACCGGCGTCGCCCTTCGGCGGGGTCACGCCGTCGAGCAGCACCAGCCCTCCGCCCCGACCGGAAGCGGGGAGGAGCGAGGCCGTCCAGTCCTCGTTCGGGCGGTCCGGGGCGCCGGGGGCGGTCGCGAGTTCGATACGCACGCGGCCAGTCTGCACGATGCCTTCACTGTGCCTGCACGGCACCGCGATTGGTGTGTACCAGCAGGTCAGAAGGTCGGTCGAGGCGGAAGGAATCACTCCGCCCCAAGGTGCGGGCGGGCATCCTGCCAAAGCCCGCCCGGAAGTTCCAGCCGGTGTCCGCGCATGGCGCCGGGACCCGCTGGGGAGACTTGTTCGCCAACTCGGGAGTGATGTTCACTCGTTCGTGTGGCGGAGCGGTTGATGCGCGCCCCCTCCTGAAAAGCACTGGAATGGTCGGGAGCCGTACCAGGGGGCGGGACGCTCGTTCACGTGACCGCGCGTCACCTCTGCTTCAAGGGCGGACGAGTCGAGATTGCGAGCACCGGTGCAGAAGAAGCGGCCTCGGAGCAAGGGCGGCAGCAACAGCGGTTCCGAGGCGGCGCCGACGACCCCGGCCGAGGGCGGTCGCCGTGTGCGCGTCCGCAGCCGGCTGGTCGCGGGCGTCGCCGTCGTCGGGATCACCGTCATAGCGGCGGGGACACCGGCCGTGCTCGCCGCCTCGTCCGACCTCACCGACTCGCAGCACCTGGTCACCCTCGCCGAGCTGAACCAGCAGGCGATCTCCCTGGCCCACGCCCTCGCCGACGAGCGCGACGAGGTCACCGCCTACATCGCGGGCGGGCGCGAGGGCGAGCCGGGCGGCCGGGGCGCCCGCGTCGACCAGCGGGTGGACGAGATCCGGGAGACGGCACCCGCCGACCTCCAGCGCGACCTGTCCGCCATCCCGTCCCTGCGCCGCGACGCGGTCAGCGGCAAGGAGTCGGCCCTGGAGGCCCACCAGGCGTACTCCGAGGTCATCGCCAAACTCCACGGCCTCGCCGACGAGCTCACCCGCTCCACCCCGCCGCGCGCCGCCGACGCCACCCGCACCCCGCAGGCGCTCGGCCGGGCCACCGAGCAGGCGTCCGCCGCCCGGGGGCTGCTGCTCGCCGCGCTCGCCGTGCCCCGCCCGGAGCCGGCCCCGCCGCGCATCGACCCGTTCACCGGGCTGCCCGTCCAGGGCGAGGACGAGGGCGAGACCAAGGAGGACCGCACCCGCGACGCGCTGAGCGCCGCCGCCCAGCAGGCCCGGGTCGGCGAACTCTCCGCGCTCGCCGACTTCGACCGGTCCGCCGGCGCCACCGCTCGCGACAAGCTGGCCTCCACCGTCACCGGACCCGAGGTCAACAGCGCCGAGAAGTACCTCGCCGAGCTGACCGACCGCCCCGAACTCTCCGCATCCGACCTGAAGGTCAGCGAGAAGAAGGTCGCCGCGGCCCTCGCCGCCCGGGTCGACCGGATGCGCTCCGTGGAGTCCGCGCTCGGCACCACCCAGGTCCAGCGCCTCGAACAGCTCCGCGACGACGACGTCACCGCCCTCGAACTGCGCATCGCTCTCCTCGGCGGCTGCCTGCTCGTCGCGGTCGCCGTCTCCACCGCCGTCGCCCGCACCCTCACCCAGCCGCTCGCCGTGCTCCGGATCGGCGCCACCCGCCTCGCCGCCGAACCCGAGACCGCCGAACCGGTCCGCTACACCGGCCGCAACGACGAGTTCGCCCAGACCGTCCGCTCCATCAACGCCCTGCACGGCCGCTTGCAGGGGCTGCTCCAGGAGGTCGACGGGCGCTTCGCGCACCTGGAGACCGAGCGCGCCGAACTGCTCGCCGGACGCGAGGCCCTCACGGTGCAGCGCGCCGAACTCCAGGTGCGCGCGGCGGACCTGACGGCCCAGCTGGAGAAGCTGAAGAACACCGTCCACCACACCTTCGTCAACCTCTCGCTGCGCACTCTCGGCCTGGTCGAGCGGCAGCTCGGCGTCATCGAGTCCCTGGAGGAGCGCGAGCAGGACCCGGAACGGCTCGGCACGCTCTTCAAGCTCGACCACATGGCCACGGTCATGCGCCGCCACAGCGAGAACATGCTGGTCCTCGCGGGCGCGGACCACGGACACGGCCACCCGGGCCCGATCCCGCTGGTCGACGTCCTGCGCGCGGCCGTCAGCGAGATCGAGCGGTACGAGCGGGTCACCATCCAGTCCCTGCCGCCCCACGCCCAGGTCGCCGGGTTCGCCGCGGACGACCTCAGCCACCTGGTCGCCGAGCTGCTGGAGAACGCCACCTCGTTCTCGCCGCCCGACTCCCACGTCCAGCTCTCCGGCTGGCTCCTGGAGAGCGGCGAGGTGATGCTCTCCGTCCAGGACGGGGGCATCGGCATGTCGTCCGTACGGATGGGCGAGCTCAACACCCGCCTGGCCGACCCGGCGCTCTTCGAGGCCGGCGAGCAGAACGCCGACGGGGCCGGACTCGGCCTCCAGGTCACCTCGCTGCTCGCCGCCCGGCACGGCGTACGCGTGGAGCTGCGCGAACAGAAGGGGAGCGGGGTGACCGCGGTCGTCGTCCTCCCCGAGGCCCTGCTGCCCCAGGCGCTCCCGGCCGCGACGCCCCCGTCGGTGACCGCCCCGGGCGACGCGCCCACGCTGAACCTGCCGGGCTCGGTGGCCGAGGCCAACTCCAACACCCTGCCGGGGCGCTCCACGCCGACCTCCGACGACCCGATGATCGCGGCGGCGGAACGGGCCCTCGCGGGGGCGGGGGCGGCGAAGCCGCCGGTGACCCCTGAGGCGCCGGTGACCCCTGAGGCTCCCGAGGCGCGGGAGACTCCCGAGGCGTCAGCGCCCGAAGAGCCCACGGTGACTCCCGAGGCGTCAGCGCCCGAAGAGCCCGCAGAGGCCCCCGAGCCGGAGCCCGCCCCGGAGCCCGCCCCCGAGCCGGAGCCCGCCCCGGAGCCCGCCCCCGCCCCCGCCCCGGAGACCGCCTCCGCCCCCGAGCCCGCCGACGAGGCCGATCCCGAGCGCACGCTCCAGGTCCGCCTCCCCCGCCCCCCGTCCCGGGCGGACGCGACCGCCGCCGGCCCGTACGCCATCGGCCCCGACCGCCACGAGCGCGCCGCCGACGAGGCCCCGGCCGCCGAGGCCCCCGCCGCGCCGGAGCAGCACGCGGACACCGTCCCCGCCCCGCGTAAGCCCGAGGCGGAGGCCGTCACCGACAAGGGGCTGCCCAAGCGGACGCCCAAGGTGGTCCGGCCCGCCGGGGCGCCCGCCGCCGAGCGGCGGGGGAGCGTCGACAAGGAGGCCCTGCGGCGCAGGCTCGGCGGCTTCCAGCAGGGGGCCAGGGACGGCCGCCGCGACGTCGAGGCCGAACTCGCCGAGGGCGCGAGCCCCACACGTACCGAGCACGCCGAGCCGGCAGGCCGTAGCGACGGCCGGACCGGAGAGACGGGGGACACAGTCGAGGAGGCACGCAGTTGACTGCGCCCAGCACATTCGGGCTGAGCACCGAGGCCCGGAACCTGCACTGGTTGCTGAGCAATCTCGTGGAGGAGGTGCCAGGGGTCCACTCGGTCACCGTCGTCTCGTCCGACGGGCTGATGCTGCTGTCCTCCGACCCCGGCCACCACGACGACGCCGAGCCCGCGGCCCCGCAGAGCGGTCCGCGCGGTTCCAGTGCCGACCTGGCGACCATCGTCTCAGGCATCGGCAGCCTCACCGCCGGCGCCGCGAAACTGATGGAGGGCGGCGGCGTGAAGCAGACCATGGTCGCCATGGAGGAGGGCAGCGTCTTCGTCATGTCGATCAGTGACGGCTCGCTGCTCGGGGTGCACGCCGCCCCCGACTGCGACATGGGCGTCATCGCGTACCACATGGCGCTGTTCGTCGGCCGCGCCGGACACGTACTCACCCCCGAACTCCGCAGTGAGCTGCGCAAATCGATGGAGAGCGCCCAGTGAGCCACGCCGCAGCCGGACCCGCCCGCAAACTGCCCGTCCGGGGGGCCGGCAAACGGCCCGCGCGGGTCCGCCCGTACTCGCTCACCGGCGGCCGCACCCGCTTCGGGCACGTCCTGCTGGTCGAGACGTTCGTCGCCGCGCTGGAGGCCCCCGAGGAGCGCCGCGAACTCACCAACGGCAATCTGACGACCCGTCTGATGCCTGAGCTCCGGGCCATCGTCGAGCTCTGCCGCCGGATGCGTACCGTCGCCGAGATCTCGGCGCTGCTGAAGATGCCGCTCGGTGTGGTCCGGGTGCTGCTCAGCGACTTGGCCGACCAGGGAAAGATCCGCGTGTACGGGACCGGGCACGGCACCGGCCAGCCCGACCGCGCACTGCTCGAAAGGGTGCTCGATGGACTCCGCCGTCTCTGAGTCGCTGTTCGCACCGCGACAGCCGGGCCCGGAGGACCAGCCCGAGGAGCAGCTCCAGCCCTGGCAGCTGGACCGCACCCGGGCCCCGATCGCCACGAAGATCGTGGTCGCGGGCGGTTTCGGCGTCGGCAAGACCACGTTCGTGACCGCGGTCTCCGAGATCACCCCCTTGCAGACCGAGGCCATGATGACCCGGGCCAGCGAGGACACCGACGACCTCAGCGCCACCCCGGACAAGGCCACGACGACCGTCGCCATGGACTTCGGCCGGCTCACGCTGGACGACGACCTCGTGCTGTACGTGTTCGGCACGCCGGGCCAGCAGCGGTTCTGGTTCATGTGGGACGACCTGGTGCGCGGCGCGATCGGTGCCGTCGTCATGGCCGACACCCGTCGCCTCGCCGACTGCTTCCCCGCCCTCGACTACTTCGAGAGCTGCGGACTGCCGTACATCGTGGCCGTCAACCACTTCGAGGGAACGCCGGGCTTCGAGGCCGAGGACGTCCGGGAGGCCCTGACCGTACCCGCGCACGTCCCGATAGTGATCATGGACGCGCGCAACCGGATCACGGTCGTCGAGTCCCTGCTGGCCCTCGTCGGCCACGCCCTCGACGCCACCCCCGCGTAGCCCCCAGCCTCCCCCTCAGCACCACACAACGGAGAACCGCGATGCGGAAGATACTGATAGTCGGAGCCGGCCAGTCCGGGCTCCAGCTCGCCCTGGGACTTCAGTCCAAGGGGTACGAGGTCACCCTGATGTCCAACCGTACGGCCGACGAGATCCGCTCCGGGCGGGTCATGTCCACGCAGTGCATGTTCCACACCGCGCTCCAGCACGAGCGGGACCTCCGGCTCAACTTCTGGGAGTCCCAGGCGCCGCGCATCGAGGGGCTCGGTGTCTCGGTCGCCGCCCCCGACTCCTCGCGGGCCGTCGACTGGGTCGGCAAGCTCGACGGATACGCCCAGTCCGTGGACCAGCGCGTGAAGATGGCCGGCTGGATGGACACCTTCGCGCAGCGCGGCGGACAGCTCGTCATCCACGGCGCGGCCGTCTCCGACCTGGACTACTTCTCCCGCACCTACGACCTGGTGCTGGTCGCGGCCGGGAAGGGCGAGCTGGTCTCGATGTTCGGCCGGGACGCCGCCCGTTCGCCGTTCGACGCCCCGCAGCGCGCGCTGGCCGTCGCGTACGTCCACGGCATGGGCCCGCGCCCGGAGCACCCGGAGTTCGACGCGGTCCGCTGCAACCTGGTCCCGGGCGTCGGCGAGCTCTTCGTGATGCCGACCCTGACCACGTCCGGCCGCGCCGACATCCTGTTCTGGGAGGGCGTCCCGGGCGGCCCGCTCGACGCGTTCCAGGGCATCAAGGACCCCTCCGAGCACCTGGCGAAGACCCTGGAGCTGATGGAGAAGTTCACGCCGTGGGAGTACGCCCGCGCCACCAAGGTCGAGCTGACCGACGCCAACGGCACCCTCGCCGGCCGTTACGCCCCCACCGTCCGCAAGCCCATCGGCCGGCTTCCCGGCGGCGGCCTGGTGCTCGGCGTCGCGGACGTCGTCGTCGCCAACGACCCGATCACCGGCCAGGGCTCCAACTCGGCGTCCAAGTGTGCCGCCGCCTACCTCGACTCGATCGTGGAGCACGGCGACCGGGAGTTCGACGAGGCGTGGATGCAGTCCACGTTCGACCGGTACTGGGACACCGCCCAGCACGTCACCAAGTGGACCAACGCCATGCTTGGCGTCCCGCCGGAGCACGTGCTGAACCTGATCGGCGCCGCCGGACAGCTCCAGCCGGTCGCGGACCGCTTCGCCAACGGCTTCAACGACCCGGCGGACTTCGAGAACTTCTTCTTCGAGCCGGAGAAGGCGGACGCCTACCTCGCCTCGGTGGCGGGCCCGGCCGCCTGACCGGGCGGCCCCCCCGGTCCCGGCCGTCACGAGGCCGGGGCCGAGGAGGCCCCGTACCCCTCGTCCGAGCCGTCCGTCGCGCCGTCGGGCAGCTCCGGGCCCCGGTACGAGGAGAGCGGTGTGCCGTCCGGGTCGGGCCGGACCGCGCCCAGCACCGGGTTGGACGCCACGGGGGAGACCTTCACGCTGGTGCCGGGCCGGGGCGCCTGCACCACCAGGCCGTTGCCGATGTACAGCGCCACATGGGTCGCCTTCGGGAAGTAGACCACCAGGTCGCCCGGGCGCAGCGCGTTCATCGGGATCCTGGTCAGCAGGCGCCACTGCTCCTGCGAGGTGCGCGGGATGACGCGGCCGGCGTCGGCCCACGCCTGCGAGGTGAGCCCGGAGCAGTCGAACGAGTCCGGCCCCTCCGCGCCCCACACGTACGGCTTGCCGACCTGGCGGACCGCGTAGCGGACGGCCTCGCCGCCCTCGGCGGTCGGCGGCCGGGACGAGGAGAGCGCGCCGGAGGCCACCAGGGCGCTCTGGGCCCGGTCCGTGTTCTTCCGCTCCAGCCCGGAGACCTCGGCGAGCTGGTCCGCGGAGAGGGAGGCGAGTTTCGCCTCCACCTGTTTCAGCCGGGTCCGTACGGTGTCGCGCTCCTTCTTCTTCCGCGCGGCCAGGGTCCGCTGCTCGGCGAGCACCTTGCGGGACTCCTTCGCCAGCTCGTCGGCCCGCTTCTCGGCCGCGCCGAGCCGCCGCACGGCCGCCGCCCGCCCGGCGGCGAGCCGCTGGATGACCTGGCCCTGGGTCAGGGCGGCCTCGGGGTCGCGCATCAGCAGCAGCCGCAGATACGCGGAGAGCTCGGACCGGCCCTGGTACTGCTCGCGGGCCAGTCGGCCGGCGGCGTCACGGCCCTTGGCCAGCGAGCGACGCGCGGTGGCGAGGGCCGCGTCGAGCTTCTTCGCCTTCGCGGCCCGCTTCTTCAGCTCGGCCGTCGTGCCGTTGTAGGTCTCGGTGGCCTCTTCGGTCTGCTGATAGAGCTGCCGCAACTCGGTCAGCAGCCCGGCGGCCCCGCCGGCCGGTGTGCCGGAGGACCCGCCCGCGCCGGGCGAGGGGGCCGCCACGGCGGTGGCCGGTGAGACCACGACGACGGCGGCCAGGGCCGCCGAACCGAGGGAACGTACCAGGGTGCCCGACGACACGACATCACCTCCGGAACCGGGGCGAATCGTGCGACTACCCCATGAGTGAGCGCAATTCGTTCATACGCTCACCCGTGCGACGGGGCGATGCAAGAACCCACGGCCGTGGAGGGGCTCCGCCGCCTTCCGGATTCGCCCGGAAGGCGGCGGGCGGTGGGCCGGGCGGGTGCCGTCAGTCGACCGGGAACGCGTACACCGTGCGGCCGCGCCGGACGACCGCCGTCTTGTCGTACGCCAGCACCTGGTAGCCGGCCTTGACGGTCTCGCCGTCCGGGGCCTGGTTGCCGATGTCCTGGAACTTCCAGAGGCGCTTGCCGTCGGCGGCGGAGAAGGCGGTCACCTGACCGGGGTCGGCGGCGAGCACCGTGCTGCCCGAGCCGCTGACGGAGACCACGGGAGCCTTCTCGCCCGCCGCCTCCGTGGACCGGCGCCACTTCGGCTTCCCGGTCTTGGGGTCGAGCGCCCCCACTTCCTGGTTGCGGTTCGTGGTGTACAGCAGGTCGCCCGAGGGAAGGGACGCCCCGAAGACGGAGCCGCGGGTGCCCTTCAGGGTCCACTTCGCCTTGCCGTCCGGCGTCTCGAAGGCGCGCAGATTGGGGCCGTCCGCCGCGTAGATGGTGCCCTCCTCGTCGCCGACGGCCGCTCCGTCGAGGGCGACGTTCCCGAACCTGCGGCTCCACTGCGCCTTGCCGGTCTCACGGTCGAAGCTGCGGAAGACGCCCTTCTTCTTCGCGGCCTTCAGGGCGGCCGGGGCGAGCGTCCGGAAGTCCTGCCGTACGACGACGGCGTCCGGCCGGATCGCGATCAGCCGGAAGACGGGCGCGATCGGGCCCCGGCCGCTGGGCACCGGGGTCCGCCACAGCTCCTTGCGCTGCACGATGTCGTAGCCGAACAGGTAGGACTTGACGACCTGCCCGTCCTTGCCCGGCTTCTGGCCCTTCTTCGGCTCGGGGGCCTTCACGGTGGTCTTGTGCGAACCGGTGAACCAGATGGTCGGTCCGGCGGAACCGACGAGCGTACGGACCGAGAGGTCCGGGGCGTCCTGGAAGCCGTCGGCGTACGCCACCCGGTGGGCGACCTTGCCGTCCTTCGACGACAGCCACAGGAACTCCGACGGACCCGCGATGAAGCACAGGTCGTCGCCCGCCGCCAGGGCGGCCTGTCCCTTGGCTCCGTCGGCGTTCTCCCAGAGCCGGCGGCCGGTGCGCAGGTCGACGGCGCTCGCATGGCTCTCGTCGGTGAGGACCAGCAGACGGTTCTTCACGAGCGCGGCGGTGAGGGGCACCGGCTCGGACGCCGGGTGGTTGTAGATCCAGCGCGGCGTCGGGGCGACCCCCGCGACGCTGGGCCCGCCGGACGTCGGCGCCGGCTTCGGGTCCGGGCCGGGCTCGTCGTCGCCGGAGGTCAGCGCGTACAGCGTCCCGCCGCCGACCAGCAGCCCGGCCACGCCGCCCACCGCCCCGAACAGCAGCCCGCGTCGGCTGGGCCCGGACCGCCGGGGCTCGGCGGGCGGGGCGACGTTCGGGATGGGCGCGGGCGGCAGCGGCAGCGGCATCGGGGCGGGCTCGGCCGCCTGATGGGCGTACGGGTGCTGCGGCTGCGGGTACCCGTAGGCGGACTGGTCCGGCCACGGAGCCTGCGGCCCGGGCTGGACGGGCTGCCCCGGCTGCCCGATCGCTCCGAGCTGCGTGGTGCGGGTGTCCGGGAGGGCGGCGGACGCGTCGGGGACCGTGCCGCCCCCGGCGACCGTCGGCTGCTGCCACTCGGGCACCGGCGTCGACCGGTGCTGCGGCGGCACGGCGTCCTGTATGTCGGGCTCGGGCTCGGGCGCCGGCGGCTGAGGCGCGGGCGCGACGGCGTCCCACACGTCCCCGTACGACTTCGGGGCGTGCGGGCCCCGGGCGCCCGAGGGGTTCTGGTCGGACGCCGGATACTGATCGGACACGGGGTTCTCCACAGACGCGTTCTTCATGGACACGGAATTCTCGGGCGCGGCCGCAAGCCGCCCGGCCCGGACGCCCTGCTCGGCCACCGCCGCCGCCGGCCCCTCCGGGAGCCAGCCGCCCGCGGCCAGGGCCGCCGCGCCCTCCAGGGCGAGTTCGGCGGCCACCGTGCCCGCCGTGGGCCGGTCGGCCGGGTCCTTCGCCAGGCAGCGGGCGATCAGGTCGCGCAACTCGTCGGGGACCCCGCCCAGTTCCGGGGCGGCCTGCGCGATGCGTTCGGCGGCCTCGGCCGGGGGGCCGTCGGCCAGCGGGGTCGTCCCGGTCGCCGCGTAGGCGAGCAGCAGGCCGAGCACGAAGAGGTCGGAGGCCGGGCCCGCCTCCTCGCCCGCGAGCTGTTCGGGGGTCAGATAGCCGAGCCGCACGGAGAGCCGGCCACCCGGGCCCGCCGACGCCTCGGCCGCCGCGCCCAGCGGACCGAAGGCGGTGAGCCGGGGGCCGTCCTCGGCGAGCAGCACGGTCCCGGGCGCGAGGCCGTGCAGCACGGCGCCGGTGGCGTGGACCCGGGACAGGATCTCGGCGATGCCGGCGCCCAGTATCCGCACGGTACGCGCGGGGAGCGGCCCGGCGGCCTCTATGGCCTCGGCCAGGGTCAGCGCGGGGACGTACGGGGCGGCGGTCCACGGCGCGTCGGACCCGTCCGTGCGGGTCTCCAGCGGCTCGTCGACCCAGCCTCCGGCGAGCCGGCCCGCGAGGCGCGCCTCCGCGTCGAAGCGGTGGCGGAAGGCGGGCGAGGCGGCGAGCTCCGGCCGGGCGGCGGTGACCACGACGAGCTCGCCGGAGTCCGTACGGTGCGCGAGGCCGGGGTCCGTACCGTGCGCGAGGCCGGGGTCCGTACGGTGCGCGAGGTACTGCACCGCGGCGGCCGTCTCGCGCAAGCGGGCCAGCACGGTGTACGGACCGAAACGGCGTGGCTCGTCCTGACGCGGCGCCTCCATGGCGCATCCCCCCTTGTGACCGTCCCCGTCCGACCCCAGGGACCAGACGACCGATCTTAGGGCCTGCCGTCCCGCTGCCGTCTGCCGGGCGACGCCTGGCACGCACGCTCGCGGCGTTGCCGAAAAGCCCTAGTAGCTCCGCTACGAGGACTCCCCGGCGCCTTGCGATCGCAGGCACCAGACGCCGCCCGGCCGCCCTCCGGGCGACGACGGCAGCGGGACGGCAAGCCCTAATGGGGCGGTTCCGGCCGGTCACCGCCCGGCTTGGACCACGGCCACCGGGGCCGGTTCCGCTCGCGCCCGCCGGGGGCGTACTCGTAGATCCACCCCCGCTGGATGCCGAGCCGCTTCGTGTGACCGGCCGGGGTCCTGCGGTACGCGTACACCGTGGGGGGTCCGCCGGCCGCGTCCGGGACCGGGACCTCGTACCACTTGGGCGGATGGCCGGTCGCGCCGGTGAGGACGGGCAGGACCCGGCCGTCCAGCGGGCCGCCGACGAAGGCGGTGTTCTCGCTTCTCACCGGGCCAGTCTGACCGATCGGACGGACCGGTCCCGAACGGGCGGCGCGGACCCGCTCAATCCGGCGGCAGCAGATGCGCGGCGACGCGCGTCAGCGGGGCCAGCCGGTCCACCAGCCGCCCGGCCGGGCCCTCCACGGTCTCCAGCGGGAGCAGCGCGGCCACGGCGGCCGCGGTCTGCGGGTCCGAGGACGAGGTGACGGCCAGCAGGCCGATGAACTGGTCGACCAGCCAGTCCCGCAGTTCGGCCGCGTCCGGCCGCTTGCCCTCGTCCAGCCAGATCAGCGAGGCCGCCTCGACCGCCGCGATCCAGGTGCGCACCATCATGCTCATCCGGGGCGCGGGTTCGCTGTGCCGGTCGTGGCCCAGGTGCAGCAGGATCTGTTCGGCCGCCGCGCGGCGCACCTCGTCCACGATGGTGGTCGTCCGGGAGGTCTCGGCGACGCTGCCGCCCCGGAGCAGGGCGCTGAATCCGGCGTCGTGCTCGTCCACGAAGGCGAGGTAGCGGTCGAGGACGCGGGTCACCCGCTCGGTCGGCGGGCCCTCGGCGGGCTCGGCGAAGCACAGTTTCAGCTGCTCGGCCGCCGAGCGGAGCGCCGCCTCGTACAACTGCTGCCGTCCGCCCGGGAAGTAGCGGTACACCAGCGGGCGCGACACCCCGGCCACGGTCGCGACCTCGTCCAGCGAGACCTCGTCGGGGGGCCGGTGCGCGAAGAGCGTGAGCGCCGCGCCGAGCAGCTGGGCGCGGCGCTCCTCGACGCTGAGTCTTCGGTACGCGCGGCCGGTCGGCGCGGTGGCGGCAGGGGTCATGGCCCCCAGACTAAGGGCTGTCACCGTCACGCCAGCAGGCCCGAGCTCTTCCAGAGCCGGCGCCCCACACCGTTCAGGACGCCGATGTCCTCGAAGAAGTCGGTCAGCCGCTTGGCGCCCGTCTGCATGACCTCCGTCCGGTGCCCGCTGGCCTTCACCTGGGCGACCGCCTCGTGGCGGTCCAGCCCCACGTTCTCGTACACCTGCGGGTTGATGAAGCAGACGGAGAAGACCCGGGCGGCCTGTCCGCAGCTGACGCGGGCCAGTTCGCGTTCCCAGCGGGGCGCGGTGACCATCTGGCGACGCAGCTCCTCGCGGGCGTAGCGGACGTGCCGCGCCTCCTCGATGACGTGGATGCGGGTCACGCCGCGCACCAGGGGCTGGACGCGCTCGTCGGGGAAGGTCAGCCGCTGCATCCAGTCGAGGATCTCCTCGCCGAGGAGCGTCCCGGCGAACGAACCGGGGGTCGTGGAGACGCTCTTCAGGACGCGCGCCATGTTGTGGTAGCGGCGCGGCACGGTGTACGTGGGCCCGCCGCCCCAGGTGATCATGCGGCCGAACATCATCGAGTGCCGGCACTCGTCGGCGATCTCGGTGAGCGCGTAGCGGACGTGGTTGCTGGTCGGGGGCTTGTCGTAGACGTGCCGTACGAGCAGCTGCATGAGGATGATCTCGAACCAGATGCCGAGCGAGGCGAGCGAGGCGGCCTCGTGCCGGGCCAGTTCCTGCCGCTGGTCGTGCGACATGCGCTTCCACAGCGGGGTGTCGTAGAGCGAGACCAGCTCGGGCGGCCAGAACCACTTGCCGTCCTCCGGCAGCGCGTCCCAGTCGAGCTCCTTGTCCGGGTCGAAGGAGTGCTTGGCGGACGCCTCCAGGAGCCGTTCGGCGATCTGCTCGCGGCCGCGCAGCGGGCCGAGTGCGTCGCGGAGCGCCTGCAGGTCGCTTGTCGTCACGGTCGTCATCGCGGAGGCACCTCACCCATGGGTTACCGACGGTCACCCACTATGAGACGGCTTGTCAGCAAGCCCGTCAATCCCTTGTGTGCGACTTGTTGACCACGCGTCTACCAACGTGTGAACCTGCCAACTGAGCGGGGAGCCCGCCGACTTCCCGGCAGTCGCGAGGCGAAGGAGCCGTACGTGTCGAC
The DNA here is from genome assembly GCF_049844595.1 of Streptomyces sp. DT224. Lineage (NCBI taxonomy): Bacteria > Bacillati > Actinomycetota > Actinomycetes > Kitasatosporales > Streptomycetaceae > Streptomyces > Streptomyces sp. DT224. The sequence goes on from NZ_JBNCLI010000001.1 coordinate 282,465, forward strand.
CCACGACCTCTACACCACCGCCCCCGAGGAACCGCTGTGGACCGTGCCGGCGACCGGCGCCGCCCGCTTCAGCTGGGACTACGACGACGGCCGCGAACGCCTTCTCGCCCTGTACCAGAAGGGCAAGGACAAGCAGTGGGACGGCAACAAGCGCATCGACTGGAGCCTGGAGGTCGACCCCGCCGACCCGCTCGGCACCCCCGACGAGGCCCTGACCCTGTACGGCACCCCGCACTGGGCGCGGATGACCGAGAAGGACCGGGGCGAGCTGCGCAAGCACTACACCTCCTGGCAGTTCAGCCAGTTCCTGCACGGCGAGCAGGGCGCGATGATCTGCGCCGCCCGCATCGTGGAGGCCGTCCCCGACCTGGACGCCAAGTTCTACTCCGCGACCCAGGCCATGGACGAGGCCCGGCACGCGGAGATCTACGGCCGGTTCCTGCACGAGAAGATCGGGATGCTCTACCCGGTCAACAACAGCCTTCAGAGCCTGCTCGGCGACACCCTGCGCGACTCCCGCTGGGACATGCCCTACCTCGGCATGCAGGTCCTCATCGAGGGCCTGGCGCTGGCCGCGTTCGGCATGATCCGGGACACCACCACCAAGCCGCTGCCCAAGCAGATACTCGCCTACGTCATGCAGGACGAGGCCCGCCACGTCGCCTTCGGGCGAATGGCGCTGCGTGACTACTACAAGCAGCTCAGCGACGCGGAACGGCGCGAGCGCGAGGAGTTCGTCATCGAGGGCTGCTACCTGATGCGCGACCGGCTCAGCGGGGTCGAGGTCCTGGAGAACTTCGGCGTCGGCGGGCAGGAGGCGAAGGAACTCTCCGAACACTCCGAGTTCCTCCAGCTCTTCCGTAAGCTCCTGTTCAGCCGCATCGTCCCGTGCGTCAAGGACATCGGCCTGTGGGGCGAACGGCTCCAGAAGGCGTACGTCGACATGGGCGTCCTCGAACTCGGCGACTCCAACCTCGACCTGCTCATGGCCCAGGACGAGGAGATCGCCGAACAGCTGGACAAGGACCGCTTCGAGGCGGAGGAGCGGGCCAGGGTGGCCGAGGTGGCCGAGGCGATCGCACAGGGCGGGGCGGATGGGGCGGAAGTCTGACGGCGGCCGCGCGGCCGTCCACGCGGCGGTCGCGGCCCGGCTCGCCCTGCTGAGCGACCGCCGCATCGGCCGGGAGGTCGCCGCGGCGGCCCCGCTGGGTTCCGGCATGGGCGGCAGGGCGGCGGAGCTGGACGTCGACGGCACCCGCGTCTTCGTGAAACGGGTGCCCCTCACCGACCTCGAACTGCGCCCGGAACACGTCCGGTCCACGGCCAACCTCTTCGGGCTGCCGGTGTTCTACCAGTACGGGATCGGCTCGGCCGGGTTCGGCGCGTGGCGGGAACTGGCCGCGCACATCCTCACCACGCACTGGGTCCTCGGCGGCGCCCACCCGGACTTCCCCCTGATGTACCACTGGCGGGTCCTGCCCGACACCCCGCCGCAGGGGTACGTGGACGAGTTCGGCGGCATCGAGGGCGCCGTGGCCCACTGGGAGGGCCACCCCGCCGTGCGCACCAGGCTGGAGGCCATCGGCCGGTCCACCGCGAGCCTGGTCCTCTTCCTGGAGCACGTACCGCACACCCTGGGGTCCTGGCTGGCCGAACACCGCGCCGCCGCCGCGCGGGGCGGCGAGGCTCCGCCGTACGCCCGGATCGACGCGGCCCTGGCGCGCGGCGCGGACTTCATGAGTGCTCAGGGATTCGTGCACTTCGACGCCCACTTCCGCAACGTCCTGACCGACGGCCGGTCGGTCCGCTTCGCCGACTTCGGCCTGGCGCTCAGCTCCGCGTTCGAACTCTCCGCCGAGGAGTCCGCGTTCCTGGCAGCCCATCTCGCGTACGACCGCCACTACGTCGCCGGCCACCTGCTGCGCCACCACCTGTCCGACGAGGTGTACGACGCCGCGTTCCTCCGCACCTGGCTCACCGGCACCCGCCCCGCCGGCGTACCCCCCGAAGCCGCCGCCCTCCTCGACCGCCACGCCCCGGGCGCTCTCGCCCTGGACGCCTTCCACCACCGCCTCCTGACGGAGAGCAGGCGCACGCCGTACCCGTCCGCCGCGATCGAGGAGGCGGCGGGGCGGTGACCCTACGCGGGCCGCTCCATGCAGACCAGGTCCGTGCGGTCGTCCCACGACGGTACGGCGGTGAAGCCGAGGCGTTCGTAGAGCGCGACGGCCCCGGTGCGCCACCGCCAGACCGAGAGCCGCACGGTGCGCGCGCCCGCACGCCGGGCCTCCTCCAGGGCGGCGCCGAGCAGCGCGGAGGCCACGCCCCGGCCGCGCGCGGCGGGGTCCGTCCACAGCCGCTTGATCTCCGCCGCCCCGCCGACCGGGCCGGTGACCACGACGCACCCCACCGCCGCACCGCCGTCCCGGGCGACGAGCACGGTGGCGTCCGCGAACGCGCGGTCCGGGGCCTCGGTCTCCAGCCGGTAGCGGTCCGGCAGCCCGGACGCGTCCGCGACGGGCACGCCCTTCTCCGCCTCCGTGCACAGGTGGTAGGCGGTGAGCAGCGCGGCCAGGCCGGGCACGGAGTGCAGGGAGCCGGGCGGCGGGCAGTCCACGGAGAGGGGGCGGTCGTTCATGGCCCGAGAATCGCACGGCACCGCACCGGACCTCCGGCCGGGCAGGCCCCGGGAGCCGTGGCGCGCGCATGCCGTAGCTTGTGCGCCATGAGCATGCCCCCGCCGCCGCAGGACCCTTACGGTGCACCCCAGGGCCCCTACGGCCCGCCGCAGCCCCAGCCGAATCCGTACGCCCAGCAGCAGCCCTGGGGAGCCCCGCAGGGGCCCGCGCCCCAGCCGTGGGGGGCTCCGCCCGGCGGGCCCGGGTTCCCGCCCGCCCGGCGGACCCGGCCCGGGGTGATCGCGGCGGTCGTCGTCGGGGCACTCCTGGTGGCGGGCGGCGTCGTCTTCGGCGTCGTACAGCTGGGGGACAAGGCCGACGACAAACTGCCGGTGTCCAGCGGGTCCAGCGGGTCCAGCGGGTCCGGCGGGTCCGGCGGGTTCCCGGCGGCCGAGTACCGGCTGACCGTGCCGAAGACGCTCCTGGAGGGGGAGTACACCCTCCAGGAGGACACCTCGGCGACGGACGGCAAGGACATCGAGGACACGTACGACCCGACCGTCCGCGACCCCAAGGCCGTGGTCACGCAGTACGCGTCGAAGGACGGCGGGACGCTGATCGTCTCCGGGATGTGGGGGCGCATCAAGAAGCCCGAGTTCTCCCGCGACACGATCCTCAAGGGGGCCGCCGGGACCGAGGGGATGACCGTGGCGGTGCCCGCGCGGGAGTTCACGCCCGAGGGCTACGGGATCACCGTCGCCTGCGAGGTCGTCCGCTCCGAGGACGGCGGCATCACCAGCACGCTGCCCATGTGCGCGTGGGGCGACGACAACACCGCGTCCTTCGTCGCCGTCGTCACCGCCGAGACCGCGCTCCAGGACCCCGACGAGGTCGACCTCGCCGAGGCGGCGCGCCAGGCGGCCCAGGTCCGCAAGGAGATGCGCAAGCCGATCGGGGCCGGGGCGGCCGGCTGACCGGCCGTTACTCCGAGACCTCGATGATCTTCCCGTCCTTGTCGAGGGTGTGCTCGTTCCAGTACGTCCACCACGTGTCGTCCACGTGCTCAGGGACCTTGCCCTCGGGGTAGCGGGCGTACCCCTTGGGCGGCTCCTCGCCGTCCTTCACGCACGCACTCCCGGTGCTGCCGACGTACAGCACCGGGTACTCGCCGCCGGAGCAGACCGCGTCCGCCGTCGAGCAGGCGGACGTGAGCAGCGCGAACACCGCGCCGGCGGAGGCGAGGGCGGCGGTGGTCCGCAGGGGGCGGGGGCGACGGGTCGTACGCATCGTGGGACTCCTTCAGCAGGTGGCTGTCGGAGTCCAGGCTGCCTCCCGGGAGCCGGGCCGCCCTGAGTACACGTACTCATCCACGGGGTTCGCGTACGTGTGCGAACGGCACACCCGGCCCCGAAAGCGCCCGCTCCGCCGCCCCCGCCGCGCCCAGCAGTTCCGCGTCCCGCCCCCGGGCGGCCACCAGGTGCAGCCCCACCGGGCAGCCGTCACCGGTGACTCCGGCCGGCACGCTCGCCGCCGGATGGCCGCTCAGGTTGAACGCCCAGGTCAGCGCCGTCGAGAAGGTGTCGCCCGGACCCGCGTGGCCGTGCGGGCGGGTCGGCGTGACCGGCGTCAGGAGCAGCGGCGTCCGGGCGAAGAAGGCGTCCAGGCGGCGGTCGTTCTCGGCGCGCACCTCCGCCTCCGGCGGCCGTACGTCCCCGCCGCGCACGGCGAACCAGGCCGACTTCGGGTCCAGCAGATCGCAGCCGCCCCCGGTCAGCCGCACGACCCCGGCCGCCTCCAGCCGCCGCACCGCGCCCCGCACCACGGCCGCCACCTCCGGCTCGGTCTCCGCGAAGCCCAGGTCCGGGCTGTAGGCGGCAGACAGCGGCAGCGGGGGAGGGGCCGGGGCGTAACCGTCCAGGACGCACCGCAGATACGTCTCCGCCTCCGCCGCCGACGCCGCCAGCACCCCGGCCGAGGCGAGCCCCGACCGGTCCGGCGAGGGCAGCAGGCCGTTCGTCGTCTTCAGGCCGAACACCCCGCACCAGGCGGCCGGGATGCGCACCGACCCCGCCCCGTCGCTGCCCGTCGCCAGCGGCACCAGGCCCGCCGCGACCGCCGCCGCCGAGCCCGCCGACGAACCTCCCGGGGTCCGGTCCGCGCGCCAGGGGTTGACGGTCCGCCCGTGCCGGCCGAGGCCCCACGTCTGCCAGTACGTCCCCGGACCGGGCACGGAGGTCGAGCCGACCGGCACCCCGCCGGCCGCGATCAGCCGGCGCGCCGCGTACGAGCGGATGCCGGTGCGGCCCTTCACCGCGAAGGGGAGCCCGGCCAGCGGCAGCCGGGACGCGGCGGGGAGCCGGGCGAGCGCGTCCTCGGGCCAGACGTCGAGGAAGGCGCAGAGCCCGGGGTCCTCGCGGGCGATGGAGGCCAGCACCTCGCGCAGTTCCCCGGAATCCGTCACCCGTTCAGTCTTCCAGGGCCGCCTCCATCACGGCACGGGCGATCGGGGCCGCGCTGCCGCCGCCGCTGATGTCGGCGCGGTCGGCCTCGGCGTCCTCGACGACCACGGCGACCGCGACCGCCGGCCGGGCCGCGCCGTCGGCCTGCGCCCAGGAGATGAACCAGGCGTACGGCAGGTCGGAGTTGTCGACGCCGTGCTGGGCGGTGCCGGTCTTGCCGCCGACCGTCGCCCCGTCGATCGCCGCGTTGGTGCCCGTGCCGTCCTGGACGACGTCGACCATCATCTGCCGCAGTCGCGTCGCCGTCATCGGGTCCATCGCCCGGTGGTACGAGCGCGACCCCGTGGTGTGCACCGTGGCTCCGTCGTGCTTGGTCGTCCGCTCCACCAGGTGCGGGTACATCAGCTCCCCGCCGTTGGCGACGGCCGCCGCGACCATCGCCATCTGGAGCGGGGTCGCGGTGGTGTCGAACTGGCCGATCGAGGACTGCGCCAGCTGGTCGTCGCTCATCTCCGTGTCGAAGTTGCTCTTCGCCACCCCGGACGGGATCTTCAGACCGGTGTCGTTGAAGCCGAACCGCTCGGCCGCCGCCACCATCCCGTCGAGCCCGACCTCGACGCCGAGGTGCGCCATCACGGTGTTGCAGGAGACCCGGATCGCGTCCGCCAGCGACGCCTTCTCGCAGCCGCGCGCCTCGTTGGGCAGCACGGTCGAGGTGCCGGGCAGCACGTACGGGGACGGGGTGTCGGTCTCCGCGTCCGGGTCGGTGACGACCTCCGCGTCCAGCGCGGCCGCCGCCGTCACGATCTTGAACGTGGAGCCCGGCGGATAGGTCTGCCGGATCGCCCGGTTGAGCATGGGCCGGCTCTCCGCGTCGTTCAGCTCCCGCCAGGCACCGGTGGCGGACGCGCCGGTGCCGGACAGCCGCTCGGGGTCGTACGAGGGGGTCGAGACGAGCGCGAGGATGCGCCCCGTCGCCGGTTCGACGGCGGCGACCGCGCCCCGCCGGTTGCCGAGGCCCTCGTACGCGGCGCGCTGCATCGCGTCCCGGACCGTGGTCACGACGTCCCCGCCCGGCTGCCGGCTCCGGCTCACCTCGCCCCACAGGGGGAGCGGCGCGAGCAGCGGATCGGTGCCGGCGAGGAGGGAGTCCTCGGCGTTCTCGATGAGGGTGGTGCCGTACGTCTGCGAGGCGTACCCGGTCACCGGCGCGTACAGCGGCCCGTACCGGTAGGTCCGTTCGTACGCGAGCTGTTCGCCGGTGTCCTTCGAGCCGGTGACGGGCCGCCCGTCGACCAGGATGTTGCCGCGCCGTTGGTCGTAACGGGCGATTGTGTTGCGCCGGTTGGCCGGGTTGTCGTCCAGCGCGTCGGCCTCGAAGACCTGGACCCGGGCGGCGTTGGCCAGCAGCGCTACGAGCAGCAGCAGGCAGAACGCGGCGGCGTGCCGGATGTAGCGGATCACCGCTCGTCCTCCGCCCCGGGAGGCGCCGCGGGCACCGACGCCACGACGCCCGCCTCCGCCTCGTCCGGCGCCGGTCTGCGGGCGAGATCGCTGACCCGGATCAGCAGCGCCACGATGATCCAGTTGGTGACCACGGACGAACCGCCCTGCGCCAGGAACGGCATCGCCATCCCGGTCAGCGGGATCAGCCCCATCACCCCGCCCGCGATCACGAAGACCTGGAGCGCCAGGATCGAGGCGAGGCCGATCGAGAGCAGCCGCCCGAACGCGTCGCGCAGCGAGAGCCCCGCCCGGAAGCCGCGCGCCACCAGCAGCGCGTACAGCAGGAAGAGCGCGGTGAGCCCGGCGTACCCCAGCTCCTCGCCCGCCGTCGCCAGGATGAAGTCGGACTTCGCGGCGAACCCGATGAGCACGGAGTGGCCGAGCCCCAGCCCCGTACCGAGCATCCCGCCGGCCGCGAAGGCGAACAGCGACTGGGCGAGCTGGCCGGGACCGCGTCCGGCGTCGATCGAGGCGAACGGATCGAGCCAGTCCTGCACCCGGCTGTGCACATGCGGTTCGAACGAGCCGACGACGAACGCGCCGACCGCCGCGAGCAGCAGCCCCACCGCGATCCAGCCCCGGCGCCCGGTCGCCACGTACAGCAGGATCACGAAGAGGCCGAAGAACAGCAGCGAGGTCCCCAGATCGCGTTCCAGGACCAGGACGCCGACGCTGAGCAGCCAGATCGCCACGATCGGGCCGAGCACCCGCCCGGTGGGGAGCTGGAACCTCCAGACCTTGCGGCCGGTGTACGCGAGCGCGTTGCTGTTCGCCGCGAGATAGGCGGCGAAGAACACCGCGAGCAGGATCTTGGCGAACTCGCCGGGCTGGAAGGAGAAGCCGCCGACCCTGATCCAGATCTTCGCCCCGTTCACCGCCGGGAAGAAGATCGGCACGATCATCAGGACCAGCGCGGCGGCCACCGACACGTACGCGTAGCGCTGGAGGATCCGGTGGTCGCGCAGGAACACCACGACCGCGATGAAGAACGCGACGCCGATCGTGGACCAGATCAGCTGGGTCGTCGCCGCCCGGTCGCCCGGGGTCTCCAGGTCCAGCCGGTAGATCAGCACCAGGCCGATCCCGTTGAGCAGGACGGCGATGGGCAGCAGCAGCGGGTCGGCGTACGGGGCGCGGAGCCGTACCGCGAGATGCGCGAGCAGCGCGAGCAGGCCGAGCCCGCCGCCGTAGCCCGCGACATCGGGCGGGACCGCGTCGTCGTGCGCGAGGCCGACCGCGGCGTAGCCGTAGACGGAGATCAGGACGGCCCCGATGAGGAGCGAGAGTTCCACGCCGCGCCGCCGGGGCAGGCGCAGCTCGGGCGGGGGTGCGTCCGCCGTCGATGCGGTCATGCCCCGCAACGTAGCAAGACGCGGGTGTTATGTCGGTTATGTCGCGATGTGGAGGCGCCGTGGGCCGGGACTCACGGCACCTCCTCCGCGACCGGGCGCCCGGTCACTGCTGGTACGGGTTCTGCCCCGGCCCCGAAGGCCCCGAGGCGCCCGGCGCGTAGCCCTGCTGCGGCGCCTGGCCGAACGGGTTGCCGCCCTGCGAGGCCGCCTGCTGGGCCAGCAGCTGCTCGGCCTGCTCCTTGGGTATCCGCTGCTCGCCGCCGCAGAACGTGCACTGCGTGGCGTACGAGGTCGAGATCGGGAACAGCGGCACGAAGAACAGCGTGAACTTCGTGACCCGCTTGCGCAGCGTGTGCGCCGCCGGATTCCCGCACCAGCCGCAGACCAGCGTCAGGATGGCCAGCTGGTAGAGATAGCCTCGCGTGCCGAAAATGATCATGTCGGTTCCTTCCCCGTGTTCTCCGGGAGCGCCCGGCGGCAGAGCGCGAGCAGCTTTTCGTCGGTGTACGTGTCGTGGCTGCCGTAGGCGCCGTCCGGCGCGTTGTGACGGCGTACGGAGGTGAGCTCGGCGAGCAGCACACGTGCCGCGTCCGACCCTGCACCAGCGGGCCTCATCCGCGCCAGGCATTCCGCCACCCGGACCCGGGCCCGGTGGTTCTGCTCCCAGGCGGCCAGCAGCACCGGCAGGGACTCCTCGGCACGACCGGAAACCTCCCACAGAGCGATCGCCGCGTCCACCCTCACCCACAGGTTCCCGTCGCGCAGCAGTTCCCGCAGCCGGGGAGCGGTCGCCGCCGCCCGCCCGCCGAGCCGCCTCACCGCGACCGCCGCCGCCCGTCGCGCGTCCGCGTCCCAGGAGGCGAGACCCGCGATCAGCGCGGGCAGCACCGCGTCGGCGTCCCCTTCCACCGCCCACAGCGCCCCGGCCGCCTCGGCCGCCTCCGCCGTCCCGGTCCGCCGCAGCAGGGCCCGCAGCTCCGGTACGGCGCAGAGCGAGGCGGGCCCGAAGGCGGCGAGCGCCCGCAACGCCGCCGTACGCAGCCGCTCGCCCCCGGTGTCCGGGGCCTCGCACAGCACCCGCAGCACCTCCGGGGCCGCCGCGCCCGCCCGGAGCGCGGTGAGCGCGCGCAGCAGCGGGCCCACCCGGTCGTTCGCCCGCTCGTCGAGCACCGCCTCGCCCAGCCGCCGCTGCAACGCACCGGTCAGCGGCCGGGCCGCCTCGCCCAGGCGGGCGATCGCGGGCCCCACCTCGTACGGCACCAGGGGATGCGCGAGGGCCGCCGTCAGCGCCGGCAGGGCGCGCGGGTCGCCCAGCCGGGCCAGGGCCGTCGCCGCACTGCCCAGCCGGGTCCGCCCGTCCGGCCAGGTCCGCACCCAGGCCCCGGGGTCCGCCGCCACCCGCGCCGCCAGCGCGTCCGCCGCGGGGGCGGCCAGCCCGAACAGCCCCTCCAGCAGGTGCTCGGCGGCCTCGGCGAGCCTCGGCTGGGGTGCGGCCAGCTGCTCGCCCACCAGCCGCACCAGCTCCGCGTACGAGCCCCGCCAGCCGCCGATCAGCCGGTCGCTCATGCGGACGGCGTCGACGCGCTGCCAGGGGTCGGGACTGCGCAACTGGGCGGCCAGGAGCGCGGTCCGCTCGGCGACCCGGTCGTCCAGCCCGGCGTGCAGCGTGCGCAGCAGATCGGCGGTCCAGGGCGCGGCCCGCCCCGCCGTCTCCTCGGCGGACAGCGCCCGCACCTGCCCCCGCGGGGAGACCGGGACCGCCTCGGCGCCCGGCCCCGGCGGTTCGACGGGGCGCGCCCGGGTGCCGCCGGGGCCGGCGGGCGGGGTGCGCAGCTCGCCCAGCAGGCCCGTCACCACGGGCACCACGTCGTCCGGCAGCGAGCGCGGTGCGCAGCGCGCCAGCTGGGCCAGCGCCGCGAGCCGCAGCCCCGGCGGGCCCGTCTCCGCGACCAGCCGGCCGAGCCAGTCGGCGACCGGGCCGGCGAGCGGCCGGTGACGCAGGGCGAGCCGTCCCGCCGCCTCGACCAGGGCGAGCCGCACCTCCTCGTCCCGCTCCGCCGCCAGCCGCGCCCGCAGCAGGCCCAGCACCCTGGCCGGGTCGTCGTGCAGGGCGGCCAGCGCGAGCGGGGCGCTCAGCCGTACGCCCGGGTCGTCGTCGGCCAGCAGCGTGAAGAAGACCCTGGCGCCCGCGGTGACGGCCGCCGCGGCCATCGCGTAGTTGGCGGCGGCCTCCGCCTCGTCCTCGCCGATCTCCTCCTCGTCGTCCGCGCCGAGGTCGATGCCGCCGATGCTGGTCAGCAACTCGACTATGTCGCCCCGGTCCGGCACCCAGGGATCGGCGACCAGCTCGAAGAGGAAGGGGATGCAGGCGAGCGTGCACGGATAGACGTCGCCCTGGTGGTGCACCGCCCCGTACATCCCGTCCAGCGCCCGTTCGCGCTCCGCCGGGTCGGCGGAGGCCAGGCCCCGTAACAGCGCCGGCACGTCGTCCGCCGGTCCGTGGGCATGCCTCATCGAGGCCCAGTCGACCTCTTCGATTCCCGCGAACACGCCATCGCCTCCCCGCCGACGTCACACACGCAGTGTCTGCGCAGAGTGTGCACCACGGCTCGGACGATCCGACCGTGTGCGACGCGCTATTGCCCTGAGACATGACAAGAGTCGCGTGCGTACGGTAGGGGCGGGGCGGTACGTACGGCTAGGCCGGAAGCGGCCGTCCCTCGTCCGGGGCGCACAGCGGGGCGAGCAGGTCGCCGTGCCGGTCCAGCCGCGCCGCCATGTCGTCCGCCAGGAACACCAGGTCGCCGGGGGAGCGGCAGCCCTCGATCTCGTCCCAGGTGACCGGCGCCGAGACGGCCGGCTCGGCGCGGGCGCGCAGGGTGTAGGGCGTGGCGGTGGTCTTCGCGGCGGCGTTCTGGCTGAAGTCGACGAAGACCTTGCCCGGCCGCAGCGCCTTCCGCATCCGGTGCACCACCAGGCCGGCGAGCTCCCGCTCCGCCCGGACGGCGAGGCCCTTCGCGTACGCCGACACCGCCGCCGAGTCCGTGGGGACGATCGGGACCAGCAGATGCAGGCCCTTGGAGCCCGAGGTCTTCCCGTACGCCGTGAGGCCGTCCTCGGCCAGCCGCTCCCGCAGCCACAGCGCGACCCGGCAGCACTCGACCACCGTGGCGGGCGCCCCCGGGTCGAGGTCGAGGACCAGCCGGTCGGCCACCGCCGGGGTCTTCGCCCGCCACTGCGGGGTGTGGAACTCCACCACCAGGTTGGCGGCCCACATCAGCGAGGCGAGGTCCTGGACGACCACCTGTTCGGACGGCTCGCTCTCGCGGTGCGGCACCGGGGTCCGGTGTACCCAGGACGGAGTACCGGGGGGCGGGTTCTTGGTGAAGAACACCTGGCCCTCGTGCCCGTCCGGATAGCGCAGGAAGGACACCGGCCGGTCCCGCAGATGCGCGAGCAGCACCTCGGAGGCCGTGGCCGCGTAATAGTGCAGCACCTCGCCCTTCGTGGTGCCGGTGGCCGGATACAGCACCTTGTCCAGATTGCTCAGGGACAGCCGTCGCCCCTCCACCTCGGTGATCGGCGTCATACGATAAGAATCACACGCGAAACGTCTCTTTCTTCGTATGCACGGACTCAAGGGGTGAACCGGTGAGATCCATCTGGAACGGCGCCATCTCCTTCGGGCTGGTCAGCATCCCGATCAAGCTGGTCAACGCCACCGAGAACCACTCGATCTCGTTCCGGCAGATCCACGTCGAGGACGGCGGGCGCATCCGCTACCGCAAGGTGTGCGAGCTGGACGGGGAGGAGGTGACCTCCGCCGAGATCGGCAAGGCGTACGAGGACGCCGACGGCTCCATGATCCCGATCACCGACGAGGACCTGAGCCACCTGCCGCTGCCCACCGCGAAGACCATCGAGATCGTGGCCTTCGTCCCGGCCGACGCCATCGACCCGCTCCAGATGGACGCGGCCTACTACCTCTCGGCCAACGGGGTCCCGGCGGCCAAGCCGTACACCCTGCTGCGCGAGGCCCTGAAACGGAGCCGCAAGGTGGCCCTCGCCAAGTACGCGCTGCGCGGGCGGGAGCGGCTGGGCATGCTCCGGGTCGTGGACGACGTGATCGCCATGCACGGGCTGCTCTGGCCGGACGAGATCCGGGCCCCCGAGGGCGTCGCCCCGGAGTCCGACGTGACGGTGCGCGACGCCGAGCTGGACCTCGCGGACGCCCTCATGGACACCCTCGGTGACGTCGACATGGACTCGCTGCACGACGACTACCGGGAGGCGGTCGAGGAACTGGTCGCCGCGAAGGCGTCGGGCGAGGCGCCGGAACCGGCCGACAAGGGCGCCAAGGGGGGCGGCAAGGTCATCGACCTGCTCGCCGCCCTGGAGAGCAGCGTCAAGGCCGCCAAGGAGGCCCGGGGCGAGGAGGGGGACGAGGACAGCGGCGAGGGCGGGGAGTCCGTCGCGGACGTCCACTCCCTCAGCGACCGCAAGGCGTCCGGCACGTCCGGCAGGAAGACGGCCGCGGGCTCCGGGGGCGCCGCCAAGAAGTCCGCCTCCGCTCCGAAGTCCACCGGCGGCAAGAAGTCCACGGCGAGCGGTACGGGCAAGCAGGCGGCCAAGAAGACCGCCGCCAAGAGCACCACGAAGAAGACGGCCGCCAAGAAGACGACGGCGAAGAAGCAGAGCGGGTCGAAGAGCACGACGTCCCGCAAACGCGCCTCGGCCTGACGCCTGCCCGCACGAATGAACATGGGGCCGGTCCACCGAGAACGGTGGCCGGCCCCATGCCCCAGGGGGTGTACTGCCCCCTCGTCCCAGCGCCGGGCGCTCAGCGCCGGCGGTAGGAGCTCACATAACCGGCGGCCGGGGTGCCGACGCCCGTCACGTCGTCGTAGCCGCGCACGGCCGACAGCGAGGCGTCCTTGCCCAGGCTGCGCACGGTGGTCCGCAGGCCGTCCGCCGCGTCGACGCCGTTGACGTAGTCCACCCGGACCACGGCCAGGTCACGGTGCGCGCCCAGCGGGTGGTCGGTCACGTCGTGGTACGCCTTCGACTGGTACCGGGAGTAGATCGCCGGGTTGGCGAAACCGATCGGCCGGCCGTGCTGCGCCTGCTGCGCCAGGGCCTGGATGCCCGCGATGACCGGGGCCGCCAGCGAGGTGCCGCCGATGCGGTACTCGTCGTAGCCCAGCGAACCGTCGGGCAGGGTCTGGGTCTGGCCGACCAGGAAGCCGGTGTTCGGGTCGGCGACGGCCGCGATGTCCGGGGCGGTGCGCATCCGCGTCTTCCCGTTCGCCCGCGCCAGCGAGTCGGGCACGACCCCGCGCTGGTAGAACGGCTGCTCCACGGTGGAGCTGGTGCCGCCGCCCGCGCCCGAGGTGTACGCGCCGGGGAACCCTTGCCAGCTGCGCCCGTCCGCCGCCAGCGGGGCGTTGAGCGTGCCCCAGCCGGTCTCCCAGAGGTACGTGTCGCGCTTGCCGACCGCGAGCGCGGTGCCGCCGACCGAGGTCACCCAGGCCGAATTGGAGGGAACGTCGATCTGCTTGGTGCCGGTCGACGCGACGTTGTCGCCGTTGTCGCCGGAGGAGAAGTAGAAGCCGATGCCCTCGACCGCGCCCATCTTGAACACCTGGTCGTAGGCGAGCGCCAGGTCCGGGGTCTGGTTGGCCTCGACGTCGCCCCAGGAGTTGGAGACGATGTCGGCGAGGTGGTGGTCGACGACCTTGTTCAGCGAGTCCAGCAGGTCGTTGTCGTAGCAGGAGGCGCCGCCCACGTACACGATGCCGGCGTCGGGCGCGACCGCGTGCACGGCCTCGACGTCGAGGGTCTCCTCGCCGTACCAGCCGGACGCGCTGCACTCCTCGGTCTTCGTGTAGTCGTCGGGCAGCACCTGGCTCAACTGGCCGCGCTTGTACCCCGCGTCGCCGTTGCGCTTGGCGTACTCGGCGGCGTCCTTCGCGATGGTGGGCGAGGCGTACGCGTCGGTGATGGCGACGGTCACCCCCTTGCCGGTGTAGCTGCCGGCCCCGTACGCGGCGCGCAGCTGCTTGCCGGTGTAGCCCTTGACCGCGTACGGCGCCTTGGAACCGTACGCACTCGGCAGCGAGGTGGCCGTCTTCGAGCCGAAGTACGTGGAGAGCGGCCCGGAGTTGCGGAAGACCGCGTCCGGCGGCGGCAGCACGTCGTCGTGGCGCGAGGTGTGCGGGGCGTTGTCCAGGCCGGAGACGGCGAGCACGGCGTCGCCCAGCGCGGCGGGCACCGACGCGTTCGCGGCCGGGGCCCGGTAAGTGCGCCCGCCCTTGCGGTAGTTGCGCAGCTGGGTGCTGAACGCCTTCTCGGCGGCGGCGACCTCGCCGGTGGCCGAGACGTAGTGCTCGTTCGCCCCGGTGACCGTCAGCCCATTGGCCTCCAGCCACTCGCTGACCCGGTCGATCTGCTCCCGGGTGGCCCCGAAGCGGGCCTGCGCCTGCGCGGGGCTCAGGAACTTCCCGTACGAGGACGAGTCCGGGTCCGACACGGCGGCGGCGTAGGCGGCGAGGCCCTTGGCGTCCCGGCCCGCGAGGTGCACCCGGACGGACACCTTGGTGCTGTCGGTGGCAGCCCCCTGGTCGGCCGAGGCGGTGGCCCAGGACGGCTTGGTGCCCTGCAACGCGTCCCGGCCGCCATGGGCGGAGTCGGCGCTGGCGTCGGGTATCCCGAGGGCGAGCGCCCCGGCGAGCAGCGGCAGTGTCACTGCCATGCTCAGCCCGGAACGTCGTCCGGCGCGGCTGATTCTCAAAACAACAACCCCCTGCGATATGGGTCTCGCGTGCGGAGCATGTGCCGAATGAAGTGCACATGTAATGAGCCACTCTGGCGAGGAACGATTCATGCAGGGGGCATGCATTTGCCAAGACTCCGCCAAGCACCCGGGGTCGGTGACCGGTTCACCCCGAATCGCTGGGTAGATGATCATTGCGCCCCTCGCCGGGCCACCCGGTAAGGTGCGGAAGGCCGCGACTGGCGCGCACTCCTCGCGGGGTGCTCAGTGGAATCGACCACGAGGGAGCGGCACACCCCGGGCGCGCCCGGGGGCGTCACGCCGGAGAGCCGTCCGCCTGGGCATCCGGGTCCACGCCGCAGCCATGCGACCGACCCGGGAGGAACCCGTGACCGCGTCCGTACCCGCACAGCCCCGCCACCCCGCCCTGGCGGGCACCGATCCCGAACTCGCCGCCCTCGTGGCCGCCGAGGAGCAGCTCCAGGCGGACACCCTGCGCCTGATCCCCAGCGAGAACTACGTCTCCGCCGCCGTGCTCGAAGCGTCCGGCACGGTGCTCCAGAACAAGTACTCCGAGGGCTACCCCGGCAAGCGCTACTACGAGGGCCAGCAGATCATCGACCAGGTCGAGACGCTGACCGCCGAGCGCGCCAAGGCCCTCTTCGCCATGGACCACGCCAACGTCCAGCCGTACTCCGGCTCACCCGCCAACCTCGCCGTCTACCTGGCGTTCCTCAAGCCCGGCGACACCGTGCTCGGCATGTCCCTGCCCATGGGCGGCCACCTCACGCACGGCTGGGGCGTCTCCGCCACCGGCACCTGGTTCAACGGCGTCCAGTACGGCGTGCGCCGCGACACCGGCCGCGTCGACCTGGACGAGGTCCGCGACCTGGCCCTCGCCGAGCGGCCGAAGCTCATCTTCTGCGGCGGCACCGCCGTGCCCCGCACGATCGACTTCGCGGGCTTCGCGCAGATCGCCCGCGAGGTGGGCGCGGTCCTGGTCGCGGACATCGCCCACATCGCGGGCCTGGTCGCGGGCGGCGCCCACCCCTCGCCCGCGCCGCACGTGGACGTCGTCTCCACCACCACCCACAAGACCCTGCGCGGTCCGCGCGGCGCGATGCTCCTCAGCCGCGCCGAGCACGCCCGCGCCCTGGACCGCGCCGTCTTCCCCGGCCTCCAGGGCGGCCCGCACAACCAGACCACGGCGGCCATCGGCGTAGCCCTGAAGGAGGCGGCCACCCCGGACTTCCGCGCCTACGCCCACGCGGTGGTGGCCAACGCCCGCGCGCTGGGCGAGGAGCTGGCGGCCCGGGGCTTCGACCTCGTCTCCGGCGGCACCGACAACCACCTGCTGCTGGTGGACCTCACCGGCAAGGACATCCCCGGCAAGCCGGCGGCCAAGGCCCTGGACCGCGCGGGCATCGTCGCCAACTACAACGCCGTCCCCTACGACCCCCGCAAGCCCTTCGACCCCTCCGGCATCCGCCTCGGGACGCCAGCGCTGACGTCGCGGGGCATCCCGGCCTCGGAGATGGCCACGATCGCGGGGTGGATCGACCGCGTGGTCACGGCGGCCCGGGCGGGCGACGAGTCCGTGATCACCGAGGTCCGCGCCGAGGTGAAGGAACTGATGGACGCGTACCCGGCCCCGGGGCTGCCGGTCGCCTGAGCCGCCGCACACGACAGTGCCCCGCACCGGAGCGGTCCGGTGCGGGGCACTGCGGAGGCTGTCAGCCCTGGGCGGCGTACGCGATGAACTCGTTCCACGTTGCGGGGGAGAGGGCGAGTTCGGGGCTGTGCTGGTCCTTGGAGTCACGGACGTGGACGGCGGCGGGGCAGGCGGCGACCTCGACGCAGTTGTCCCCCTCGGAGCCGCTGTGGCTGGACTTGCGCCAGTCCATGGCCACCTCGACACAGGCGTCACCCTGCGAGCCGCTGTAGCTGCTCTTGAACCAGGTCAGACCGGACGTGCTCATAGCGCTCCTCGCATTCGCTTCAGCAGGCTCAGCGAGTCCTCGGGAGTCAGAGCCTGTGAGCGCAGTTTCGCATACCGCTGCTGGAGGATGCTGATCTCTTTCGGATCAGAGATCAGCCGCCCGTTCTGCTGGCCCTCCGAGTAGGCGAACCATCGGTGTTCGGGCGTCTCCGCCAGCAGGATCGGACCATCCGTGCCTGCGTGGTGTGGCTGACGCGTGGGCATGATCTGAAACTCCACGTTCCAGTTCCCCTCGATCAATTCGATCAAGTGGTCCAGGAGTTCACGCGTAACGTCGTCTCCGCCCGTGTGCCGCTCCAGCACCGACTGCTCCACGATGAAGCTGAACGCCGTAGGCGGCTTCCGATGGATGGACAGCAGCTCCTGCCGGGCCAACCGTGCCGCGATCCGCTGCTCCAACTCCTCCGGGTCGGGCAGGGGCGGCACGTCGAGCGAGATGGCCCGTGCGTACGCCTCGGTCTGCAACAGGCCCGGGATCACCCGGCAGTCGTACGTATAGAGGCTGATGGCCGTCGCCTCCAGGCGCGCCCACTGCACGAACCAACTCGCCAGTCCCGCCTGCCGGGACAGGAACGGCGCTGCCTTCCGCAGTGCGCCCGTGTTGCCGAGCACCGGTTCCGCGCTCTGCACGAAGCCGAGGTCCGGCATCCGGCGGCCCTGCTCGATGGAGGCGATCGTGTGCTTCGAGTAGCCGACGAGTGACCCGAACTCCTCGCGGCTCAGGCCCGCGTGTTCGCGTAGGGCATGGACGACCGCGCCGAAGGTGCGCAGACTGTCCGAAGCCTCCGGCTCCGTACCGCCCGCAGATCCCGTACCGCCGTCCGTGTTCCCGTAGGCCATCGTGGCCACCTTTCGCGCCGCACCCCGTCGTACCGCTTCTGACTCGGTGTCATGGTCGCGGTGGGGGTTACGTACTGTCCACCAGGCGTGTGCGTACGCTGACGCAGCGTACGCGCTGCGGACCTGGTGCGAGCGAGGTTTTTCGGCGTTGCGTGCGAAGGGCCACGGTGAGGCGTCGACCGCATGTACGTTCCCGCCATGGACATGGACAAAACGAGCGAGAACGCGGAGTCGCGGTTCTCCGCTCTCCTCGCCGCTGCGGCGAGGCTTCCGGGCGTACGGATCGACCGGGAGGCGTACCTCCGGACTGCACTGCGCCGTCACTGCTCGGAGGAGGACATCCGCAGGGCGACCGAGGAGACCCCGGCGGCGGCGGGCATACCTCTCGACGTCCTGGACCGGGTGGCGAACGAGTCGATCCGCTACGAGACCGCCAAGGTGAGCGCGATATCGGCGGCCACCGGCCTTCCCGGCCTCCTCGCCATGCCCGCCACCGTGCCGGCCGATCTCGCCCAGTACGTCGGTCACATGCTGCGCATCGCGCAGAAGCTCGCCTATCTCTACAGCTGGCCCGACCTGTTCTCCGGCGAGGACGACCTGGATGACGCGACCAGGAGCGTGCTCACGCTCTTCTTCGGGGTGATGTTCGGGACTCAGTCCGCGAACGCGGCCGTGGGGAAGGTGGCGGAGGCGATGGCCAAGCAGGTCGCCAAGACGTTGCCGAAGAAGGCGCTGACCAAGGGCGTCGTCTATCCGGTCGTGAAGAAGATCGCGCAGCACCTCGGCGTCAGCATGACGAAACAGACGTTCGCCAAGTCCGTATCGAAGGCTGTTCCCGTCGTCGGGGCGGTGGTGTCCGGCGGGTTCACCTTTGCGACCTTCCTCCCCATGGCCAAGCGGCTCAAGAAGCATCTCTCCGGCCTGGAGATCGCAGAGCCGACCGGTCAGGTCATCGTGGGCGAGACCGTGCCGCCCACGGATGGGGTGAACGTCCCGAAGCAGAGCCGCGATTGGCGGCTCGTCCGGCGCCGTAAGGAAGTCGAGGAGTGATCGCCCGCTCGGATCTCGGATCTCGGATCTCGGGTGCCGGGTGGCGCGTTCAGGATGCCGCTTGAGCTTCGGGCTCCGAGACCCGAGCGGTGTTCTTCATCGGGCGGGAAAAGCCGGAAAGGGGTAACCCTCCCACCCTCCCTATCCCGTCACGGCCAGCAAGTATGACTAATAGTGAGCGAGTTGCAGCGGAAAGTCGCGGCTGCGTACGGTGCCCCCAACGAAACGACCCCGACGCGGTGTTCACAGCACCGGCCGGGGTCTGACCCAAGATCGACCCAACAGAAAGTCCCGATCTCATGGCTGCCCAGCACTTTAGTCCCGCCCTGCCCGCCTCCGCCGAAGGCCCCCGCCCGCCCCGCGCGGCCCGTACCGGCTACGGCAAGCGCTCCGCGCCCGGCCAGGACTCGCCCCGCCCCGCCGACTTCACCGGCCTCCCCGCGCGCGAGCGGTACGTCGCGGCGTACATCGACCGTCTGCCCGAAGGCGCCGCCATGGACATCAAGTCGCTGGCCAAATCCCTCCCCCTGTACGGCCAGATGGCCATCGGGTCCGCCCTGCGCGCGCTCGCCGTGGCCGGGCACCTGCGCCGCGTACGCCGCCGGGTCGACGGGGACGGCCAGTGCCGCTGGGTCACGTACACCTACTGGTCCCGGACCGCCCGCGACAACGAGTGGTGGACTGCCGCGCTCTCCGGGGCGCCCGCCGCCCCGGTGGACGTACCCCCGCAGCGCACCGCCCCCGAGCCGCCCGACCCGCCGAAGCCGAAGCCGGAGGCTCCCGCCGCACCCTCCGCCGCGTACCTCGCCCTCGCCGGACTCGGCCGCCGCGAACCCCGGCTGGCGCTCTCCGCCGCCGACTGCGCCGCCCTGGAACCGCTTGCCGCCGCCTGGTTCGCACGTGGTGCGAGCGCCGAGCACCTGGCGTCGGCACTCACCGCCGGACTCCCGGAGCCCGTCACGCACCCGCTCGGCCTGGTGCGCCGCCGCCTCACGGACAAGATGCCGCCGCACATCCCGGACGCGCCCGGCCCCGCGAACGGCCTCCGGGTCGAGTGCGTCGAATGCGGCCGTCCCGGCCCGGCGGACGCCCTCCCGGACGGCCTCTGCCGCCCTTGCCGGGGCTCGCAGGCACAGACCGCGCCCCCAGGCGCCGCCGACGGGGTCCCGGCCCGCGTTGCCGGGCTCCGCGAGCTGCTGCGGACGCCCTGAGCGCGTACGCTCACCCGGTCGACGCGGACAAGGCCCCGTCGAGATAGTCCTGTACCGGCTCGAACAGTCCGTACGGCACGTACTCCGGGATATCGCCGTGGGCGACCCAGGCAAGCTCGGCCAGCTCCTCGGTATCGGCGACGTGAGCTGTGCCGCCCAGGATCTGGCAGGCTGTGTAGGACATGAGGCGGCCCGTCTTGGGGTGAACGCGCTCGCCGAGCAGCTTGACCGCCTCGACGGTCAGCCCGGTCTCCTCTTGGGTCTCCCGTACAGCGGCGTCCTCGCGGGTCTCGCCGGGCTCGACCTCGCCGGCAGGGAACTGCCAGGAGAGCTGTCCCTCGCTCACCCGGCGGCGGACCATGAGCACACGGCCTTCGTGAACGACGATGGCGGCGGCGATGCCTGGCCGCTCATCCGTGGTCTGCTGCGTCACGTCTGCTCCTCCAGGGCGGCCAGGACGGGTGGGAAGATCGTATCGACGGAGATGAAGCGGGGCACCGCGTTTCTGGGCACCCACATCACGTCGATGTTCTCTGCGGTGTCGCTGTTGGTGGCTTCACCGGCCAGGTACTCGCAGAGGAAGTACTCACACAGGACTCCGGTGGCCGGGTGCAGCCGGTTCCCGAGATGCTTGCGTACCGCGCAGTGGACCCCTGTCTCGTCCAACGTCTCGCGCACCGTGGTGGTCTCCGCCTTTCCGCCGGGCTTGATGACGCCAGCCGGGAACTGCCATGTGATCCCCGCAGCGTCGCTGTCCCGACGGCAGACCAGAAGGACGTCGCTCTCGCGGGCGACTACCGCGATGGCCACACGCAGTGCCTGCGCACCGGGTGGGACTGAGTCTGACGGCGGCTGCTCCTTCGCCAGCAGAAGCGCGAAGCGCTGACGTGCGGCGGGCGGGGCCTGCTCGTGCGCCGTGTCGAGCAGCTGCTGCATCTCCCGGCGAGGCGTGACGGACGAGTCAGCATGCCACGCCGCCACTGTCCTGACCGCAATGCCCAGGTGAGCGGCGAACTGTTCGTTCCCGAGCCGTAGAGCGGACTGCAGCAGGCACGCGTACCGGCCACTCCAGCGCTCGACCACGTCCACAAGGACTGCCCCCTCATCGCTGTCGCAGTGCAGGAACGCCGTCAGGCCGTACTGCACTCCTGCTGCACCGGCACTGCATTGGCTCGCGCTAAGAGCGCCGGAAGAATCGAAGTCATCGGGAGCCGGGGAAGTCGCTGCTCGTAGCTCGGCACCTGGGAGAAGCGCAAGAGGCGCGAAAGCCGCCGGACGACCGTAGGGAGATTCTAGGTGCGCTCGCTCAGCGGATAATAGATATGGGCAGGTTGGCCAGAACAGGACGCTGGGGACAGGCTCCCCTTTCACGCGGATGATCGCCATGCTGGCGCCTTGACCGCACGTCTGAACCATCCGGCCAGCGCCGGTAACCTCATCGGACGACGGCTGATAGCACGTCATGTTCGTTATCACGCAAGGCGAAAGGGAAAGTCAATGGCCGAGGTTCAGGCACACACTGTCGAGCGCACGCTCGTCCTGCTCAAGCCCGATGCGCTGGCGCGTGGCCTGGCAGGAAGGGTCATCTCGCGGTTCGAGGACGCGGCACTGAAGATCGTCGGCACGAAGATGAAGTGGATGGACGAGGAGTTCACCCGCAAGCACTACTTCGACCTGGAGGAGCGGCTGGGGGCCGAGGTGTACAACGTCACCTCGACGTTCATGCAGCGGGGGCCGGTCATCGCCCTGGTGCTGGAAGGCTTCGACGCAATCGCGACGGTCCGCAAGATCGTCGGTAGCACGTACCCGAACCAGGCTCCGGCCGGCACGGTGCGGGGAGACCTCTCCCACTACAGCTCGGGGGCCAGCATCGCCTCCGGCAAGGCGGTCGCGAACCTCGTGCACGCCTCCGGAAACGCGGAGGAGGCCAAGCAAGAAGTGGAGCTGTGGTTCGAGAAGGACGAACTGCAGGACTACAAGACGCTGGCCGAGATCTACACCTACTAGCAGCGGGTCACGGCGTCACCGCGGGGACGCCTGGGCGTTGATCACTACTGGGGCACGACCGTTTGAACCGAGAGGGCACCATGACCAACCAGACCCGCCTTGCCTCCACCGACGAGCTGGAGTCGATCTTCCAGCGCGAGCTGGCGACCGACCGCTGGGCGGCCACCGAGACCGCTTACGCCTTGGCCGTACGCCATCGTGACCTGGGTGACTGGCCCGCGTCGCGCGAATGGGTTCAGCAGTGCCTGCGTCTGCTGGAGGGTTTCCCCAGTGAGACGGAGGAGCAGGTCGCCACCCGCCGCACCTCGGCAGGAGGAGTCTCGCTGCCGACCTACCTGCACTCAGGGATCGTCGAGGCACGCTTCGGCGACCTCGGCTGAGACCTACCGATTGACCTGGGTGATGCGGCTGGCACCCGCATCGGCCGCATCACCCAGCTTGACCACCAACCTCATAGCGGTGCCCGATCGGACCGCCCCGCACGACAGGGTCCGGGTGGCTTCGCCATGCCCGAAGCAAGGAGACAGGCCGTGGCCGTCGAGATCGAGATGCGCGCCCGATTCACCAAGGAGATTCACGACCAGCTCGTAACCCGCCTGAATACGGATGGCGAGGACCTGGGCCCCGACGACAAGCACATCTACTTCTACGTGCTGCCCGACCAGCTCTTGAAGGTCACTGACAATACGGCCGCCGGCACCGCCAAGATCACCCTCAAGGGGAGCAAGATCGGGCAGGGTGCGGCCTTCGCGGAGACGGAGTTCGCCATCGCCCCCGCCGACGTTCCCGCCGCGGTGAAGGTGTTCAACGCCCTCGGATTCGAAACGGTGATGCACGAGGCGTTCAACTTCCGTCACAACTTCCGCTTCCGGGAGGTCGAGATTGCGGTCAAGTGGAGCGAGGCGTGGGGCTACCACGCCGAGTTCGAGGTCCTGCTGGAAGACGGGGCCTCGGACGCCGCCCGCACCGAGGCCGAGGCCACGATCACGGACGTCGCCGCGGCGCTCGGCGTGCCCCTGATGACGGAGCAGGAGCTGGCCGACTTCACCGCCGCCTTCGAGGCGGCCGAGAAGGAACGCAAGGAGCGCGAACAGCAGGCCGCGCCGATCCGGTAGGGAACATCACCGCGGAGACCACCAAGGGGGTGGGCACGAGTGAGCACGACCCCGCTGACCACAAGTCTCATCGACCTGGCTGCCCGAGGGCAGCTCCCGCTCCACCAGCACATGGACCACGCCACCGCCGCATGGATCAGCGAGCACAGGCCCGACTTCTCGCCGACGTCGGCACCGGTGCTGCGCCCACAGTCGAAGGAACTGCTCGTGCACGGCGGATTGCCGACACAGTGGTGGGCAGATCCCCGGCTGTACACGTCGCTCCACGGCGTGCGGCACGCCATGAGGACGGCGGCGCTCGCTGCCGTCCTCGCCGAGGCGAACGGCCTCGACGACGCCGACGTCACCACGGCGATCCTCGCCGCCGCCGTACATGACTGCCAGCGACGCAACGACCAAGAGGACCGCGGACATGGCGCCCGCGCGGCCGTCTGGCTCGCGGCGAACGCCGACGCCGTCTGGGGACACTTCGGCCTCGCCGCCACACCACGGCGGATCGTGCAGGCGGCCACGGCCGTACGGCTGCACGACCTCCCGTACGAGGAGTTCGCGGCCGACGACAAGGCCGACCACGCCCGCGCCGAGCGCATCACCGACGTGGTCAAGGCCGCCGACGCCCTGGACCGCTACCGCTTGCCCAAGCTCAAGTGGTGGCCCGACTCCCGGTACGTCCGGGAACCCGCCTTCGAGCAGCTGCGTGGGCTCGCCTTCGATCTGGTCCTGGTCTCGGAGCGGGCTTACCTCGCCGGGGCCAGCGGTCCCGCAGCCGTCCGTTACGCGCTTGCCGAGAAGGGCCTGGTCTGACCATGGACTTCCTTGACGCCTATCACTTGTGGGCTGATGCTCACGCCTTCTTCGACTCCGCTCTCACACCGAGCGTCACCGACCATGCCGCGCCACTCGGCGGCAAGACCGCGGCGTGGGACAGGCGCCTTGCCGAGGACACCCCGAACGGGCACCTGCTGCGGCAGAACGCTCTCTTCGAGGCCCTCAGCGGAAACGGCAAACTGCACCTGCTGCACGTCACCCACGCCCTGGAGGAGATCAGCCGACAGGGCGTCCTCTACCCGTCGGGCGGCTGCCTTGTCGGAAGCATCTACTGCGCGCCGCTCACCGCGACCGAGCAGGGCTTCCGCATGCACAACCTCGGCGCGTACGTCCTGACGAAGGAGGCGCCGACCTTCCTGGCCAAGCTCGGCGTCACCGATCGGGTCCCTACCCCGCTGATCTTCGAGATCGTCACCCCGCCGCAGGCGTATCGCGGGCTCGCCGGTGTGGACTACCTGCGGCTGGGTCTCATCCACCTGCAGATCTACAGCCACCTCGAATACCTGCTGAGCAAGAACGAACGCCACCAGCTGCGCGAGACCGTCGTCAGCCGGGTCAAGAACTCGGCAGCGTTCCTCGCTGCCGCTGCCGCCGTCGCCTACCAGGGCGCCCAGGTCGATGCCGAGCCATTCCTCAAGCTGCTCGACGAGACAATCCCCCGCCTGCCGATCCTCGGCTACCTGTACTTCGAAGCGGTCGCCGAGTACCTGATGCTCCACTCGACGTCTCACCACACCCGGCGCTTGGCCGAACTCGGCGAGCTGAACAACTGGCTGTACAAGGAAATGCTGTTTGCCTCCTTCCCCGCCATGGCCGGCAAGTTCGACCTCGCGACGTTCCGTCCCCGTCCGAAGCAGCTGGCCGCGCTCATCCACCGAGTCGACCCGACCATCGACACCAGCCACGCGAGCGCGTACCTGGTCGAGCGGATCAGCTACCTCGTCGCCGCCCGCTTCTTCGCGCCTGGCGATGCACCCGAAGCCTGGCACCGCAGGCGCTGGGAGTTCGACTCCCTGGCTACCCAGCTCGGACCGCTCCTCGGCCACCTCATCCACCGGGAACTGCGCACCTTCGGCCGCTACCCCGACTTCTACTTCTACTTCGACCAGCACAAGGCCCTGCAAGCCTGGAACTACTGGAACCACATGGACATCGTCGCCCCGTTCAACGGCACGATGCCCAAAGGCGAGATCGGCATCAACCCGGCCTACCCCCACCTCGACTACCGCGTCTGGCGCGCCGAGCAGGACGACACCGGCCACCTCCACGCGGCCGAAGAGCTCGCGCTGACCATCGCCCCGCGGCTGGTGGACATCAAGTACACCCTCATGCGCAACAACCAGTGGGCAGCTCCCGCACCCAGCCCTGCCTGATCAACACCACCGATCGCGGCACACCACCCCGAGCCACCTCACACGCAGGAGATCCGTGATGAGTCCCTCCGGCATGCCCTCCATCGACCTCCTCGGCGAGCAGATCGCCTCGGTCCTCGCCGACCCCGCCACCACCCACGGCCTTGCCCGCGCCCTCCGGGCCGCCGCCAAGGAGATCGAGCTCCACCGCTATCACCACGCCAGTCGACGCGCCTGGCCCAGCGGCCGCATCGACGGCAAGCCCGCCAAGGTCCAAATCGGCGGCGGAGCCCACCGCATCGACGGCTTCTTCAACATCGACCTCGTCCCGCCGGCCGACCTCCTCTGGGACATCCGCGAGGGCATCCCCCTCCAGGGCGACAGCACCGACGAGATCTTCTCCGAGCACTTCCTGGAGCACATCGACTACCCGCGCTCGGCCAAGCACTACGTCCGCGAGGCCCACCGCGTCCTCGTGCCGGGCGGCCGGATCATCACCGGCGTTCCCGACGCCGCCTTCGCCCTGAGCCAGTACCCCGGTCCCCTGAACGCCACCGACGAGACGATCGAGCGCTGGTACGCCAAGCGCGACTGCCGCAGCGACATCAACACCCGGCTCGACCTCGTGAATCTCGTCTTCCGCGACCAGGACGACGACCCCACGTACACTCCGCACCTGTGGGCCTATGACTACGAAAAGCTCGTCCAGCTCTTCACCGAGGCCGGCTTCACCACCGTCGGACCCTGGCCGTTCGACCCCACCATGGCCAACCCGAAGCGCCGCTGGGGCAGCGTCTACGTCGTTGCCACAAAGTAGCCCACAGGCCGCCCGGCTTCGACGCGACCGACGCCCTACGACTTGCTGAGCCGGCGCCGGAGCGCAGCCCGCCCGGCGCTACCTTCGCCGCGCACGACGTGCGCGCGTACGGTCACCTGGAGTACGCGGATGATCACTGGTGCGCGCCACGGGCGTACCGCCAGATTGTCGGCATGACACCACAGCCCCTCGCGGTCGCCCCCCACACTCCGGCCACCGCCGACGCGTTCACCCAGCGCTTCAGCTCCACCCCGCGCGGCGCCCGGCTCGCCCGGCGGCTCGCACTGCACCAGCTCGACGCCTGGGGCATGCCGCACGGCAGCACGGCCTCCGACACCGCCGCCGTGCTCGTGGCCGAACTCGCCGCCAACGCCGTCACGCACGGCCGCGTCCCCGGCCGCGACTTCGAGCTGTCCCTGCGGCTCACCGGCCGGACCCTGCGCATCGAGGTCTCCGACGCCCGGGGCGAACGCCGCCCGCCGTCCGGGGCAGTGGCCGAGCCCCCACCGCTCGCCGAGGAGGGGCGAGGACTGCTCCTGGTGGCAGCCCTCGCCACACGGTGGGAGGTACTGGACCGGGCCCCGGTGGGCAAGACGGTCGCGGCGGAGCTGGAGCTGGCGAGCTGACGGACCGCGTTCGCTCAGACGGTGACGATGAGGGCCGCCACCGCGAACAGCGCCGCCGCCGTGCCGGCCAGCGCGCTGAGCACGCCGATGCAGCGGAAGAGCGCTGCGGGCCAGGCGAAACGCGACGTGGCGGGCACTCCCGCGTTGAGCGCCCACAGCGCGATGCCCTCTTTGTGGCGTCGCGCCATCTCGGTGGCGTTCCGGACCATCCGCAACCCGAAGACCGTGAAGATGAGCGCGATGAGCAACCCCACGACGATGACAAACATGTTCCCCCCCCTGGGCACACGCGCCACGGACGGCGCGGCCCGACCGTATACCCATACGCGAAGACCCCGACTACGCCCCCGCGCCTCGAGGAGGAGCGGTCAGATCTTGATCACGGTCGCGCGTCCACCGCAGAGGGTCATGAGGTCCTCCGGATCGGAGGTGAGGATCGTGACCGGTCCAGGTGCGGTCAGAGCGGTAGCGGCGAGCATCGCGTCGGTGGCGTACTTGTGGCCGTGCAGACCGGCATCGGCGAGAAGCGTGGCGGCGTGCCGGGCGATCGGTTCGGTGATCGGTTCGATGACCAGACGGGAGAGCGTCCACTCCAGGGCCGGGCGGTTGATGCGGGGGTGGATCACTTCGACGAGGGTGGCCGCCGAGGTGATCGCGCGCAGGTCGTCGGCGCGTGCCAGAGCGAGCCAGCCGATGGCGGCCCGGTCGCGCAGGACGGCCTTGGCCAGTCCTTCGCTGTCAAGGACGAGGGTTCCGCCGGGGGCTGCGGGAGACAGGGTCACGCCGCGTTCGCTCCGGGCTCGGTCTGTTCGCGCCGTGCCCGGGTCAGTTCGTCCCGCAGGGACTGGATCTCATCGTCCGTGACAGGTCCGTGTTCGGCCTCGGCGACCGTGATGAGTTCGTTGAGGTTGTCGCGCTCGATCTGGCGGGCGACGGCCGCGGCTACATAGGCGGACAAGCCGGAGGGGCCGCTGCGGGCCTTGGCGGCTTCGGCGATGTCGCGCGGCATGGTGATCGAGTACTTGCCGGTAGGCTCGCTCATGCCACTTATCCTACTGCTTATCCTCCCATCGGGGGGGCGACGTGGTTAAGCGGCCGGGGCCCCGCCACGTGGGCCGTGTGTGGCTCGACATCAAAAAAGAGGTTCCCGACCCGCGTCGCGGGTCAAGAACCTCTTTGGCACTTCTTCCGAAGTGCCCCCGGCAGGATTCGAACCTGCGCACCCGGCTCCGGAGGCCGATGCTCTATCCCCTGAGCTACGGGGGCGTATCGCTGTGCTGCTTGGCGACGGGGGAAACACTACCAGCTCCGACGGGGTGCCCGTGAACAGGTATTCCGCGTCATCGCGTGACGGCGTGTGCCCCCTCGTACGCACATCCGGCCATCCTCGTGGACCCTCCTCCGGGGGCGGAAGTGGGCAAAACCCGGACGCAGCCCTTCCGCCGCGCCTACCCTCGAAGGGTGTCTGGGGCATGCGGCCGCGTGCTTGTTGTCGACGACAACAAGGTCATCCGGCAGTTGATCAGGGTCAATCTCGAGCTGGAGGGCTTCGAGGTCGTGACCGCGGGCGATGGTGTCGAGTGTCTGGATCTCGTGCACCGGGTCCGCCCCGACGCGATCACGCTCGATGTGGTCATGCCCCGGCTCGACGGCCTCCAGACCGCCACCCGGCTGCGGTCCGATCCGCGCACCGAGCGTCTGCCGCTCGCGATCGTCAGCGCCTGCACGCCGTACGAGGTGGACCACGGGGTCGCCGCCGGGGTGGACGCGTTCCTGGCCAAGCCGTTCGAGCCGGGCGAGCTGGTGATGCTCGTGCACCGGCTCGTCGAGCGCGGCCGGTCGTCCGTGCCGGCCGCCGGGCCGGGCGCCGGGCGGGCGGAGAGCGCCGCCGGCTGACCGCATGGCGAAACCGGTTCGCGAAGGGCCCCCCTCCCTCCCATACGCTTGTCCCGTGACCCCCGTCGACCTCTCCACGACCGTGCTGCACGCCGTGCGCCGCGCGGTCCGCGAGGACGCCCTTCACGCGCCCGTGCCCGCGCGCGTGCGGGTGGAGAGGACCCGGCCCGGCGGGCGCGGCGACTACGCCAGCGCCGTCGCCCTCCAGCTCGCCGGACCCGCCGGCCTCGCCGCCCGCGAGGTCGCCGAGATCCTGCGCGACCGGCTCGCCGGAGCCCCCGGAGTCGCCGGAGTCGAGATCACCGGACCCGGCTTCCTCAACTTCACGCTCGACGCCGCCACCGGCGCCGCCGCCCACCGCGACCTCGTCCACCGGGTGCGGGAGCAGGGGGAGCGGTACGGGTACGGGGACGCCCTCGCCGGACAGCGGGTGCGGCTCGTCCACGCCCGCGAGGTCCGGGCCGCCGTCACCGCCGACGCGGTCCGCCGCCTCCTGGCCGCCCAGGGCGCCGCCGTACGCGTCAGCTGCGCGGGGGAGCCGGATGCGGACTGGGCGCGGCTCGGGGTGAGCGCGGAGGCGTACGAGAGGGAGCACGCGGAGGCGCCCGCCGACGCCCCCGGCGAACCGCCCGCCCCCCTACGCCCCGTCCCCGCAGGCGACACCACCGCCGTCCTCCTCGCCCGGCTCGGCCCCGACGCCGCCCGCTGGGGCCTCCTCCGCGCCGCCGGGCACGACCGTGCCCCCCTCGGGCCCGAACTCATCGCGCAGACCGAGGCCAACGCCCTCTTCCGGGTCCGCTACGCACACGCCCGCGCCCGTGCCCTGGTCCGGGAGGCCGGCCGGCTCGGCGTCACCGTCGCGGGGCCCGGCGAGGACATCGACACCGCCGGGGCCGACACCCTGCTCACGCTGCTCGACGCGCACCCCGCCGTCCTGGCGGCCGCCGCCCTGCACCGCGCCCCCGACCGGCTCGCCCGGCACCTCGAAGCGGTGGCCGCCGCCTTCTTCGACTTCCACGACGCCGCCCACCCGCTCCCCGCCGGGGACGAGAAACCCTCGGCCGCCCACCGCTCCCGGACGGCCCTCGCCGAAGCCGCCGGGACGGTGCTGGCCGGCGGCCTGTCCCTGCTCGGCGTCAGCGCGCCCGAACACCTCTGAACACCCGAAAGAGCAGAGCCACACGATGAGCCGATCCGCACACCCCGCCGGACCCCGTCACGCCGACGTCATGTCCGACGGCCACTACCTCGCCCCCGCCGACGACCTCAACGTCCTCGACGAGAAGGTGTGGTCCCGCACGGTCACCCGCGACGAGCACGGGGCGGTGACCGTCGGCGGGCTCACGGTGTCCCGGCTGGCCGAGGAGTTCGGCACCCCCGCCTACTTCCTGGACGAGGCCGACTTCCGGGCCCGCTGCCGCGCCTGGTCCGACGCCTTCGGGCCGGGGGCCGACGTCTTCTACGCCGGCAAGGCGTTCCTCTCCCGGGCGGTCGTGCGCTGGCTCAGGGAGGAGGGGCTCAACCTCGACGTCTGCTCGGGCGGCGAGCTGGCCACCGCGCTCGACGCCGGGATGCCCGCCGAGCGCATCGCCTTCCACGGCAACAACAAGACCGTCGAGGAGATCGAGCGCGCCGTCGCGGCCGGCGTCGGGCGCATCGTCCTCGACTCCTTCCAGGAGATCGTCCGCGTCGCCCACATCGCGCAGGGCCTCGGCAAGCGCCAGCGCGTCCAGATCCGGGTCACCGTCGGCGTCGAGGCGCACACCCACGAGTTCATCGCCACCGCCCACGAGGACCAGAAGTTCGGGATCGCGCTGGCCGGCGGACAGGCCGCCGAGGCCGTGCGCCGGGCGCTCACCCTGGACGGGCTCGAACTCGTCGGCATCCACTCCCACATCGGCTCCCAGATCTTCGACATGGCCGGCTTCGAGGTCTCCGCCCGCCGCGTCGTGCAGCTGCTCGCCGAGGTGCGCGACGAGCACGGCGTCGAGCTGCCCGAGATCGACCTCGGCGGCGGCCTCGGTATCGCGTACACCTCCGAGGACGACCCGCGCGAACCGCACGAGATCGCCAAGTCGCTCGGCGACATCGTGACCCGCGAGTGCGAGGCCGCCGGGCTCGCCACCCCCCGCATCTCGGTCGAGCCCGGCCGCGCCATTGTCGGCCCGACCGCCTTCACGCTGTACGAGGTCGGCACGGTCAAGCCGCTGGAGGGCCTGCGCACCTACGTGAGCGTCGACGGCGGCATGTCGGACAACATCCGCACCGCGCTGTACGACGCCGAGTACAGCGTCGCGCTCGCCTCGCGGACCTCGGACGCCGAACCGATGCTCGTCCGGGTCGTCGGCAAGCACTGCGAGAGCGGCGACATCGTGGTCAAGGACGCCTATCTGCCGTCCGACCTGGCCCCCGGCGACCTGATCGCCGTGCCCGCCACCGGCGCGTACTGCCGCTCCATGGCGAGCAACTACAACCACGCCCTGCGCCCGCCGGTCGTCGCCGTGCGGGACGGGGAGGCGCGGGTGATCGTCCGGCGCGAGACGGAGGAAGATCTCCTGCGTCTCGACGTCGGCTGATGCCGTATTTCCGGGGGCGTACCACGGTATCCCCGTAAACATCTCAGGATCCGGACGGGTGGCGGGAACACCCGTCCGGTGAGTGAGACTGGTCCGTACTACAGGTGTAAAGGAAACGAGGTCGGATGATGCGTACGCGTCCGCTGAAGGTGGCGCTGCTGGGCTGTGGTGTGGTCGGCTCAGAGGTGGCGCGCATCATGACGACGCACGCCGACGACCTCACGGCGCGCATCGGCGCCCCGGTGGAGCTCGCCGGCGTCGCCGTCCGCCGGCCCTCCAAGGTGCGCGAGGGGATCGACCCCGCCCTGGTCACCACGGACGCGACCGCCCTGGTCAAACGCGGCGACATCGACGTCGTCATCGAGGTCATCGGCGGCATCGAGCCCGCCCGTACGCTGATCACGACCGCCTTCGAGCACGGCGCGAGCGTCGTCTCCGCCAACAAGGCCCTGCTCGCCGAGGACGGCGCCGCCCTGCACGCCGCCGCCGAGCAGTACGGCCGGGACCTCTACTACGAGGCCGCCGTGGCCGGTGCCATCCCGCTCGTCCGGCCGCTGCGCGAGTCCCTGGCCGGCGACAAGGTCAACCGGGTGCTCGGCATCGTCAACGGCACCACCAACTTCATCCTCGACAAGATGGACACCAGCGGCGCCGGCTACTCCGAGGCGCTGGACGAGGCCACCGCCCTCGGTTACGCGGAGGCCGACCCCACCGCCGACGTGGAGGGCTTCGACGCCGCCGCGAAGGCCGCGATCCTCGCCGGGATCGCCTTCCACACCCGGGTCCGCATCGGCGACGTGCACCGCGAGGGCATCACCGAGGTCACCGCCGCCGACATCGCGTCTGCCCGCCGCATGGGCTGCACCGTCAAGCTCCTCGCCATCTGCGAGCGCGCCGCCGACGGCGCGTCCGTGACGGCCCGCGTCCACCCCGCGATGATCCCGCTGAGCCACCCGCTCGCCTCGGTGCGCGAGGCGTACAACGCGGTGTTCGTGGAGGCCGAGGCGGCCGGACAGCTGATGTTCTACGGCCCCGGCGCGGGCGGGGCGCCCACCGCGTCCGCGGTCCTCGGCGACCTCGTGGCCGTCTGCCGCAACAAGCTCAACGAGGCCCCCGGGCCCGGCGAGTCCGCGTACACGCGCCTGCCGGTGAGCCCCATGGGCGACGTCGTCACGCGGTACCACATCAGCCTCGACGTGGCCGACAAGCCGGGCGTGCTCGCCCAGGTCGCGACGGTCTTCGCCGACCAGGGCGTATCCATCGATACGGTCCGCCAGCAGAGCCGGCCGGACAGTCAGGAAACCGACGGCGAGGCATCGCTCGTCGTCGTCACCCACCGCGCGCCCGACGCCGCCCTCTCCGGGACCGTCGAGGCGCTGCGCAAGCTCGACACCGTGCGCGGTGTCGCCAGCATCATGCGTGTTGAAGGGGAGTAAGGACCCATGACCACCAAGGGCACCCACCAGTGGCGCGGCATCATCGAGGAGTACCGGGACCGCCTCCCGGTCACGAGCACGACGCCGGTCGTCACGCTCCGTGAGGGCGGCACGCCGCTCGTCCCCGCTCAGGTCCTCTCCGAGCGCACGGGCTGCGAGGTGCACCTCAAGGTCGAGGGCGCCAACCCCACCGGGTCCTTCAAGGACCGCGGCATGACCATGGCCATCACCCGGGCCAAGGAGGAGGGCGCGCAGGCCGTCATCTGCGCCTCCACCGGCAACACCTCCGCCTCGGCCGCGGCCTACGCGGTCCGGGCCGGCATGGTCTGCGCGGTCCTCGTGCCGCAGGGCAAGATCGCGCTCGGCAAGATGGGCCAGGCGCTCGTGCACGGCGCCAAGATCCTCCAGGTCGACGGAAACTTCGACGACTGCCTGACGCTGGCCCGCTCGCTCTCGGACAACTACCCCGTCGCGCTGGTCAATTCGGTCAACCCGGTCCGTATCGAGGGCCAGAAGACCGCCGCGTTCGAGATCGTCGACGCGCTCGGCGACGCCCCGGACATCCACGTCCTCCCGGTCGGCAACGCGGGCAACATCACCGCGTACTGGAAGGGGTACACCGAGTACGCCGCGGACGGCGTGTCGACGCACAAGCCGCGCATGTGGGGCTTCCAGGCGTCCGGCTCCGCGCCCATCGTGCGCGGCGAGGTCGTCAAGGACCCGTCGACCATCGCGACCGCGATCCGGATCGGCAACCCGGCCTCCTGGGACTTCGCGCTGGCCGCGCGGGACGAGTCGGGCGGCTTCATCGACGAGGTCACGGACCGTCAGATCCTGTCCGCCTACCGCCTGTTGGCCTCGCAGGAGGGCGTCTTCGTGGAGCCCGCGTCGGCCGCGTCCGTCGCCGGTCTGCTCAAGGCCGCCGAGGAGGGAAAGATCGACCCCGGCCAGAAGATCGTGTGCACGGTGACCGGGAACGGCCTCAAGGACCCCGACTGGGCCGTCGCGGGCGCCCCGCAGCCCGTCACCGTCCCGGTCGACGCGGCCGCCGCCGCCGAGAAGCTGGGCCTGGCGTAACCACGTCACGCGTGGCCCCTCCCCGGGCCGGTCCGCGCAGCGGCCCGGGGAGGCGCCCGCGCTCGCGACGAGGCGTCAGAAAAGGCCTCTACCGGCCCTTTCCGGCGACAAGAGCGCACCGCGGGCGTGCGACACGCATCGTGCGCCTCCTGTGCGCCCTATGTCGCCACAGAACCTTCCTTCGATAAGCTGTCCCCAACCCGCCCCGCCGCGTCTGCCGGGGTGCCCCGGGCCGTTGCGGCTCCCCCGAAGAATCCCCGCCCGCAGCCCCCGGAACCCCCGCCGCCTCACAAGGAGAGTCGTCACAGCGATGGCCGGTCCCGCCTTCCGAGCCGCCGCCGTCCGGGTGCGCGTCCCCGCGACCAGCGCCAACCTGGGCCCCGGTTTCGACGCCCTCGGCCTGTCGCTCGGCCTGTACGACGACGTCGTCGTCCGCGTCGCCGACTCCGGACTGCACATCGACATCGCCGGTGAGGGCGCGGACACCCTGCCCCGCGACGAGAAGCACCTGCTCGTACGGTCCCTGCGCACCGCCTTCGACCTGCTCGGGGGACAGCCCCGCGGCCTGGAGATCGTCTGCGCCAACCGCATCCCGCACGGACGCGGCCTCGGTTCCTCCTCCGCCGCCATCTGCGCCGGAATCGTCGCCGCCCGGGCCGTGACGACCGGGGGCGACGCCCGGCTGGACGACGCGGCCCTGCTGGAGCTCGCCACGGAGATCGAGGGCCACCCCGACAACGTCGCGGCCTGCCTGCTCGGCGGATTCACGCTCGCCTGGATGGACGGCGCCTCCGCCCGCGCGATCAGGATGGACCCCGCTGATTCCATCGTTCCGGTGGTTTTCGTCCCCGGCAAGCCGGTGCTCACCGAGACCGCCCGCGGCCTCCTGCCGCGCACCGTCCCGCACGTCGACGCCGCGTTCAACGCCGGCCGTGCCGCCCTCCTCGTCGAGGCCCTGACCAGGCGCCCCGAGCTGCTGCTCACGGCCACCGAGGACCGGCTGCACCAGGACTACCGCGCGCCCGCCATGGCCGAGAGCGTCGAACTCGTGGCCCGGCTGCGCGCCGAGGGCGTCCCCGCGGTCATCTCCGGCGCCGGTCCGACGGTGCTGGCCCTGGCCGGGGACGGCGCGGCCGACAAGGTCGCCCGACTGGCGGGCGAGGGATGGGCGGCCAACCGGCTCGCTCTCGACGCGCAGGGCGCGAGCGTTCTGCCGCTCTCGGGCTAGGCCGAGAGGCTGCTGGCCGAGAAGTGATTGCCGGTGAGGGAGAGGGGGAATGTTTGTTGGAGCCGGTAGTGTTAATCTCAAGTCTGCAATCGACGTCCATGAGGCGCGTTGCTTCGTGTCCCCTTCGGGACCACCATTTCTTCCGGGAGCCCCCCCAACTGCCTGAGCAGCCTGCCTGAGCAGTTGCGAGCACGCTCCGGAACCGGCACGACACCCCTCCGCTCATCCAGGAGTGGGCCGAGCAGGGGGATGCTCGCGCCGGGCACACGCACACCTCATCTCTCCGCCGTTCCATCCGGCGGACCACCGCCCCGGCACGGGCCGCACCAACCGAGGACCGCAGCCGGACAGCACAACCGGTCGCCGAGCCAGAAGGCCGACGTCCGCTCCAGGGAAGGACCCTTCGTGAGCGACACCACCGATCTGATGGGCGTGACTGCCGACAAGAACGTCGACAGCGCCGCGCCCGCCGAAGGTGCTGCCACTGGCACCACCGCACGGCGCCGCCGCTCCGGCACCGGCCTTGAGGGCATGGTCCTGGCCGAGCTGCAGCAGGTCGCGTCCGGCCTCGGCATCAAGGGCACCGCGCGGATGCGCAAGGGCCAGCTGATCGAGGTCATCAAGGAGGCCCAGGCCGGCGGCGGCTCCACCGCCCCCAAGGCCAAGGCCACCGAGGCCCCCGCCGAAGGCGCCGAGACCAAGCCGAAGCGCCGCGCCACCTCGAAGGCCCGCACCGGCGCCGACGAGGCCCCGGCCGCCGCGCCCGCCGACAAGGCCACGGCCCAGCAGCAGATCGACATCCCGGGCCAGCCGGCCAGCGACGACCAGCCCGCGGGCGAGCGCCGTCGCCGCCGCGCCACCGCGCAGGCGGGCAGCCCGGAGAGCAAGCCGGACGCCAAGGCGCAGAGCAAGGACCGCGCCCAGGACGAGCCGAAGCAGGAGCAGAAGCACGAGGCGCCCGCCGAGGACCGCTCCGGCGAGTCCAAGGCCGAGGCCGGCGCGGACAACGCCGAGGGCCGCCGCGGCGACCGCGGCGACCGCCAGCGCGGGGACCGGGGCGAGCAGCGCCGCGACCGCCAGCGCGACCGCCAGCGCGGCAAGGGCGACGACCAGGGCGGCAACCGCCGTCAGGGCGGCGGCCAGAACCAGGGCGGCAACAACGGCCCGCAGGACGACTTCGACGACGAGGGCGGCCGGCGCGGCCGGCGCGGACGCTACCGCGACCGCCGCGGCCGTCGCGGACGCGACGACTTCGCGAGCGACGCCCCGCCCGTCACCGACGACGACGTCCTGATCCCCGTCGCGGGCATCCTGGACATCCTCGACAACTACGCGTTCATCCGGACCTCCGGCTACCTGCCCGGCCCGAACGACGTCTACGTCTCGCTCGCCCAGGTCCGCAAGAACGGCCTGCGCAAGGGCGACCACGTCACCGGTGCGGTGCGCCAGCCCAAGGACGGCGAGCGCCGCGAGAAGTTCAACGCGCTGGTCCGCCTCGACTCGGTCAACGGCATGGCGCCGGAATCCGGCCGCGGCCGCCCCGAGTTCCAGAAGCTGACCCCGCTCTACCCGCAGGACCGGCTCCGCCTGGAGACCGACTCCAACGTCCTGACGACGCGGATCATCGACCTGGTCGCCCCCATCGGCAAGGGCCAGCGCGGTCTGATCGTGGCCCCGCCGAAGACCGGCAAGACCATGATCCTCCAGGCCATCGCCAACGCGATCACGGTCAACAGCCCCGAGTGCCACCTGATGGTCGTCCTCGTGGACGAGCGTCCGGAAGAGGTCACCGACATGCAGCGGTCGGTGAAGGGCGAGGTCATCTCCTCGACCTTCGACCGCCCCGCCGAGGACCACACCACCGTCGCCGAGCTGGCCATCGAGCGCGCCAAGCGCCTCGTGGAGCTGGGTCACGACGTGGTCGTCCTGCTGGACTCGATCACCCGCCTGGGACGCGCGTACAACCTCGCCGCCCCGGCCTCCGGCCGCATCCTGTCCGGTGGTGTCGACTCGACCGCGCTCTACCCGCCGAAGCGCTTCTTCGGTGCCGCGCGCAACATCGAGGACGGCGGCTCGCTGACCATCCTGGCCACCGCGCTGGTCGAGACCGGCTCGCGCATGGACGAGGTGATCTTCGAGGAGTTCAAGGGCACCGGCAACATGGAGCTCAAGCTCGACCGCAAGCTCTCCGACAAGCGGATCTTCCCGGCGGTGGACGTCGACGCGTCCTCCACCCGCAAGGAGGAGATCCTGCTCGGGAGCGAGGAGTTGGGAATCGTCTGGAAGCTGCGCCGGGTGCTCCACGCCCTCGACCAGCAGCAGGCCATCGAGCTCCTGCTCGACCGGATGAAGAAGACCCAGTCGAACGCGGAGTTCCTGCTCCAGATCCAGAAGACGACGCCGGCCCCGGGCAACAACGACTAGTCGTCGCCCCTCCGGCAGCACACAGGGCCGCCCCCGCACCCCCGGTGCGGGGGCGGCCCTGTGCCGTACCCCGTTGCCGTCCCGAGACCTTCGCCACACGGGCGCCGTCGCGCGGCACCTTCGTACGACCGTTGCATGGTCCACGAAACCGCAGGTGAGCGCCGGAATACCGGCCGGCACGGCCGCCGTGCGAGCCGTTCTGGACCCACACGGGGGCCACAGCCGCCTGTGCCACGCTTCTTGTCGCCGCCAACGCAAGGGGGTAGCCGACGGAACGAGGGAGACGCATGAGCGAGCGAAGTGGGAGCAGTGGCCGAATACGGGCCACCGGCAAGCGCCGGAAGAAGCCGTCCCGCGGCCGCAGGGCGACGCGGATCGCCGTCTGGAGCCTGGCCGGCGCGGTCGTCGTGGGCGGTGCGGGGCTCGGCTACGCGTACGTCCACCTCAACGGCAACCTCCAGGCCGTCGACATCAACACCGCGCTCGGCAAGGACCGCCCCGAGAACGTCGACAACGGCTCCGAGGACATCCTCGTCCTCGGCTCCGACTCCCGCTCCGGCGCGAACGGCGAGTACGGCGCCGACGAGGGCGCGGCCCGCTCCGACACCGCGATGGTCGTCCACGTCAACAAGGGCCACAGGACCGCGAGTGTGGTCTCCATCCCGCGCGACACCCTCATCACCCGGCCCGACTGCACCGGCGACGTCAGCGGCAAGCCCGTGGCCGGACAGCAGCGCGCCATGTTCAACACGGCGTACGAGGTCGGCGGACCGGCCTGCGCGGTCAAGACCGTCGAATCCATGTCCGGCGTCCGCATGGACCACTACGTCGAGGTCGACTTCACCGGCTTCAAGAAGCTGATCGACAAGCTCGGCGGCGTCGGGATCACCACCACCGAGGCGATCGACGACCCCGACAGCCATCTGGACCTCCAGCCGGGCACCCACACCCTGAACGGCGAGCAGTCCCTCGGCCTGGTCCGCACCCGGCACAGCGTCGGCGACGGCAGCGACCTCGGCCGCATCCAGCTCCAGCAGGCGTTCATCAAGGCGCTGATGCAGCAGGTCAAGAGCGTGGGCGTGTTCGACGGCACCAAGCTGTACGGCATCGCGGACACCGCCACCAAGGCCGTCACCACCGACTCCGACCTCGGCTCGGTCACCAAGCTCGCGGGCTTCGCCAAGGGCCTCAAGGGCCTCGGCTCCGACAACGTGAACATGGTGACCCTGCCGGTCCAGTACGACCCCGCCGACCCCAACCGCGTCATCCCGCTGGAGAAGGCCGACCAGCAGGTCTGGGACGCGCTGGGCGCCGACAAGCCGATCCCCGCCTCCGCGACGAAGCAGTCGGCGGGCGACAAGGGCGACGCGGGCAAGATCGTCCGGTGACCCCGGCCCCCGGCCGCGCCCGGGGGGAATACCCGGCCGTCCCCCCTGGTTTTGGGAGATACGGCCGGTCCTGGCAGACTGGTACGTCGGCCCCGGTTCACGGACGCGCAATCCGCGCGTACGACCCGGAGCCCTCCCGAACCTAGGAGACACCCTTGAAGCGCGACATCCACCCCCAGTACGTCGAGACGCAGGTCAGCTGCACCTGTGGCGCGTCGTTCACCACCCGCTCCACGCTGGACAGCGGCACCATCCGTGCCGAGGTCTGCTCCGAGTGCCACCCGTTCTACACGGGCAAGCAGAAGATCCTCGACACCGGTGGCCGTGTGGCCCGCTTCGAGGCCCGCTTCGGCAAGGGCGCCAAGGCCGCCGGCAAGTAGCGAGCCGTCCGCGCCGGTCCGCGGCGCCCTCTTCCCGGGGGCGCCGTGGCCGGCGTTTTTTTCCGGTCCGGGCACGGGGTCTCCGTACCCCGGCCCCGGCAGGCACCCACCGGCCGGCAGGCACGACGAGCGAAGGAACCAGGAGCCGAGATGTTCGAGGCGGTCGAGGAACTGATCGGCGAGCACGCCGATCTCGAGAAGCAGCTCGCCGACCCCGCGGTCCACGCCGACCAGGGCAACGCGCGCAAGCTCAACAAGCGCTACGCGGAGCTGAGCCCGATCGTCGCGACGTACCGCTCCTGGAAGCAGTCCGGTGAGGACATCGAGACCGCCCGCGAGTTCGCCGCCGACGACCCCGACTTCGCCGCCGAGGTCAAGGAGCTGGAGCAGCAGCGCGAGGAGCTCACCGAGAAGCTCCGCCTCCTGCTCGTCCCCCGGGACCCCAGCGACGACAAGGACGTGCTGCTGGAGATCAAGGCCGGGGCGGGCGGCGACGAGTCCGCGCTGTTCGCCGGCGATCTGCTGCGCATGTACCTGCGCTACGCCGAGCGCGTCGGCTGGAAGACCGAGATCATCGACTCCACGGAGTCCGAGCTCGGCGGCTACAAGGACGTCCAGGTCGCCGTGAAGACCAAGGGCGGCAACGGGGCCACCGAACCCGGCCAGGGCGTCTGGGCCCGGATGAAGTACGAGGGCGGGGTGCACCGCGTGCAGCGCGTGCCCTCCACCGAGTCCCAGGGCCGCATCCACACCTCCGCCGCCGGTGTCCTCGTGACGCCCGAGGCCGAGGAGGTCGACGTCGAGATCCACGCCAACGACCTGCGCATCGACGTGTACCGCTCGTCCGGCCCCGGCGGCCAGTCCGTCAACACCACCGACTCCGCCGTCCGCATCACGCACCTGCCGACCGGCGTCGTCGCCTCCTGCCAGAACGAGAAGAGCCAGCTCCAGAACAAGGAGCAGGCGATGCGCATCCTGCGCTCCCGGCTGCTGGCCGCCGCCCAGGAGGCCGCCGAGCAGGAGGCTTCGGACGTACGTCGCAGCCAGGTGCGTACGGTCGACCGGTCCGAGAAGATCCGGACGTACAACTTCCCGGAAAACCGGATCTCGGACCACCGCGTCGGCTTCAAGGCGTACAACTTGGACCAGGTGCTCGACGGAGACCTGGACGCGGTCATCCAGGCGTGCGTCGACGCCGACTCCGCCGCCAAGCTGGCAGCCGCCTGAGCCCACCGCCCGCCCC
The DNA here is from genome assembly GCF_049844595.1 of Streptomyces sp. DT224. NCBI lineage: Bacteria > Bacillati > Actinomycetota > Actinomycetes > Kitasatosporales > Streptomycetaceae > Streptomyces > Streptomyces sp. DT224. The sequence continues at coordinate 322,665 of NZ_JBNCLI010000001.1, forward strand.
GCCCCGCTCGTGACCCCGTACGGAGAACCGCGATGAACCTGCTGCTCGCCGAGGTGGCCCAGGCCACCCAGCGGCTGGCCGACGCCGGTGTTCCCTCACCGAGATTCGATGCCGAGGAACTCGCCGCGTTCGTGCACGGCGTCAAGCGGGGCGAGCTGCACAACGTGCCGGACGCCGACTTCGACGCCCGCTACTGGGAGACCATCGCCCGCCGCGAGGCCCGCGAACCGCTCCAGCACATCACCGGACGCGCCTTCTTCCGCTACCTGGAGCTCCAGGTCGGCCCCGGCGTCTTCGTGCCCCGCCCCGAGACCGAGTCGGTCGTCGGCTGGGCCATAGACGCCGTCCGCGCGATGGACGTCGTGGAGCCGCTGATCGTGGACCTGTGCACCGGTTCCGGCGCCATCGCCCTCGCCATGGCCCAGGAGGTCCCGCGCTCCCGCGTGCACGCCGTGGAGCTGTCCGAGGACGCCCTGAAGTGGACCCGGAAGAACGCCGAGAACTCGCGCGTCACCGTCCACCGCGGCGACGCGCTCACGGCCCTGCCCGAGCTGGACGGCCAGGTCGACCTGGTCATCTCCAACCCGCCGTACATCCCGCTCACCGAGTGGGAGTACGTGGCGCCCGAGGCGCGCGACCACGACCCCGAGATGGCGCTGTTCTCCGGCGAGGACGGCCTCGACACCATCCGGGGCATCGAACGCACCGCGCACCGCCTGCTCCGCCCCGGCGGCCTCGTCGTCATCGAGCACGCCGACACCCAGGGCGGCCAGGTGCCCTGGATCTTCACCGAGGAGCGGGGCTGGGCCGACGCGGCCGACCACCCCGACCTCAACCGGCGCCCCCGGTTCGCCACGGCCCGCAAGGCGATGCCGTGACCGGGGGGCGCCACCCGTACCAGCCCTACCCGTACATGCTTGAGGAGGCCGGCTGATGGCACGGCGATACGACTGCAACGACGCGACCGACCGCACGACGGGGCTGCGCGAAGCCGCGTCGGCCGTCCGCCGCGGCGAGCTCGTCGTGCTGCCCACCGACACCGTGTACGGGATCGGCGCGGACGCCTTCGCCTCCGAGGCGGTCGGCGACCTCCTGGAGGCCAAGGGCCGGGGCCGCAACATGCCCTCGCCGGTCCTCATCGGGTCCCCGAACACCCTGCACGGCCTGGTCACCGACTTCTCCGAGCAGGCGTGGGAGCTGGTCGACGCCTTCTGGCCGGGCGCCCTGACCCTGGTTGCCAAGCACCAGCCGTCGCTCCAGTGGGACCTCGGCGACACCCGGGGCACGGTCGCCGTCCGGATGCCGCTGCACCCGGTCGCCATCGAGCTCCTCACCGAGGTCGGCCCGATGGCCGTGTCCAGCGCCAACCTGACCGGCCACCCGTCGCCGGAGGACTGCGACGCCGCCCAGGAGATGCTCGGCGACTCCGTCTCCGTCTACCTCGACGGCGGCCCGACCCCCGGCATCGTGCCCTCCTCCATCGTCGACGTCACCGGCAAGGTGCCCGTCCTGCTGCGCGCCGGAGCGCTCTCGGCGGAGGAGCTGCGCAAGGTGGTACCCGACCTCGAGGTGGCCAATTGACCGCCCCCGAGGGGCGTGGCATAGCGGGGCGGCCCGACACTTTCCGCATCCTCCACGTCAGCACCGGCAACGTCTGCCGCTCGCCGATCACCGAGCGGCTGACCCGGCACGCCCTGGTGCACCGGCTGGGGGACCCGCTCCAGGGCGGGCTGATTGTGGAGAGCGCCGGAACCTGGGGCCACGAGGGCGCCCCGATGGAGGCCAACGCCGAGGTGGTCCTCGCCGACTTCGGCGCCGACGCCACCGGCTTCACCGGCCGTGAGCTGCTGGACGAGCACGTGATCCGTGCCGACCTCGTGCTCACGGCCACCCGCGACCACCGCGCCCAGGTCATCTCCATGGGCCACTCGGCCGGGCTGCGCACGTTCACGCTCAAGGAGTTCACCAGGCTGGTCCGGGCCATAGACCCGGCCACCCTGCCCGACGCCCGGGAGGAGGGCGTGATCGAGCGCGCCCGCGCCCTGGTGCGGGCCGCCGCGGCGCTGCGGGGCTGGCTGCTGGCCCCGACCGCGGACGCCGACGAGGTCCACGACCCGTACGGCGCCCCGATCACCTTCTTCCGTTCCGTCGGCGACGAGATCAGCCAGGCCCTGGACCCGGTCGTCACCGCGCTGACCGGCGTCTCCGCGCCCCGCTGACGTCCTCCGTGCAACCATCGTGGGCGGCTCCGTGTCCTCGACCATGGGACCGACCTAGTTAAGGTGTGGGCTGAGATGGCCGGCGATATCTGTGGGGCAGCCCGTGCGTGATTACCTGCTGACACTCTGTGTCACGGCCGCTGTGACCTACTTGCTCACCGGACCGGTGCGCAAGTTCGCCATCGCGGTCGGGGCGATGCCCGCGATCCGCGCGCGCGACGTCCACCGCGAACCGACGCCGAGGCTCGGCGGCATCGCGATGTTCGGCGGGCTGTGCGCGGGGCTCATCGTCGCCAACCACCTCGCCAACCTCGACGGTGTCTTCGAGCTCTCCAGCGAACCGAGGGCGCTGCTCTCCGGGGCGGCGCTGATCTGGCTGATCGGGGTCCTCGACGACAAGTTCGAGATCGACGCCCTGATCAAGCTGGGCGGGCAGATGCTCGCCGCCGCCGTCATGGTCCTCCAGGGCCTCACGATCCTGTGGCTGCCGATCCCGGGCGTCGGCACGGTCGCCCTCACCCCGTGGCAGGGCACGCTGCTCACCGTGGCGCTGGTCGTCATCACCATCAACGCGGTCAACTTCGTGGACGGCCTGGACGGGCTCGCGGCGGGCATGGTGCTCATCGCCGCAGCCGCGTTCTTCCTGTACACCTACCGGCTCTGGTACGGGCACACCATCGAGGCCGCCGCCCCGGCGACGCTGTTCGCGGCGATCCTGATGGGCATGTGCCTCGGCTTCCTGCCGCACAACATGCACCCCGCGCGGATCTTCATGGGCGACTCGGGGTCGATGCTCATCGGCCTCGTGCTCGCGGCCGGCGCGATCTCGGTGACCGGACAGGTCGACCCGGACAACATGAGGCTCTTCGAGGGCAGTGAGCGCCAGGCGACCCACGCGATGCTCCCGGTGTTCATCCCGCTGCTGCTGCCGCTGACCATCATCGCGATCCCGGCGGCGGACCTGGTGCTGGCGATCGTGCGGCGCACCTGGAACGGCCAGTCGCCCTTCGCGGCGGACCGGGGCCACCTCCACCACCGCCTGCTCAACATCGGCCACTCGCACAGCCGGTCGGTGCTGATCATGTACTTCTGGTCGGCGCTGATCGCCTTCGGTGCGGTGGGGTACTCGGTGCACTCGACGTCCCTGTGGATCGTGATCGTGATCGTCGGGCTGAGCGCGCTCGGGCTGATCCTGCTCCTGCTGCCCGCGTTCACCCCGCGCGCCCCGCGCTGGGCGGAACGCTTCGTGCCGCCGCGCTACCGCCGCGGGCGGCGTCGCGGGGAGGGGCCGGGGGCCGCGTCGGAGGAGGCCGCAGAAGGCCAACAGGGGCCCGTGGACGGCCAGATGGAGACGGGTGCGACCGGTGGGGCGGAGGGTGCCCCCGGGGAGCGTGAGGCGGCTGCCGGGGCGCCTGTCGCCGCGGGTGTCTCGGGCGTCAACGGAGCGACCGCCATCGGCCACCGTTCGCGTACGACTGACCGTCGGGCGGCCGGTTCCACCCGACGGTGAAACGGGCACCGGTGCCCATTAGCAGGCGAATTGAAGCTGTGTCTCGCTCACGCGTGCTCGTTAGCCCTCACGTGTGACAGCAAGCACACTTTCTAGGTAAAGACCTCATCAAATAGTTTGTGATACCGTTCACGAAGCCCGGTGACAGAGCCGAAGGACCTGATGTAGCACGGTCCATCGGCCCGAGGCATCGACTCGGACCGGGCCTACGCTCGTCCATGACGACACACTGCCCACCCCCTGCAAGCGGAGCTGCCGCCATGCCGTCCAACGACGTCCGGACTCTCCTCCAGACCGCCGTACCCACCGCTGTCGCCGGCGCCGTAGCCGCCGCGATCAGCGCTGGCGTCGCGGGCGGCAAGGGAGCCCTGGGCGCGATCGTGGGGACGATCGTGGTCATCCTCTTCATGGGCATCGGACTCCTGGTCCTGCAACGGACCGCCCGGTCCATGCCCCACCTCTTCCAGGCGATGGGACTCGCGCTCTACACGGCGCAGCTCCTGCTCCTGTTCATCTTCGTCGCCGTGTTCAAGAACACCTCGCTGTTCAACCCGAAGGCGTTCGCGATCACCCTGGTCGCGACGACCCTCGTGTGGATCGGCGCACAGGCGCGTGCGCACATGAAGGCCAAGATCCTTTACGTGGAACCCGAGTCCGAGAAGGCCGACAAGGCCGGGAAACCGGGGTCCGACGCGTGAAGGGTAGGGGCGGAATAAGTGCGGGGTCAGGACCCTGCTATCGTCCGGTTCCAACTGCGGCACTGCGGGCGCGTGCATGTGAGCTGACGCCTGCTCGATCGCGAGGCTCACATGCCTGACTGCCGCTCACACATCCGAAACACCAGTCCAGTGCCGAACCGCGGCTGCGCGCCGCGCCGACACAACGAGGTTGCCGTACCTATGCGCCACGCTGAAGGAGCCCGCGGTGAGTGCTGACCCGACACAGGTGCTCGCCTTCGAGACCGATTGCCACCTCTTCGACGGTTGTGGCTTTCCGGCACCCGGCCTGCACTCGTTCCTGTTCGAGCCCCTCTGGGGCGACGCGGACAGCAACGTGTACTTCAACAAGACGATGCTGCTGGCCCTGCTCGGCTCGGTGATCATCGTTGGCTTCTTCTGGGCCGCCTTCCGCAAGCCGAAGTTGGTGCCCGGCAAGCTCCAGATGACGGCCGAGGCCGGATACGACTTCATCCGCCGCGGCATCGTCTACGAGACGATCGGCAAGCGCGACGGCGAGAAGTACGTGCCGCTGATGGTCTCCCTGTTCTTCGTCATCTGGATGATGAACCTCTGGTCCATCATCCCGGTTGCCCAGTTCCCCGTGACGGCGATCATCTCGTACCCGGCCGCACTGGCCGCGATCGTCTACTTCCTGTGGGTCGGACTGACCTTCAAGAAGCACGGCTTCGTCGGCGCCCTCAAGAACTTCTCGGGTTACGACAAGAGCCTCGGCGGGGTCCTGCCGCTCTCGATGACCATCGAGTTCTTCTCGAACCTGCTGGTCCGGCCGTTCACGCACGCGGTCCGGCTCTTCGCCAACATGTTCGCGGGCCACACGCTCCTGCTGCTCTTCACGATCGCCAGCTGGTACATGCTCAACGGCATCGGGATCGCCTACGCAGGTGTGTCGTTCGTGATGGTCATCGTGATGACCGCCTTCGAACTCTTCATCCAGGCTGTTCAGGCTTACGTCTTCGTGCTGCTGGCCTGCAGCTACATCCAGGGCGCTCTCGCCAAGGGCCACTGAGCACCCCACTCCTGAAGCACCCGGTGGCCAACCCCCACCGGACATTGAAAGAGAAGGAAGAACCGGCATGTCCGCTCTCCAGACCCTCGCCGCCGGCGTCGAAATCAAGGGCAACCTCGGCTCGATCGGTTACGGCCTCGCCGCGATCGGCCCCGGCGTCGGCATCGGCATCATCTTCGGTAACGGCACCCAGGCGCTCGCCCGTCAGCCCGAGGCTGCCGGTCTCATCCGCGCCAACCAGATCCTCGGCTTCGCCTTCTGTGAGGCGCTCGCCCTGATCGGTCTGGTCATGCCGTTCGTCTACCCGACCTCCTGACCGGTCGCGAACAGCCCATTCGACGGAAGGCACTGACGTGAACCCCCTGGTTCAGCTCGCGGCGGAGGAGACGGAAAACCCGCTCATTCCGCCGATCCCTGAGCTCGTCATTGGCCTCATCGCTTTCGTCATCGTCTTCGGCTTCCTCGCCAAGAAGCTCCTCCCGAACATCAACAAGGTTCTGGAAGAGCGCCGCGAGGCCATCGAAGGCGGGATCGAGAAGGCCGATGCGGCCCAGACCGAGGCCCAGAGCGTTCTTGAGCAGTACAAGGCTCAGCTCGCCGAGGCCCGCCACGAAGCCGCTCGTATGCGCCAGGAGGCGCAGGAGCAGGGCGCCGTGATCCTGCAGGAAATGCGTGCCGAGGGCCAGCGCCAGCGCGACGAGATCGTCGCCGCCGGCCACGCCCAGATCGAGGCCGACCGCAAGGCCGCCGCCGCCGCGCTGCGCCAGGACGTGGGCAAGCTCGCCACCGACCTGGCCGGCAAGCTCGTCGGTGAGTCCCTGGAGGACCACGCCCGCCAGAGTGGCACCGTCGACCGCTTCCTCGACGAGCTCGAAGCGAAGGCCGAGGCCGTCCGATGAACAGCGCGAGCCGCGAGGCACTGGCTGCCGCACGCGAGCGCCTCGACGCGCTGACCGACTCCACGTCGGTCGACGCGGCGAAGCTCGCCGAGGACCTGGCCGGCGTCACGGCGCTGCTGCACCGCGAGGTGTCGCTGCGCCGGGTCCTGACCGACCCGGCGCAGCCGGGCGAGGCCAGGGCCGAGCTGGCAGGCCGCCTGCTCGGCGGCCAGGTGGGCGGCGAAGCCGTGGACCTGGTCTCCGGCATGGTCCGCTCGCGCTGGTCGCAGTCGCGTGACCTGGTCGACGCGGTCGAGGAGCTGGCGAACACCGCCGACCTCACCGCAGCCCAGCGCACCGGCGCCCTGGACGACGTCGAGGACGAACTCTTCCGGTTCGGCCGCATCGTCGCCTCGGACACCGGCCTGCGTGCCGCGCTCACCAGCCGGACCGCGACCCCCGCCGCCAAGGGCGAGCTGCTCCGCAGCCTGCTCGGCGGCAAGGCGCGGCCCGCCACCGAGCGCGTCATCGTGCGGCTTGTCACCCAGCCGCGTGGACGTAGCCTGGAAGCGGGACTCGACTCCCTCTCCAAGCTGGCCGCGGAGCGCCGGGAGCGCATGGTCGCGATCGTCACCTCCGCGGTGCCGCTCAGCGATCGGCAGAAGCAGCGCCTGGGTGCCGCCCTGGCGAAGATCTACGGCCGCCAGATGCACCTGAACCTGGACGTGGACCCCTCGGTCCTCGGCGGGATCGCGGTACGGGTCGGCGACGAGGTCATCAACGGCACCATCGCGGACCGCCTCGACGAGGCGACCCGTCGCATGGCCGGCTGACGCAGGCGCAGCGCAACAGAACAGAGCAAGACCAGCGGCCCGGTTGGGCCGTGCAGAAACTGCAGAAGATTCCTGGGGGTCGGCCCCCAGACCCCCTTAAGAAACTTCGGGCCCAACAAGGAGAGCAGGGAACCCAGATGGCGGAGCTCACGATCCGGCCGGAGGAGATCCGGGACGCGCTGGAGAACTTTGTCCAGTCGTACAAGCCGGACGCGGCCTCGCGCGAGGAGGTCGGTACGGTCAGCGTTGCCGGCGACGGCATCGCGAAGGTGGAGGGCCTGCCCTCCGCCATGGCGAACGAGCTGCTGAAGTTCGAGGACGGCACCCTCGGTCTCGCCCTCAACCTCGAGGAGCGCGAGATCGGTGCGATCGTCCTCGGCGAGTTCAGCGGCATCGAGGAGGGCCAGCCGGTGCAGCGCACCGGTGAGGTGCTCTCCGTCGGCGTCGGCGAGGGCTACCTCGGCCGCGTCGTCGACCCGCTCGGCAACCCGATCGACGGTCTCGGCGAGATCGCGACCGACGGCCGCCGCGCCCTCGAGCTGCAGGCCCCTGGCGTCATGGTCCGTAAGTCGGTGCACGAGCCGATGCAGACCGGCTACAAGGCCGTCGACGCCATGGTGCCGATCGGCCGCGGCCAGCGTCAGCTGATCATCGGCGACCGCCAGACGGGTAAGACCGCCCTGGCCGTCGACACGATCATCAACCAGCGCGACAACTGGCGCTCGGGCGACGTGAACAAGCAGGTGCGCTGCATCTACGTCGCCATCGGTCAGAAGGGCTCGACGATCGCCTCCGTGCGCGGCGCCCTCGAAGAGGCCGGTGCGCTCGAGTACACGACCATCGTCGCCGCCCCGGCGTCCGACCCGGCCGGCTTCAAGTACCTCGCGCCGTACACCGGCTCGGCCATCGGCCAGCACTGGATGTACCAGGGCAAGCACGTCCTGATCATCTTCGACGACCTCTCGAAGCAGGCCGACGCCTACCGCGCCGTCTCCCTGCTGCTGCGCCGTCCGCCGGGCCGTGAGGCGTACCCCGGCGACGTCTTCTACCTCCACTCGCGTCTGCTGGAGCGCTGCGCCAAGCTCTCCGACGACATGGGTGCCGGTTCGATGACGGGTCTGCCGATCGTCGAGACGAAGGCGAACGACGTGTCGGCGTTCATCCCGACCAACGTCATCTCCATCACCGACGGCCAGTGCTTCCTGGAGTCCGACCTGTTCAACGCCGGCCAGCGTCCGGCTCTGAACGTCGGTATCTCGGTCTCCCGCGTCGGTGGCTCCGCCCAGCACAAGGCCATGCGCCAGGTGTCCGGCCGGCTCCGCGTGGACCTCGCCCAGTACCGCGAGCTGGAGGCGTTCGCCGCCTTCGGTTCCGACCTGGACGCGGCCTCGAAGGCGTCGCTGGAGCGCGGTAAGCGCATGGTCGAGCTGCTGAAGCAGCCGCAGTACGCCCCGTTCCCGGTCGAGGAGCAGGTCGTCTCCGTCTGGGCCGGCACCAACGGCAAGATGGACGACGTCCCGGTCGAGGACATCCGCCGCTTCGAGACGGAGCTGCTGGAGTACCTGCGCCGCGAGCGCAAGGACCTCCTCACCAGCATCCGCGAGGGCGCCAAGATGTCCGACGACACGCTGCAGGCGATCGCCGACGCCGTCGCCGCCTTCAAGCAGCAGTTCGAGACCTCGGACGGCAAGCTCCTGGGCGAGGGCTGATCGATGGGCGCTCAGCTTCGCGTTTACAAGCGCCGCATCCGCTCCGTCACCGCCACGAAGAAGATCACCAAGGCGATGGAGATGATCGCCGCCTCGCGCATCGTCAAGGCGCAGCGCCAGGTGGCGGCGTCGACGCCGTACGCCACCGAGCTGACCCGCGCGGTGACGGCGGTGGCGACCGGCTCCACCACCAAGCACCCGCTGACCACCGAGGCCGAGTCCCCGGCCCGGGCCGCGATCCTGCTCATCACGAGCGACCGCGGTCTGGCCGGCGGTTACTCCTCCAACGCCATCAAGGCCGCGGAGAAGCTGACCGAGCGGCTGCGCGGTGAGGGCAAGGAGGTCGACACGTACGTGATCGGCCGCAAGGGTGTCGCCTACTACGGGTTCCGCGAGCGCAAGATCGCGGACTCGTGGACCGGCTTCACCGACAGCCCGACGTACGCGGATGCCAAGCGGGCGGCTGCGCCCCTGATCGAGGCGGTGTCCAAGGAGACCGCCGAGGGCGGCGTCGACGAGCTGCACATCGTCTTCACGGAGTTCGTGTCGATGATGACGCAGAACCCGGTCGACGACCGGATGCTGCCGCTCAGTCTCGGTGCCACGGAGCAGGAGACCGGCAAGGGCGAGATCCTGCCGCTCTTCGACTTCGAGCCGTCGGCGGAGGACGTCCTCGACGCCCTGCTTCCGCGGTACGTCGAGAGCCGTATCTACAACGCGCTGCTGCAGGCCGCTGCTTCCGAGCACGCCGCCCGCCGCCGCGCGATGAAGTCGGCCACCGACAACGCCGGTGAGCTCATCAAGACGCTCTCCCGGCTTGCCAACGCGGCCCGCCAGGCCGAAATCACCCAGGAAATCAGCGAGATCGTCGGTGGTGCCAGTGCGCTGGCCGACGCGACCGCGGGGAGTGACAAGTAATGACGACCACAGTTGAGACGGCCGTTGCCACGGGCCGCGTCGCCCGGGTCATCGGCCCGGTCGTCGACGTGGAGTTCCCCGTCGACGCGATGCCGGAGATCTACAACGCGCTGACCGTCGAGGTGGCCGACCCGGCCGAGGACGGCAAGCTCAAGACGCTGACGCTCGAGGTCGCCCAGCACCTCGGTGACGGCGTGATCCGTGCGATCTCGATGCAGCCGACCGACGGTCTGGTCCGCCAGGCCCCGGTCACCGACACGGGCACCGGCATCACGGTCCCCGTCGGCGACATCACCAAGGGCAAGGTGTTCAACACCCTTGGCCAGATCCTGAACAAGCCCGAGGCCGAGGCCGAGGTCACCGAGCGCTGGCCGATCCACCGCAAGGCGCCCAACTTCGACCAGCTCGAGTCCAAGACCGAGATGTTCGAGACCGGCGTCAAGGTCATCGACCTCCTCACCCCGTACGTCAAGGGTGGAAAGATCGGTCTGTTCGGTGGTGCCGGTGTCGGCAAGACCGTGCTGATCCAGGAGATGATCTACCGCGTCGCCAACAACCACGACGGTGTGTCGGTGTTCGCGGGCGTCGGTGAGCGCACCCGTGAGGGCAACGACCTCATCGAGGAGATGGCCGACTCCGGCGTCATCGACAAGACGGCGCTCGTCTTCGGCCAGATGGACGAGCCGCCGGGGACCCGTCTCCGCGTCGCCCTGGCCGGTCTGACCATGGCGGAGTACTTCCGCGATGTGCAGAAGCAGGACGTGCTCTTCTTCATCGACAACATCTTCCGGTACACCCAGGCCGGTTCCGAGGTGTCCACCCTGCTCGGCCGTATGCCGTCCGCGGTGGGTTACCAGCCGAACCTGGCCGACGAGATGGGTCTGCTCCAGGAGCGCATCACGTCGACCCGCGGTCACTCGATCACCTCGATGCAGGCGATCTACGTCCCCGCGGACGACCTGACCGACCCGGCGCCGGCGACCACCTTCGCCCACCTCGACGCGACGACGGTTCTCTCCCGTCCGATCTCCGAGAAGGGCATCTACCCGGCCGTGGACCCGCTGGACTCCACGTCCCGGATCCTGGACCCGCGGTACATCGCCGCGGACCACTACGAGGCCGCCATGCGCGTCAAGGGGATCCTCCAGAAGTACAAGGACCTCCAGGACATCATCGCGATCCTCGGTATCGACGAGCTGGGCGAGGAGGACAAGCTCGTTGTCCACCGTGCCCGTCGCGTCGAGCGCTTCCTGTCGCAGAACACCCACGTCGCCAAGCAGTTCACCGGCGTGGACGGTTCGGACGTTCCGCTCGACGAGTCGATCGCCGCGTTCAACTCGATCTGCGACGGTGAGTACGACCACTTCCCCGAGCAGGCGTTCTTCATGTGCGGTGGCATCGAGGACCTGAAGGCCAACGCCAAGGAGCTCGGCGTCTCCTGAGCCCCCGGCTCACCGAGGGGGGCGGGTGCGTCCCGTCCCCCTCACCACGCCCCGTAGAATTGACCCAACACCCGGCACGACCGCCGGGTGGTGACCCGAGGAGCCACCCTTGGCTGCTGAGCTGCACGTCGAGCTGGTCGCCGCGGACCGCAGTGTCTGGTCCGGCGAGGCCACCCTGGTCGTCGCGCGCACCACGTCCGGCGACATCGGCGTCATGCCCGGTCACCAGCCGCTTCTGGGTGTGCTGGAATCGGGCCCGGTGACGATCCGTACGAGCGAGGGCGCGACCGTCGTCGCCGCCGTGCACGGCGGTTTCATCTCGTTCGCCGACGACAAGCTCTCGCTTCTCGCGGAGATCGCGGAGCTTGCCGACGAGATCGACGTCGAGCGCGCCGAGCGTGCGCTCGAGCGTGCGAAGTCGGACACGGACGCCGTTTCCGAGCGGCGCGCCGAAGTACGACTGCGTGCGGTGGCGGCACACTAGCCACCTCACGACATGGCTTTACCCTCAGCCGCGGCCCGTGCCGGAGACCCCTCCGGACCGTGTCGCGGCTGAGGCGATGCAGATGCAGATGACGTACGGACGGACATCCGTTCACTCGACGACGCGAGGAGGTCGGTGGAGATGTACCTCGCGCTGTGGGTGGGCGGACTGGTCGTCGCACTGGTCGCGCTGGGACTCTTCGTCTTCGGTCTGCGCCGGCGGCTGATCCAGCGCTCCGGCGGGACCTTCGACTGCAGCCTCCGGTGGAACGTACCCGAGGAACCCGACCTGTCCGGCAAGGGCTGGGTGTACGGCGTCGCCCGGTACAGCGGCGACAAGGTGAACTGGTTCCGGGTCTTCAGCTACTCGCCGCGTCCGCGCCGGGTCCTTGAGCGGTCCGCGATCGAGGTCGTGGCCCGCCGGATGCCGGAGGGCGAGGAGGAGCTGGCGCTGCTCTCCGACGCGATCGTGCTCGGCTGCCTCCACCGGGAGACCCGCCTGGAGCTGGCGATGAGCGAGGACGCGCTGACCGGCTTCCTCGCCTGGCTGGAGGCGGCCCCGCCGGGCCAGCGAGTCAATGTGGCCTGAACAGGGGTCTCGCTGGAAGGGGGCACCTCCCCGGACGGAGTCCGGGGGAAGGTGAACGCGGCCTGAGAGCCGCGTACGGCATGCGAAAACCGGGGAGACAGGGGGCGGACCTGTCTCCCCGGCGTTTTCGGGGGGTGTGCCTCGGGGTTACTTGAGGCCGGTGTTCATCGCGCTCACGAGTTCACCGTTGCTGGTGTCGCCGCTGAACTCCCAGAAGAACGCGCCTCCCAGGCCCTGCGTCTTCGCCCAGGCCATCTTGGACTTGATGGTGGCCGGGGTGTCGTAGCTCCACCAGTTGGTGCCGCAGTGGGCGTACGCGGTGCCGGCGATCGTGCCGGTCGTCGGGCAGGTGTTCTTGAGGACCTTGTAGTCCTCGATGCCCGCTTCGTACGTGCCGGGGGCTGCGCCGGTGGCGGTGCCGCCGGGCGCGTCCTGGGTGACACCGGTCCAGCCGCGGCCGTAGAAGCCGATGCCGAGCAGCAGCTTGGACGCGGGGACGCCCTGGGCCTTCAGCTTGGCGATGGCGTCGGCGGAGTTGAAGCCGGCGATCGGGATGCCGGAGTACGAGTTCAGCGGGGAGTGCGGGGCGGTCGGGCCCTTCGCGTCCCAGGCGCCGAAGAAGTCGTACGTCATCACGTTGTACCAGTTGAGCGACTGCGCGGCACCGGCGTAGTCCGCGAGGTCGATCTTGCCGCCCTGGGAGCCGTCGGCCGTGATGGCGGCGGTGACCAGGTTGCTGCTGCCGAACTTGGTGCGCAGCGCCGAGGTGAGCTTCTTCAGCGCGTCCGGGCCGCTGGTGTCACAGGTCAGGCCGCAGGCGTTGGGGTACTCCCAGTCGATGTCGATGCCGTCGAAGACATCGGCCCAGCGCGGGTCCTCGACCAGCTTGTAGCAGGAGTCGGCGAACGCGGCCGGGTTCTTCGCGGCCTCACCGAAGCCGCCGGACCAGGTCCAGCCGCCGAAGGACCACAGCACCTTGATATGGGGGTACTTCGCCTTCAGCTTGCGCAGCTGGTTGAAGCTGCCGCGCAGCGGCTGGTCCCAGGTGTCGGCGACACCGTCCACGGACTTGTCCGCGGTGTACGCCATGTCGTAGTCGGCGTACGAGTCGCCGATGGTGCACTTGCCGCCCTGGACGTTGCCGAAGGCGTAGTTGATGTGCGTGATCTTCGCGGCCGAACCGGAGGTGTCCATGTTCTTGACGTGGTAGTTCCGGCCGTAGACGCCCCAGTCGGTGAAGTAGCCGAGGTTGACCTTGTCGCCGGTGCCCGGCTCGCCGGGGTCGGTGCCACCGCCGCCGGTGGTGTGGACCTTGACCGCGCCGCTGACCGGGCCGGTCTGGCCGGCGGTGTCCCGCGCCTGCACGCTGTACGAGTAGTCCGTGCCCGCGGTGAGGCCGGTGTTCGTGTACGTGGTGCCGGTGACCGTGGCGACGACCGCGCCGTCCCGCAGGACGTCGTAGTTCTTGACGCCCTTGTCGTCGGTGGCCGCGGTCCAGCTGAGCTTCACCGAGGTGTCGGTGATGCCGCTCGCGGTGGGGGTGCCCGGCGCCGACGGGGGATTGTCACCCGGGACGGTGGTGCCGCCGTCGCAGGAGGCGCCGTTCAGCGTGCAGTTGGTGGCGGCGCCGCTGCCGGAGCCGGTGCCGTTGAAGCCGAAGGAGACGCTGGCGCCGGGGGCGATGGTGCCGTTCCAGCCGAGGTTCTTGGCGGTCCAGTGGTTGCCCGTGTGGGTGACGGTGGCGTCCCAGGCGGAACCGACGCCGGTGCCGGTGGGGAAGTCCCACTCGATGGTCCAGGAGCTGAGGGACGTGGTGCCGGTGTTCTTCACCGTCCACTGGCCCTCGAATCCGGTGCCCCAGTCGGACTTCTTGAGGTACGTGGCCGTGGCGGAGGTCGCCGCCTCGGCGGGGGAGGCCATGCCGACCATGGCGGCAAGGGGCAGGAGCAGTGCGGTGAGGCCCGCGACGGCTCTGCTTCTGGTGGCTCGACCGGTCCCGAGTCTGAATCGGGTCCGGCGGGGGGTCTCAGTGCTCAACGGTGCTCCTCGGGTGAGGTCCGGACATACGGGGTGGTCCGTGAACTGCAACCCTGCGCCGCCCTGAGCCCGCTTTTGTCATGGCAGGCTCACCGCAGTGTGTTCGGTGAGATTAAGAAGGTCTGGACCAATCGTCAAGAGGTCCAGACCAAAGACCGTGGCCGTCCGCCGAATAAACGTCAGACGCCCAACTCCTGCGCCAGCACGGCCGCCTGGACCCGGCTGCGCAGCTCAAGCTTCCCCAGCAACCGGCTGACGTGCGTCTTCGCCGTCGCCTCGGCCATGGAGAGCCGGTCGGCGATCTCCGCGTTCGACAGCCCCTCGCCGAGGCACCCGAGCACCTCGCGCTCCCGCCGGGTCAGCGCCTCCAGAACCGAGGCGTCCGGAGCGTCCACCGTCCGTACGGAGGTGGCCCCCGCGAACTCCGCGATCAGCCGCCGCGTCACGGCCGGCGCGATCAGCCCCTCGCCGCGCGCCACCGTGCGCACCGCGTCGAGCAGCCCGGCCGCCTCGGTGTCCTTCAGCAGGAACCCGGAGGCCCCCGCCCGCAGCGCCCCGAACACGTACGCGTCCAGGTCGAACGTCGTCAGCACCAGGACGTCCGCCAGCCCCTCGCCGGTCACCTGCCGGGTGGCCGACACCCCGTCCAGGCGCGGCATCTGCACGTCCATCAGCACCACGTCCGGCCGCAGCTCGCGGGCCAGCCGCACCGCCTCCTCGCCGTCCCCCGCCTCCCCGACGACCTCGATGTCCGGCGCACTGCCCAGGATCAGCACAAGGCCCGCCCGTACCGCCGTCTGGTCCTCCGCGACCAGCACCCGGATCGTCATGGCTCCCCGTCTCCTTCCTCCACGGGCAGCTCCGCCCGTACCCGCCACGTCCCGTCCTCCGGGCCGGCCTCGAACTCCCCGCCGAGCAGCGCGACCCGTTCCCGCATCCCCACCAGACCGGCCCCCGACCCCGGCGCGCGCGGCCCCGGCCGCTCCCCGAGCACGCTGCTCACCTCCACCGTCAGCCGCCGCCCCGCCCGCCCCAGCCGCACCGTGACCGGGCCCGGCGCCGCGTGCTTGAGCGCGTTGGTCAGGGACTCCTGCACGATCCTGTACGCGGCCAGTTCGACCGGCGCAGGCAGGGGTACCCCGCCGTCCCTGGCGTCCTCCAGTACGCAGGCCAGCCCGCCCGCCGCCGCTGCGGCCCGGTGCTGCTCGATCAGCGCGTCCAGCGAGCCGAGCGTCGGCGAACTGCTGGGCTCCGGATCGGCCCCGCCGGTGCGCAGCAGCCCGATCAGGCGGCGCATTTCGGCCAGACCCTCGACGCTGTTCTCCCGGATCACCCCGAGGGCGGTGCGGGAGGTCTCGGGGTCGCCGATGGAGAGCGCGGCGGTGGAGTGGATCGCGATCGCTGACAGGTGGTTGGCGACCAGGTCGTGCAGTTCCCGCGCCATCCGGGCCCGCTCGGCGGTCACCGCCTGGGTGCGGTCCATCTCGGCGAGCAGGGCGGTCTGGTCGGCCCGCAGCCGGGCGGCCTCGGCGGCGTCCCGGTGGTTGCGGACGCTGACCCCGGTGAGGGCGGGCACGAAGACGACGAGGGCGCTGACGATGCCGATGAGCAGGGCATCGGGGCTGCGGAACCAGGCGAGCGAGCCGATGGTGACGACGAGGGAGATCAGGAAGGTGACCACCGGGATGCGGCGGGCGGCCGCCGGGGTCCCGTACAGCACCGCCGCGTACATGACGTCGGTGTACATCGCCACGGTGGCCAGATTGCCGTGGGTGCACTGGTCCGCGACGAGCGCGAGGGTGCCGATGGCCAGGGCGGTGCGCGGCGAGGTCCTGCGCAGCAGCTCCGCCGCCGACATCACGACGAGCGGGACCAGGGGGAGGCGGGTGTCCCCGAGGACGTCACCGGCCCGCATGTAGAGGTTGAGCAGCCACAGCACCAGTCCGCCGAGCAGCCCGGAGACCGCGATGAGCACGTCGTCGCGGTGGGGGCGGGGAAGGGCGGGAGTCGGCACTACATCGAAGTATGCAGCCGGCTCTCGTCACCTGGGCGGACGATCCGGGACCGCGCGGCGGTCAGGCTGGAAGGGAGCGAAAAGGAGCGGACCCGTGATCGTCACATTGATCGTCGCCTGCGAGATCGCCTTCTGGGTGCTGCTGGCCGCCGGCCTGGCGCTGCGCTACGGGGCGCGCAAGCCGCGCCTGGGCGCCGCCGTGCTGCTGTGCGAACCGGTGCTGGAGCTCGTCCTGCTCGCGGTGACCGCCGTGGACCTGAGGAACGGCGCCGAGCCGGACTGGAAGCACGGGCTCGCCGCGGTCTACATCGGCTTCACGGTGGGCCTCGGGCACTCCACCATCAAGTGGGCCGATGCCCGGGTCGCGCACCGGTTCGCCGGCGGCCCGCCCCCGGTGAAGCCGCCGAAGTACGGGAAGGCGCGGGCGGTGCACGAGTGGAGGACCGCCGGCCGGTGGTGCGCCGCCGCGGTGACGGCCCTGGTCCTGCTCCAGGCGGCGGCCTGGTACGTCGGGGGGAACGGGGACGTGAGTGCGCTGCGGTCCTGGCAGCGCACGATGCTGCTGGTGATCGGGATCAATCTGGTGATCGCGGCGAGCTACACGGTGTTCCCGAAGCGGGCGCCGGGCCCGGATGCCTAGCGCTCGCCGCCCGGCACCCACAGCACGTCGCCGACCTCCTTGTTCGCCACCCGGGCCAGGATGAACAGCAGGTCCGAGAGGCGGTTGAGGTAGGTCGCCGTCAGCGCGTTCATCACCTCGCCGTGCACCTCCATCGCCGCCCAGGTGGACCGCTCGGCACGCCGGACCACGGTGCACGCTTGGTGCAGCAGCGCGGCGCCCGGCGTACCGCCCGGGAGGATGAAGCTGCGGAGCTTCTCCACCTGCTCCAGGTAGTGGTCGCAGTCGGCCTCCAGCTTGTCGACGTACGACTGCTCCACCCGCAGCGGCGGGTACTTCGGGTTTTCCACCACCGGCGTCGACAGGTCCGCGCCCACGTCGAACAGGTCGTTCTGTACGCGGACGAGGACCTTCACGACGTCCTCGTCCAGCTGCCCGAGGGCGATCGCGGTGCCGATGACCGCGTTGGCCTCGTTGGTGTCGGCGTACGCGGAGATCCGCAGATCGGTCTTGGCGGTGCGGCTCATGTCACCGAGGGCGGTGGTGCCCTTGTCGCCGGTACGGGTGTAGATGCGCGTCAGATTGACCATGCGGTCAGCCTAGTTAGGCCCCGGCCTTCCGGAAGACACCTGTGCCCACTGTCACGGCCGCGGCGGCGAAGCCCAGGGCGACCAGGGCCCCGTACAGCATGTGCCCGGTGGCGTACGAGCCCGTGTACGCGTCCCGCACCGCGTCCACCAGGTAGCGGAACGGCGTGAAGTGCGAGAGGACGTCCAGCCACTTCGGGCCGAGCGTCATCGGCAGCATCAGGCCGGAGAGCAGCATGGCGGGCATGGTGAGCGCGTTGATGACGGGGCCGAACTCCTGAGGCGTGGAGACCCGCATGGCCAGTGCGTACGAGAGCGAGGCCAGCGAGACCGTCAGCAGGCCGACGAAGACGAAGCCGATCAGCACCCCGGGCAGCGGCGCGCGCAGTCCCATCAGTACGGCGACGAGCACCAGCAGGACCGCCTGGAACATGAAGAGCAGCGCGTCCCGCAGCACCCGGCCCAGCAGCAGCGCCGCCCGGCTCACCGGGGTCACCCGCATCCGCTCGACCACCCCGGTCGACTTGTCGATGATGAGGCCGAACCCGGCGAACGAGGCGCCGAACAGGCCGAGCTGGAGCAGCAGTCCGGGCACCAGGATCTGCCAGGAGTCGACGTCGTCCCGGCCGAGCGGCAGCTCGGTGAGCAGCGGCCCGAAGAAGAGCAGGTAGAGCAGGGGCATCAGGATGCCGAAGAGGATCTGGAACTTGGAGCGCAGGGTCTGGCGGGCGTAGCGCCCGAAGATCAGCGCGGTGTCGTGCAGCAGCATGGGTGTCCCGGGAGGTGTCAGACCGCGAGGGGAGCGGTGTCGGCGGCGGGGGCGCGTCCGGTGAGGGCCAGGAAGGCGTCCTGGAGCGTGGCGTCGGGGGAGCCCGCGTACCTGGTCCTGAGCGCGGCCGGGGTGCCCTCCGCCGCCACCAGGCCGCCGTCGACGACGACGAGCCGGTCGGCGAGCGCGTCCGCCTCGTCCAGGTAGTGCGTGGTGAGCACCACGGTGGTGCCGTGTGCGTCGCGGAGCCGGCGCACCAGGTCCCAGAGGTCGGCGCGGCTGCCCGGGTCGAGCCCGGTGGTCGGCTCGTCCAGGAAGAGCACGGCGGGGCGGTGGGTGAGCCCCATGGCGATGTCGAGGCGGCGGAGCTGACCGCCGGAGAGCGTCGCGGTCCGCCGGTCGAGCAGGTCCGACAGGCCGAGTTCCCCGGCGAGTTCAGCGGCCCGGGCGGCCGCCGCCGCCTTGCCGAGCCGGTACATCCGGCCCTGGGTGACCAGCTCCTCCCGCACGGTGGTGTGCGGGTCGACCCCGCCCGACTGGGCGACGTAACCGCACTGTGCGCGTACGCCCGCCGGGTCACCGACGAGGTCGCGGCCGGCGACGGTGGCCGCGCCGCCGGTGGGGGAGAGCAGCGTGGTGAGCATGCGCAGGGTGGTCGTCTTGCCCGCGCCGTTGGGGCCGAGCAGGCCGAGGATCTCGCCGGCCGCGACGGTCAGGTCGAGGCAGCGGACGGCCTCGACGGGGCCGGACTTGCTCATGAAGGTCCGGGCGAGCCCGGAGGTACTGATGACGGTCATGCGCCCACAAAAACAGAGTCACTGTAAAAATGCAATGACTCCAAATTTACAGAGACACCAGACGATCTACGATGGACGCATGGCTGAGGGACTCAGGGAGCGCAAGAAGCGGCAGACCAGGCAGCACCTCTCGGACGTGGCCACCGGCCTCTTCCTGGAGCGCGGCTTCGACGCGGTGACGATCGCCGAGATCGCCCACGCCGCCGACGTCTCGGTCAACACCGTGTACAACTACTTCCCCGCCAAGGAGGACCTGTTCCTCGACCGGAGCATGGGCGTCGTGGAGCGCCTCTCGCGGTACGTCAGGGGCCGCGACGAGGGCGAGTCCGCGGCCGACGCCGTGTTGCGGGAGCTGCGCATCCAGGTCGAGGGCGTGTCGCCGACCGTCGGGCTGATGGAGGGGTACGCGCGCTTCATGCGGGTGATCGAGGAGGCCGACAGCCTCAAGGCCCGCCTCTGGCACATCCAGCAGGAGGCGGCGCAGCACCTGGAGGCCACCCTCGTGGAGGTGAGCGGCGCCGGGGCGGGGGACCGGACGCCGGTTCTGGTGGCCGGTCAGCTCTCCTGGGTCCACGGCACCCTCATGGGGTACATCGGTCAGGAGATGGTGGCCGGCCGCAAGCCCGCCGAGGTGTCCCGGGACGCGCTCGTGCTGCTGGACGACATCGAGGACCTGCTGGGCGAAAAGGTGCTCAACTACGCCCGGCTCGCCGCCGAATGACGGCCCCCGGTGTGATGTCCGTCATTTGAGACGTGACGCGCATCTCTTCGCGGCCCCAGCGCCCGCCCCGGGTACTAACCTCCGCCGAAGGGCATGGACCAGAACCAGCGACACATACAGAGGGGTGCCAACGTGGCCAGGAAGCTCGCCGTCATCGGAGCCGGACTCATGGGGTCCGGCATCGCGCAGGTCTCCGCCCGGGCCGGCTGGGACGTCGTCCTGCGCGACGTCACCGACGAGGCCCTGACCCGCGGCCGTGACGGCATCAAGGGCTCCTTCGACAGGTTCGTCGCCAAGGGTAAGCTGGACGCGGCCGACGCCGAGGCCGCGCTCGGCCGGATCACCACGACCACCGACCTCGACGCCGTCGCCGACGCGGACATCGTGGTCGAGGCCGTCTTCGAGAAGCTGGAGGTGAAGCACGAGATCTTCCGGTCGCTCGACAAGATCGTCCGGGACGACACCGTGCTCGCCTCCAACACCTCCGCCATCCCGATCACCAAGATCGCGGCCGTGACGGAGCGCCCGGAGCGCGTGGTCGGCGTCCACTTCTTCTCGCCGGTTCCGATGATGCAGCTCTGCGAGCTCGTACGCGGCTACAAGACCAGCGACGAAACCCTCGCCACCGCGCGGGAGTTCGCCGAGTCCGTAGGCAAGACCTGCATCGTCGTCAACCGCGACGTGGCCGGCTTCGTCACCACCCGGCTGATCTCGGCGCTCGTGGTCGAGGCCGCCAAGCTGTACGAGTCGGGCGTCGCCACGGCCGAGGACATCGATGTCGCCTGCAAGCTCGGTTTCGGCCACGCGATGGGGCCGCTCGCGACCGCGGACCTCACCGGCGTCGACATCCTGCTGCACGCCACGAGCAACATCTACACCGAGTCGCAGGACGAGAAGTTCGCCGCCCCGGAGCTGATGCGCCGGATGGTCGATGCAGGTGACATCGGGCGCAAGAGCGGGCAGGGCTTCTACACCTACTGATCATTTTCGGTCCGGTCCGGCTGATCCGCTGTCAGCCAGGCCGGGTGCCGTTCGGGGGAACGCCGTCCGGAACCACCGGATCCACCAGCGTTCGCGGCCGTCCCGCATCACTCTGCGGAGTGAATTCGGTATCGGTTCGCTTACAGACGGCAACTACCCTGTCGCTGCCGCAGTCAGTTGGGGCAGAGACAGTTTCGGACAGACGGACCGGGCCACGGAGCATTCCAGGGGAGCGCATATGCACATCAGGGGCGACCACGCCGAGCTGGTCGTCGGGGGCCGCCTCGACGTCCGAAGCGCGGCGGACGCCCGTACGGTCCTGCACTCGGCCCTGGACGACGGCGTCGGCGATCTGGTGCTCGACCTGACCGAGCTGGATTCGTGGGACGCCACCGGTCTCGGCGTCATCATGGGCGCACACCGCAGGGCCGGGCGCGCCGGACGGCGCCTCGTGCTGCGCGGCGTGCCTCCGCAGATGCAACGCCTGCTGGTGGCCACCCGGCTGCACCGCATCCTCGCCATCGAGGGCGGGATCGCGGCGGAGTCCCTGCCCCGCGTCTGAGGATCGTACGGGGACTCCCCGTGCCCCCTCGGTGACCGTACGGCGAGAAGGCACACAATCCTCACGAGACCGTGATCTCGGGGCGGCGCGCCACCCCGGATGGTCGTGGATACTGTGCGAAGGTTTAGGGTTCGGCCGTCTGCCGATTGACGGGACCCGACCCGGCGGACACCGGACCGTGGGCGGCATCTGGACGTGCGAGGCCGGGAGGGACAACCGTGCTCGACGCGTCTTGGGGGCTTTGGCGATGGACCCGATACACCGGGGGCCGGAAGAGTTCGGCGACGGCAGCAAGGACTACGCCGAGGAGGCCGGCCGGCGCCGGCCTTCGCGCGATCCGCTGACCCCGGATTTCGGTCAGCAAACACCGCGGCAGGCCCGGATGGTCACCCTTGTCGCCGGTGACCTGACGCTCACCGTCAACCCGGTCGACGGCAGCGAGGTCGAGCCGTGCCCGCCCGGTGAGCGGCCCGCCGCCCCCGTCCGCCGCACCCCCGCCGAGCGCGCCGCCCGCGCCCGCGCCGCGGCGCCCCCCGTGCCGCCCGGCCCGCCCGTCCCCCAGTTGCCGCTGCTGCGGCGCGACGAGGAACGCGAACGGCTGACCCGCCTCCTGGCCCGCGGCCGCTCCGTCCGGCTCACCGGACCGGCGGGTTCCGGCCGTTCCGCCCTGCTCGACGCCGTCGCCGCCGACTGCGCGGACTTCGCGCCCGACGGGGTCGTCCGCCTCAGCGGTCACAAGCGCACCGCCACCGACCTGCTGTACGCGCTCTTCGACGCCGTCCACGACGCCCCCCTGCACCGGCCGGACCGGGCGCTCCTGCTGGAGACGCTGCGCTCCACCGGCGCCGTCGTTGTCCTGGACGACCTGGAACTCGGCGGCGCCGCCCTGGACGAACTGCTCGACGCCACCCCCGAGTGCGCCTTCCTGCTCGCCGCGACGCCCGAGATCGCCGCGCCGGGCGCCGACTCCGCCGTCGAAGAGGTCTTCCTCACCGGACTCGACCGCGCCACCTCCGTGGACCTGCTGTGCCGGGTGGTCGAACGGCAGCTCACCGAGGAGGAGGCCAACTGGGCCGGAGACCTCTGGTTCGAGTCCGAGGGCCTGCCCCTGCGCTTCGTCCAGGCCGGTGCGCTGCTGCGCCAGCGCGACCTGCTGCGCACCGACGCCACCGCGTACGACGAGTACGGCTATCTGGAGAACCGGCCCGCCGACGCGCCGCCCGCGCCCGGGGTGGCCGGGGAATCCGATGTGCCGCTGCCCAGCCTCGGCGAAGGCGCGGCGCCCGCGGCCCTGCTCGCCTCCCGGATGAGCGACGCCGCCCGCGACACGCTCCGGTTCGCGGTGGCCCTCGGCGGTGAGGTGCCGCACCAGGCCCATCTGCCCGCGCTCGTCGGGGACACCCACGCCGACGCCGCCCTCGGCGAGCTGGCCGGCTGCGGGCTGCTCTCGCCGTCCGGCTCCCGTTACCGGCTGGCCGCCGGGGTCCAGGCCCAGCTGACGGCCGCCGGTTACGAGGACGGCGCCGTCGACCGGGCCCGCACCGCCGCCCAGCACTACGCCTGGTGGACCGGGCACCCCTCGGTGACCCCCGAGCGGGCGACCGCCGAGGCCGACGCGATCATCGCCGCGATGGGCCGGCTCGTGCCGGGGGAGGGGGCCGGAGGGACGAGCGCCGCCGTGCTCCTCGCCCGCAGCGCGGCGCCCGCCTTCGCGGCCGGGCTGCACTGGGGGGCCTGGGAGCGGGCCCTGCGGATCGGCCAGGAGGCCGGCCGGCTCGCCGGTGAGGTCGCGGAAGAGGCGTACTTCCACCACGAGTTGGGCGTCCTCGCGCTCTGTACCGGTCACCCCGACCGGGCCAGGGCCGAGCTGGAGACCGCCATCAGCATGCGCGGGGCGCTCGCCGACAAGAGCGGTGCGGTGGCCGGGCGGCGCGCCCTCGCCCTGGTCGAGGACCGGGCCGGGGACGGGCCGGTGGCGGCGGAGGACGGGGCGTTCGCCGCGTCGCCGCCGCTGGGGGTGCCGGCCGTCGTCCCGGTCTCGATGACGAGCGCGTTCGCCGACACCGCCGTGGTGCCCCGCCAGGAGCCGGTGACGGTGCCGGTGCCCGCGCCTGCGGCGGGCGGCGGCAAGGGTGCGGCGCGGGGCGGGCCGCTGGCCCTCATCGGCGGCGCCCGGCGCAACCTGGTCGCCGCCGGTGCGGGGGTGCTGCTGGCCGGGGTCCTCGGCACGGTGGTGACGCTCGGCCTGACGTCGAGCAGCGACCCGCAGGGCGGGACCGGTACGTCGACCGAGCAGGAGGCGCCGGACGACGACGGCGTCTACGACGCGGATGTGGAGACCGGGGAGCCGGCGGACGGGCCGTCCACGACCGAGGCGCCTTCGGGGTCCGCGTCCTCGTCGGTCTCGGCGACGCCCTCCGCCACGGGGAGCAGGTCGGCGCCGGCCGGTGGGGTGTCGCCCTCGGCGACGTCCTCGTCGCCGGACGCGCCGTCGTCCCCCGGGTCGCCGTCGTCGCCCCGGGCGACGGAGTCGTCGCCGAAGCCGACGTCTTCGTCGCCGACGCCCACGAAGTCGGCGTCCTCACCTACGCCGACGGAGACCGGGACGGACTCGCCGAGCCCGGGGGAGACGGACACGGACGAGCCGGATCCGGACGAGCCGGGCACGAAGCCGGGTACCCCGGAGCAGGCGAGCGACAGCCCGTCGGGGGCGTAGCGCTCCTCGAAGGCGCCGGCCCCCGGGTCCCGTCCTCGATCGCCGGACGGGCTGGAAAGGGCCGACGGGCTCGAGCCGGCACGCGAGTGGGGCCCACCGGGCCTGCACGCTCAGAACAAGCGCAGCTTGTCGTCCTCGATGCCGCGCATCGCGTCGTAGTCCAGGACCACACAGCCGATGCCGCGGTCCGTGGCCAGGACGCGGGCCTGCGGCTTGATCTCCTGGGCGGCGAAGATGCCCTTGACCGGGGCCAGGTGCGGGTCCCGGTTGAGGAGTTCCAGGTAACGCGTCAGCTGTTCGACGCCGTCGATGTCGCCGCGCCGCTTCAGCTCGACGGCCACCGTCTGCCCGTCCGCGTCGCGGCACAGGATGTCGACCGGGCCGATGGCCGTGAAGTACTCGCGGCGGATCAGCGTGTAGCCCTCGCCCAGGGTCTCGATGCGGTCCGCGAGCAGTTCCTGGAGGTGCGCCTCGACGCCGTCCTTGATCAGCCCCGGATCGACGCCCAGTTCGTGGCTCGAGTCATGGAGGATTTCCTCCATTGTGATGATCAGTTTTTCGCCCGCCTTGTTCACCACGGTCCAGACGCCCTCGGTGTCGCCGCTGCCCTCCTTCAGGGTGCAGGGCGGCGACATCCAGTTGAGGGGTTTGTACGCCCTGTCGTCGGCGTGAATCGACACGCTCCCGTCCGCCTTCACCAGGATGAGGCGGGGAGCGGAGGGCAGGTGGGCGGTGAGCCGGCCCGCGTAATCCACGGAGCAGCGGGCGATGACGAGACGCATGGTCGGCAACGCTACTCGACAACGAGGGCCCGGCGCGATTCACCCATCCGTCACTCCCGTCCCTTCCGGAGTTGACGCTTTCTGTCTTGCCCCTCTTTGAACCCCTTCGTTATTGGCCGGTTGTGTTCCCAATCTCCTGGTGCGGCCTGGACTGCGCCCTTACCGTGGAAGCGGGAGGTCGCCGTGCGTGCACGCTGCGTCGTCGTCGGCGCCTTCTTCCCTGCCCGTAAGGCTCCGGTAATCCGCTGGGGCCGCGAGAGGAGAACCCATGTCGCTCGACGTCTCACCGGCTCTGTTGGAACAGGCCGAGCGAGGCGAGGTCGACGAAGCCGACTTCGTCGACTGCGTCCGGACCTCCCTGCCCTACGCATGGGAGATGATCAGCTCATTGGTGGCTCAGCTGAAGGTCGACGGCGGGGAGTTCGCCGACAACCAGACGCCGCCGCCCAATGAGCAGGCACGTGGTCAGCTGCTGCGCGCGCTCGCGAGTGATGCGATACGCGGAGCGCTGCAGCGGCACTTCGGGGTGCGTCTCGCATTCCAGAACTGCCACCGCGTCGCGGTGTTCCCGCTGGACGCCTCGGTCGACGACCGACTGGCCAAGTTCACCTCGGTGAGGGGCCAGTTGCTCAACCAGTCGCCCG
The DNA here is from genome assembly GCF_049844595.1 of Streptomyces sp. DT224. Taxonomy (NCBI): domain Bacteria; kingdom Bacillati; phylum Actinomycetota; class Actinomycetes; order Kitasatosporales; family Streptomycetaceae; genus Streptomyces; species Streptomyces sp. DT224. The sequence goes on from NZ_JBNCLI010000001.1 coordinate 348,221, forward strand.
AACTACGGGACTGCTGAACGCTTCAGCCGCCGTTCCGGGCCGCGGGAGGTGCAACTGGTCCGGGGCGGCGGCTCCGTACGCCCACCGCCGTACACCCCTTCGTCCGCGCGCGGGGGTCATTCGAGGAGTGGCCGTACCTCCGTGCCCAGCCGCGCTACGTTCTCCTCCGTGGCGACGAGATCTCCGGAACCCTCCACCAGGAGCGCGAAGCGGGTGATGCCCGTGCGCTCGGCGGTGACGGCGAGGCGCTCGGCCGCGAGCTCCGGCGTGCCGACGGGATGAAGGCCGCACAGCAGCTCCGCGTACCCGACGGGGTCCCGCATCACGCGGTGCCGGCCGTCCACCGTCACATGCGCGTCCAGCCCCTGCCGCAGCCAGCCCGGCATCGCCTTCACCAGCGTCTCGACGGCGTCCTCGGTGCGGTCGGCGATCTGGGCCACCCCGGCCGACACATGCCCCGCCCCGCGCACCTTCTCCGGCGCATGGCCGGCCGCCAGCGCGCGGGACCGCCAGAGCGCCACCATCTCCGCCTTGTCCTCGTCGCCGCAGTGCATGCCGAGCAGCATCGGCAGGCCCCGGTCGGCGGCGAGCTCCACGGTCCTGCGCGAGGTGCAGGCGACGACCACCTCGGGGCCGGCCCCCTCGGCACCGTCCGCACCGATCAGCTCGTCGGCCCGGGGGACGACCGCGACCTCGCGGAAGCCGTACCGCTCGCCCCGGCCCGCCACGCGCGGCTCGCGCAGCCAGTCGAGCAGGAGCCCCAGGGACTCCGGGAACCCCTTCTCGTACGCCTCCAGACCGCCGCCGAACACCTCCAGGTCCACCCACGGCCCGCCCCGGCCGACCCCGAGGCTGAACCGGCCGCCGCTGGTCAGATGGAGCAGCGCGGCCTGCTCGCCGAGTGCCACCGGGTGCTGTGTGGGCAGCACGCTCACCGCCGTACCGACGCGGATGCGGCGGGTCCGGCCGAGCAGCTGCGCGGCCAGGGTGACGGCGGACGGGCACACCCCGTACGGCACGAAGTGATGTTCGGCCAGCCAGACCGAGTCGAGCCCGGACTCCTCGGCGACCTCGGCGGACCGGATGGCGCGGTGCAGCGCTTCCCCCGGTCCCTGGCCCGGAAACTGGGCCGCCAGTACGAACGTTCCGACACGCATCGCCAATTGCCTCCTTGCGGCCGACGCGGCTCTCCCCTACTGGCAACAACGTCTGACACGTGCCAAAGGCACGGTCCGGCACGGAGTTGTTGCGATTTTCCGGTAACCCGTCGCGCCCCGGGCCCCGAACGGCGGGTACCCCGCCCGATGGGCTCTAGGCTGGAAGAGACCTGCCCAGCCCGTACCGTGAGGTGAAACGTGTCCCCGCGCCGCAACCGCCCCCGAGGCGGCGAGAGCCGCAACGACAGCGCGAGCGAGTCGGGCGACCGGTACGGCGGGGGAGGGCGTACGGAGGAGTGGCGGGGCGAGGAGTGGTCGGTGCGCCCGGTCAGCGGCGCGCGCGCGGCCGGCAAGTGCTACCGCTGCCCCGGCTGCGACCAGGAGATCCCGTCCGGCGTGCCGCATCTGGTGGCCTGGTCCGAGTACGGCGGGATCGACGACCGCAGGCACTGGCACAAAGCCTGCTGGAACGCGAAGGACCGCCGCACCACGAAGGTGCAGCGGTCCCGGAACGCGCCGCGCTACTGAGGGGGCGCGGCCTCAGACGTCGCGCTGGTTCATCGAGAGGTACGCCCCGCCCATGGCCACGGCCGTCACGACGAGGAGGATCCACAGCGGCTGCCAGCCGGAGGGGCCGCCGGACGACGTGACCGAGTTGTCGTAGAAGACGCTCAGCTGGTTGGGGATCGAGTACTCCAGCAGCTTCTCCTGGAGCGTCGACAGCGACGACGCGAACATGAAGATGGCCAGCACGAGCGGCAGCAGCACCACGCCGATCATGATCGTGATCGCCCCGGCCGAGTGCCGGATCAGCGCGCCGACCGCGAGGGCGAGCAGCCCCAGCGTCGCCACGTAGAGACTGACACCGACCGTGGCGCGCAGCCACTCCTCGCCGCTGGGCGAGGCCGCGTCCAGCATGGACGACTGGATCAGGGCGACCACCGACGTCATCACCGTGGTGAGGACGAAGGTGAGCAGGAAGAAGACGAGCGCCTTGGCGCCGAGCACCCGGCCCCGGCTCGGGCAGGCCGTCAGCGTCGTACGGATCATGCCCGTGCCGTACTCCGACGCGATCGTCATCACGCCGAGCGTGATCACACAGATCGTGCCGAGCAGCACCCCGAAGAAGCCGAGGCTCAGGACGGGGGTCTCGTTCATGCCCGCGTCGGACGCGGAGACGGCGACGGCCGCGAGCACCCCGATGACCAGCAGCAGCGCGGTCATGACGCCGAGCGTCCACATGGTCGAGCGCACGGACCGGATCTTGGTCCACTCCGAGGCGATGGCGTCCCCGAGCGTCGCGGGACGCAGCGGGATCGGCGAGGTGTAGTACCCCTGCGGCTGCTGGTACGCCTGCTGCGGCGCGGGCTGCTGCTGGTACGCCTGCGGCGTCGGCGGCGTGGTCATCGGGGGTCCTCGCTGGTCTCGCGCTTGGTCAGGTCTGCGGGGGCGGGGGCCTCGGCGGGCACCGCCGGGGCGGGAGCGGCGGCGGCCGGCGCGGGCGCCTGGGCCGGGGGCGTGGGCATGGGCGACTGGCCGGGCGCGACGGCCGCGTACGGGTTCTGTCCGGGCGGCGGCGGGGCGTACCAGCCCTGCTGCGGCACGTCCGGCACGGGCTGCTGCGGCGGCGGGGCGTACCCCGGCTGCTGCCCGTAGCCGGGATGCGGCGGCTGCTGCTGGAGGTGGGCCCGCTGGTCGACCGTCGAACGGTAGTCCACGGCGCCCTGCGTCATCCGCATGTACGCCTCTTCCAGCGACGCCTGGTGCGGCGAGAGCTCCCACAGCCGGACGTCCGACTCATGGGCCAGGTCGCTGATCCGGGGGAGCGCCAGACCGGTGACGCGCAGGGCGCCGTCCGGCTCCGACAGGACCTGGCCGCCCGCCTCGGTGAGTGTGGCGGTCAGCTTCTCCCGCTGTTCCGGCGTCTCGTCCGGGACGCGGACCCGGGCGAAGTCGGCCGAGTTGGCCGAGATGAAGTCCTTGACGCTCATGTCGGCCATCAGCTGGCCGCGCCCGATCACGATCAGGTGGTCGGCGGTGACGGCCATCTCGCTCATCAGGTGCGAGGAGACGAAGACCGTGCGGCCCTCGGACGCCAGCATCTTCATCAGATTGCGGACCCAGAGGATGCCCTCCGGGTCGAGGCCGTTGACCGGTTCGTCGAACAGCAGCACCTGCGGGTCGCCGAGCAGCGCCGCCGCGATGCCCAGGCGCTGCCCCATGCCCAGCGAGAACCCCTTGGAGCGCTTACGGGCCACGTCCTGGAGGCCGACGACGCCCAGCACCTCGTCCACCCGGGCCTCCGGGATGCCGGCCAGCTGGGCGAGCGAGAGCAGGTGGTTGCGGGCGCTGCGCCCGCCGTGCACCGCCTTGGCGTCGAGCAGGGCGCCCACCTGGCGGGGCGCGTTCGGCAGGTTCCGGAACTCGTGGCCGCCGATGGTGACCCGGCCGGCCGTCGGCCGGTCCAGGCCGAGGATCATGCGCATGGTGGTCGACTTGCCCGACCCGTTGGGACCGAGGAACCCGGTGACGGCACCCGGCCGCACCTGGAAGGAAAGGTTGTACACGGCCGTCTTCGCGCCATAGCGCTTGGTCAGGCCGACTGCCTCGATCATGCTCCAGCCCCATCGACTTATCTGTCGTCGGGGCACACGCCGTCCGGCCGCACGCCCCCGTATGAGTGAGGAGGATATCCACGCCTTGACGGTTCCGCCCAAGCCGTCACGGGGGTGAGTCCCCTCGCCGCTCCGGACGGGCTCTCAGGCGTCCCGCTTCTTGAGTACGAGGAAACCGCCGAGCACCGCGGCCGCCACCCAGCCCACCATGATCAGCAGCCCGGCCCACGGCCCGTACGGCGCCGGATCGCTGTCCATCGCGTTCGGCACCACCTGCATGATCTTCGAGCCGGCCTGGTCCGGGAAGTACTGGGCGACCTTCTTGGCGCCCGGCACCGCCGAGAGGATCTGCGAGACCAGGAAGAAGAACGGCATCAGGATGCCCAGCGACAGCATGGAGCTGCGCAGCATCGCCGCCACCCCCATGGAGAACAGCGCGATCAGCCCCATGTAGAGACCGCCGCCGACGACCGCGCGCAGCACGTTGTCCGCGCCGATGTCCGTACCGTGGTCGCCCAGCAGCGCCTGGCCGAGGAAGAACGTCACGAAGCTGGTGACCAGCCCGACCACCAGCGCGAGGACCCCGGCCACCAGCATCTTGCTGAACAGGAACGTCGCCCGTTGCGGCACGGCCGCCAGCGAGGTGCGGATCATGCCGGAGCTGTACTCCGTACCGACGACGAGCACCCCGAACACCACCATCGCCAGCTGGCCGAGGATCATCCCGGAGAAGCTGACGAACGTCGGGTCGAAGGTGAGCCGCTCCTCCGGCTTGAGGTCGTCGAACTGCGCGTCCATCACCGCGCACAGGGCCGCGCCCATCGCCACGGTGACCAGGAACGCCGAGATCAGCGTCCAGGTGGTGGAGGAGACCGTGCGGATCTTGGTCCATTCGGAGGTCAGGACCGCGGGGACCGAAGCCATCGTCACGCCCCCTCTCCGCCGCGGGGCCGCTGGACCCAGCCCTCGCCCCACTGCGGGCCCTCGGGCGGTGGTGCGCCGCCGGGCTCCGAGTGCGCGTGGTATTCGACCGAGCCCGCCGTCATCTGCATGAACGCCTCCTCCAGCGACGCCCGCTGGGCGCTCAGCTCGTGCAGCGTGATCGAGTGCCTGGCCGCCAGCTCGCCCAGGTCCTCGGTGGTGGCGCCGTCCACCTCCAGCGTGCCGCCCTCCGCCTCGACGGCGACGACACCCTCCTGGTGCAGCACGTCCCGCAGCCGCTCCTGCTGCGGGGAGCGCAGCCGGACGTAACTGCGCGAGTTCTCGTGGATGAAGTCGGCCATCGAGGTGTCCGCGAGCAGCCTGCCCTGGCCGATCACGATCAGATGGTCGGCGGTCAGCGCCATCTCGCTCATCAGGTGCGAGGAGACGAAGATCGTCCGGCCCTGCGCGGCGAGCGTCTTCATCAGATTCCGGATCCAGTGGATGCCCTCGGGGTCGAGCCCGTTGACCGGCTCGTCGAACATCAGGATCCGGGGATCACCCAGGAGCGCCGACGCGATGCCCAGGCGCTGGCCCATGCCGAGCGAGAAACCCTTGGACTTCTTCCTCGCCACCGCGGTCAGGCCCACGGTCTCCAGCACCTCGGCCACCCGCTGTTCGGGAATGCGGTTGCTCTGCGCCAGACAGAGCAGGTTGTTGTACGCGCTGCGCCCGCCGTGCATCGCCTTGGCGTCCAGGAGCGCCCCGATGTACTTCAGCGGTTCCTCGAGTTCGCGGTAGTGCTTGCCGTCGATCCGCACGGAACCGCTGGTCGGGTTGTCGAGACCGAGCATCATCCGCATCGTGGTGGACTTGCCCGCCCCGTTGGGGCCCAGAAAACCCGTCACCATTCCCGGTTTGATCACGCAGGACAACTGGTCGACGGCGACCTTGTTCCCGTACCTCTTCGTGAGGCCATCGAGCTCGATCATGCGTTCACGCTAGAACGGCCGCGTGCCCGGCGCCACCACAAGGGCGGAACCGGGCACGCGGGTACGGCGAGCGGAATCAGCGCGTCTGCTGGGCCGGGACGCCGCGCGAGGCGGGCTCCTCGTCGGCGGGGGTGCCGGCGGCGGCCACCGCGGCACCGGTCAGCGTCGCCAGCATCTCGCGGACGTTGGTCAGCTGCGCGTTGATCGAGTCGCGGCGGTTGGTGAGGGCCGCGAGCTCGCGCTCCGACTCGCTGCGGATGCGGTCGGCCTTCGCGTTGGCGTCCGCCACGATGTCCTCGGACTGGCGCTGCGCGGTCTCCACCGTCTGACGGGCCCGGCGCTCGGCGTCCGTGCGCAGCTTCTCGGCCTCCAGGCGAAGCTGCTCGGCGCGGTGCTCGATCTCGGCGAGGCGCTTCTCGGCCTTGGCCTGGCGGGACGCGAGGTCGCGCTCCGACTGGTCGCGGCGCTTGGCGAGGTTGGTCTCGAAGTCCGCGGCGGCCTGGGCCGCCTTGGCGCGGGTCTCCTCGAAGAGGGCGTCGGCCTCCTCCCGCTTCTGCGCCGCGTCCTTCTGCGCGTCGGCGCGCAGTGCGGTGGCCTCACCCTTGGCCTTGTCGACGATGCGGACGCCGTCGTCCTCGGCCTTGGCCTTGCGCTCGGCGGCGAACGTCTCGGCGTCGTTGCGCACCTGCTGGGCGGCGGACTCGGCGAGCTCGCGGTGCTGCTCGGCGGCGCGACGGGCCTCCTCGCGCAGGTCCTTCGCCTCCTCCTCGGCCAGGCGGAGGATCTTCTCCACACGCGCGCCGAGACCCGCGTACGACGGCTCCGCGTCGTTCACCTGGGCCTGGGCGTTCTGCGTTTCGAGGTGCAGCTCCTCGATGCGCTTTTCCAGCGATGTGATGCGGGAGAGAGCACTATCACGGTCGGCGACGAGCTTGGTAATGCGGTCATCCACCTGACCGCGGTCGTAACCACGCCGCACGAGTTCGAAGCCGAAGGGGGAGGAAGGGTCACTCATGGGGTTCCTGTCGAAGTGAGACCGGTGAGGTGATAGAGGGAATCCTAGGGGCCGAAACGGCGTGTCATCGAGTGGATGCCGGTTTGATCTGGAGAATGACACCCCTTTTGAGTGGCGAACACGCTCTACCCCTTGCCACTCGGACGATTGACGGTCCATGGGCAACCACGGGCGACGGCCCGTCGACTACCCATCGGACTGCTTGCCACTCGATCGAGTGCCCGCGGCGGCACCGGCTTTGACGCCGCCGGCCGGTGCGGAGCCCCCGCCCTTACCGCCCGCCGCAGGGGTCTCGAAAGACTCCAACGCCTCCAGCACGTCCTGGACACGGGAGATCTCCGTGTTGATGTCCTCGCGCCGGCGCACCAGGACCTCCAGCTCGCGCCGGCCCTCGTCCACCATCCGCTTGGCCTCGGCCTCGGCGTCCGCCCGCAGCTTCTCGGCCTCGCGCACCAGACTGGCCTTCTTCTGCTCGGCCTCCTTCAGCAGCGACTCGGCCCGCTTCACCGCGGCGATCCTGACCTTGCTCGCCTCCGAGTTGGCGTCCGCCAGCAGCTCCTTGGCCTTGGCGTCGGCCTCCTCGCGCTGCTCGGTGGCGGCCTTGATCAGCTTGTCGACGCGCTCGCCGACCGTCTTGACCTGCTCGGCCGTCTCCCGGCGCGCCCGGTCGTGCAGCTCCTGGACCTCGGTCTCCGCACGGGCCTTCAGATTCTCGGCCCGCTCCCGGATCTGCGTGGCGTCCCGGCGCGCGCCGACCAGCAGCTCGTCCGCGTCCGTCCGGGCCCGCTCCACCATCGCATTGCCCTCGACCGTCGCCTCGGAGGTGATCCGCACCGCCTCCTTGCGCGCCGCGCCGACCATCGCGTCGGCCTGCTCCTCCGCCTCCGTGGCGGCGCGCAGCGCCTCCTCCTGGGCCTTGGCGATGAGCTGGTCCGCCTGCTCCGCGGCGTCCGCCCGGCGCTTCGAAGCCGCCTCGCGCGCCTCGTCGAGCAGCCGGTCCGCCTCCTGCCGCGCCTCGGCCCGCATCTGCTCGGCGGCCGCCTCCGCGTCCGCCCGCAGCCGCTCCGCCTCCTCGCGGGTGCGCGCCGCGTGCTCCTGGGCGGAGCCCACGGTGGCCGAAGCCTCCGCCCGCATCCGCTCCGCGTCACCCGCGGCCTCGTCCACGGTCCGGGCCGCCTGGCGCTCCGCGTCCGTGCGCAGCCGCTCGGCCTCGGCGGTCGCCTCGGACACCAGCAGGTCGGCCTGGGCCGCCGCCTCGGTCCGCATCCGGTTGGCGTCCTCGCGGGCCTCCGCCCGGCTGCGCGCCGCGTCCTGCTCGGCGGACGCCAGCGCGTCCGACGCCTCGGTGCGCATCCGCTGGCTGTACTCGGCGGTGTCGGCCCGCAGCCGCTCGGACTCCGCGATCGCCTCGGAGACCGTGCGCTCCGCCATCGCCTTCGCGGCGTCCGTCTCCTCCTTGGCCACCTGGCGGATGCGCGAGGCGTCCTCGCCCGCCCGCTCCCGCTCGGCGTGCGCGTCGGCCCGCAGCCGGTCGGCCTCGTCCTGGGCCTCCGACTTCGTCCGCTCCGCGACGTGCTCCGCCGTCGAGCGCAACCCGGCGATCTCCGCCTCGGCCTGCTCCTGGAGCCCGCTGACCGCGTCCCGCACCTGCTGGGCGGTCTGCTCGGCCGCGGCCACCAGCTCGGCCGCCCGGGTCTCCGCCTCGCCGGTCAGGCGCTGCGCCTCGGCCTGCGCCTCCTCGACCCGCTTGCGCGCGGAGGCCAGCAGCTCCTCGCTCTGCTCACGGGCGCGCTCGCGCTCCTGGTTCGCCTCGGAGCGGGCCGCGTCCAGCGTCTCCTCGGCCTCGCGCCGCCGCCGGTTCGCCTCCTCCTGGGCGGCGGCCAGCGCCTCCGCGGCCTCCGTGCCCACCCGTTCGGCCGCCGCGGCGGCCTCCGACCGCATCCGGTCGGCGCTCTCCTGCGCCTCGGTCCGCAGCCGCTCCGCCTCGGTGGCGGCCTCGGTGCGCAGCCGTACGGCGACGGCCTCGCCCTCGGCACGGGACTGCGAGGCGTCCGCCGCGGCCTCGTCGCGCAGCCGCTGGGCCTCGGCCTCCACCTGCTCCTGGAGCGTCCGCAGCCGCTCGGCGGACTCCGCGCGCAGCCGCTCGGACTCCTCAGCGGCCTCGCGCCGGATGCGCTCCGCCTCCGTACGCGCCTCGCCGAGCGCCTGCTCGGCCGCGGCGACCCGGGCCCCGGCCTCGTCCTTCAGCCGGGTCAGCTCGTCGGCCGCCTCCGACTGCCGGGCCGCGACCGCGAGCTCCGTCTCCTCGCGCAGCGCCGACGCCGCCCGATCCGCCGCGGTCCGCGCCGCCTCCGCCTGCTCCTCGGCCTCCGTGCGCAGCCGCTCCGCCTCGGCGCGGGCCCGGTCGAGCGCCTCCTCCGCCTGCCGGCGCAGCACGGCGGCCCGCTCCGTGGCCTCGGTCCGGACCCGCTCGCCCTCGGCGGTCGCGGTACCGCGCAGCTCCTCCGCGTCGGCCTTGGCCTTCGCGAGCAGCTCCTCGGCGGTCTTCGCGCCCTCCTCGATCTGCTGGAGGGCCTCGCGGCGGGCCTCGCCCCGGATCCGCTCGCCCTCCGCGACCGCCTCGGCCCGCAGCTGCTCGGCCTCGCCGCGCAGCCGGCGCGCCTCCTCCTGGAGCTCGACCGTCTTGGCCCGGTACTCCTTGGTGTCGTCCTTGGCCGCGCCCTTGAGCTGGTCGGCCTGCTCGGCCGCCTCGCCGCGCAGCCGGTCCGCCTCGGCCTCGGCCTCGCGGCGGATGCGCTCGGCCTCCTCGCCCGCCGCCCGGGTGGCCGCCTTCGCGTCCTCGGACGCCTTGGTCAGGATCTCCTCGGCGGACCGGGCCGCCTTCGCGAGCTGGGCCGCCGCGTCCTCGGCGGCGGCGGTGCGCGCGGCCTCGGCCGCCTCCGCACGCAGCCGCTCGGCCTCGGCACGGGCGTCCGCGAGCGCCTGCTCGGCCTCCGCCTTGAGGGTCTCGGACTCCTTGGTCGCCTCGCCGACCAGCCGGGCGATCTCCGTCTTCGCGGTCCGGGTGCGCTGCTCGTTCTGCGACTCGGCGGACGCCAGCCGCTTGACCGCGGCCTCCTTGGCCTCGGCGAGGACCTTCTCGGCCTCCAGACGCGCCTCGCGCAGCCGGGTCTCGGCCTCCTGCATGCGCTGCTCGGCGGCCCGGTTCAGCTCGGTCGTCCGCTGCCGGGTCTGCTCGGTCTCCGCGGTCGTCGTCAGCCGCAGCTGCTCCGCGTGGCTGGTGGCCTCCTGCGCCTGGCCGGCGGCGGCGCTGAGCATCCGCTCGGCGTCCTTGCGGGCGCGCGACAGGATCGACTCGGCCTCGGCCCGGGCGGACTCCGCCTCGGAGCCGATGCGCTGACGGGTCTCCTCGGCCAGCCGGGCGGCCTCGGCCCGGGCGGCGGCGAGCGCCTGCTCGGCCTCGGCCCGGGACTCCTCCATCAGACGGCGGGCCTGCGACTCCGTCCGGGCCCGCAGCTGCTCGGCCCACGCGACGTTCTCGTTGACGTGGGACTCGACGGTCTGGCGGCGCTCCGCCAGCTCCTGGTCGAGCTGCTGGCGGCGCTGCACCGCCTCGTTGTGCAGCTCGGCCTGGAGGCGGGCCTGGTGCTCGGCGTGCTCCTGGAGGATGCGCTGCGTCTGGGCGCGGGCGTCGCGCAGCTCGCGCTCGGCGTCGCTGCGCAGCTGCTCGGCCTGGATCTGGGCGTTCCGGAGCAGCTGCTCCGCCTGGTAGCCGATGTCCGCGCTGTCGTAGGCGGGACGCATCGCCAGACTGCGCCGTGCCTCGTGCAGCTTGGCACGCAGGACCTCGACCTGGTAACCGAGGTCCTCGGCGTGCTGGACGGCCTTCTCACGGTCGGTCCTGAGCCGGTCCATCTCGGCCTCGAACCGCGAGAGATGGTCGTCTTCAGCTCGGTGGCTCTCCTGGCGTTCGTAGCCCCGCACTGCGCGGTCCCATCCTTCCCCGAGCTCTCAACGTTCGGGGAATGGTGACAGATCAACGGCTGGGAACGCGGCGCGCCCCCGACCCGGCCCCGGCCCGGAAGAGCCCACTCTACCGGGCGGGTATGGCTGCGGTCAGTGCTCCGTCTTCGCCGTGACCAGTTCGGTGAGGACGCCGTGGCAGTCCTTGGGGTGGAGGAAGGTGATCCTGGACCCCATCGAGCCCGTCCTGGGCTCGTCGTACAGCACCCGGACCCCCTTCTCGCGGATGTCCGCGGCGTCCGCGTCGACGTCCGCCGTACCGAAGGCGATGTGGTGCACGCCCTCGCCGTTCTTGGCCAGCCACTTGCCCACGGCCGAGTCCTCCCGGGTGGGCTCCAGGAGCTGGAGGTACGAGGCGCCGCCGTCGGACGTACCGTTGATCTTGAGCATGGCCTCGCGTACGCCCTGCTCCTCGTTGACCTCGGTGTGGAAGACCTCGAAGCCGTAGGTCGCGCGGTAGAACTCGACGGTCGCGTCAAGGTCGGTACAGGCGATTCCGATGTGGTCGATTCGCGTCAGCATGGGACCAGTGCAGCGCGCTCCGGATGGTTACGCAACGTGCGCGCCATCACACCCGCTGCCGGATGACGGGGGCGATACCGCTCAGTACATTCAAGTAAACCCTCGTTCACATCTACTCCAAGGGGCTGTGCCTCATGTCAGGAACGACCGGTACCACTTCCGTGATCGTCGCGGGCGCCCGGACGCCCATGGGCCGGCTCCTCGGCTCCCTGAAGAGCTTCTCGGCGGCCGACCTCGGCGGCTTCGCCATCAAGGCGGCGCTGGACCGGGCCGGCATCGGCGGCGACCAGGTCGAGTACGTGATCATGGGCCAGGTGCTCCAGGCCGGCGCGGGCCAGATCCCCGCCCGCCAGGCCGCGGTCAAGGCCGGAATCCCGATGAACGTGCCCGCGCTCACCGTCAACAAGGTGTGCCTCTCCGGGCTCGACGCCATCGCCCTGGCCGACCAGCTCATCCGCGCCGGTGAGTTCGACGTCGTCGTGGCCGGCGGCCAGGAGTCCATGACGAACGCCCCGCACCTGCTCCCGAAGTCCCGCGAGGGCCACAAGTACGGCGCGATCGAGATGCTGGACTCCATGGCGTACGACGGTCTGACCGACGCCTACGAGAACATCCCGATGGGCGAGTCCACCGAGAAGCACAACACCCGCCTCGGCCTCGACCGCGCCGCCCAGGACGAGATCGGCGCCCAGTCCCACCAGCGCGCCGCCGCCGCCCAGAAGAACGGCCTGTTCGAGGCCGAGATCACCCCGGTCGAGATCCCGCAGCGCAAGGGCGACCCGGTCCTCTTCGCCAAGGACGAGGGCATCCGCCCCGAGACCACCGTGGAGTCCCTGGGCAAGCTGCGCCCGGCCTTCGCCAAGGACGGCACGATCACCGCGGGCACCTCCTCGCAGATCTCCGACGGCGCCGCCGCGGTCGTCGTCATGAGCAAGGCCAAGGCCGAGGAGCTGGGCCTGGAGTGGATCGCCGAGCTCGGCGCCCACGGCAATGTGGCGGGCCCGGACAACTCGCTCCAGTCGCAGCCGTCCAACGCCATCCGGCACGCCCTGAAGAAGGAGGGCATCGGCGTGGAGGACCTCGACCTCATCGAGATCAACGAGGCGTTCGCGGCCGTCGCCGTCCAGTCCATGAAGGACCTCGGCGTCACCTCGGACAAGGTCAACGTCAACGGCGGTGCCATCGCGCTCGGCCACCCCATCGGCATGTCCGGCGCCCGCGTGGTGCTGCACCTGGCGCTGGAGCTCAAGCGGCGCGGCGGCGGCACCGGTGCGGCGGCGCTGTGCGGCGGCGGCGGCCAGGGCGACGCGCTGATCCTGCGCGTGCCGGGCAAGTAGAGCGGTACGGGAAGACCCGGTGAGCGGAACGGAGCGGTGATGGTGGACGTCCCCACCCTGGTGGAGCAGGCCCGCGCGGGCGGACCGCGGGCGGTGGCCCGGCTCATCTCCCTGGTGGAGGGTGCCTCGCCGCAACTGCGCGAGGTGATGGCGGCGCTGGCGCCGCTGGCGGGCGGCGCGTACGTGGTCGGCCTGACCGGTTCGCCCGGCGTCGGCAAGTCCACGTCGACGTCGGCGCTCGTCTCCGCGTACCGGAAGCAGGGCAAGCGGGTCGCCGTGCTCGCCGTCGACCCGTCCTCGCCGTTCTCCGGCGGGGCGCTGCTGGGCGACCGGGTACGGATGTCGGACCACGCCTCCGACCCGGGCGTCTACATCCGCTCCATGGCGACCCGCGGCCACCTCGGCGGCCTCGCCTGGGCGGCCCCGCAGGCGATCCGGGTCCTCGACGCGTCGGGGTTCGACGTGATCCTGGTGGAGACCGTGGGTGTCGGCCAGTCCGAGGTGGAGATCGCCTCGCAGGCCGACACCTCGGTCGTCCTCCTCGCCCCCGGCATGGGCGACGGCATCCAGGCCGCGAAGGCGGGGATCCTGGAGATCGGCGACGTGTACGTGGTGAACAAGGCGGACCGGGACGGCGCCGACGCCACCGCCCGCGAGCTCAACCACATGCTGGGCCTCGGGGAGTCCCGGGGCCCGGGCGACTGGCGGCCGCCGATCGTGAAGACGGTCGCCGCCCGGGGCGAGGGCGTCGACGAGGTGGTCGAGGCCCTGGAGAAGCACCGGGCGTGGATGGAGGAGCGCGGCGTCCTCGGCGAACGCAGGGCGGCCCGCGCCGCCCGCGAGGTCGAGGCGATCGCGGTCACCCGCCTCCGCGAACGCATCGGCACCCTGCACGGCGACCGCCGCCTGGACGCCCTGGCCGAACGCATCGTGGCGGGCCGCCTCGACCCGTACGCGGCGGCGGACGAACTGGTGGCGGGACTGACGGGCGAGGGCTGAGGCCCGGGCCCGTCACGGGGGCGCTGCCCCCGGGGCCCCGGTTTCGGGTGGGGGCGGGCAGGGGAACAGGCCCGCCGCAGGCGCACCGCCCCCGCCGCACCCCTACCGCTGACCCCGCAAATGCTCCGCCACCGGGGTCAACGCCGCCCGCAACTCCGCCAGCGCCTCCGGAGACAGCAGGTCCACGAAGTGGCGGCGCACGGACGCCACATGGTGCGGCGCCACCCGCCGCATCGTCTCCGCCCCCTCGTCCGTCAGCACCGCGTACAGCCCTCGCCGGTCCGACTCGCAGTTCTCCCGCCGGACCAGACCCGCGCTCTCCATGCGCGTGATCTGGTGCGAGAGCCGGCTCTTGGACTGCAGGGTCGCGCCCGCGAGGTCGCTCATCCGCATCCGGCGGTCGTCCGACTCCGAGAGGTTGACGAGGATCTCGTAGTCGTTCATGGTCAGGCCGAACGGCTGGAGGTCCTTCTCCAGCTGGTGGGTCAGCAGTCTGCTGACGTCCAGGTGGGTGCGCCAGGTGCACTGCTCGGCATCGCTCAGCCAGCGGGTGGCCGTCTCGGTCTCCATGTATGGATTCTACCTAAGAAGTTGAAAGCCGGACGAAGTCGGGGGGTGTGACACCCGGCACCGCGCACGCGGGCCGGGCCGGGCGCAGGCGTTCGATGTCACACTCCGCAGACTACCGTTCACAAATTGAAGCGACGCTGGAGGTCCCCCAGCTGACCGGGCGCCCGGGGTGTCTGCCCCGGCCCGGCGCCGCCGCCCGGCACCCCCGCCTGATGCGGCACCGCCCCCGTCGGCTGTTCGCCCATCAGCTCCTCGGAGGACTGGAGCAGCACCGTACCGGCGCCGACGAACTCGAACTGGTGCTCCTCGCCCGAGGCGCCGCCGATCCCGGTCAGCCCGCGCAGGCCGCCGAGGAAACCGGTCATGTAGCCGTGGTCGTAGTGGTGGCAGGGGGACGGGCAGTCCGCCCAGCCGACCAGGGCCTGCGGGTCCACCCGCAGCGGGGGCTCCATGAAGACCACCGGACCGTTGGACGCGGCGACGAACTTGCCCGTGCCGATCAGCGTCAGGAACCCGGGCACGATCGACTGCTTCAGCGCCAGCGACGGCTGGTACGCGAGCAGGTTGCCGGACCGGATGGTGAGGTTCCCGTCGTCCAGGTCGTAGGAGTTCACATCGAACGCCCGGTCCGCGAGCAGCATCTTGCCGCTGCCCTCGGCCACCACCCAGTCGCTCGCGTGCAGCGGGGAGTGGAAGCTCGACCGGACCAGCCGCTCGAAGCGGCCGTGCCCGATGCCGTCGAAGCCGATCTGCCCGTAGTAGGCGATCATCTTGCCCTTCTGGAGGAACCACTGGCTCCCCTTGAGCTCCACACAGAAGGTGTACGCGTTGACGTTGTCGTCCGCCGGCAGCGTCATCGGGTCGAAGACCACGGGCCCGTTCACCTTGATTCTCCCAGGATGCCCAGTCCTTCAGGGCGGGGGGGAACGGGGCCTTGAGGCGGAGCCGCGAAGCGGCGGAGTTCGCTGCACATAGGCTTTGACCTGCACTCTCTTTCGTTGTCAGTGGGGGCTGTTAGGTTGCGGATCATGGCGACGACAGCAACGGTCGAGCGGGGGTCCGGGCCTGCCCGGTACACCTACCGACTGCGCGTGCCGTCGGCCGCGCTCGCCCGCCTGGAGGCCGAGTGGGCGCGGTGTCGGTGGGTGTGGAACGAGTGCGTGGCCATGTCCCGCAAGGTCCATGCCGCGAACCGCGACGGCACCGAGAAGACGACGTGTGGTCCGGGCCGGCTCGACAAGTTGCTGACGGAGGCGCGGCAGTCGATGGCGTGGCTGCGGGAGGGTGCTTCGGTGCCGCAGCAGCAGACCATCCGTGACTTCGCCACGTCCCGTGCCAAGGCGGTCAAGGACATCAAGGCAAAGGTGCCGGTGCGGCGGCGGGCCGGGATGCCCCGAATGAAGCGCAAGCGGGATGCGCTGCCCACGCTGAACTACACCCAGCGCGGATTCCGCTTGAAGGACGGCCGTCTGCACCTCGCGGGCGGCATCGTCCTGACGGTCGTGTGGTCCCGCGAGCTGCCGTCCGTGCCTTCCTCGGTGCGGGTGTACCGGGACAGTCTGGGGCACTGGTACGCGTCGTTCGTCGTCAGCACCGAAGCCGAGCTGCTCCCGGCCACGGGGCGTGTGCTGGGTGTGGACTGGGGCGTGAAGGAGACCGCCACCACCACATCCGACGCCCACGACCTGCCCCACCCTGAACATGGGAAGAGCGCGGCGCGGAAGCTGGGCCGTTATCAGCGGATGATGGCCCGCCGCCGCCCCGCCAAGGGCAAGGTCGCCTCCAAGGGCTACCGCACCGCCCGGCAACAGGCCGCGAAGCTGCACAAGAAGGTGGCCCGGCAGCGGCAGGACACCGCCCGCAAGTGGGCCAAGGCGGTGGTCCGTGACCACGACGCGATCGCGGTCGAGGATTTCCGTCCGAAGTTCCTGGGGAAGACCAGCATGGCCCGCAAGGCCGCCGACGCCGCGATCGGCGCCACCAAGACGGCCCTGATCGAGATGGGGCGTAAACACGGCCGGGACGTCCGTCTCGTGCATCCCGCGCACACCACCATGGACTGCGCGTTGTGCGGTGCGAGAACCAAGCACGCACTTCCTCTTTCGGAACGTACCTATACCTGCACCGCGTGCGGAGCCGTGTCCCCGAGGGACAAGAACTCCGCGCGCGTGATGCTGGTCCGGGCTGGTCTCAACCCGGCTGGTGCTGATCGTGTAAGAGCCGGCGGGCCGCAGGTCCCCGGCCAACGTGAGCCAGGAATCCCCGCCCTTCTCTAGGGCCGGGAGGATGTCAAAGCTTCTCCTCCGACGCCTGGACGTACACCGCACCGTTGCCGCTCAGCTCCAGCTGGAAGCCCTCGCCCGAGCCGCGGCCCACCATCTCGCGCCAGCCGAGCGCGGTGGAGAGCTTGTTGCGCACGTCGCCGTGGTGGGCGACGTACGCCTGGGGATCGACGTGCACGTCGCGGCCCGGCGCGATCGGCAGCTCGATCACCCCGCCGTGCGCCATCACGGCCACCGCCCCGTGCCCCTGGAGCGTCGTGGTGAACAGGCCCTGCCCGGTCACCTGACCGCGCACCATGCCCATCACGCCGCCCTGCGAGCCCATGAACATCGTGCCCTGCTGGAGCGTGCCGTCGAAGGCGAGCAGCCGGTCCGCCTCCACGTAGAGGGTGTCCCCGGAGAGGTTGATCACGTGGATGTGGTGGCCGCCGTGGCCGAACATCACCGTGCCGTTGCCCTCGACCGTCATCAGCGGGGTCGCCTCGTTCGCCAGGCGGCGGCCGATCATCGACCTCATCCCGCCCTGGCCGCCCTGGATGTTCGGTGTGAACGCCACCTCGCCCCGGTACGCCAGCATCGCCCCGCGCTGGCTGAACATCTTCTGGCCGGGGACCACCGTCGCCTCGACCATCTTCGAGTTGATCTCACGGAACGGCATCAGACGTTCCCCCCGATCGTGTTCCGCTCGCTGGGCTGCACGTAGACCAGTCCGTCGCCCTCGAACCGGATCTGGAAGGACTCGCCGGAGCCCTCGCCGATCAGCGTCCGGAAGTTCACCCCGGACTGGAAGTGCTGCTGGAGGTTGCCCTGGTGGGCGATGTACGCGCCCGGGTCCACGAACAGCGGGTACTGGGGGGAGACCCGCAGCACCACGGCCGTGCCGTCCGACATGATCGCCGCCTGCCCGGTCCCCTCCACGGTGGTGGTGAACAGGCCGTTGCCCGTCGCCCCGCCGCGCAGGCCGGTGAACGTGGTGCCGGTGCGCAGCCCCGCGTCGGTGCAGAGCAGATTGCTCGCCTCGACGTACAGCTTGTCGCCGTGCAGCGTGACAAGGTTGATCTCGCTCGCCCGGTCCGCGAAGTAGCAGGTGCCCTGCCCGGTCACCTGCATGACCGCCATCGACTCACCGGTCAGCCTGCGGGTCACCATCCCGCGCAGTCCCTCACCGCCGCCCGTCATCTTCTTGAACGTCATCTGGCCCTCGTACGCGACCATCGAGCCGTTCTTCGCCTTGACGGCATCGCCTGCCA
Organism: Streptomyces sp. DT224; assembly: GCF_049844595.1. Taxonomy (NCBI): domain Bacteria; kingdom Bacillati; phylum Actinomycetota; class Actinomycetes; order Kitasatosporales; family Streptomycetaceae; genus Streptomyces; species Streptomyces sp. DT224. The sequence goes on from NZ_JBNCLI010000001.1 coordinate 365,904, forward strand.
GATCGACGGCGAGCGTCTTGTTTCCCTCAAGCCGGAACATTGCCACCCGGCGAAAATAGCCGCAGCCGCCACCACCGGAACAGGGGCAGTCGGGCCATCGGGCCCCCGTGACCGCCTCTGATACGCATCCGGTACGGGACCCGGACACGACGAGGACGTACGCCCCGCGGAACACCGGGCGGGGACGGCGGGACCCGCCGCCGGACGTGCCCGCCCGCGATGTCACAATGGATGCCGCTTGTGCGTGCGTTCACAAGCCGTCACGCCCCTCCCACCGAAGGTGCCCCCGTGGACATCAAGACCGCTACCGCCCTGCACCGGCTGCGCCTCATCTCGATTCCCGAGGCGCTGTCCTTCCCGGCGCTGATCCTCTTCGGCTCGGTGCTGAGCCGGGTCTCCGACATCGACTTCCTGATGATGCCGCTGGGCATGCTGCACGGCGTGCTCTTCGTGATCTACGTCGTGCTGCTGCTCGACGTGTGGGCGAAGACCAAGTGGCCGCTGAAGCGCGTCGCGTTCTTCTTCCTGCTGTGCGTGCTGCCGTTCGGCGGCCTGTACGGGGACAAGGTGCTCAAGCGCTACGAGGCGGACAGCGTCATCGCCGCCCGGGCCCGCCGCGAAGGCACGGTCAGCGCATGATCGTCGCCTTCTCCGTCAGCCCGCTCGGGGTCGGCGAGGACGTCGGCGAGTACGTCGCCGACGCCGTCCGGGTCGTCCGCGAGTCGGGGCTGCCCAACCGCACCGACGCCATGTTCACCTCCATCGAGGGGGAGTGGGACGAGGTCATGGAGGTCGTCAAGCGCGCCGTGGCCGCCGTCGAGGCGCGGGCCGGGCGGGTCTCCCTGGTCCTGAAGGCGGACATCCGCCCCGGGGTCACCGACGGCCTGACCTCCAAGGTCGAGACGGTCGAGCGCTACCTCGCGGAGTGACCCCGCACCTCCGACGAGCCCCCGCCGGTCCCGGCGGGGGCTTCCGTCATTCCGGCACGGCGAGGGCGATCCCCAGCGGCGTCCGCTCGTACAGCACCTGGTGTCCGTAGCGCCGCGAGGTCAGCAGCCCCGCCGCCCGCAGCACCGACAGGTGCTCCGACACCGAGGACGGCGCCAGGCCCAGCCGGTGGGCGAGCGCACTCGTCCCCGAGGGCTCGTCCAGCGCGCACAGCACGTCCGCCCGCGCCCGCCCGAGCAGCCGCGCCAGCGCCACGGGGGTGCTCGCGCCCGGCTCCGTCCACAGGCGCCCGATGCCGCGCGCCGGATAGACGACGGCCGGGAGCCAGGGGTCCTCGAAGCCGCCGACCGTGGCCGGCCAGACGAACACGGACGGCATCAGCACCAGACCCTGGCCGCCCAGCACCCGGGAGTGCCGGCTCTTCGTGTCGGTGATGGTCAGCGTCGAGCCCGACCAGCTCAGCCGGGGGCTCAGCTCACCGAGCAACCGCTCGAAACCGACCGCCGCCAGCCGCCGCGAGTGGTACGCCACATCCGCCTCCAGGAGCGCGCGCAGCCGGGGCCAGTGCGGCGCGACCAGCACCTCCCAGGCCCGCTCCAGCAGGTCCGCCAGCTCCCGCAGGCTCCGCGCCGGGTCGGCCAGCAACGCCTGCCCGGCGGGCGAGCCCAGCGCCCCCGGCCGGCCCCGGAGCGAGGCGGCGATGTCTTGGCGGACCAGCTCCGGAGCGACCGCCCGCACCGCCGCGATCTCCTCCTCGAAGGAGGCCAGCGGCCCCACGGGCGGCGGCGAGAAGAAGTCCGGACAGTGCCCGCCGTCCGGCATCAGCAGCCACAGCCGCCCGAGTTCGAGCCCCGCCGCCGCGTCCCGGATCCGGCGCAGCCACGGCAGGTGGTAGCCCTGCTGCTCCGGGCGCGCCAGCACCCGTACCGCCGCCTGGGTCTCCCAGAGCGGGGAGACGGCGAAACGGCAGCGCAGCAGGTCGCTCCCGTCGAAATGCAACTGGGAGGACATCGGCGGACCCCGGGAAGATTCGGCTGGGGCCGAAAGTCTACGGCCCGGGCGCCCCGGTCCCGCAGGCTGCGTCCATGCCGAGAGACACCACCGATCCCCGGGCGGGCCACCACACCCCCGACAGCCCGGACCCCGCCGCCGCCGGACCGGCCCCTCTCCCGGCCGCGCCCCCGGAGCGCGCCGGCCCCCCTGACCCGAGCGGGCCGGCCGCGCCCCGGGGATACCGCGCGGTCTTCGCCGTACGCGAGTTCCGGGCGGTCTTCGCCGCCCACCTGCTCTCGCTGCTCGGCGTCGTCGTCAGCGAACTGGCGCTCACCGTCCTCGTCTACGACCTCACCTCCTCGCCCCTGCTCAGTGCCCTGACCTTCGCGCTCGGCATGCTGCCGTACCTCGTCGGCGGCACCCTGCTCGGCGGGATCGCCGACCGCTTCCCCGCCCGCCGGGTCCTGGTCACCTGCGACCTGGTCTGCGCGGTCTGCGTCGCCGTGATGGTGCTGCCGGGCACCCCGGTCGCCGGACTGCTGGCGCTGCGCTGCCTGGTCGCCGCCGTCTCGCCGGTCTTCACCGGGACGCGGATGGCCGCGCTCACCGACATCCTCGGCGAGGGCGAGCTGTTCGTGCTGGGGCGCTCACTGCTGCGGATCGTCTCGCAGGGGTCGCTGCTCGCCGGATTCGGCGTCGGCGGGGTGCTGCTGACCGTGCTCTCGCCGCGCGGTGCGATCACGATCACCGTCGGCACCTTCCTCTGCTCGGCGGCGCTGCTGCGCCTCGGCACCCGTGACCGGCCCGCCCGGGCCCGCGAAGGCGGCGGTGCCGGTCTGCTGGGGGAGTCCCTGTCCGGCGCCCGGCTGATCCTCGGCCACCGCCGCCTCCGGGCGCTGCTGCTGCTGTTCTGGCTGCCCCCGCTGTTCGTCGTCGCCCCGGAGGCGGTCGCCGCGCCGTACGCGGACGAGATCGGCGTCGGCCCGGCCGCGCTCGGGCTGCTGATGTGCGCCATGCCCGTCGGCCACATCGCCTCCGAGCTGTACGCGGGCACCGCGCTGCGCCCGCGCACCCGGGAGCGGATCGTGCTGCCGCTGGCCGCCGCCGGGCTGCTGCCCCTCGCGGTGTACGCGCTGACGCCGGGCGTCGCCGTGGCGGCCGTCGCGCTGGTGGTCACCGGGGCCTCGTCCGCGTACGTCATCGGCCTCGACCAGTGGTTCGTCGCGGAAGTCCCCGAGGAGCTGCGCGGGCGGGCCATGACGCTGCTCACCGCCGGACTCATGACGCTCCAGGGCGTCGGGATGGCGCTCACCGGGCTGGCCGCCGAGTTCTTCCCCGTCCACCTGGTGGTCGCCGGGGCGGCCGTCCTCGGCACGCTCTGCCTGCTCGCGCTCGTCGCCGAGGTCCGCGGAACCGCACCCGGGACCGAAGTGCGAGACGGGGAGGACCGGCAAGTTCCCCATGGGTAAGGTCGTGGCCGTGCCGAAGCCGCTCAGCCTTCCCTTCGATCCCATCGCCCGCGCCGACGAGCTCTGGCAGCAGCGCTGGGGCCCGGTCCCGTCCATGGGGGCGATCACCTCGATCATGCGGGCGCAGCAGATCCTGCTCGCCGAGGTCGACGCTGTCGTCAAGCCGTACGGACTGACCTTCGCGCGGTACGAGGCGCTGGTGCTGCTCACCTTCTCCAAGGCGGGCGAGCTGCCGATGTCCAAGATCGGCGAGCGGCTGATGGTCCACCCGACGTCCGTGACGAACACGGTGGACCGGCTGGTGCGCTCCGGCCTGGTCGACAAGCGCCCCAACCCGAACGACGGGCGGGGCACGCTGGCCTCCATCACGGACAAGGGCCGCGAGGTCGTGGAATCGGCCACCCGGGACCTGGTCGCGATGGAGTTCGGGCTCGGGGTGTACGACGCCGAGGAGTGCGCCGAGATCTTCGCGCTGCTGCGGCCCCTGCGGATCGCCGCGCAGGACTTCGAGGAGATCTGAGAGGGGCGGTTCCGGTGCCCGGCCCGCTGCAAGATCGCCCCGGACGTCCGGTTACGCTCGTTGGCATGAAACGCAGTGTGCTGACCCGATACCGGGTGATGGCTTACGTCACCGCCGTCATGTTGCTGATCCTCTGCGTGTGCATGATCTTCAAATACGGCTTCGACAAGGGTGAGGGCCTGACGCTCGTCGTCTCCCAGATCCACGGCGTGCTGTACATCATCTACCTGATCTTCGCCTTCGATCTGGGCTCCAAGGCGAAGTGGCCCGTGGGCAAGCTGCTCTGGGTGCTCATCTCGGGCACGATCCCGACGGCCGCGTTCTTCGTGGAGCGCAAGGTCGTCCGCGAGGTCGAGCCGCTGGTCGCGGACGCGTCGCCCGCGGCGCCCGCGGGCGTCTGAGCCGACCCTCCGAACCGCCCCGCGCGAAGCGCCGGGCGGTTTGTCATCGACATTTACTAGGACGTCCTAGTAAATTGATATGCATGGACGCTGACGCGATCGAGGAAGGCCGCCGCCGCTGGCAGGCCCGTTACGACAAGGCCCGCAAGCGTGACGCGGACTTCACCACGCTGTCCGGGGACCCGGTGGAGCCGGTGTACGGCCCCCGCCCCGGGGACGCGTACGAGGGCTTCGAGCGGATCGGCTGGCCCGGCGAGTACCCCTTCACCCGGGGTCTCCACCCGACCGGCTACCGGGGCCGCACCTGGACCATCCGCCAGTTCGCCGGCTTCGGCAACGCCGAGCAGACGAACGAGCGCTACAAGATGATCCTGGCCGCGGGAGGCGGCGGGCTCAGCGTGGCCTTCGACATGCCGACGCTGATGGGCCGCGACTCCGACGACCCCCGCGCGCTCGGCGAGGTCGGCCACTGCGGCGTCGCCATCGACTCCGCCGCGGACATGGAGGTCCTGTTCAAGGACATCCCGCTCGGTGACGTCACGACGTCGATGACGATCAGCGGCCCGGCCGTCCCGGTCTTCTGCATGTACCTGGTCGCCGCCGAACGCCAGGGCGTCGACCCCGCCGTCCTCAACGGCACGCTCCAGACCGACATCTTCAAGGAGTACATCGCGCAGAAGGAGTGGCTCTTCCAGCCCGAACCCCATCTGCGCCTCATCGGCGACCTGATGGAGCACTGCGCGAGCTCCATCCCCGCGTACAAGCCGCTCTCCGTCTCCGGCTACCACATCCGCGAGGCCGGGGCGACGGCCGCGCAGGAGCTGGCGTACACCCTCGCCGACGGCTTCGGCTACGTGGAGCTCGGCCTCTCCCGCGGTCTCGACGTCGACACCTTCGCGCCCGGCCTGTCCTTCTTCTTCGACGCGCACCTCGACTTCTTCGAGGAGATCGCCAAGTTCCGCGCCGCCCGCCGCATCTGGGCCCGCTGGATGAAGGAGACGTACGGCGCGAAGACCGACAAGGCGCAGTGGCTGCGCTTCCACACCCAGACCGCCGGGGTCTCCCTCACCGCGCAGCAGCCGTACAACAACGTCGTACGCACGGCTGTCGAGGCCCTGTCCGCCGTCCTCGGCGGCACCAACTCGCTGCACACCAACGCCCTGGACGAGACCCTGGCGCTCCCCTCCGAGCAGGCCGCCGAGATCGCGCTGCGCACCCAGCAGGTGCTGATGGAGGAGACCGGCGTCGCCAACGTGGCCGACCCGCTGGGCGGCTCCTGGTACGTGGAGCAGCTCACCGACCGCATCGAGGCCGACGCCGAGAAGATCTTCGAGCAGATCAAGGAGCGGGGCACCCGCGCCCACCCCGACGGGCAGCACCCGGTCGGCCCGATGACCTCCGGCATCCTGCGCGGCATCGAGGACGGCTGGTTCACCGGCGAGATCGCCGAGTCCGCTTTCCGCTACCAGCAGGCCCTGGAGAAGGGCGAGAAGAAGGTCGTCGGCGTCAACGTGGCGCACGGCTCGGTCACCGGAGACCTGGAGATCCTGCGCGTCAGCCACGAGGTCGAGCGCGAGCAGGTCCGCGTCCTCGCCGGCCGCAAGGAGGCCCGCGACGACGCCCGGGTCAGGAGCGCCCTGGACGCCATGCTGGCCGCCGCCCGCGACGGCTCCAACATGATCGCGCCGATGCTCGACGCGGTCCGCGCGGAGGCGACCCTCGGCGAGATCTGCGGCGTCCTGCGCGACGAGTGGGGCGTCTACACGGAGCCCGCCGGCTTCTGACGCACCGCCTGCCCGGCGGCCGCGCCCAGCCCCGCCAGCAGCAGCAATGTGAAGCGCCGGGCCCAGTCGGCATCGACGGGCTCGGCGCTCACCAGTGTCCGGTGCACCACCGCACCGGCGATCACATCGAAGATCAGGTCCGCGGTCAGGTCCGCCGTGGCGTCGTCCGGCTCGACGGGCAGCTCGCCGCGCTCCTGTGCGCGCCGCCGCCCCTGAAGCACGAGCCGCTTCTGCCGGTTGACGATCGAGTCGCGGATACGGGCCCGCAGCGCCTCGTCCCGCGTCGACTCGGCGACCACCGCCATCAGCGCGGTCCGGGTCTCCGGCCGGTCGAGCAGGGCGGCGAACTGGAGCACGACCGCCTCCACATCGGCGGCCAGGCTGCCCAGGTCCGGCATCTCCAGTTCGTCGAAGAGGACCGCGACCGCGTCCACGACCAGCTCGTTCTTGCCCGCCCAGCGCCGGTACAGGGTCGTCTTGGCGACCCCGGCCCGCGTCGCCACGTCACCCATGGTCAGCTTCGACCAGCCGAGGTCCACGAGCGAGGCTCTGGTCGCCTCCAGGATCGCCTCGTCGGCCTCGGCGCTGCGCGGGCGTCCCGATCGTGCGGGTTTGGGGTGGGGGCGGCTGAGCATGCCGAGACCATACCCGCCAGTAGGTAAATCCGACCGGCTCCGGAAGCCGTGAGACAGATCACCGAACACTCTTGTGCGTGAGGGGGCGCGGCCAGTTACGCTACGGGTCGTAGCGTAAGGCGACGGTCCGGACCGTCGTGAACGCCACGAACGAACGACAGCCACAGGCGCCGGGTGGGGACCGGGCGCCGAACCGGGTCTTTCAGGGGCCTTGGGGTGCCGTGTCGGCCCTGACCGACACGACACCCCCCACGGCCGTGTCTGTCCGTCCACCCCGCACACCGGCGGGGGGCGCGGACGGGCGCGGTTTCACGTATCGCTTTCCGGAACGGCGCACCGAAGGGGGAGGATGTACGCATGCAGCCCAGAAACATGTCCATGAGCGGCGTGGTCGACCTCGCCGCGGTGAAGGCGGCCGGAGAGGCCAAGGCGAAGGCGGAGCAGGCGCGCGCCGAGTCCGCACGGCAGGGCGGCCCCGCGGCCGTCCCCGCGTCCTCCCTCGTGATCGACGTCGACGAGGCCGGCTTCGAGAACGACGTCCTCCAGCGCTCCGCCGAAGTGCCCGTCGTCATCGACTTCTGGGCCGAGTGGTGCGAGCCGTGCAAGCAGCTCGGCCCGCTCCTGGAGCGCTTGGCCCATGAGTACAACGGCCGCTTCCTGCTGGCCAAGGTCGACGTCGACGCCAACCAGATGCTGATGCAGCAGTTCGGCATCCAGGGCATCCCGGCGGTCTTCGCGGTCGTCGCCGGACAGGCGCTGCCGCTCTTCCAGGGGGCGGCCCCCGAGGCCCAGATCCGGCAGACCCTGGACCAGCTGATCCAGGTCGGAGAGGAGCGCTTCGGCCTCACCGGCATCGCGGTCGACCCGTCGGCGGGCGAGCCGGCCCAGGCGGCGGCTCCGGTTCCGCCGGGCCCCTACGACTCCCTTCTGGAGGCGGCCGCGCGGGCGCTGGACGCCAACGACTTCGCGGGCGCGGTCCAGGCGTACAAGAACGTGCTGTCCGACGACCCGGCCAACACCGAGGCGAAGCTGGGCCTCGCCCAGGCCGAGCTGCTGGGCCGGGTCCAGGCGACGGACCCGCAGAAGGTGCGCACGGAGGCGGCGGAGAAGCCGGCCGACGCGGACGCGCAGATGGCGGCGGCCGACCTCGACCTCGTCGGCGGCCATGTGGAGGACGCCTTCGGCCGGCTGGTCGAGACCGTGCGCCGCACGTTCGGCGAGGACCGCGACCGGGTGCGGCTGCGGCTGCTCGACCTCTTCGAGGTCATCGGCCCGGAGGACCCGAGGGTCGCTGCGGCGCGCACCGCGCTCGCGCGCGTCCTGTTCTGATCCGGTCTGTCCGATCCGATTGTTCTGAACTGACAACACGGCCGCGGCGGCCTCACGGCGCCGCGGCCGTTTTCGCGAGCAGGCGATAAGAGCGGGCCCCGCTTTACCAAATCTTGATAAAAGCACGCCCTGTTACTCGCAGTAAATCGATCTTTGCGATCCGTCCCGTTTCGCTTACTCTTCCTCCCTTTCGTCCGTTGGTCCGGGGCCACCCTGTGTGGCCGCTCGGTGCCAGCAGGTCGTGGCCCGGTTATGAGGGCGTTACCAGTGAGTAACGAACCCCCTTGTGTCCCGGCCGGGAATGGACCACGATCGGCCACGCTCGGTCCAATAACGCCAGCCCGGCTGCCAGTCGGGAGCGGCGGCTCCGTTGGGTCCCCACCGGGCGGGCCGGCGGCAGTGGCGCCGGCTCCGGACAGGGGGGTTCCTGCCGTCCGGCAGGGCCTGTCCGATCAGGTCGCGTACACGCGTGACCAGTGGTTGTCGCTCGGGGGTGATCGCCGGTGATGCGGACGCGATACAGCCTCCGTATCCGGGCGCTCTCCTTTCCGAGGACGTAGCACTTCTCCCATCCCAGGTCGGGCAGGATGCCTGACCGGAGATGTACGTCCGAGAAGGAGGAAAAGTATGAGTTCCCAGGTTCGCGGTGGCACGAGATGGAAGCGTTTCGCTGTCGTCATGGTGCCGAGCGTCATAGCCACCGCCGCCGTCGGCGTCGGTCTGGCCCAGGGCGCGCTCGCCGCGTCCTTCAGCGTGTCGGGCCAGGAGTTCAAGGTCCGGGCCGACAAGCTCGAGGGCTACGACTTCGTTCAGTACGGCAGCGTGGCCACCGAGCAGGGAGCCGACCCCAAGGTTGCTGATGGCAAGGGCCACGCCGTGGCCGTGTCGGGCTTCAGCAAGGCCTACATCACGAACATGTGCCAGTCGGTCGTCACGCCGAAGCTGCCGTTCGGCCTCGGCACCGTCACCATGAGGCTGGAGGCAGGCGGCAAGGGGCACTCCCGTGTCTACGCCAAGGACCTCTACCTCGACGTGTCGGAGCTCGACGGCGACGCCCGATTCAAGGGCATCGACATCGGTGTGGCTGCCGGTTCGCTGAAGAAGGAGGGCAAGCCGGGGAGCATAGGCATCCAGCCGGGCACCCAGGCCGACCCCAACGGGTTCTCGCAGCGCGCCGATGAGGCCGTGCTGACGGACGTCCACCAGAAGGCGTGGGCCACGACGGCCGGCACCTTCAACCTCAGCGGTCTGAAGCTGCGCCTTCACAGAGGCTCCGGCGCCGGCGTGGAGTGCTACTAAGCACTCGCCCGGGCGGGCGGGGGCGCTTCGCGTACCCGCTCGCCCACCCCTCTCCTTCTCACAGCAGTACCGGTTCCAGGGAGCTGTTTTCCATGAGCCCCGAATCCCAAGGGCAGAACGAGCACTACCTCTCCGTCGCCCGGCGAGGCTTCCGCACCTGGCGGGGTGACCGGCCGTTCTGGGCCGGACTGTTCACCATGCTGGGCGGCTTGCCCATCATGTACTTCCCGTACGCGAACATGCACCTCGGCAACATGACGCTGGCGATGTCCACCACGGCCGGCGCCGGTTCGCTGATCATCGGTGTCCTGCTCGTCACGCTGGGCCTGACGATGTGGTTCCACAGCATCGTCCGCGTGTTCGCCGGTGTCGCGGCGATTCTGCTGGCCCTCATCTCCATACCCGTCGCCAACATCGGCGGTTTCATCATCGGCTTCATCTTCGCCCTGCTCGGCGGCGCGCTCTCCGTGTCGTGGGCCCCGGGTGAACCGCAGGCGGAGACGGAGCCCGTCCCCGCCGAGGGGGCCCCGGAGACCGTCCCGTTCGCGAAGGACGAGCAGTTCCCCGAGGGCGCGCTCCACGGTGCCTGTCTTCCCGAGCAGCCGCATGCCCCGTACGACACCACGGTCGAGGCCGAGGGCGGGAGGCACCGTGCGGGGTGACGACGAGCAGGTGAACGGCGCGGACGAGAGCGGGACCCGGGAACGCAGAGGCCCCCGCCACGCCGCCCCCAGGAAGTCACTGCTGACGAAGCTCCACATGCCCGCGGGCAAGAAGGCGTTCGCGCTCGCCGCGATGCCGACGGCGGTCTTCGTCGGGATGGGCCTCACGCCCCGGCTGGCGATGGCCGACGACACCGCGGACATCCCCTTCGCGCCCGGCCCCTGCGTCACGCGCTCCGACGAGCCGAGCGAGTCGGCCGACCCGACGCCCTCCGCGTCGAAGACGCCGTCCCCCTCCACGAGCGAGAGCGCGAAGCCGACGCCGGGGACGACCGACGAGGCGACCCCGAAGCCCACGGCCACGGGCTCGGCGGAGGACACCGCGAAGAGCACCGACACCGCGAAGAAGAGCACGGACGCCGCCCCGGCCGAGACCCCGGCCGCCACGCCGTCGCCCACGAAGACGACGAACCCGCTCGACCCGCTGGGCCTCGGCGACGCGCTCAAGGACCTCTTCGACGGCCCGGACAAGGAGACGGCGAGCCCGTCCCCGAGCCCCACCACGGCGTCCCCGAAGCCCTCCGCGTCCGCTACCGAGGACACGAAGGACGAGACCGCGGCGAAGAAGACCACCGACGCGGCGAAGGACACGGTCGACAAGACCACCGAGGCCATCCGCGACGCGGCCGGCAAGGCGGGCCGGACGGTCGAGGAGCTCGACGAGGACGTCAAGGGCACCGACGCCAAGAAGGACGACGACATCCCGGACGGCGCCAAGGAGCCGTTCCCGTGCCCGACCGCGGACCCGGAGGCCCTGGCCAACGCGAAGCTGGAGCCGGGCATCCCGAACCTGCCCACCGACCCGTGGATCCTGGAGAGCTCGCTGCTCACCCTGAACGGGCTCGACTACAAGGGCATCGTCGAGGTGAAGAAGGGCGACGGCACCACGAAGAAGGTGCTGAAGTTCACCGCGTCCTCGATCGACATCAAGGACCTGCACCAGCTGACGGTAGGCCCGATGCCGGGCACCACCGGCCACGTACAGGCGCGGAAGGGCTCCACCTCCACCATCCGCAACGGCACGGTGACGATGTACACGGAGGAGCTGAAGGGCAACCTCTTCGGCCTCATCCCGATCACCTTCAGCCCGGAGACCCCGCCCCCGCTGAACGTCCCGTTCGCGTTCTTCACCAAGGTGAAGGTCACCCAGGCCGGCCAGTTCGGCGGCACGCTGACCGTCCCGGGACTGCACAACTACTTCACCAAGGACGGCGCCTGACGCCTTTCGTTAGCATGGCAGCGGCCCGACACCTCACGGGGTGCGGGCCGCTGCCATGCTCGTCAACGTCCGCGGGGGACAAGTGAGTTCGATGTACGTGACACACCCGGGAGAAGCGCGTACCGAGGCGGGAGGCGGGCTCGGTGGCGGGGTTTATCACCCCCGGTTCTTCGCGCCGGACGGGGGCCACTTCAGGCGCATCCGCGCCGAGCACGCGTTCCAGTCGCTGACGGAGTCCACCAAGGCCGGTACGGCCCACCGCACCGGGATCTACCTCACGCCGGTCACCCGCGAAGGGGACGCGCTGCACTTCCGGCTGCTGCGGTGCTCCACGAACCTGTCCGGTCCGACCGAGAACTTCCGCTCCACGGACACGGAGATCGTCGACGCGCTGAACCGGGAGGCCGACACCCTCTTCCGAGGCCATGCGCCGCTGAACCACGTGCTGGCGCAGACGTACCACAACACCCGCGCCACCACGGAGCGCAAGCAGACCAAGGCGCGGATCTCGTCGCACGCCGACAAGACGAAGGACATGCCCCGCAACGGCATCATGGCCTTCTGCACCTTCTACGACCGGCTCGACGGGCTGAGCCCCATGGCCGACGACCCCTACGACTACGGCGTGGGGCGCGCCAGCGCGCTCACCCGGCTCCACTTCCGGCTCAAGGACCCGGCCGCCGAACGCGACGACCTGCCCGCGCAGTTCACGCTCACGCTCCACCCCGGGTCCGTCTTCTTCATGCCGCTGTCCACCAACCGCCTGTACACGCACGAGGTCCGGCCCTCCACGCTGAACGCCGAGTACCTGCCGACCCGCCTGGGGTACGTCGTGCGCTGTTCCAGCACCGAGGCCGTGCACCGGGACGGCCGTACGTACCTCAAGGGCGCCGGGGGACCGGTGGAGCTGGAGCAGCCCACCGAGGCGGGCATGGCGGAGCTGCGCGCGCTGTACGCCGAGGAGAACCGGTCCACGTCGTTCATCGACTACGGCGACCGGTTCCGCTTCAGCATGAACGCGGGGGACTACCGTGCTCCCCGGATCTGAGGACATCGTCCGGTGCGCGCTGCCGGCCGAGGCGGACGTCTTCGCGGAGCTGTGTGCGGCGACGCCCATGGAGGACGTCGGCAAGGGCCGGAAGGGCGCCGTGCTCACCAGGCCGGACGCGGACGGCGGTGTGCCGCTCGTACGGACGACCACGCGGTACGCGCGTCCCGCGCTGCGCTTCCGGGACGTGCACGAGCGGCTGGCACGGGAGGTGCGGGAGCGGGCAGGGCTCCCGGCCGCCTTCGACAACGCGCTGGCCGAGCGCTACACGAGCGCGTACACGACCATGGGCCGGCACTGCGACCAGGCGCTCGACCTGGCCGGTGACGCGTACATCGCCGTCTTCTCCTGCTATCGGGACCCGGAGGCGGACCCGCGCCGGAAGCTGGTCTTCGAGTCGAAGGAGGAGCCCGGCGCCGGGACGCTGGAGATCCCGCTCGTCCACAACGGGGTGGTCGCCTTCTCCGTGGCGGCGAACCGGCGGCTGAGGCACCGGATCGTCGCGGACCCGGCCGGCCGGTCCGGGGACAACGAGTGGCTGGGCGTGACCTTCCGGACGTCGAAGACCGTCCTGCGCTTCCGCGACGGGGTCCCGTACCTCCCGCAGGGCGTTCCGCTCACGCTCGCGGACGAGGAGCAGGGGCGCGCGTTCTACGGGCTGCGGCGTCGCGAGAACGCCGAGACCGACTTCGCGTACCCCGCGCTGACCTGCACCGTCAGCGCGAGCGATCTGGTGCCGCCGGTCTGAAAAGGGCGGTGCCCCCGGTTCGGAGGAACCGGGGGCACCGTGGTCATGCCGGGGCGTCAGCCCTGGTCCTGGCCGCCCACGTGGTGGACGCGGACCATGTTGGTGGTGCCGGGGACCCCGGGGGGCGAGCCGGCCGTGATGACCATCGTGTCGCCCTCGTTGTAGCGGCCGAGCTTCAGCAGCTCCGAGTCGACCAGGTCGACCATCGCGTCCGTGGTGTCCACGTGCGGGACGACGTGGGCCTCGACGCCCCAGCTGAGGGCCAGCTGGTTGCGGGTGGCCTCGTCCGTGGTGAACGCCAGGATCGGCTGGGCGGCGCGGTAGCGGGACAGACGGCGGGCGGTGTCACCGGACTTGGTGAAGGCGACCAGCGCCTCGCCGCCCAGGAAGTCCGCGATCTCGCAGGCCGCGCGGGCCACCGAACCGCCCTGGGTGCGGGGCTTCTTGCCCGGCACCAGCGGCTGGAGGCCCTTGGAGAGCAGCTCCTCCTCGGCGGCGACCACGATCTTCGACATGGTCTTGACGGTCTCGATCGGGTACGCGCCGACCGAGGACTCCGCGGAGAGCATGACCGCGTCCGCGCCGTCCAGGATCGCGTTGGCGACGTCGGACGCCTCGGCGCGGGTCGGACGGGAGTTGGTGATCATCGACTCCATCATCTGGGTCGCCACGATCACCGGCTTGGCGTTGCGCCGGCACAGCTCCACCAGGCGCTTCTGCACCATCGGGACCTTCTCCAGCGGGTATTCGACGGCGAGGTCGCCACGGGCGACCATCACACCGTCGAACGCCATGACGACGCCCTCCATGTGCTCGACGGCCTGCGGCTTCTCCACCTTTGCGATGACGGGGACCCGGCGGCCCTCCTCGTCCATCACCTTGTGGACGTCCTTGACGTCGTTGGCGTCGCGGACGAAGGAGAGCGCGACCATGTCGGCGCCCATCCGGAGCGCGAAGCGCAGGTCCTCGACGTCCTTCTCGGACAGGGCCGGGACGTTGACCGCGGCACCCGGCAGGTTGATCCCCTTGTGGTCGGAGATCACCCCGCCCTCGATGACGATGGTGTGGACCCGGGGGCCGTCCACGGAGACGACCTTGAGCTCGACGTTGCCGTCGTTGATCAGGATCGGGTCGCCCTTGGCGACGTCACCGGGCAGGCCCTTGTAGGTCGTGCCGCAGATCGACTTGTCCCCGGGGACGTCCTCGGCGGTGATGACGAACTCGTCCCCGCGGACCAGCTCGACCGGACCCTCGGCGAACTTCGCCAGGCGGATCTTCGGGCCCTGGAGGTCGGCGAGCACGCCGACCGCCCGCCCGGTCTCGGCGGCGGCCTTGCGGACCCGGTCGTAACGACCCTGGTGTTCCGCGTGGGAGCCGTGACTGAAGTTGAAACGGGCCACGCTCATGCCGGCCTCGATCAGAGCGACGAGCTGCTCGTGGGAGTCGACGGCGGGGCCGAGGGTGCAGACGATTTTGGAACGGCGCATGAGGCGGATCCTATCGGTTTGTTTCGCTGCGGAATATTCCGGCTGGTGGAAGATACAAAAGGGCGGAGGCCCGCTCAGTTGTCGACCAGTGCGAAGGTCTGGTTGGCGATCTCCAGCTCCTCGTCGGTCGGCACCACGGCGACCGCGACCCGTGCGTAATCCGGCGAGATCAGCCGCGGTACGCCGGACCGTACGGCGTTGAGATCCGCGTCCACCGCGAGGCCCAGCTCCTCCAGCCCGGCGATCGCAGCCTCGCGCACCGGAGCGGAGTTCTCGCCCACCCCCGCCGTGAACACCACGGCGTCCACCCGGCCGAGGACCGCCGAATAGGCGCCGATGTACTTCTTCAGCCGGTGGACGTAGATGTCGAAGGCGAGCGCGGCACGCTCGTCGCCCTCGTCCACCCGGCGCCGGATCTCCCGCATGTCGTTGTCACCGCACAGCCCCACCAGGCCGCTCTTCTTGTTGAGCAGGACGTCGATCTCGTCCGCCGACATCCCCGCCACCCGCTTGAGGTGGAAGGTGACGGCCGGATCGATGTCCCCGGAGCGGGTACCCATCACCAGCCCCTCCAAGGGGGTCAGCCCCATCGACGTCTCCACGCACCGGCCGCCCGCGACCGCCGAGGCGGACGCCCCGTTGCCCAGGTGCAGCACGATGACGTTGACGTCCGCCGGCTCCTTGCCCAGCAGCTCGGCCGCCTTGCGCGAGACGTAGGCGTGCGAGGTGCCGTGGAAACCGTAGCGGCGGATGCGGTGGGCGTCGGCCGTCTCCACGTCGATCGCGTACCGCGCCGCGTACTCCGGCATCGTCGTGTGGAACGCCGTGTCGAACACCGCCACCTGCGGCAGGTCCGGGCGCAGCGCCCGGGCGGTGCGGATGCCCGTGATGTTGGCCGGGTTGTGCAGCGGAGCCACGGGCACCAGGCGCTCGATCTCCTTGAGCACGTCGTCGGTGATCACGGTCGGCGCGGTGAACCGCAGCCCGCCGTGCACCACCCGGTGCCCGATCGCCGCGAGGCCGGGGGAGTCCAGGCCGAGCCCGTCGGCCGCCAGCTCCTCGGCCGCCGCCCTCAGCGCCTCGTCGTGGTCGGCGATGCGGCCCGCGCGCTCCCGGGGCCCGCCGCCGCCGGCCGGCGGGGTGTGGACGAGCCGGGAGGTCTCCTCGCCGATCCGCTCGACGAGCCCGGACGCCAGCCGGGAGCGGTCGTCCATGTCGAGCAGTTGGTACTTCACGGAGGACGAGCCGGAGTTGAGCACGAGCACCCGGCTCGGCTTCCCGGCCGCCGCCGCGTTGTCGGTGTTCGGGGTGGTCATGCGGGTCACTCCTCGCCCTGGGCCTGGATCGCGGTGATGGCCACGGTATTCACGATGTCCTGCACCAGTGCGCCCCGGGACAGGTCGTTGACCGGCTTGCGGAGCCCCTGGAGGACCGGCCCCACCGCCACCGCGCCCGCGGAGCGCTGCACGGCCTTGTACGTGTTGTTGCCGGTGTTCAGGTCCGGGAAGATCAGGACCGTCGCCTGCCCGGCCACCTCGGAGCCCGGCAGCTTCGTCGCGGCCACGCTCGGCTCGACCGCCGCGTCGTACTGGATGGGCCCCTCGATCCTCAGGTCCGGGCGGCTCGCGCGCACCCGGTCCGTCGCCTCGCGCACCTTGTCCACGTCGGCGCCGGTGCCCGAGGTCCCCGTCGAGTACGACAGCATCGCGATCCGGGGGTCCACGCCGAAGCGGGCGGCCGTGGCGGCGGACTGCACGGCGATGTCCGCGAGCTGCTCGGCGTCCGGGTCCGGATTGACCGCGCAGTCGCCGTACACCAGCACCTTGTCGGCGAGGCACATGAAGAACACCGAGGACACGATGGAGGCGTCCGGCTTGGTCCCCCCATCGCCCGCCGCCACCCTGCCTGACGAGCTCCGCTCGGCCCCCTTCGTTCTAATGATCTCGAAGGCCGGCCGGATGGTCGCCGCCGTGGAGTGCACCGCCCCCGAGACCATGCCGTCGGCCAGGCCCTCCTGGACCATCAGGGTGCCGAAGTAGTTGACGTCCGAGACCACGTCGTACGCCAGCTCGACCGTCACCCCGCGGTGCGCCCGCAGCTGTGCGTACCGCTCGGCGAACGACTGGCGCAGCTCCGAGGTCTGGGGGTCGATGAGCTGGGTCCCGGCCAGGTCGATGCCGAGGTCGGCGGCCTTCTTGCGGATGACGTCCTGGTCGCCGAGCAGCGTGAGGTCGCAGACGTCCCGGCGCATCAGCACGTCCGCCGCGCGCAGCACGCGCTCCTCGGTGCCCTCCGGCAGCACCACCCGGCGCCGGTCCGCGCGGGCCTGCTCCAGGAGCTCGTGCTCGAACATCATCGGCGTGACCCGGCCGCTGCGGGCGACCGAGACCCGGTCGAGGAGGGCGGCGGTGTCGACGTGCCGCTCGAAGAGGCCGAGCGCGGTCTCCGCCTTGCGCGGGGTCGCCGCGTTGAGCCTGCCCTCCAGGGCGAAGAGCTCCGCGGCGGTGGGGAAGGAGCCGCCGGCCACCGAGACGACCGGGGTCCCCGGGGCGAGCCGCGCGGCCAGCGTGAGTATCTCCTCGCCGGGCCGCTCGTCCAGGGTCAGCAGCACCCCGGCGATCGGCGGCGTACCGGCGCTGTGCGCGGCGAGCGAGCCGACCACCAGGTCCGCCCGGTCCCCGGGCGTCACCACCATGCACCCCGGGGTCAGTGCCTTCAGCAGGTTCGGCAGCATCGCGCCGCCGAAGACGAAGTCCAGCGCGTCCCGGGCGAGCCCCGAGTCGTCGCCGAGGAGCACCGTGCCGCCCAGGGCCGCGGTGATCTGGGCGACCGTCGGCGCCGCGAGGGCCGGCTCGTCCGGCAGCACCGAGCAGGGGACCGGCAGGGTCGCGGTGAGGCGTTCCGCGACGACGTCCCGGTCGGCGGGGGCCACCCGGTTCACGATCATCGCGAGCACGTCGCAGCCGAGCCCCGAGTAGGCCCGGTACGCGTTGCGGGTCTCGGCGCGCACCGACTCCGCGTTCTGGTCCTTGCCGCCGACGACCGCGATCACCGAGGCGCCGAACTCGTTGGCCAGCCGGGCGTTGAGCGCCAGCTCATCGGGGAGCTGGGTGCCGGCGTAGTCGGTGCCGAGGACGAGCACCACCTCGTAGTCGACGGCGACCCGGTGGAAGCGCTCGACCAGCCGGGAGACGAGTTCGTCGGTGCCCTGCTCGGCCTGGATCGCGGACGCCTCGTGGTAGTCCATCCCGTAGACCGTGCCCGGGTCCTGGGAGAGCCGGTAGCGGGCCCGCAGCAGCTCGAACAGCCGGTCGGGGTCGTCGTGCACCAGGGGGCGGAACACCCCGACCCGGTCCACCTGCCGGGTCAGCAGCTCCATGACGCCCAGGTCCACGACCTGGCGGCCGTCCCCCCGGTCGATCCCGGTCACGTACACGCTGCGCGTCACGCGTGCTCTCCCGTCGTCTCTGGTCCGGTATGGTGCCCGGTTCGAGTGGTAATCGCCCGTTTGACGATACCCGTGGGGGCGTAGGGGCCGCCCGCCGGACGACTGCCCGCGAGGGCGTCACCAGGCCGCCCCGAAGCAGCCGGGAGCGCGAGCCGCGCGCCCGGCGTGGGACACTCGTCGTGACTCACGGTACGGGGGAAGCGGTAGAAGCCCCCGTACCGGATGCCAAAACGGACGGGCCCAGCGAGCAGGAGACGGAACAGGATGCGCATCGGAGTTCTTACCGCAGGCGGCGACTGCCCCGGCCTGAACGCAGTGATCCGTTCGGTCGTCCACCGGGCCGTCGTCGGCCACGGCGACGAGGTCATCGGCTTCGAGGACGGCTTCAAGGGCCTCCTCGACGGCCACTTCAGGCCCCTCGACCTGAACGCGGTCAGCGGCATCCTCGCCCGCGGCGGCACCGTCCTCGGCTCGGCCCGCCTGGAGCGCGCCCGGCTGCGCGAGGCCGCCGAGAACTGCGCCGAGCTGAGCCGCCGTTACGGCATGGACGCGCTGATCCCGATCGGCGGCGAGGGCACGCTCACCGCGGCCCGGATGCTGGCGGACGCCGGCATGCCCGTCGTCGGCGTCCCGAAGACCATCGACAACGACATCTCCTCCACCGACCGCACGTTCGGCTTCGACACCGCCGTGGGCGTCGCGACCGAGGCCATAGACCGTCTGAAGACCACCGCCGAGTCCCACCAGCGCGTGATGGTGGTCGAGGTGATGGGCCGCCACGCGGGCTGGATCGCCCTGGAGTCCGGCATGGCCGGCGGCGCGCACGGCATCTGCCTCCCCGAGCGCAAGTTCGAGGTGGACGACCTGGTCAAGATGGTCGAGGAGCGCTTCGCGCGCGGCAAGAAGTTCGCCGTCATCTGCGTGGCCGAGGGCGCGCACCCGGCCGAGGGCTCCATGCCGTACGCCAAGGGCGAGATCGACCAGTTCGGACACGAGCGGTTCCAGGGCATCGGCAACCGCCTGGCCGTCGAGCTGGAGAAGCGGCTCGGCAAGGAGGCCCGCCCGGTCATCCTCGGCCACGTCCAGCGAGGCGGCACGCCGACCGCGTACGACCGCGTCCTCGCCACCCGCTTCGGCTGGCACGCCGTGGAGGCGGCCCACCGCGGCGACTTCGGCCGGATGACCGCGCTGCGCGGCAACGACATCGTGATGGTCCCGCTCGCCGAGGCGGTCACCCAGCTCAAGACGGTCCCGCTGGACCGGATGCACGAGGCCGAGTCGGTCTTCTGACCGGGGCGCCTTCCCCGTCGCACCGGGGGCCGCGGTCTTCCGGCCCGGGGCCCCCTCCCGTTACGCCGGAGGGCCGGCCGTGTCCCAGAACCGCGGCACGATCCCGGTGAGGAAGGCCCGGCCCTCCTCGCCGGTGTTGCCCGGCCGGTCCGTGCCCGCGCTGCTCCAGCTCAGCGTGGAGACCATCAGCGCCTGGTAGTCGCCGTGCAGCCGCTCCAGGACCTCCTGGAGGCGGCGCCGGTCCACCGGCACCAGCTTGCCCACCGGCCGGGTGTACGCCTGCCACCGCGTCGTCACCGCGCTGCGCAGCAGGCCCGCCAGCTCCTCCTCGCGCCCGGTCGCGGTCACGAAGTCCGCGGGCGTCAGGCCCAGCGCCTCACTCAGCGCGGCGGACTGGCGCTCGTTGCCCCGCCACCGCCCCGACTCCTCCATCCGCAGATACGCGGAGGTGGCCAACCCCACCCGGGCGGCCAGCTCGTCCGGCGACAGCTCCCGGGAGACCCGGTGCTCGCGCAGACTGCGCGCGGCCGTCAGCAGTTCGCCCGGGGCGCACCACAGCACCCCGGCCAGCGCGGTGAGTTCGTACTCCGAGGGGAGCGCGAGCCCGCGCTCCCAGGCGGCCACCGTCTCGGCGGTGATCCGCAGTCCGTACTGAGCGCCGAGGCCGTAGGCGACATGGCCGGGAGCCATACCCAGGGCCTCGCGGAGTCTTCGCGCGGCGGAAGCGTTGAAAGGCGGGGAGGTGTGCACGGGGACACCGTAAGGAGGCGGGGGCCCCGCTGACTACGGTGTGTTCACCCGAGAACACGCCTCGGAGGAAGGTCCTAGGGGCAAAAGCCGCACGGCGGGACCGGTCGCCCGGATCAGCGCCCCTCCGGCCGCCACCGGTAGTGCAGCTCGGGCCGCCCCACCTGTCCGTACAGCGGACTGCGCACCGCCCGCCCCACCGTCACCAGGTGCTCCAGATAGCGGCGTGCGGTGATCCGCGAGATCCCCAGCTCCAGACCCGCCGCCGAAGCGCTGATACCGTCCGGGGCCGCCCGCAGCGCCCCGGTCACCGCCTCCAGGGTCGGGCCGCTGAGGCCCTTGGGCAGCCGGGCCGGCTCCGGGGCGCGCAGCGCGGCGAGCGCCCGGTCCACCTCGTCCTGACCGCTCGCCTCACCGGCCGCCGCCCGGAAATCCGCGTACCGCACGAGCCGGTCCCGCAGGGTGGCGAAGGTGAACGGCTTCAGGACGTACTGCACGACACCCAGCGAGACGCCCTCCCGGACCACGGTCAGGTCGCGGGCGGAGGTCACCGCGATCACGTCCGCCGAGTGCCCGGCCGCCCGCAGCGAGCGCAGTAGCTGGAGCCCGTGCCCGTCGGGCAGATAGAGGTCGAGGAGCAGCAGGTCGACCGGGGTGCGCTCCAGCGCCCGTACGGCCTCGCCGCCCGAGTGCGCCACGGCGGCCACGGCGAAGCCGGGCACCCTGCCCACGTACAGCTGATGGGCGTCGGCCGCCACGGGGTCGTCCTCCACGACCAGGACCCGGATCACGAGACGCCCTCCTTCGCCGCGAGCGCCAGCGGGAGCCGCACGGTGAACTCCGCGCCCCCGTCCGGGCCCCGCTCCAGCGCCACCGTCCCGCCGCCCCGGTGTGCCGCCTGGCGGACCAGGGCCAGGCCGAGGCCGCGCCCCGCGCCGTGCGTCGACCAGCCGGCCCGGAACACCTCGGCCGCGTCCGCCGGGCCGACCCCGGCCCCGTTGTCCGCGACACGCAGTAGGAGTTCGCCCGCCTCGGCGAGCGCGGTGACCGTGACCCGCCCGCGCCGGGCGGGCACCCCCGCCTCCCGCGCGCCCGTCACCGCGTCCACCGCGTTGTCGATCAGGTTGCCGAGGATGGTCACCAGATCGCGGGCGGGCAGCGACGCGGGCAGGGCGCCGTCGTCGATGAGGCTGTCCTCCGCGAGCACCAGCTCCACGCCCCGCTCGTTCGCCTGGGCCGCCTTGCCGAGCAGCAGGGCCGCGAGCACCGGTTCGGCGACCGCGCCCACCACCCGGTCGGTGAGCGCCTGGGCCAGCTCCAGCTCGGCCGTGGCGAAGCCCACCGCCTCGTCCGCCCGGCCCAGCTCGATCAGCGAGACCACGGTGTGCAGCCGGTTCGCCGCCTCGTGCGCCTGGGAGCGCAGCGCCCGGGTGAAGCCGCGCTCCGAGTCCAGCTCCCCGGACAGCGCCTGGAGCTCGGTGCGGTCGCGCAGGGTCACCACGGTCCCGCGCCGTTCGCCGCCGACCACCGGGCGGGTGTTCACGACGATGACCCGGTCCGCGGTCAGGTGCACCTCGTCCACCCGCTCCTCGGAGGCGAGCAGCGCCCCGGTCAGCGGGGCCGGCAGATCGAGATCGGCGATCCTGCGGCCGACGATGCCGGGGGGCAGACCGAGGAGTTCCCGGCCCGCGTCGTTGACCAGGGCGATCCGGCGCTGACCGTCCAGCATCAGGAGCCCCTCGCGCACGGCGTGCAGGGTCGCCTCGTGGTAGTCGTGCATCCGGCTCAGCTCCGTCGCGTTCATCCCGTGCGTGTGCCGCCGCAGCCGGGCGTTGATCACGTACGTGCCGAGCCCGCCGAGCACCAGCGCCGCGCCGGCCGCCAGCGCCAGGGCGCCCAGCTGGGCCCGCACCTGCGAGGAGACCCGGTCCACGGTGATGCCCGCGCTGACCAGGCCGGTGATCCGGCCGCCGTCGCGGACCGGGGTGACGACCCGGATCGAGGGCCCGAGCGTGCCGGTGTACGTCTCCGAGAAGGTCTCCCCGCGCAGCGCCCGGGCGGTGTGCCCGAGGAAGGTCGCGCCGATCTGATCGGTGTGCGGGTGCGTCCAGCGGACCCGGGCCGGGCTCATGATCGTGACGAAGGCGACCCCGGTGTCCTTGCGCACCCGCTCCGCGTACGGCTGGAGCACGGCGGACGGGTCGTCGGTGCGGATCGCCTCCCGGACGGACGGCGATCCGGCCACCGAGAGGGCCACCGCCCGCGCCTGCCGGGCCGCCGTCTCCTCGGCCTGGCCGCGCCCGGAGACGTACGCGAAGAACGCGCACCCCGCCACGACGGCCGCCACCAGCACCACCTGCCACGCGAACAGCTGGCCGGCCAGGCTGCGCGGCCGGGTACGGGGGAAACGCATGCCCCTCAGTGTGCCTGGCCGAAAACCTAGGTGGGGCCGGCCACCGGGGGGCGGCCCCACCTGTGAACGAAACGCACGCAACGGTGACCGCCGTCACAGCGGGCGGGATAGTCGCCGGGACCCCCGGCACGGGGGTGGGACGACGACGACCCGAGGAGACCCCCGTGGCAGTGAGCGCCGCCGAAGCGGAACGCACCAAGCCGGACCGTACGAAGTATCTGTATCTCGCCGTGATCGTGGCCGTCGGCCTCGGCATCTTCGTGGGCTTCGTCGCCCCGGACGCCGCCGTGGAGCTCAAGCCCATCGGCACCGGGTTCGTGAACCTGATCAAGATGATGATCTCGCCCATCATCTTCTGCACGATCGTCCTGGGCGTCGGCTCGGTCCGCAAGGCCGCCAAGGTCGGGGCCGTCGGCGGCCTCGCCCTCGGCTACTTCCTGGTCATGTCCACGGTCGCCCTGGCCATCGGCCTGATCGTCGGCAACATCCTGGAACCCGGCTCCGGCCTCCACCTCACCGAGGCGGTCCGCGCCGCCGGGGAGAAGCAGGCCGAGGGGGCCGGCGAGTCCACCACGGACTTCCTGCTCGGCATCATCCCGACGACCCTGGTCTCCGCCTTCACCGAGGGCGAGGTCCTCCAGACCCTGCTGATCGCCCTGCTCGCGGGCTTCGCCCTCCAGGCCCTGGGCCCGGCGGGCGAGCCGGTGCTGCGCGGCATCGGGCACATCCAGCGCCTCGTCTTCCGCATCCTCGCCATGATCATGTGGGCGGCACCCATCGGCGCGTTCGGCGCGATGGCCGCGGTGGTCGGCGAGACCGGCGTGGACGCGCTCACGTCCCTCGCGGTCATCATGATCGGCTTCTACATCACCTGCGCGCTCTTCGTCTTCGTGGTGCTCGGCGCGATCCTGCGCCTGGTCGCGGGGCTCAACATCTTCACGCTGCTGAAGTACCTCGGCCGGGAGTTCCTGCTGATCCTGTCCACCTCCTCGTCGGAGTCGGCGCTGCCCCGGCTGATCGCGAAGATGGAGCACCTGGGCGTCAGCAAGCCCGTCGTCGGCATCACCGTGCCGACCGGCTACTCCTTCAACCTGGACGGCACCGCGATCTACCTCACGATGGCCTCGCTGTTCATCGCCAACGCGACGGGCGACCCGCTGAGCATCGGTGAGCAGATCTCCCTGCTGGTCTTCATGGTCATCGCCTCCAAGGGCGCGGCGGGCGTCACCGGCGCCGGCCTCGCCACCCTCGCCGGCGGCCTCCAGTCGCACCGCCCCGAACTGGTCGACGGCGTGGGCCTGATCGTCGGCATCGACCGCTTCATGAGCGAGGCCCGCGCCCTGACCAACTTCGCGGGCAACGCGGTCGCCACGGTCCTCGTCGGCACCTGGACCAAGGAGATCGACCGCGAACGGGTCGGCCAGGTGCTCTCCGGCGCGCTGCCCTTCGACGAGACGACGATGACGGACGACGCCCACACCGGTGAGCCGCACGTTCCCGAGGCCAGGGGCGGCGAGGACCGGTCCGCGCTCACCAAGGCCTGACGCAAGGCCATGGGCCGGTACGGGAGCCCCGTACCGGCCCCCACTGCTCACGGGCGGCGACCGCGCGCGGCGTACGGACCCGTCACGCGGTCACGCGCAGGTGGGTCGGCCAGCCGATCCGGTTCAGCAGCCTGAACATCTTCGCGATGTCCGTCGGGTTCAGCTTCACGCAGCCGTTGGACCTGTAGTCGCTCGCACCGTCCCAGCGGCGGGCCTCGGTCTTCCCCCGGCTGCCGTCACGGTTCATCTCGGAATGGATGAACATCTCCGTGCGGGTCGCGCGCTTCGTGGAGCACGGCATGTTCTCCAGCCACACCGCGTACCCCTTGATGAGCCTGCCGTTGTAGCGGGTGTCCTTCAGCTTGATCCTCCAGTTGCCGTTCGGGATCCAGCCCTTGCCGACGGCACAGTCGTTCGTGCCCTGGGAGCCGTAGCCCGATCCGGCCCGGAAGGCGGCGTGCAGCTTCCCGTTCCGGTAGACGAGCAGCCGTGAGTCGCCGGGCGCCTTCGGGTTCTTGTCGAACACCAGGGCCGTGGCCGGTGCGGCGGCCTCGGCGGTGGCGGCGGCCGAAGGCGGCGCCACCACGGTCGCCGCCAGGGCTGCCGTGATCAGGACGCCGTGGACGAGCGGCTTGAACGTCTTCATGCGGTCATCAGCTCCATCTGTGCGGTCGGCCGGTCGGCCGGGGTGTGGTCCGGGCGCGGGTCCGCGCCCGAATACGCGGGTGCGGGGCGCGGATCAGACGGTGGCCAGGCGGACCTGGGCCGAGCGGGTCCCCCGGAAGTCGAAGGAGAAGGGCTCACGGACGCCCGAGCCGCACGCCTTCTTCGTCTTCTGCGTGCTGCCGGCGACGACGCGGACGATGGCGCAGTCCCCGTCCATGCGGGTGTCCTCCACCCAGCCCGTGACCCGGACGGAGTTGCCGGTCGGGCAGGCGACCCGCCAGGAGGCCGTGGCGCCGCTGATCTTCGGGGCCCGGGTGACGCCGCACCCGTCGGCGTGCGCCGGGCCGGCCACACCGAGGGCCAGCCCGCCGGCGAGCACGACGGCCGAGAGGGTGGAGGAGAGGGTCTTGCGGACAGCGGACATGAGGAACTCCTAGAGAGCCGGTGGGAGAGGCGCCGCCACGGATCGCTGGGCGCACCACCAGGCTGCCCGTCCCGGACCGGCGGGACGAAGAGATGCCGTATGCCTGCGTAGGCGCATCCATGCAGCCGCGCGCGCACCGCCCTGACCTGCCGTTATGCCTCCAGGCAGGAAGCCGGTCGGCCATGCGTGCCGACGCCGCGCCGTCCCCGGCCGTGGGCCCTCACGGAGATGCGGACGCCGAAGGGGTGGCGGACCGCTGGTGAGAGGGCGTCCCCTGGGGCGGGCTCTGGCTCACCAGCAGGGCCAGCCAGGTGTCCGTGTCGATCCGGCCGGTCGGGCGCAGTCCCTGTGTCTGCTGGAAGAAGCTCACTTCGGCGGCGTTCGTCGCGGTGAACGTCCCCGTCACCTCCGTGGCACCCTGACCCGCGTTGTCCAGCAGTTCCTGCGCGGCCCGCACGGCGAAGCCCCGGTCTCCCGGTGCGATGTCCCGGACCAGCAGCGGCCAGGTCCTCCGGCCCACCTTGCCGTCCACGGGCAGGTGGTTCTCGCGCTGGAAGTCCACGACGGCCCGGTACGTCCTGTCCCCGAAGATCCCGTCCGGCTCCAGCTCGTAACCCGCCTCCTTCAGCAGGTACTGCAGGGCGCGGCCCCACGTGAACTGGTCCTCGTGCCGCTTCCGCCTCAGCACCGGCCAGGCGCGCGATGCCCCGGCCGTGGGAGCCGCACCCGCCCGGCCCTCCTCGCGGGCCACGGGCGTCGGATCCGGCTTCCAGCGCTGCTGCGTGACGGCCCCGGCGGCGAACGCCGCCACCAGGGCCGCCGATGTGAGAGCCGCCACCGGCAGCCGTCGGCCAAGGAGCGGGCCCCGGGCACGGCCGTCGCGCGCACCGGACGCCTGACTCGCTCCGGCGGCGGCTTCGGCGCTGCCGGCTCCCTCCTGCGGGTGGATGACGGCCTCCCGTTGGCGGCTCTGGTCCTCCAGGGCCGCCCGGCACCACGCTCGTGCCTGTTCCAGCTCCGCGGCGGGGGCCCCGAGCTGGGCGTGCAGCGCCACGACCACGCGCGGCGGTGCGGTGGACGGGTGCTTCCGGTTCAGGTAGCGCGAGAGCGTGGTCTGGTCGATGCCGAGGCGCGAGGCCAGCGCCTGCTGCGTAGGCCGCGTACCACCGTCCGGCCCTCCGGCTGCCTCCCACCACCCGCGCAGCAGCCCCGCGAGCAGTACTCCGGGAGGGGCCTCACGGCTTGCGCTCCCCTGCCCATCTGCCATGCCTGCGTTCCTCCCGGTCGTGGCGCGGGACCGGCACCGGGCCGAGTCCTCCTGCCTGTCGGCATATACGCAGGTCAGATGACGTGCATAGGTGCATAACCGGATGCATCCGCCGACAACGGAGCAGATCGTAGCGAGAGGAATCGGCCGTCCGGCACGGTTGCTCCGCCCTCGCCCGGACGAACGGGCGGCCTCGGAACAGGAGAATTCCGCAGCGCCGTGGTGGCCGCCCCCGTCCACCGCCCCCGTCCGCCGCCACCGGGCATTCACCCGGAGGGGTGGCCGCGCGTCAGCCACCCCGGAGCCCGCGGACCCGCTCTCCGCGCACAGCCGGCCCTTGCCTTGACGTCGGCGTCAAGGATTACGGTCGCGGTATGCGAATCGGGGAGCTGGCCGAACGGGCCGGGACGACGACGCGGACGCTGCGCTACTACGAGTCGCGCGGGCTGCTGCCCGCGCGGCGCGCGGTGAACGGCTACCGCACGTACGACGAGGGCGACCTCAGGCTGATCCGGCAGATCCGGACCCTCCAGGACTTCGGGTTCGACCTGGAGGAGACCCGGCCCTTCGTGGAGTGCCTGCGCGCCGGGCACCCCGCCGGGGACGCCTGCCCCGCGTCGCTCGCCGTCTACCGGCGCAAGCTCGGCGAGCTCGACCGGCTCATCGAGCAGCTGCGGGCCGTCCGCACGGAGGTGGGCGCCCAGCTGGCCCGCGCCGAGCTGGAGGCGTCCGCCGGGCTGCCCGGCGGTCCCGAACCACGCTGCGAACTGGGAGGATGACAGATGATCCGTGCAACGGGCGTCGACGAGCTCACCGACGAGACCTTCGACGCCGAGGTGCGGGGGGAGACCCGGCCCGTCCTGGTGGAGTTCACCGCCGACTGGTGCGGCCCCTGCCGCCAGCTCGCCCCGGTCCTGGGCGCCGTCGCCGAGGAGGAGCGCGAACGGCTCCGCGTCGTCCAGATCGACGTCGACCGCAACCCGGGGATCAGCACCCGGTACGGCGTCCTCTCGATGCCCACCCTCATGGTGTTCCGGGACGGCGAACCGGTGAAGTCCATGGTCGGCGCCCGCCCGAAGCGCCGGCTCCTCCAGGAACTGGAGGACGTGCTCTGAACCGCCCGGGGGGGGGGGGGCGCGGCCCCCCCCCCCCCGGGGGGGCACCCCGCACCCCCGCGGGGACCCCACCCGGGGCACCCGCGGGACCCGCACCCCCACCCCCGCCCGCCCGCCCGGGGCC
>NZ_JBNCLI010000001.1:393553-748496 GCF_049844595.1 Streptomyces sp. DT224
GCGGGCTACCGGGTTACTCCCTGGGCGGGCGCCCCCCCTACGCGCGGGCCCCACCCGTACGGGGTGCAGGTGTGCTCACCCGCCGGGGGGGGGGGGGCCGCGGCCCCCGCCCCCCGGTGCGTCACCGCGTCACGCCGGCTTGAACCACACCGTGGCCAGCGGCGGCAGCGTCAGCGACACGCTCGACGGCCTGCCGTGGGACGGCACGTCCTCCGGCTTCAGCGGCTCCTCGTTGACCACACCGCCGCCCCCGTACCGGGCCGCGTCCGTGTTCAGGACCTCCGCCCACAGCCGGGGGCCCTCCGGCACCCCGAGCCGGTAGTCGTGCCGGACCACCGGCGAGAAGTTGGAGACCGCCAGCAACGGCGCGCCCTTCGCGTCGTGGCGCAGGAACGCGAACACGTTGTCCTCCGCCGCGCCCCCGTCCACCCAGGCGAAGCCCTCCGGACGGGTGTCGCGCTGCCAGAGCGCGGGCGTCGCCCCGTACACCCTGTTGAGGTCGGCGACCAGATCCCGCACCCCGCAGTGGTCGGCGGCCGCCTCGTACGACGGGTCCAGCAGCCACCAGTCCGGTCCGTGGCCCTCCGACCACTCCGCACCCTGCGCGAACTCCTGGCCCATGAAGAGGAGTTGCTTGCCGGGATGGGCCCACATGAAGCCCAGGTAGGCGCGGT
The DNA here is from genome assembly GCF_049844595.1 of Streptomyces sp. DT224. Taxonomy (NCBI): domain Bacteria; kingdom Bacillati; phylum Actinomycetota; class Actinomycetes; order Kitasatosporales; family Streptomycetaceae; genus Streptomyces; species Streptomyces sp. DT224. Next base: position 394,228 of record NZ_JBNCLI010000001.1, read on the forward strand.
GGTTGGCGCGCTGCTGCCACCAGTCGCCCGGCATCTTGGAGACCAGCGCCTGCTTGCCGTGCACCACCTCGTCGTGCGAGATCGGCAGCACGTAGTTCTCGCTGTACGCGTACACCATCGAGAACGTCATCTCGTTGTGGTGGTACTTGCGGTGCACCGGCTCCTTGGAGACGTACACCAGCGAGTCGTGCATCCAGCCCATGTTCCACTTCAGCCCGAAACCGAGCCCGCCGTGGTCGGTGGCCCGGGTCACGCCGTCCCAGGCGGTGGACTCCTCGGCGATGGTGACCACGCCCGGATTGCGCCGGTAGACCGTGGCGTTCATCTCCTGGAGGAAGGCGACCGCGTCCAGGTTCTCCCGCCCGCCGAACTCGTTCGGCGACCACTGGCCCTCCTCGCGCGAGTAGTCCAGGTAGAGCATCGAGGCGACCGCGTCCACCCGCAGTCCGTCGATGTGGAACTGCTCGCACCAGTACGTGGCGTTGGCGACCAGGAAGTTGCGGACCTCGGTCCGCCCGTAGTCGAACTCCAGCGTCCCCCAGTCCGGATGCGCGGCCCGCCTCGGGTCGGAGTGCTCGTACAGCGGCCGGCCGTCGAACTCCGCGAGCGCCCAGTCGTCGCGCGGGAAGTGCGCCGGCACCCAGTCCATGATCACGCCGATCCCGGCCCGGTGCAGCGCGTCCACCAGGAAGCGGAAGTCGTCCGGCGAGCCCATCCGGGAGGTCGGGGCGTAGAACCCGGTGACCTGGTAGCCCCAGGAGCCGCCGAAGGGGTGCTCCGAGACCGGCATCAGCTCGACGTGTGTGAAGCCCAGATCCTTCACGTAAGCGGGCAGCTGCTCGGCCAGCTGCCGGTACGAGAGACCGGGCCGCCAGGACGGCAGGTGCACCTCGTACACCGAGAACGGCGCCTCGTGCACCGGCACGTTCCCGCGGTTCGCCATCCACTCCTGGTCCTGCCACACGTGGTGCGCGGCCGTCACCACCGATGCGGTGGCGGGCGGCACCTCGGTGTGCCGGGCCATCGGGTCCGAGCGCGTCGTGTGCGAGCCGTCGGGGCGGCAGATGTCGAACTTGTACAGCGCGCCCTCCCCGGTCCCCGGCAGGAACAGCTCCCACACCCCGGACGCGCCCAGCGACCGCATCGGGAAGCCCGTGCCGTCCCAGTAGTTGAAGTCACCGCACACCCGCACGCCCCGGGCGTTCGGCGCCCACACCGTGAACCGTGTGCCCGCGACCCCCTGGTGCTCCATCGGCCGCGCCCCGAGCGCGGTCCACAGCTCCTCGTGCCGGCCCTCCCGGATCAGGTGCAGATCCAGCTCCCCGAGCGCGGGCAGGAAGCGGTACGGGTCGTCGACCTCGATCTCGTTGTCGTCGTACGCCACCAGCAGCCGGTACTCCGGCACCGAGGGCAGCGGCAGCACCCCGGAGAACAGCCCGTCCCCGTCGCTGTGCAGCGGCGCCCGCAGCCCCTTCGCGAGCACGGTGACCGACCGGGCGAACGGGCGCAGCACCCGGATCTCCACCCCGTCGCCCGCCTGGTGGGCGCCCAGCAGATCGTGCGGGGCGTGGTGCTCGCCGGCCAGCAGCCGGCCCCGGTCGGCGTCGTGCAGCGGGGTGGCCGGGCGCAGCTCCTGGCTGCCGGCGCTGCGGGGCCTGGGCGGCGCGGCGGCCTTCTTCGCGCGCTTCGCCGGGGCGGCGCTCCCCTTCGCGGCGGTCTTCTTCGGGGCCCGCTTCTTCGCGGGCGGCCCGGCCTGCGGCGAGGAGAGGGTGGCGGCGATCGGCTCCTCGGCGAGCGGCAGCTCGGCGGCGGGCGCGGCGGGCGCGGCGGGTGTGACGGGCGCGGCGGGCTCGGACTTGCGGGACGGCTTGCGGGCGGTCACAGGGACTGCCTCCTCGGAGGTGTTGGCGGGGCGGTACGGACGGGGCGGTACGGGGGACGGGGCATCCTCAGCCGGCGGAGACCGAGGCCAGGCGGTGGATCGCGGCCATCGGGACCGGTAGCCAGTCGGGCCGGTGCCGGGCCTCGTACAGCACCTCGTACACCGCCTTGTCGGTCTCGTGGGCGCGCAGCAGCTCCGGCTCGGCGCGCGGGTCGGTGCCCGCCGCCTCGGCGTAGCCGTCGCAGTAGGCGTCCCGGCAGCGGGCGGCCCACTCGGGCTTCCAGGGCCGGTGCGAGCCGGCCGCGTAGTCGAAGGAGCGCAGCATCCCGGCCACGTCGCGCACCGGGGGCTGCGGGCTGCGGCGCTCCGGGAGCGGCCGGGCCGGCTCGCCCTCGAAGTCGATCAGCGACCAGAAACCGTCGGCGCCGCGCAGGGTCTGGCCGAGGTGGAGGTCGCCGTGCACCCGCTGGGCGGCCCAGCTGCGCCCCCGGTGCCCGAGCGCCGCGAACGCGTCGAAGGCGGTGCGCAGCCCGGGGACGTAGGGGACCAGCTCCGGCACCGCGTGGGCGGCGGCCTCCAGGCGCTCCACCATGGCGGCGGCCAGCTCGTCGGTCTGGGCGCGGCGGAGCACCGGGGTCGGCAGGGCGGCGGCGAGCGCGGTGTGCACCTCGGCCGTCGCCCGGCCCAGCGCCCTCGCCTCGGGCAGGAAGTCGTGCCCGGTGGCGAGGGCGCGCAGGGCGAGCTGCCAGCCGTCCTGGGCGCCGCGCAGATAGGGCTGGAGCACCCCGAGCGTCAGCCGCTCCGGGGTCGCCGCCTCGAACCAGGCGACCGGCGCGGGGACCCGCCCGCACCCCTCGCGGGACAGGGCGAGCGGGAGTTCCAGGTCGGGGTTGGTGCCCGGGAACACTCTGCGGAAGATCTTCAGGATGTACGCGTTGCCGTACACCAGCGAGGAGTTGGACTGCTCGGTGTCCAGTACCCGGGGCGGCAGGTCCTCCGGGATCGGCTCCGCGCCCCGGTCGAAGCGGACCGCGCCGAGCCGGCCGGGGGTGCGCAATCGTTCCAGCAGCAGCGAGGCGAGGCGCGCGTCGTGCAGCCCGTCGTAGACCGCGAGCCCGGCCAGCGGACCGTCGGGGACCCGGCCGATGGCGGCGGGCGCCAGGTGCTGGGGCAGCGCGGAGCGGACGCCGAGGAGCAACTGGTAGCAGTCCACGGGGGGCTGGGCGGGCATCGTGGGCTGGTGGACCCGCACCAGCAGGTGCAGGAGCCCGGGGGCGGAGCCGTCGCCGCCGTCCACCGGCAGTATCTCGGTGGCGGAGACGAGCGAGAAGGCGGTGATGGGCCGTCCCTTGCCCGCGAACCACCGCTGCCGGGGCAGCCATTCGTGGAGCAGCGGTCCGAGAGACGGAATCAGGGATGTGCTGTTCGCCAGGGTGACCTGAGCGGATGCAGCCTCCGACATGGCATCGCGTCCTTTCCCCGGGCACACCACAGGATGCGAAGAGTGTCCCGGATTGCGGCATTGGCTGTCCGGCTGTGCGGGACGTGTCGGGTCAGGATGATCCGTACGGACTCGACATGAGGGGATAGAAACGCCAGGAGGATCCAGGAAGCTTCCTGAACCACCCGGTATGGGTGCGGGTGCCCCGTGCGAGGCGGCGGTAACCGCCCCGCACGCGGCCCCGCGCGTCAGCTCGGCGGCGCGTCCTTGCGCAGCCGGAACCAGTAGAAGCCGTGTCCCGCGAGCGTCAGCAGGTAGGGCCACTGACCGATGGCGGGGAAGCGCACCCCGCCGATCAGCTCCACCGGATGACGCCCGTTGAAGGACCTGAGGTCGAGCTCCGTCGGCTGTGCGAACCGGGAGAAGTTGTGGACGCACAGCACGAGGTCGTCCCCGTGCTCACGGGTGAAGGCGAGCACGGCCGGGTTCGACGACGACAGTTCGTTGTAGGTGCCGAGGCCGAACGCCGGGTTCTGCTTGCGGATCTCGATCATCCGCCGGGTCCAGTGCAGCAGCGAGGACGGAGAGGCCATCGACGCCTCGACGTTGGTGACCTGGTAGCCGTAGACCGGGTCCATGATCGTGGGGAGGTAGAGCCGCCCCGGATCGCTGGAGGAGAACCCGGCGTTGCGGTCGGGCGTCCACTGCATCGGGGTGCGTACGGCGTCCCGGTCGCCCAGCCAGATGTTGTCGCCCATCCCGATCTCGTCCCCGTAGTAGAGGATCGGGGAGCCCGGCAGCGAGAGCAGCAGGGCGGTGAACAGCTCGATCTGGTTGCGGTCGTTGTCCAGCAGCGGCGCCAGCCGGCGGCGGATGCCGATGTTGGCCCGCATCCGCGGGTCCTTGGCGTACTCCGCGTACATGTAGTCGCGTTCTTCGTCCGTCACCATTTCGAGCGTCAGCTCGTCGTGGTTGCGCAGGAAGATTCCCCACTGGCAGTTGTCCGGGATCGCCGGGGTCTTCGCCAGGATTTCCGAGACCGGGTAGCGGCTCTCGCGCCGTACGGCCATGAAGATGCGCGGCATCACGGGGAAGTGGAACGCCATGTGGCACTCGTCCCCGCCCGACCCGTAGTCGCCGAAGTAGTCCACGACGTCCTCGGGCCACTGGTTGGCCTCGGCGAGCAGGACCGTGTCCGGGTAGTTGGCGTCGATCTCCTTGCGGACCCGCTTGAGGAAGTTGTGGGTCTCGGGCAGGTTCTCGCAGTTGGTGCCCTCGCGCTGGTAGAGGTACGGCACCGCGTCGACCCGGAAGCCGTCGATGCCCAGGTCCAGCCAGAAGCGGAGCGCGGAGATGATCTCCTCCTGCACCGCCGGGTTCTCGTAGTTGAGGTCGGGCTGGTGCGAGAAGAACCGGTGCCAGTAGTACTGCTTGCGCACCGGGTCGAAGGTCCAGTTGGACGTCTCGGTGTCCACGAAGATGATCCGGGCGTCCTGGAACTGCTTGTCGTCGTCGGCCCAGACGTAGTAGTCGCCGTACGGCCCGTCGGGGTCGGTCCGGGACTGCTGGAACCAGTCGTGCTGGTCGCTCGTGTGGTTCATGACGAAGTCGATGATCACGCGCATGCCGCGCTGGTGCGCGGCGTCCACGAACTCCACGAAGTCGGCGAGGTCGCCGAACTCCGGCAGCACGGCGGTGTAGTCGGAGACGTCGTAACCGCCGTCGCGCAGCGGTGACTTGAAGAAGGGCGGCAGCCAGAGGCAGTCGACCCCCAGCCACTGGAGGTAGTCGAGCTTGGCGGTGAGCCCCTTCAGGTCTCCGATGCCGTCGCCGTTGGAGTCCTGGAAGGACCGGACGAGCACCTCGTAGAAGACGGCACGCTTGAACCAGTCGGGATCGCGGTCCTTGGCCGGGGTGTCCTCGAACTTATCGGGGACGGGCTCATTGACGATCATGGTGTGGGTGACCCTCCGGTCGGCGGGGACGGTCGCAGGACGGCGATGTGCGCGGGCGTCACGCCCGGCTCAAGGCGCACATAGAACGTCCTGCCCCAGTGATAGGAAGTGCCGGTGAGCTCGTCGCGCACCGGCACGCTCTCGTGCCGGTCGAGGCCGAGTTGCGGCATGTCCAACGAGACGGTCGCCTCCTGGGTGTGGTGCGGGTCGAGGTTGACGACCACCAGAAGGATGTTCGAACCGGAACGCTTGCTGTACGCGATCACCGCGTCGTTGTCCGACGCGTGGAAGTGCACGTCACGCAGCTGCTGCAGGGCCGGGTGGCGGCGCCTGATCCGGTTGAGCGAGGTGATGAGCGGGGCGAGCGAACGGCCCTCGCGCTCTGCGGCTTCCCAGTCCCTGGGCCGGATCTCGTACTTCTCCGAGTCGAGGTACTCCTCACTGCCGTGGTGGATCGGGGTGTTCTCGCACAGCTCGTACCCCGCGTACACCCCCCAGGAGGGGGAGAGGGTCGCCGCGAGCACCGCCCTGGCCTCGAACGCGGGCCTGCCGCCTTCCTGAAGGTATCCCGGAAGGATGTCGGGCGTGTTCACGAAGAAATTCGGCCGCATGAACGCGGCGGTCTCACCGGCCAGCTCGGTCACGTAATCCGTGAGTTCCTGACGGGTGTTCCGCCAGGTGAAATACGTGTACGACTGCTGGAACCCGATGGCGGCGAGGGTGCGCATCATCGCCGGCCGGGTGAACGCCTCGGCCAGGAAGATCACATCGGGATCGGTGCGGTTGATCTCCGCGATGACCTTCTCCCAGAAGATCACCGGCTTGGTGTGCGGATTGTCGACACGGAAGATCCGCACACCCCGGTCCATCCAGAACCGCAGGATGCGTACGCTCTCCGCGACGATGCCCGGAAGATCCTTGTCGAAGGCGATCGGATAGATGTCCTGGTATTTCTTCGGCGGATTCTCCGCGTACGCGATCGAACCGTCGGCCCGGTGCTGGAACCACTCGGGGTGCTTCTCCACCCACGGATGGTCCGGCGAGCACTGGAGTGCGAAATCCAGGGCCACTTCGAGACGCAGGTTGCGGGCCGTCTCCACGAAATGGCCGAAGTCCTCCAGCGTGCCCAGATCCGGGTGGACCGCGTCGTGCCCGCCCTCCGCCGAACCGATCGCCCAGGGGACCCCCACATCGTGCGGGGCGGGGGTCAGCGAGTTGTTCGGGCCCTTGCGGTGCGTCGTGCCGATGGGGTGGATCGGCGGCAGGTAGACCACGTCGAAGCCCATCGCGGCGACCGCCGGAAGCCGCTCGGCCGCCGTCCGGAAGGTGCCGCTCACGAGCCGGGCCGGCTGCGGCTCGGCGGCCTTGGCGCCCCGGCCCTTGCGCGGCTCGACGGCCTCGTACCGGGCGCCCTCGGAGCGCGGGAACATCTCGTACCACGAGCCGTACAGCGCGCGCCGCCGCTCGACCACCAGCGGGTGCGGGCGGGACGCGGTGACCAGGTCCCGCAGCGGATGGCGGTCCAGCGCCGCCCGGGCCTCGGGCGCCAGGGCCGCCGCGAGGCGCGCCTCGGCCGGCCGGGACTCGTCGCGCAGCGCGTCCACCGCCGCCAGCACCGCCTCGCGGCCGTCGCGCTTCGGGACGCCCTCGGCGGCGCGCTCGTACAGCTCGGCGCCCTCGGCGAGGACCAGCGCGGTGTCGATGCCCGCCGGGATCTTGATCCCCGCCGCGTGGCGCCAGGTGGCGACCGGGTCGCTCCACGCCTCGACCGTGTACGTCCAGCGGCCCTCGGAGTCCGGGGTGACCTCGGCGCCCCAGCGGTCGGTGCCCGGCGCCAGCTCGCGCATCGGCGTCCAGGGGCCCGGGCGCCCGCTCGGGCTGCGCAGCACCACATTGGCGGCCACCGCGTCATGGCCCTCGCGGAAGACGGTCGCGGTGACCTGGAAGGTCTCACCGGCAACGGCCTTGGCGGGCCTTCTTCCGCAGTCGACGAGCGGATGGACGTCGAGAACGGGAATGCGACCGATCATGGAATCACCTGGGGGCTGGAGCTCGGACTCGGCAAAGTGGGCAGCGTGCGGCGAAGGCTGAACGCGCGCGCCGTGAAGATGGGGTTGCGTCCTTTCTAGCCGCTCCGTGGATGACTGGTGGGGTCTGGGCATGGCCGCTCCTGTGCGCGTTCACTCGAATGGCAGTCCAAACAGGTCGTATACGAACCGGGGACCGATCACCGACGGCCAGGGAATGAAGCGCGCGAGCGCCGGAGATGAACCGTCATCGGCTGTCATCCGAATGCATCCGTTCCGGGTACCGGAGAAGCCTTCCCCCGCATCGTGGTGGGCCAATCCGGTGATATGTCATCTGCTCGGGCGTACGGGGGACGTGGGAATGGGCGCCACCCGGCAGCTTTCCCTGTGGGGCCAGGGCCCACAAGACCGGAAGAGGAGAAGGAATCGGCCATAACGCCTGGGGTGTACGGGCCCGGTGGCGCCTTACGGGACCGGGGAGGCGTACGGGAAAGCCGTGCGCCGTGTCGGGCGCCCCGCGGACACGGCTACCGTCGAGGGTGACGGAGCGGCGCACATGGAGGTGCGTCCCGCTCGGATTCGTACGTCCCCTGTAAAGGTGGAATGCGTGAAGGCCATTCGTCGATTCACCGTGCGTCCCGTCCTTCCGGACTCCCTCCAACCCCTCAGCGACCTGGCGCGGAACCTGCGCTGGTCCTGGCACACCGAGACCCGTGAACTCTTCCGGGCCGTCGACCCGGCAGCCGGCTCCCGGGCGGAGTGCGACCCCGTACGCCTGCTCGGCTCCGTGTCCGCGGGGCGGCTCACCGAGCTGGCCCGGGACGAAGCGTTCCTGCACCGGCTCGCCGAGGCGTCCGCCGACCTCCGCGCGTATCTCCACGGCCCCCGCTGGTACCAGGAGCAGCGCGAGCAGGACGACGCGCTCCCCGCCGCCATCGCCTACTTCTCACCCGAATTCGGGGTGACCGCCGCCCTGCCCCAGTACTCCGGCGGGCTCGGCATCCTCGCCGGGGACCACCTCAAGGCCGCCAGCGACCTGGGCGTGCCCCTCATCGGCGTGGGGCTGCTCTACCGCCACGGCTACTTCCGGCAGAGCCTGTCCCGGGACGGCTGGCAGCAGGAGCACTACCCCGTGCTCGACCCGAACGAGCTGCCGCTCACCCTGATCCGCGAGGCCGACGGCACCCCGAGCCAGGTCGTCCTGGACCTCCCCGGCGGCCGGTCCCTGCACGCCCAGATCTGGCAGGCCCACGTCGGCCGGGTCCCCCTGCTCATGCTCGACTCCGACGTCGAGGAGAACCTCCCCGGTGAACGCGAGGTCACCGACCGGCTGTACGGCGGCGGCAGCGAGCACCGGCTGCTCCAGGAGATGCTGCTGGGCATCGGCGGCGTCCGCGCCGTGCGCGCGTACTGCCGGCTGACCGGCCACGCCGCTCCGGAGGTCTTCCACACCAACGAGGGCCACGCCGGCTTCCTCGGCCTGGAACGCATCCGCGAACTCGCCACGACCGGCCTGGACTTCGACGCCTCGGTCGAGTCCGTCCGGGCAGGCACCGTCTTCACCACCCACACCCCGGTCCCGGCCGGAATCGACCGGTTCGACCGCGAACTCGTCGCCCGCCACTTCGGCGAGGACGGCGAACTGCCCGGCGTCCCCGTCGAACGCGTCCTCGAACTCGGCACCGAGACCTATCCCGGCGGCGACCCGGGCGTCTTCAACATGGCGGTGATGGGGCTGCGGCTGGCCCAGCGCGCCAACGGCGTCTCCACGCTGCACGGCGCGGTCAGCCGGGAGATGTTCGCCGGGCTCTGGCCGGGCTTCGACGCGCCGGAGGTCCCGATCACCTCCGTCACCAACGGCGTCCACGCACCGACCTGGGTGGCACCCGAGGTCTACCGGCTGCGCGCCGAGTCGGGGGGCACCCCGGGCCGCTGGGACTCGGTCGCGGACATCCCGGCCCGCCGGCTGTGGGACCTGCGCCGCACCCTGCGCGAACAGCTGGTGGCCGAGGTCCGGCAGCGGCTGCACGCCTCCTGGCGCCACCGGGGCGCCCAGCCCGCCGAACTCGGCTGGATCGACGGGGTGCTCGACCCGGACGTCCTCACCATCGGCTTCGCCCGCCGCGTCCCCTCGTACAAGCGGCTGACGCTCATGCTGCGCGACCGGGACCGGCTGCGGGCGCTGCTGCTGCACCCGGAGCGGCCGGTCCAGATCGTCGTCGCGGGCAAGGCGCACCCGGCCGACGACGGCGGGAAGCGGCTGGTCCAGGAGCTGGTCAGGTTCGCCGACGACCCCCGGGTCCGGCACCGCATCGTCTTCCTGCCCGACTACGGGATGGCGATGGCCCAGAAGCTCTACCCGGGCTGCGACGTCTGGCTGAACAACCCGCTGCGCCCGCTGGAGGCGTGCGGCACGAGCGGGATGAAGGCCGCGCTCAACGGCTGCCTCAACCTGTCCGTGCTGGACGGCTGGTGGGACGAGTGGTTCGAGCCGGACTTCGGCTGGGCGATCCCCACGGCCGAGGGCAGCGCGCTGGACGAGGACCGGCGCGACGACCTGGAGGCGGGTGCCCTGTACGAGCTGATCGAGGACCGGGTCGCCCCGCACTTCTACGAGAGCGGGGACGAGGGGCTGCCCGGCCGCTGGATCGAGATGGTCCGCCGCACCATGGGCAGCCTGGGCCCCAAGGTGCTCGCCGACCGGATGGTCGCGGAGTACGTCGGGCGGCTGTACGCCCCCGCCGCGCTCGCCCAGCGCTCGCTGGACGCGCCCCGGGCGCGGGAGCTGGCCGGCTGGAAGGCGAAGGTCCGGGCCGCCTGGCCGAGGGTGGCCGTCGACCATGTGGAGGCGGTGACGCCGACCGCCTCCGGTACGACGGCGGAGCTGGGGTCCACGCTGGCGCTGCGGGTCCGGGTCTCGCTGGGCGCGCTGGCGCCGGACGACGTGGAGGTGCAGGCGGTGGCGGGGCGGGTCGACTCGTCCGACGCGATCTCCGAGGCCCAGGTCTTCCCGCTGAAGCCGGCGGGCGGCCAGGACCTGGAGGGCCACTGGCTGTACGAGGGCCCGCTCGCCCTGGACCGCACGGGACCGTACGGCTACACCGTGCGCGTGCTGCCCACCCACCGGCTGCTGGCCAGCGGCGCCGAACTCGGCCTGGTCGCGCAGCCGACCGGGGCCACGGGTGACGGCGGCGGTCTGCTGCTGCGCTGAGTTCCGCCCGGCATGCCGGAACCGCCCGGGGGGGCTTTCTCCTCCCGGGCGGTTCCGTGTCGGAGGCGGGTCATGCGGTGACCCGCGTGGGGGCGCTGGGGGGTCAGAAGGTCAGCTTGAAGCTGTTGATCTTCCCGGTGTCCCCGCTGTAGACGTCCTGGACCTTCAGCTTCCAGGTGCCGTTGGCCGTCTCGGACGAGGCGTTGACCGTGTAGGTCGTGTTGACGTTGTCCGCCGAGTCGCTGGAGGAGGAGTTCTTCAGCCGGTAGGTGCTGCCGTCCGGCGCGACGAGATCGATGACCAGGTCGCCGCGGTAGGTGTGGGTGATGTCCACGCCGACCTTGAGGGTGCTCGGGGCGTTGCCGGTGCGGCCGGTGACGGTGACCGAGCTGGTGACGGCGGAGCCGTGGTCGGGGATGGCCACGGGGGTGGTGTTCTGGAAGACCGTGCCGGTGCCGGGGTCGGTGCCGCCGGAGCGCGCACCGACGTTGATCCCGGCCCAGGCGTCCTGGACGGCCTTGTACTCGGCGCTGCTCGTGCCGTACAGCTCACCGGCCACCGCGAGCGTGCCGGTGCGGGCCCCCGCGTAGTTGGTGGTGGAGGTGAACTTGGTGGTGAGCGCCTTGAACCAGATCTGCTCCGCCTTCGCGCGGCCGATGCCGGTCACCGGCAGGCCGTCCGAGGTGGGGGAGTTGTAGCTGACGCCGTTGATGGTCTTCGCGCCGCTGCCCTCGGACAGCAGGTAGAAGAAGTGGTTGGCCGGGCCCGACGAGTAGTGCACGTCGATGTTGCCGATGCCCGAGTACCAGGAGTCCTTGGACGCCCCGTCCTTGCTGGGCTTGTCCTGGTAGCGCAGCGGCGTGCCGTCGCCGTTGATGTCGATCTTCTCGCCGATCAGGTAGTCACCCGGGTCGGCGGAGGTGTTGGAGTAGAACTCGACGGCGGTGGCGAAGATGTCGCTGGTCGCCTCGTTGAGGCCGCCGGACTCCCCGCTGTAGTTCAGGCCGGCGGTGTTCGAGGTGACGCCGTGGCTCATCTCGTGGGCCGCCACGTCCAGCGCGGTCAGCGGGTTGGCGTTGCCGCTGCCGTCGCCGTACGTCATGCAGAAGCAGCTGTCGTCCCAGAACGCGTTCACGTAGTTGTTGCCGTAGTGGACGCGGGAGTACGCGCCGACGCCGTCGCCCTTGATGCCGGTGCGGCCGTGCACGTTCTTGTAGTAGTCCCAGGTCTCGGCCGCGCCGTAGTGGGCGTCCGCCGCCGCGGTCTCCGCGTTCGAGGCGCTGCCGTTGCCCCAGACGTCGTCGGAGCCGGAGAAGAGGGTGCCCTTGCCGGACGTGCCGTGGTTCAGGTTGTACGTCTTGTGGCCGCCGCGCGCGGTGTCGGTCAGGTTGTACGCGCCGGAGGACCCGGAGGTCCCCAGGGTGACCTGGCCGCTGTACTCGGTGTTGCCGACGCCGTTCTCGATGGCCTGCCACTCGTAGAGCTTCGCTCCGGTGGAGGCGTCCGTGATGACGTGCAGCGCGTTCGGGGTGCCGTCCTCCTGGAGGCCGCCGACCACGGTCTCGTACGCCAGCTGCGGGGTGCCGGAGGCCATCCAGACGACCTTGCGGGGCGCCTTGGCGGCCTCGGCCTTGTCCGAACCGGCCGCCCTGGCCGCGCCGAGCGCCTGCTTGGAGGCCGCCGCCGGGGTGATGTCCGCGACCGTGTCGACGGCCTTCAGCTGGGCGGTGGTGGCGCGGGACGCCTTGACGACGCTCTCCGTCGCGCCGGCCTTGGTCTCCTGGACGACCAGGTCGCCGCCGAGGACCGGGAGGCCGTCGAAGGTGCGCTCGTAACGGGTGTGCGTGGTGCCGTCGTTGTCCTGGACGACGTCGCGGACGACGAGCTTCTCCTGGGACCCGAGGCCGAGCTTCTTCGCCGTGGCCGCCCGGCTCGCGGTGGCCTCGCGGATCAGCTCGGCGCGCTGCGAGGGCGAGAGCTGCTTGGGCAGGGCGCCGGGGTTCGCCTTGGCGGCGGTGGCGCTCCTGGCGGTGCCGTCGTCCGGGGCGGCGGAGGCCGATCCGGTCTGGGCGCCTACGGCGAGGAGGGCGGCTGCGGCTATGAGAGCGCCGGTCGCGGTGGCACGACGGCTGTGCGTGGATCTCACGCGGACTCCTTCTGCAGGGGGGTACCGGCGGCGGGGTGAGCCGTCCGGGCAGAGCAAGCAGAGCGCGGAACGGGGTGAAGAGTGTCAGGAGTCGGCCATCTCTGTCAGGACCGCGTCAACAACTTGGCCGGAATTCGTTCGTTGCCGGAAGATGCGTGTTCGTTAAGCGGACGTTTCGCGGAGCGTCGCCCGGCCGTCCCGCAGGGGTCGCAGAGTGCCTCGGCGGGCCGAAAGCGCAGGGCGCGTGAGGGGTGCGGGCGGAAGAGCGGAGTGCGACGCGCATGTGAACAAGCGGAAAGTTCCCACCTGTCGAGACAGTGTGGAGGCGTGGCGCGATCTGACTGCCCGTCCCCGCGGCACCGGGGACGGACAGCCGGGGCGGCACCGGGGCGTCAGGCCAGGCTCTCCCGCCAGGCGCGGTGCAGACCGGCGAACCGGCCCGTGCCCGCGATGAGCTCGGACGGCGTGCCGTCCTCCACGATCCGCCCCCGCTCCATCACGAGCACCCGGTCCGCGACCTCCACGGTCGAGAGCCGGTGCGCGATCACCACCGCGGTGCGGCCGTGCAGCACCGTGTCCATCGCCTGCTGCACCGCGCGCTCACCGGGGATGTCCAGCGAACTGGTCGCCTCGTCGAGGATGAGCACCGCCGGGTCGGCCAGCAGCGCCCGGGCGAACGCCACCAGCTGCCGCTGTCCCGCCGAGATCCGGCCGCCCCGCTTGCGCACATCGGTGTCGTAGCCGTCGGGCAGACCGGTGATGAAGTCATGGGCGCCGATCGCCTTCGCGGCCCGCTCGATCTCCTCCCGGCCCGCCTCCGGCCGGCCGATCGCGATGTTCTCCGCGACCGTCCCGGAGAACAGGAACGCCTCCTGGGTCACCATCACCACCCCGCGCCGCAGCTCGGGCGTGGCCAGGTCGCGCAGGTCGGTGCCGTCCAGCAGGACCCGGCCGGCGCTCGGGTCGTAGAACCGGGCCAGCAGCTTGGCGAGCGTCGACTTGCCGGCCCCCGTGGAGCCGACGACGGCCACCGTCTGCCCCGCCGGGATCGTCAGGTCGAACCGGGGGAGCACCTCGCCGCCCGTCCGGTATCCGAAGCTCACCCCGTCGAAGACCACCTCGCGGCCGGGCTGGTCCCCGGCCCTGGCCGGCAGTTCGCGGGGCTCCAGCGCCTCCGGGACCGTCGGCGCCTGCGCCAGCAGCCCGGCGATCTTCGCCAGCGAGGCGGCCGCGGACTCGAAGGAGTTGAGGAACATGCTGAGCCGGTCGATCGGGTCGTACAGCCGCCGCAGATAGAGCACCACCGCGGCCAGCACCCCCAGCGCGAGGCCGCCGTCCGCGACGCGGTAGGCGTCCCACAGCACGATTCCGGCCACCGCGGTGTTGGCGACGAGCCGCGAGCCGACGACGTACCGGGCGTTCTCCAGCATGGCGTCGCCGTTGGCGGACCGGTGACGTGTGTTCAGCTCCAGGAACGCCGCGTCGTTGACCCGCTCGCGGCGGAACGCCTGGACGGGCCGGATGCCGTTCATGGTCTCCGCGAACTTCACGACGACCGCCGCGATCGCCGTCGAACGGCCCGCGAAGATCACCGAGGAGCGCTTCCGGTACAGCCGCACCAGCAGATACAGCGGCAGGAAGGACGCCACCGCCGCCGCGCCCGTCGCCAGGTCCAGCCAGAGCAGCACCACGGCGATCGACGCGAACGACAGGACGATGTGGATCAGCTCCTGGAGCCCTTCCTCCAGCAGCTCCCGCAGCGACTCCAGGTCGGTCGTGGACCGGGAGATCAGCCGGCCCGAGGTGTACCGCTCGTGGAAGTCCACGCTGAGCGCCTGCGCGTGGCGGAAGATCCGGCCGCGCAGGTCGAGCAGGACGTCCTGGCTCACCCGCGCGGACAGCCGGATGAACGCGTACTGCAGGGCGCCCGAGACCACCGAGCAGAGGGCGTAGCCCAGCGCCACGGCGATCAGCGGCCCGTAGTCGTCGTCGCGGAAGGCGGGCACCCCGCTGTCGATGGCGTACGCGACCAGCAGCGGCCCCGCCTGTACCGCCGCCTGCTGCAACAGGATGGCCAGCGCGGACGCGGCCACCCGCCCCCGCATCGGCCGCAGCAGCGAGGCGAGCAGCTGCCGGGTGGCGCCGCGCGGCGTGGGCAGGTCGTCGCGGTCGAAGGGGTCCCCGGCCGCCTCGGGGGACGGCGCGTCCAAGGCGGGCCGCCGCTCGTCCTCCTCGCCGCCGGGCTCGGCCGGCCGTCCGGTCGTCGTGCTCGTCATCGGGTGCTGCTCTCCTCGGCAGGGGCCTTCGCGCCCAGGGGTCGGGTGGGATCGGTGCCGGGCGCGGGCTCCGCCTCGTGTGCGGGCGTCGTCTGCGGACCGGCCTCCACGCCCGCATCGTCAGGCGCCCCCGCCTCGTCCGCCGCCCCCGCGCCGGACATCAGCCAGGCGTACTCGGCGTTGGTGCGCAGGAGCTCCTGATGGGTGCCGACCGCGCTGATCCGGCCCCCGGACAGCAGCGCCACCCGGTCCGCGAGCATCACGGTCGACGGCCGGTGCGCGACCACCACCGCCGTGGTCTCCGCCAGGACCTGCCGGAGCGCCGCCTCCACCAGGGCCTCCGTGTGCACGTCGAGCGCGGAGAGCGGATCGTCGAGGACCAGGAAGCGCGGCCTGCCCACCACCGCGCGGGCCAGGGCGAGGCGCTGGCGCTGGCCGCCGGACAGGCTCAGGCCCTGCTCGCCGACCTGCGTGTCCACCCCGTGCGGCAGCTCCTGGACGAAGCCGGCCTGGGCGACCGAGAGCGCCCGCTGCAGTTCCTCCTCGCCGGCCCCCTCGGCGCCCATCAGCACGTTCTCCCCGACGCTCGCCGAGAAGAGCGTCGGCTCCTCGAACGCCACCGACACCAGCTCCCGCAGCCGGGCGCGCGGCATGGCGGTGATGTCCTCGCCGTCCAGCGTGATCCGCCCGGCCGTCGCCTCGTACAGCCGGGGCACCAGCGAGGTCAGCGTGGTCTTGCCGGACCCCGTCGCGCCGACCAGGGCCATGGTCTCGCCCGGCCGGACGTGCAGGTCGATGCGGTCGAGCACCGGCGCCGAGCCCTCCTCCGCGTCGGGATAGCGGAACCCGACGCCCTCGAAGGCCATGCCGCCCGCTTCGGGGGCCGCGGTCGCGGCCGCCCGGCCGGTGTCCTCCTCCTCGGCGGCGTCCATCACCTCGAAGTACCGTTCGGTCGCCGTCGCCGCCTCCTGGCTCATCGCCAGCAGGAAGCCGATCGACTCGACGGGCCAGCGCAGCGCGAGCGCCGTGGAGAGGAAGGCGACCAGGGTGCCCGCCGACAGACGGCCGTCGGCGACCTCAATCGTGCCGAACACCAGGGCGGCCCCGATGGCGAGTTCGGGGAGCGTGGTGATGAGGGTCCAGATCCGCGCGAGCAGCCGGGCCTTGGCCAGCTCCGTGCCGCGCAGCTTCCCGGCGAGCGCCCGGAAGGCGTCGGACTGGCTGCGGTGGCGGCCGAAGCCCTTGATGATGCGGATGCCGAGCACGCTCTCCTCGACCACGGTGGTCAGGTCGCCGACCTGGTCCTGGGCGCGGCGCGCGACCGCGGCGTACTTCGCCTCGAAGGCCGAGCAGATGATCACGAGCGGGACGACGGGAGCGAGCAGCACCAGGCCGAGCGTCCACTCCTGGAACAGCAGCACCACGAAACCGACGAGGATCGTGGTCGCGTTGACCAGCAGGAAGGTCAGCGGGAAGGCGAGGAACATCCGGACCATCATCAGGTCCGTCGTCCCGCGCGAGAGCAGCTGCCCCGAGGGCCAGCGGTCGTGG
This sequence comes from Streptomyces sp. DT224, assembly GCF_049844595.1. Lineage (NCBI taxonomy): Bacteria > Bacillati > Actinomycetota > Actinomycetes > Kitasatosporales > Streptomycetaceae > Streptomyces > Streptomyces sp. DT224. The sequence continues at coordinate 410,717 of NZ_JBNCLI010000001.1, forward strand.
AAGGCCACGGGCAGCCGCTGGAGGTGCCGGTAGAGGTCCCCGCGCATCGACGCCTCGACCCCGGCCAGCGGGCGCCCCACCATCCACCGCCGCACCCCGAACAGCACCGCCTCGGCGACGCCCAGGAGCAGCAGGTACAGCGCGCCGAGCCAGACCCCGCCCGGGTCCGAGTCCGCGACCGGGCCGTCCACGATCCACTTCAGGACGAGCGGGATCACCAGGCTCAGACAGGAGGCGACGACCGCCACCAGGGCGGCCCCGAAGAGCCGTGCCCGTACCGGCTTCACGTACGGCCACAGCCGCAGCAGCGCGCGTACGGCCGACCGGTCCTTGGGTACTACATGTTCCTGGTGCATCAGGGAGGAGCCTACGGTCCGTCCGGATACCGGTCCTCCGTTTTTATCCGGCCCCGGTACAACGGCGGACGCCCGGCAGCCCTTACGACCTCGCCCGCAATTGTCGGCGGCGTCACGGCGCCTGGGACCTCCGCCTCCGGCGTTGTCGTCGGTCGCGATGGCTCCGCCATCGCTCCCTCCTCCGCCTTGGATTCGAAGGCCCCAGGCGCCGCTCCTTCTTCCGCCGACAATCGCGGGCGAGGTCGTTAGTGGTCGTAGGGGACATCAACCGATCGGCCGATGCCGGTTCGAGCGCGATGGCCGATACCGGGGCGGGCCCGCCGGGCGGATGCTCGGTGCCATGGCAATCATCGAAGCGAACGGGGTGCGCAAGTCCTACGCCGGCCGCCCCGTGGTCGACGGGGTCTCCTTCTCCGTCGAAGAGGGGGAGATCTTCGGGATTCTCGGCCCCAACGGCGCGGGCAAGACCACCACCGTCGAGTGCGTCGCGGGCCTGCGGGTCCCCGACGCGGGCACCGTCCGGGTCGCCGGGCTCGACCCGGTCGCCGACCGCGACCGGGTGACCGGGCTGCTCGGCACCCAGCTCCAGGAGAGCGAACTCCAGACCAAGATCACCGTAAGGGAGGCCCTGGAGCTGTACAGCGCCTTCTACCCGCGGCCCGCCGACTGGCGCCCGCTCGCCGAACGGCTCGGCCTGGACGGCAAGCTGGACACCCGCTTCCACCGGCTCTCCGGCGGTCAGAAGCAGCGCCTGTCCATCGCGCTCGCCCTCGTCGGCCGGCCCCGCGTCGTCATCCTCGACGAGCTGACCACCGGCCTCGACCCGCGTGCCCGGCGCGACACCTGGCAGCTGATCCAGGACGTGCGCGACGGCGGCGTCACCGTCGTGCTCGTCACCCACTTCATGGAGGAGGCCCAGCGCCTCTGCGACCGCATCGCCGTCATCGACAAGGGCCGCGTCGTCGCGCTCGACACCCCGGCCGGTCTCGTCGCCGGCGCCGACGGCTCCACCGTCATCTCCTTCACCCCCTCCGAACCCCTGCCCGAGGCCGAACTCGCGGGGCTCCCCGGCGCGGTGTCGTACGAGACCGAGGGCGGCCGGGTCGTCATCAACGGCACCGACGAGACCGTCAACGCCGTGATCTCGCTGCTGGCCCGGCTCCGCGTCACCGCCCACCGCCTGCGCGTCTCCGAGGCCAGCCTGGACGACGCCTTCCTCGGCCTCACCGAGCGCACGGCGCCCACGGAGGACCCCGACCGCACCGGCCCCGCCGACGGGCCCGGCCTCACAGAACGGGCAGCCTGAGATGGCCACCGCACACACCGCCCCCGCCGCGTCCGACGTCCCCGCGCCCCGTACCGCCGTGCCCGGGGCGACGCTCGCCGTCCTCAGAGCGGAGACCCGGCTCTTCCTGCGCGAACCCGGCAGCCTCTTCTGGATCGTCGTCTTCCCGACCGTGCTCCTGGCGATCCTCGGCTTCGTCCCGTCCTTCCGGGAGCACGACGACGGGCTCGGCGGCCGGCGCGTCATCGATCTGTACGTGCCCGTCGCGGTGCTGCTCGCCCTGATCATGTCCGGGCTCCAGGCGATGCCGCCCGTGCTCACCGGCTACCGCGAACGCGGCATCCTGCGCCGCATGTCCACCACACCGGTGCGGCCCTCCGCGCTGCTCGGCGCCCAGATCGCGCTGCACGGCGCCGCCGCCCTCGTCTCCGCCCTGCTGGTCGTGGCCGTCGGCCGGATCGCCTACGGGGTGCGGCTGCCGGAGCAGCCGTTCGGCTATCTGCTGGCGCTGCTGCTCGCGGTCTTCTGCGTCCTCGCCATCGGCTCGCTGATCTGCGCCCTGTCCCGTACGACGAAGATCGCCGCCACCGTGGGCTCGCTCGTCTACTTCTCCATGATGTTCACGGCGGGCGTCTGGGTCCCCGTCCAGGCCATGCCCGACGCACTGCGCCGCATCGTCCAGGCCACCCCCTTCGGCGCCGCGTCCCAGGCCCTGGACGAGGCCGCCCGGGGCTCCTGGCCGAGCTGGGCCTACCTCGGCGCGGTCGCCGCCTGGGCCCTCGCGGCCGGGTGGACCGCCATCCGCACCTTCAGGTGGCAGTAGCCGGGGGAGACTTTCCCGCATGAGCGCACACGTCACGACGGCCGAGCAGTGGTGGGGGCGGTTCTTCCGGTACGGCCCGTACGGGCTGCTCGCCCTGGCCACCGTCGTCTCGGCCGTCTCCCGGAACCTCGTCATGTCCCCGGCCGACGAGCGCGCCGCCCTGGTGCTCCTCCCGGCGGCGCTCGTCCTCCAGCTCTGGTGGTCCCGCACCGCACCAGGCGCCGGGCCGGCGTCCGGGATCGGCTACTTCATCGCCCGCACCCTGCTGGCCCTCGGGCTCACCTGGTGCAACCCGTTCTTCTCCATCTACGCGGTGCTCGGCTACTTCGACGCCGCCCGGCTCCTCCCGAAGCGCGGCATCCGGCCCGGCCTGCTCGCGATCGCCGTCATCATGGCGGGCGCGCAGAGCGGCAGCACCCTGCCGCCCGCCACCCTGATGAACTGGGTCGTCTTCGGCGTCGTCCTGGCCGTGCACGCCACGCTCACCATGGTCTTCGCGCAGATCGGCGACCGGGAGGCCGAGCAGGACCGGGCCCGCACCGAGACCATCACCGCCCTGGAGACCGCCAACGCCCGCCTGGAGCAGGCCCTCGCGGAGAACGCCGGACTGCACGCCCAGCTCCTCGTCCAGGCCCGCGAGGCCGGGGTGGCCGACGAGCGCAGCCGGCTGGCCGCCGAGATCCACGACACCATCGCCCAGGGCCTCACCGGCATCATCGCCCAGCTCCAGGCCGCGACCTCCACCGCCGACACCGACCCGGACCTCGCCCGCGAACACCTCGTACGCGCCGCCGGCCTCGCCCGGCACAGCCTCGGCGAGGCCCGCCGCTCGGTGCACAACCTGCTCCCCGCGGCGCTCGAACACGACGACCTGCCCGGCGCGCTCGAGAAGACCGTCGCCGCCTGGTCCGAGCGCACCGGGGTGCGCGCCGAGTTCACCGTCACCGGCACCGTCGCCCCCCTGCACGACGAGGTCGGCGCCACCCTCCTGCGCATCGCCGAGGAGGCCCTGGCCAACGCCGGCCGGCACGCGCAGGCGTCCCGGGCCGGGGTCACCCTGTCGTACATGGGCGACGAGATCACGCTCGACGTCCGCGACGACGGCCGCGGCTTCGACCCGGCCGGGCTTCCCCCCTACCGGGGAGCCGGCGGATTCGGCCTCGGCGGCATGCGCTCGCGCGCCGAGCGCATCGCGGGCACCGTCGAGGTGGAGACCGGACCGGGCCTCGGCACGGCGGTCAGCGCCCGCGTACCGATGGTGCCGCACGCCTGACCCCGTCCATTACCGTGGGCGCCATGGACCGGGAACCCGCGCGCGTCATCACCCTGATCGTCGTCGACGACCACCCCGTCGTACGGGACGGGCTGCGGGGGATGTTCGCCGCCGCTCCGGAGTTCCGGGTGCTCGGCGAGGCGGCCGACGGGGTCGAGGGCGTCGAGATGGCCGCCCGGCTCGACCCCGACGTGGTGCTCATGGACCTGCGCATGCCGGGCGGCGGCGGGGTCGCCGCGATCACCGAGCTGACCCGGCGCGGCGCCCGCTCCAAGGTCCTCGTCCTCACCACGTACGACACCGACTCCGACACCCTGCCCGCGATCGAGGCGGGCGCGACCGGCTACCTCCTCAAGGACGCGCCCCGCGAGGAGTTGTTCACCGCCGTCCGGGCCGCCGCCGAGGGCCGGACCGTCCTGTCACCGGCCGTCGCGTCGCGGCTCGTCTCGGCGGTCCGCGCCCCGGCCGCCCCCGGCAACGAGACGCTGTCCGCCCGGGAGCGCGAGGTGCTGGCGCTCGTCGCCCGGGGAACCTCCAACCGGGAGATCGCCGCCGAGCTGTTCATCAGCGAGGCCACCGTGAAGACCCACCTCACCCACCTCTTCGCCAAGCTCGGCGTCAAGGACCGGGCCGCCGCCGTGGCCGCCGGCTACGACCGGGGCATCCTGGGCTGACCCGGCCCGCTCACTCCCGTACGCGCAGCAGCAGCACCGACCGCTCCGGCACCGTCAGCCGCTCGCCGCCGGGGTGCACCGTGCCCGGGGGCGCGGCCTGGTCCTCGCGCGCGGTGTCCAGGAGCAGTTCGTACGCCTGCGCCCACGGCGGACCCGGCAGCAGGAAGTCCGCCGGTTCGTGGCCCGCGTGCAGGACGGCCAGGAAGCTGTCGTCGGTCACCTGCTCACCGCGCGCGTCCCGCCCCGGGATGTCCCGGCCGGAGAGGTAGAGCCCGACCGTCGCGGCGGGCGCGTACCAGTCGGACTCGGTCATCTCCGTGCCCGCGCGCGTGAACCACGCCAGGTCCCGCAGCCCGTCCGGGGCCTGCGGCCGGCCGGAGAAGAACGCCCGGCGGCGCAGTACCGGATGGCGGTGGCGCAGCGCGAGGACCCGCGCGGTCAGCGCCGCCAGCTCCCGCCACTCGGGCTGTTCCAGCAGCGACCAGTCCACCCAGCCGGTGTCGTTGTCCTGGCAGTACGCGTTGTTGTTGCCGCCCTGCGTACGCCCCATCTCGTCGCCCGCGACCAGCATCGGCACCCCGGTCGACAGGAGCAGCGTGGTGAGCAGGTTGCGCAGCTGGCGGCGGCGCAGCGCGTTGACGCCCGCGTCGTCCGTCTCGCCCTCGGCGCCGCAGTTCCACGCCCGGTTGTCCGAGGTGCCGTCCCGGTTCTCCTCGCCGTTGGCCTCGTTGTGCTTGTCCTGGTAGCTCACCAGGTCGCGCAGCGTGAACCCGTCGTGCGCGGTGACGAAGTTGACCGAGGCGTACGGGCGGCGCCCGCCCCACGCGTACAGGTCGCTCGACCCGGTCAGCCGGTAGCCGAGGTCCCTCACGTCGGGCAGCGCGCCGCGCCAGAAGTCCCTTACGGCGTCCCGGTAGTGGTCGTTCCACTCCGTCCACAGCGGCGGGAACGCGCCCACCTGGTAGCCGCCGTTTCCGACGTCCCAGGGCTCGGCGATGAGCTTGACCCGGCGCAGCACCGGGTCCTGGGCGATCACCGCGAGGAACGGCGAGAGCATGTCCACGTCGTGCATGGAGCGGGCCAGCGCCGCCGCCAGGTCGAAGCGGAAGCCGTCCACGCCCATCTCGGTCACCCAGTACCGCAGCGAGTCCGTGATGAGCCGCAGCACGTTCGGCTGGACGACGTGCAGGGTGTTCCCGCAGCCCGTGTAGTCCGCGTACCGGCGCGCGTCGCCCTGGAGGCGGTAGTAGCCGCGGTTGTCGATGCCGCGCAGCGACAGCGTCGGGCCCAGCTCGCCCGCCTCCGCGGTGTGGTTGTAGACGACGTCGAGGATGACCTCGATGCCCGCGTCGTGCAGCGCGCGCACCATCCGCTTGAACTCGCCGACCTGGCCGCCCGCCGTGCCGCTCGCCGAGTAGCCGGCGTGCGGGGCGAAGTAGCCGATGGAGTTGTAGCCCCAGTAGTTGCGCAGTCCGCGCCGCAGCAGGTGGTCCTCGTGCGCGAACTGGTGCACCGGCAGCAGCTCCACCGCCGTCACCCCGAGGTCCTTCAGGTGCCCGATCGCCGCCGGGTGGGCGAGCCCCGCGTAGGTGCCGCGCAGCTCCGGGGGGATGCCGGGGTGGCGCCGGGTGAAGCCCTTCACGTGCAGCTCGTAGATGACGGAGTCCGCCCACGGCGTCTTCGGCCTGCGGTCGTCGGCCCAGTCGTCGTCATCGTGGACGACGACCCCCTTCGGTACGTACGGGGCGGAGTCCCGTTCGTCCCGGACGGTGTCCGCGAACCGCTGGTCGGGCCAGTCCCTCACATGGCCGTACACCTCGGCCGGAAGGGTGAATTCGCCGTCCACGGCCCGGGCGTACGGATCGAGCAGCAGCTTCGCCGGGTTCCACCGGGCGCCCGTCCACGGGTCCCACCGGCCGTGCACCCGGTATCCGTACCGCCGGCCCGGCCGGACCCCGGGCACGAAGCCGTGCCAGACCTCGTGGGTCAGCTCGGTCAGGGGGAGCCGGGTCTCCGTGCCGTCCTCGTCGAAGAGGCACAGCTCGACGGCCTCCGCGCCGCCCGCCCAGAGTGCGAAATTGGTGCCCGCCACCCCGTCGGGGCCGGTCCTGAAGCGGGCGCCGAGCGGCATCGGCGCCCCCGGCCACACCGCCGGCGGGCGCCGGTCGGGCGCCGCGTCGGCGACCCGTTCCGCGACCGCCCCGGCCGTCCCCGCGTCCGTCTCCGGTACTGCCTCCTGCTCGGCTGCGCTCGACACCTGCTCGCCTCCCGCGGCTCGTGGGACCGGCACCGGAAGGGGGTGGGCGGCGTCCCGGCCGCGGCTCCCCGAGTGCGGCCGTCCCCTGTGTTCTGCCCACCGGGCGGCCCGCACTCACGTTTCCCTCGACCGGCCCCCGTCGTTGGGGGGACATGACTGACGTAGCGAAGAAGGCAGGGACGCGCCCGGTCACCGCTCCCCTCGGGCGGTGCATGCTCGCCGTACTGGCGCTGCTGGCCGTGCTGACGGGCTGTTCGGGCACCGGCTCGTTCATCGGCGGGAAGGGGAAGCAGCGGGAGGCCATCCGGGTGGTGCCCGCCGACCGGGCCGAGGACGTCCGGGCGGACGGCCGGGTCGCGGTGGAGGTCCCCGACGGCCGGCTGGAGAGCGTCCGGGTGCGGCGGATCGAGGACGCGCGGGAGCAGGAGATGCCGGGCCGCATCGCTGAGGACGGCCACTCCTGGGCACCGGCGAAGGGGGCGCGGCTCGGTCTTGCCGCCAAGTACAGCGTCGACGCGGTCGCGGTGGACGGCGGCGGCCACCGCGCGGCCCGGCACACCACCTTCACCACCGCGGTCCCCAAGGACCGGTTCATCGGCTACTTCAAGCCGGAGAACCGCTCGACGGTCGGCACCGGCATGATCGTCTCCTTCGAGTTCAACCGCCCCGTCACCCGGCGCGCGGCGGTGGAGCGGGCGATCCGGGTGACGGCCGATCCGCCGGTGGCCGTGGCGGGGCACTGGTTCGGGAGGAGCCGCCTGGACTTCCGCCCCGAGGAGTACTGGCGGCCGGGTACCGAGGTCACCGTGGACATCGGGCTGGCCGACGTGGAGGGGGCGCCGGGGGTGTACGGCAGCCAGCGCAAGACCGTGCACTTCACGGTGGGCCGGGAGCAGGTCTCCCGGGTGGACGCGGCCGCGCACACGATGGAGGTGCGCCGGGACGGGGAGCTGGTCTCCACGGTCCCGGTCACCGCGGGCTCCCCGACGACCACCACGTACAACGGCAAGATGGTGGTGAGCGAGATGCACGAGGTGACGCGGATGGACGGGCGGACCGTCGGCTTCGGCGGTGAGTACGACATCAAGGACGTGCCGCACGCCATCCGGCTGACGAAGTCCGGCACCTTCCTCCACGGCAACTACTGGTCCGACGAGGACGTCTTCGGCTCCACCAACGTCAGCCACGGCTGCATCGGGCTCCGTGACGTCCAGGGCGGCAGCGGTTCCACCCCGGCCGGCTGGTTCTTCGACCGCACCCTCGTCGGGGACGTCGTCGAGGTCGTCAACTCGGCCGACAAGACGGTCGCACCGGACAACGGACTCGGTGGCTGGAACCTGGGCTGGGCCCAGTGGCGGGCGGGCTCCGCGCTCCGGTAGCGGTCGATACGGCACCCCCGGGCCGGACGGGGGTAACTCCGCGGCCACTTGGGACGGAACAGTGACAATTCCGGGGGGATCCGCCCGCAGTCGGTGTGATTATCTCTTTGCTGAGCGTGCATGTGCAGCGCGCGGGGGTGGGAACCCGAGGGTTCCCGGGGCCTTGGCGGGGCCAGGCCGTGTGAGGGGAGACGACCACATTGAACGGGCAGCCGATATCGGGGACATCGGCCGGAACGGGCGGCAGACGGCGGCTGCGGGGAGCCACCGGTCTGCCGGCCCTGGCGGTGGGTGCGCTGTTGCTTCTGGTGACGGCGTGCGGCGGGGGAGACGGCGGGAGCGCGGACGCCAAGGCGGGCGGGGTCAAGGACCAGGACACCAGCGCCTCGCAGGCCGTGGTGACCGTCGCGCCGAAGGACGGCACCGACGACGTCGCGACGAGCGGCGCGCTGAAGATCACCGCCGAGCGCGGGAAGCTGACCACGGTCAAGGTCTCGGACCCCAAGGGCGGCGAGGTCGAGGGGAAGATCGCGGCGGACGGCGCGAGCTGGGTGCCCGACCAGCACCTGGCCTCGGCGACCCGGTACAAGGTCCATGCGGTGGCCAAGGACGCCAAGGGCCGTGAGTCCGCCAAGGACACCTCCTTCACCACGCTCGTCCCCAAGAACACCTTCATCGGGCAGTACACCCCGGAGGACGGCTCGACGGTCGGCGTCGGCATGCCGGTCTCCATCCACTTCACGCGCGGCATCACCGACCCGGAGGCCGTCGAGAAGGCCATCAAGGTGACCGCCGAGCCCGCCGTCCCCGTCGAGGGCCACTGGTTCGGCAACGACCGCCTGGACTTCCGCCCCGAGCAGTACTGGGCCGCCGGCACCAAGGTGACCGTGAAGCTCGACCTCGACGGCGTCGAGGGCCGGCCCGGGGTCTACGGCAAGCAGGCCAAGACCGTCTCGTTCACCATCGGCCGCAGCCAGGTCAGCACCGTGGACGCCAAGTCGCACCGGATGAAGGTCGTCCGCGACGGCAAGCAGATCAAGGACATCCCGATCTCGGCGGGCGCCCCCGCCACCACCACGTACAACGGCCAGATGGTCATCAGCGAGAAGCTGCGGGTGACCCGGATGAACGGCGACACCGTCGGCTTCGGCGGCGAGTACGACATCAAGGACGTGCCGCACGCGATGCGCCTGTCCACCTCGGGCACCTTCATTCACGGCAACTACTGGGGCGGCCCGGGGGTGTTCGGCAGCGCCAACACCAGCCACGGCTGCGTCGGCCTCCAGGACGTGCGCGGCGGCGGCAACTCCTCCATGCCGGCGTCCTGGTTCTTCAACAACTCGCTCATCGGCGACGTCGTCGTCGTGAAGAACTCGCACGACAAGACGATCAGCCCGGACAACGGCCTCAACGGCTGGAACATGAGCTGGTCGGAGTGGACCGCGTGACCGCGTAGCTCCACGCCCCGAGCACCCCGGCGGGCCCGGCACCGAGATCCACGGTGCCGGGCCCGCCCGCGTCCGCCGTGACGCACGGCACCGCTCCGCCCCGTGCCGACGGCGGTTAGCGTTGGTTAACCTGCACCCCATGACCGTAACCCTCGAAGTAAGCGACGGCGTCGGCACCATCCGCCTGGACCGCCCGCCGATGAACGCCCTGGACGTGGCGACCCAGGACCGGCTGCGCGAGCTCGCCGAAGAGGCGTCCCGGCGCGACGACGTGCGCGCCGTGGTGCTCTACGGCGGCGAGAAGGTGTTCGCGGCGGGCGCGGACATCAAGGAGATGCAGGCGATGGACCACGCGGCCATGGTGCTGCGCTCCAAGGCCCTCCAGGACTCCTTCACCGCCGTCGCCCGCATCCCCAAGCCCGTCGTCGCGGCCGTCACCGGCTACGCGCTCGGCGGCGGCTGCGAGCTGGCTCTCTGCGCGGACTTCCGCATCGCCGGGGACAACGCCAAGCTCGGCCAGCCGGAGATCCTGCTCGGCCTCATCCCGGGCGCCGGCGGCACCCAGCGGCTCGCCCGTCTGGTCGGCCCCGCCAAGGCCAAGGACCTGATCTTCACCGGCCGCCACGTCAGGGCGGACGAGGCCCTGACGATGGGGCTCGTGGACCGCGTGGTGCCCGCCGCCGAGGTGTACGAGCAGGCGCACGCGTGGGCGGCCGGGCTGGCGAAGGGGCCGGCGCTGGCGCTGCGCGCGGCCAAGGAGGCCGTCGACGCGGGGCTGGAGACGGACATCGACACCGGTCTCACGATCGAGCGGACCTGGTTCGCCGGTCTGTTCGCCACGGAGGACCGGGAACGCGGAATGCGCAGCTTCGTGGAGGAGGGTCCGGGCAAGGCGAAATTCCAGTGACGGAGAGCTGGTTGAAGCCCCGACCGAACGCGGGTGGAGAACGCGAACCGGCGCGTTCATCCGTGCGGGCGGATTAGCGCAACCTTAAGGGAACCTTAAGCAAGGCCGCGTCCGGGGCGTCGGCGAACCCGGCCGATGGCACCGTTTGCGCAGGTCAGACGGGCTGTATCCAGGCGCTCAGTGCCACGGGCATATGCCGGACGGCCCTCGGGGAACGACTGATTACGGGTCGCGGATTCCCCCGGAACGGCCCCGGAGGGCCCGCCGTGCGGCCATGATGGTGTGCATGGCGGGCCTGGAGGGTGTGGAGCAGCCGCGACCGCGCAGCAGCGCGACAGCGGCACGGAGATTGCCGGCCGTCGAGGACGAACAGGCGTTCAAAGCGCTGGAGTTGTTCGGAAACCCGACGGAGGAAGAAGTCCGGCTGCCCTCCCGCCCGGAGTCGGCGGCCACGGCACGCCGGCTCACCTCGTGCGTCGTCCTGCACCAGTGGGCGCTCTCCCCGCAGGCCGCCGAGCACGCCGTCCTGCTCGTCTCCGAGCTCGTCGGCAACGCCGTACGGCACACCGGGGCCCGGGTCTTCGGACTGCGCATGGTGCGCCGCCGCGGATGGATCAGGATCGAGGTGCGCGACCCCTCGCGCGGGCTGCCGTGCCTCATGCCGGTCCGCGAGATGGACGTCAGCGGCCGGGGGCTCATGCTCGTGGACAAGCTCTCCGACCGCTGGGGCGTGGACCTCTTACCCCGGGGCAAGACCACCTGGTTCGAGATGCGCATCTCCGACCGCTGACCCCTCTCGCCGGGCCGCCCCGGGCAGACAGAAGCCCCCGTGTCGGCCGTGGTGCGGCGCTTCGGGGGCTTCTGTGGGGGGACCGTGAAATGGGGGGTGTGTTCACGGCCGCTCATGACGACCTGGCCCGGGTCAATGGGGGTCGTGGCATCGACTATGACAGACGGAAGACACTCCAGCCAAAGCCGCTTTCTTCACGTATTGCCGCATACCTGGACATCTCGCCGAGGAAACGCAGGTGTGATGGGTCACTCACCTGGAAATCAATGAATATTCATGACTTCATGCGCATGATCCATTGATCGTCCACCATGCGGACGGCGTGTGCGGGTTCGCTGCCCCTCCCACGCACCGGCCCGCCCGGCCGGCCCGATAATCTGAGCCCCGTCAGACAGGCATACGAAGGGGCGGAACAGTGGCGGACATAGAGTCGGCGCGCAAGGCGTTCGAGCGCTACGACCTGAACGGCGACGGGCTGATCTCGGCCGCCGAGTACAAGAGCGTCATGGCTCAGCTGGGTGACCCGTACGTCACCGAGCCGGTCGCGCAGGCCGTGATCAACTCCCACGACGCGAACGGCGACGGGCTCCTCACGTTCGACGAGTTCTGGGCCGCGCAGAACAAGGGCTGATCCGGGACAGGCGCCGGGGCCACCGGTTCCGGCCACCGGCGGCCCGCCCGGCGCTCCGGCCGGGGGCGCGGGGGTGGCGTGGCGAGAAATGTCCGGAAATCGCTGACGCGCTCCCGCGCACCGGTTCCGGCCCCGCCCCGCCTGCCCCCGCTCCGGCCCGTCAGGCCGCGAAGTTACGGGACATCGAATCCCCCTCGTCGATCTCCGTCAGCTCCGGGCGGGTGTAGCGCTCGGCCCGGGCGTGGTAGTCGAAGTCCCCCCGTACGAGCCCCCGGTAGTCGAGGACGCAGCGCTCCAGGGCGATGCGCGCCGGGCCCTCGATTCCCGCCGCCTCGATCTCCTCGGCGAGTTCCTTCTCCGCCCGCTGCACGCGGTCGGCGATACGGCCGAGCAGAATCCCGGCTTCGTCCACCGCCTCCTGGAGCGAGCAGCCCCGGTCGCGCTGGAGCAGCCGGACGGTGTTGTGCTCGTATCCGAGCACGGCCTCCTTCTCGAACGAGCAGATGTCGTTGCAGAGGCCGGAATGGTCGGCCACCGCATTGCGCAGAGCGATATAGGCGGGCAGGCTCCGGGCGGACTCGGGGAGGTCGATTCCGGCGGTGATCTCGTGCAGATCCAGGAACGGCTGCATCGCCACCGAATCGCGGCGGTGCTTCACGAAGTCGGCGGTGCCCGGCACATGTCCCGCCGCCCGGTCCACGGACTCCGCGTAGTACGTCCACAGCCAGGCCGCCGTGTCCCGCCGGAACTGCCGCACCCAGTGCGCCGGGCGGTCCACGCAGGTCCGGGCGAGGAGTTCGTCCAGTGCGTGCTCCATGCTGCCGACGGGGGCCCGCGCACCGTCCAGCACGTCCACCAGACGGCCGATCGCGCTCTCGCACAGCCGGGGATCGCGTCCGGCCGGGCCGTCGTCGAATTCGTCGTCCACCAGGAAGGCCCAGAAGAGCCACTGGCAGAAGAGGTCCAGATGCTTCTGCGAGGCCCGGGGGAATATCAGGGAGATCCAGAGTTCCGGGCGCGTTCTGATCATTTTCTTCACGGCCACGGGTGACAGGACGAGATCACTGGCCTCCGCCCATTCCCAGGCGGCCTTCTTCGTCTTCTCAACTCCCGGATGACATCCCGCACTTTCGAACGGCATGTGGAATTCTGGAAGCGCGATCTTGCTCATGGTGCACCTCGTCGTGACGATAAGGACAGGGCAGGGGGATGCGCGAGTCGGATACGCGCACGCGGAATTCGCGGCGACGAGGGGCGGACGCGCGCACGGCAGGTCGGCGGCCGGCCGCGCCGGCACGACGGGAGCGCACCCGGGACGGGGTCAGGCCACGGCGACGCCCCCCGCACCGGAGGACCGGAACGGGTGGGGCGGGCGGTCGCCGCCGGACACTCGGACGCCCCCTCCGGGCGGCCGTACGCGGCCCGCACGGCCGGAACACGCCCTGGGCGTGCGAGGGAAGGGGCGGCTGGCATGGCTGTCCTCTTTCCTCCGCGCGGACCGGGCGACCGGAGCAGGGCCCAGGGCAGCGCGCCGCCTGACGTGCGCGGCGGTCGCGTCACCACTCGTCACGTCCAGTGAACTATCCGCGAGCACGGGAGGGAAGGAGCAGGTGACCGAAAATGTGTGATCGGCGCGAACTCCTGCGCGGTTGTGCGCAGTTGGATTACTCCTGAGCCGCCCGCGCGTCGGACGGCTCAGGGCGCCGCATGGCCGGTTCGGTGAGCCGCGCCGAGGGACGCGAAAGACGGGTCCGCGCACCGGCACCGGTGCGCGGACCCGCCCTGAGAGACCGGTCAGTTGTAGCCGAAGCCCGCCGGGAGCGGCGACGGCTCGAACAGCCGGACCGGGACGGCCTCCGCGAGGGCCCGGTAGCCGGCCGGGTTCAGGTGCAGGTGGTCGCCCACGTCGAGCGAGGCGCGGAGCGCGGCGGGCCGGTGCGGGTCGCGGACCGCCCGGTCGAAGTCCAGCACCGCGTCGAACCGGCCGCTGGTGCGTATCCAGGTGTTGACCGTACGCCGGGCCTCCTCGCGGTACCCGTTCGGATCGTCGTAGCCGGTGTTGCCGCCGAAGGGCGTCAGCGTCGCCCCGTACACCCGGATGCCCTGCGCGTGGGCCCGGGTGATGATCTGGTCGTACGCGGTGATGACGGCCTCGGCCGTGCGCTTCTGGGCCTGGGGGGCGGCGTCCGCCGTGCCGATGTCGTTGACGCCCTCGAAGACGATCAGCCGGTCCGTCCCGCTCTGCGCCAGGACGTCGCGGTCGAGCCGGGCCAGCCCGTTGGGGCCCAGGCCGTCGGCGAGCAGCCGGTTGCCGCCCGCCGCCTGGTTGACCACGGACGTCCGGGCCGTCAGCCGTTGCTGGAGCACGTCCGGCCAGCGGTCGTTGCCGTTGGTCGTGGAGCCCCGGCCGTCCGTCAGCGAGTCCCCGAGCACGGCCGTCGTCGAGGTGGTGCCCCGGGCCCAGACCTCGACGCCGCTGAGGAGGTACCAGTGGTCGGTGGTCGTCGCGCCGGGCAGGTCCCCGTCCTGAACGTGGTCGCCGTGCAGCAGGTACGAGGTCGTACGGGAGCCCGGGTGCGAGGTGAGGGCGGTGGACGCCTGCCCGGTCGCCAGATAGACCGTCGCCGTGAGGTTGGACCCCGGGGCGACCCGGAAGTCCAGCGGGTCGGAGACCGCCTGCGCCCCGGCCGGTACGTCGATGGACGCCGAGCCCCGGAAGGTCACCTGGTGCGAGGTCCCCGGACGGATCGCCCCGGTCCCCGCCTTCCCGTCCAGCGGGAGGGCCACGGAGACCTCGGTGATCGGCAGCACCGCGCCGCCGAACGCGTTGGAGAACCGCAGCCGGATGTGGTCGCCGCCCGCCGAGACGTGGACGGTCTGCCGCAGCGTCGTGTCCGTCAGCACGGAGGCCTCGCCGGTGAAGGGGGCCGGGGGCATGTTGGACGGCTCCGTCAGTTGCGGCATCGACGTCCAGGTGCTGACCCAGTGCGCGCCGCGTTCCCGGGGGCCGGGCGCGCCGCCGGAGTGCGCGTCGCCGGCGCCGAGGGCCGGGGAGACGGCGGCGAGGGTCGCGCAGAGCGCCCCCGCGGTGATCAGGCTGAGGAGCGGCGTTCTTCGGTTCATGGCGGTGTTCCCTCTGCGTGGTGGGGTTCTCCATGCACACGTGCGTGCCCCGGCCGGGCATGCGGCAGGCTAGCGCCGCCGGAACTTTCGGTCAACGGTTCGAAACGTTTCGAAAGCCCGCGAGAGAGGGACCCCGAACGCGAAGTCGCCCGGCCGGAAGGACCCGGCCGGGCGACGACGTACGACGGTGCGGGACTACTGGGCGCCGAAGCGCGCGCGCCAAGCCTCCAGGTCCTCGTCGGTGATCTTGGCGAAGAGCACCGGCGGCACCGTGAAGGCGGTCCCGGCCGGCACGGACGCCAGGGCGCGGGCCTCGTCGGCGCTCACCCAGGTCGCCGTGTCGTCCGCCAGGGCGAACGCCTCGCGCATGGCCCGCGCGGACGACGGGATGAACGGCTCCGAGACGACCGCGTACAGGTGGATCAGGTTCATGGCGGTGCGCAGGGTGAGCGCGGCGCCCTCCTGGTCGGTCTTGATCTCCAGCCAGGGGGCCTTCTCCTCCAGGTAGGAGTTGCCCGCGCTCCACAGCGCCCGCAGGGCCTGGGCGGCCTTGCGGAACTGGAGCGCCTCCATGTGGCCCTCGTACTCGGCGAGCAGCCGCGCGATCTCCTCGCCCAGCTTCCGCTCGGCGTCCCCGGCCTCCTTGCCCGCCGGGACGTCGTCGCCGAACCGCTTGCGGGAGAAGGACAGCACCCGGTTCACGAAGTTGCCGAGTGTGTCGGCCAGGTCCTTGTTCACCGAGGTGGCGAACAGCTCCCAGGTGAAGGACGTGTCGTCCGACTCCGGGGCCTGCGCCATCAGGAAGTAGCGCCAGTAGTCGGCGGGCAGCAGCTCAAGCGCGGTGTCCGAGAAGATGCCGCGCTGCTGCGACGTCGAGAACTTGCCGCCGTAGTAGTTCAGCCAGTTGAACGCCTTGACGTGGTCGACCCGCTTGACCGGCTCACGGGTGCCGATCTGCATGGCGGGGAACATCACCGTGTGGAACGGGACGTTGTCCTTGGCCATGAACTGCGTGTACCGGACGTCGGACGCCTCGTACCACCAGGACTTCCAGTCCCGGCTCTCCGGCTCCAGGTCCGCCCACTCCTTCGTCGCCCCGAGGTACTCGATGGGGGCGTCGAACCAGACGTAGAACACCTTGCCCTCGGCCGCCAGCTCCGGCCAGGTGTCGGCCGGGACGGGCACGCCCCACTCCAGGTCACGGGTGATCGACCGGTCGTGCAGGCCCTCGGTGAGCCACTTGCGGGCGATCGAGGACGCCAGGTGCGGCCACTCGTCGCTGGTCTCGTTGATCCACGCCTCGACCTCCCCGGACAGCTTCGACTGGAGGAGGAAGAGGTGCTTGGTCTCCCGGACCTCCAGCTCGCTGCTGCCGCTGATCGCGGAGCGCGGCTCGATCAGGTCCGTCGGGTCCAGGACGCGGGTGCAGTTCTCGCACTGGTCGCCGCGCGCCTTGTCGTACCCGCAGTGCGGGCACGTGCCGACGATGTAGCGGTCCGGCAGGAAGCGGTCGTCGGCGATCGAGAAGACCTGGCGGATCGCCCGCTCCTCGATGAAGCCGTTCTCATGCAGCTTGCGGGCGAAGTGCTGGGTGATCTCGCGGTTCTCGGCGGAGGAGCTGCGCCCGAAGTAGTCGAACGCGAGCCCGAACCCGTCGTAGACCGCCTTCTGCGCGTCGTGCTGCTGGGCGCAGAACTCGGCCACCGGCAGCCCGGCCGCCTTCGCGGCCAGCTCCGCCGGGGTGCCGTGCTCGTCGGTGGCGCAGATGTACAGCGCCTCCTCGCCCCGCTGGCGCAGATACCGCGTGTAGACGTCCGCCGGGAGCATCGACCCGACCAGGTTCCCCAGGTGCTTGATCCCGTTGATATAGGGAAGCGCGCTGGTGATCAGGTGTCGAGTCATCGTCGGATGCTCCCAATTTCTACGGTGCGGATGCCTCTGTCGCAGGCCGTTCGCATCCTATCGAATGGGGACCGGGCCCCTTTACCGGATTTCCGGCTACGCGCGCAGTGCGACGCCGTGGCGCGTGCGCAGGCGGTGGATCTCCCACCAGGCCAGGGCCGATACGGACGCGGGGCCGCCGACCAGGGCCAGGACCTGGACGAGCGCCGGTCCGGGCGGCGGACCGCTCACCACGAAGCCGATGATCATGAACTCCCACACCAGCACCCCGGTGAGCAGGGCGGGCAGGGCCGCGTGCACCTCCGAGGTGCTGAAGCCGCTGCGCACGACCGGTCCGGAGGCGAACAGCACGAAGAGCACGATCCAGGCCATGGTCAGGTAACCGACGAGCGTGAGGAGGAAGCCCAGCAGGACGGACTTCGCCCCGGTGCCGGCCTCCGCCCGGGTGATGCCCCAGGCGAGAAGGACCGCGAGCAGCGGGATCAGGCTGCACGCGCCCAGATACCACAGGGCCGACCGGCCGGCGGCGCGCAGCCGCGGCCGCATGGCCGCCCGCTTCGCCGGCGAGGCCCACCGGTAGATCAACGCGACCACGAGGGGGGCGCTCAGGAGCAGCAGCCAGGGAGTGGCCATCAGCCGTATCACGTACTGCTCCTGGGCCTCGGCCATGTCCCCCGGCTTGCCGTACGCGATCAGCAGCAGGAACGAGATGGCCGCGGCGGCCCAGGCCCGTGCCCGCTGCGCCTGCACCACATCGGGGTCGCTGAAGCGGCGCCCGTGTGCCGGGAAGGCCCTGCGCGCCTGTCGCCGGGCCGACCTGGCCAACGGGTAGGCGGCCAGCAGGGGCAGCGTCATCCCCCAGGTGCACGGAAGCAGGATCAGCGCCCAGACGCAGCCGTGGACGCGCTGCCGCCTGCCTCTGAGCAGCTCACCGAGGGTCGGCCAGTCGTCGCCGCGCAGCCGTTGCCACAGGGAAGGCCGCGGCGGGGCGTACGGAGGCGGGTACGGGCCGCCGCCCGGGGGCCAGGGCGGCTGGTACGGGTTGTATCCCCCGGTGCTCATGTTGCGTCCCTTTCCGTGCCGTCATCGCGGTGTCGAACAGTCAACTAGCGGGGCGCGACGAGGATATGGGTGCTCAAGGGCATGCCCGGAGTGCACCCTGGAATCGCCCGGCCAACGCCCCGCCGGGTCTGACAGGATCGCCGCATGCGCGCTGTGCACGCCCTGTTCGTGGGCATCGACGACTACCCGGACGCACCGCTGAGCGGCTGCGTCACCACGCGCGGGCGGCGGCAGGGCGGGGGCGCGGCCGAGATCCGTCGGCTGTCCGACGGGGAGGCCACCGGGCGCGGTCCTTTGGGTGCCGATGATCGGCGACCGACTGTGGTCCGCGGGGCTGGGCGGAGTGGGTGGATCCCCGGCTGCGCGGACGAGGCGGCGCCGGCCCGGTTCGTCCGGCACCACCGAGTCACATGCGACGTCCACCCCACCGACCGCTGCCGAGAGCCTGGCCCCGGACCAGCGCCACGTACACCCCGCACCGGTGGACGGACCGTATGGGGCTGACTGGATCTCGATCTTCGGAGGACCCGCATGACGTTTCACGACGATCAGGAACTGGATGTCACGGTGACCGGGGTCGCTCCGGTGGGCTCACGCGTCGAAGCCGACGGCGTGACCGGGTTCATCGACCAAGTGAAGCACCCCTCCTGGTGGGACGAGGACGTCGCAGCGCCGCAGGTCGGGGACCGGCTGCACGTCGTCGTGCTCGACGCGCGCCGGGAACCGCCGCGTTTCAGCGCGCTGCAACGTGACATCGACAGGGCGCGCGGCTCCCGGCGCGCCGTTGACGACTCCGCGGGGGAGCTCCAGATCCATTCCGTGGAGGAACGGGGTGCCGGGACCGCCGTGTGCGTGGCCCGCTGTGTCGGTGGCGTGGTGCGCGCCGGGGCGGATTTCGGGGTTCGTCTCCCCGACGGCGCGGCCGGGGGAGCCCCGGTGGTGCTGAGACTCGACCGGATCGAGCGCGACGGGCAGACGGCGGAGTCTCTGCATCCCCCCTACGGCGCCACCGTCCGGGTCTCGGGCGACGGCGTGGACCTCCTGAAGAAAGGCGTCACCCTTACCGCCGCCGACGAATGAACAGCCCTCAACACGCGATGATGTTCACCGCGAGCCCGCCCCGGGCCGTCTCCTTGTGCTTGGTGAAGGCAGACATGTACCGAGAGTTCCTGACCCCCGACGACGAAGAGGTCTACGAGGCCACCGGTGAATGGCCGGAGGCGGACGAGAGCGGTGCGCGGGTCCTCACCCTGCACGATGAAGCGGGGCAGTCGGTCTCCTTCTCCTACGACGCGGTGGGGAGATCGGTGAGGATCCGCTGGGCGAACGATCAGGGGGCCGAGGTGCTGGACATCTTCCGTGAAGGCGCGACGCGTCTGTCCTTCACCTCGGGGAATGCAGCCAAGGGATTTGCCGTCGACTTCCACACGGGAGAGTGCGCGGGCACCCTGGAGATTCAGGTGACGCCCCGAATTTCGGTCAGCGACCGCCTGTTGGTTCAATGAGCGGCCAGTCCACGGGAGAAGAGCCAGAGGCGCCCGCCCCGACCCCCGCCGCAAGGCGCCTCGGCCGGGCCATCGACAGCGCAGACAGCCGGCAGATCAACGAAGCCACCCGCGACTTCGTCGAGAAGCTCACCTTCGCGACGGCCGACGAGATTCTCACCATGCTTCGAGGGCTCCTGGCCGAGGACTGGATGGCGCTGCCGCCCTGGGCACGAAATCTCGCCTACCGCCTGGCCTGCCTGCAACGTCCCGATGACCCGCGACTGCTCCGGGAAGCGGCTGCCGACCTGCTGTGCTTCGGACCCGACTGGGACGCGTTCGCCGCGGAGCTCGATGGGCGTGCGGCGGAACTGGAACAGTGACCGTCCCGCAGAGAGGTGGGCCGAGTCGCGGCCTCGGGTCAGACCTCGATGACGCGGATGCTGGGGCCGCAGAGCATCAGGAGGTCTTCGGGATCCGATGTCAGGACGGTCACTGGGGCCGCCGAGGTGAGCGCGGTGGCGGCCACGATGGCGTCGAGGGCGTACTTGTGGCCGTGCAGCCCGGCCTTGGCCAGGAGTTTGCTCGCATGGCGGGCGATGGCTTCGGTGGGCGGGATGATGTTCACGCGGGAGACGGCGTAGTCGAAGCGGGCTTGGTTGGCCCTGGGGTCTCGTGCCTCGACGAGGGTGGCGGAGCTGATGACGACGCGGATGTCCTCGGCTTCGGCCGCGGCCAGCCACTCGGTGATCTCGGGCGTGCGTCGAACCAGTCTGGACAGGCCTTCGCAGTCCAGGACGAGCGTGCCGTTCACGCGGCGTCCACCGGGCCCGCGGCGTCGCCGCGGAGAATGGCACGTTTGGCGTCGGCCGCCGCCTGATCGACCGGGCCGTGTTCCGCCTCAGCGTCTTCGATGAGCTCGCGCAGTCGGTCCCGTTCCAGTTGGCGCTGGATGAGGGTCTCGACGTAGGCGGACATGCCTCGTTTGCCCGTACGTGCCTTGAGGGCAGCGATGGTGCCTTCGTGGAGAGAGACCGATACGGGCCGGACGGGCCCTGCGCCGGGCGCCTGATAGGTAGCCATGGGGCCGGGTTTAACAAAACTCTTGTTAATGGATGGGGGTGATACTCCGAGCGGGTGTGCCGGAGGGGGTATCCATCGCTGCGCAGGTGTCGCCAACTTCAGGCCCTGACAGCGCTGGAAGAAGCGAACGCGCTGGTCAGGGCCTGTGCGGTCAGCACTCGATGATGTTCACCGCGAGCCCGCCGCGGGCGGTCTCCTTGTACTTGACGGACATGTCCGCACCCTGTCGCACTATGCCTTTGACCTGCATGTTCGGGGGTAGATGAGCTGCCCTGCATGCCAGCAGGGACTTCTCAGGGACTTTCGACCGGGAGGGGTCCCGCAGCCAGGCGTCCATCGCGGCGATCCCTCGGTGCCCCGCACCGGGCATGAAGTGAGCGTAGTGGTCGAGGGTGACCTTCGGTGTCGAGTGCCCGAGCCACTTGGACAGGCTGACGACCGACTCGCCGGCCTCCAGCTGCACGCTCGCGTAGGTGTGGCGGAGGACGTGGAACATGTCCTCGCGTGGGGCGGCGTAGAGCAGGACCCGGCGAACCCGGTTGCCGTCGTGCCGTACCTTCTCGCCCACGGGCTTGATCAGCCCGGCGGCGGCGAGCGCACGCTTCCAGCTGCGGTCGTTCCAGGTGCGGTAGTAGATGCGGTTGCCGTGCGACGAGGTGAGGATCAGTTCGACCGTGATCGGCTTCCGCTGGCGCTCCTCGAGCGCGGTGGTCGGGGCCTCCGGGTTCCGCCAGGGCAACGTGCAGGAAGTCGACGGGAATCGGCGGAAGTGAGCTCGGGCCCGGAGGGCGAGGTTCGCCGGCAGGGGGACCTCGCGGGTCTTGCGCCCCTTGGGGAGCGAGAAGTAGGGGCGGCCTTTGATGTCCCACCTGAGCTGGCGGCGGATGTGGACGACTCCAGCCGCGAAGTCGAAGTCCTCTTCGGCGAGACCGAACGCTTCGCCTTGGCGCAGCCCGAGGCCGATGCCGAGATCGACCGCGATCTGGTAGCGGTCCTGCAACTCCGCGCGGACAGCGTCGACGACCTCACGTGACCACGCCTTGGCCTTGCTGTCGATCGCTCGTGGGGGCTTGACGCTGTTCTTCATCTTCATCGGGTTGCGCAGCAGACGCTGGTCGTCGACGGCGCTGCCGAGGATCGAGGACAGGTGTCCCCAGATCACCTCTGCCGTCGACTCTTCGACCCTCGTGAGCAGTGTTGCCTTGAAGGTCCGTAGAGCGGACGCGTCGATCTCACGCAGGGCGTAGTCGCCCACCAACGGGATGATGTGGTTCCAGATGCGGCTGCGCATCGGGTCCGCCGTCGAGGGTTCGTCGGAGCGGCCCGCCCACCAGTACTCGGCGATGTAGTCGGCGAGAAGTATCTCGCCCTTGCGGGGATCGACGAACTCACCACGGCTGGAGTCCGTCTTGGCGATGGCGAGCCATTGCTTCGCGTCCTCGCTGGTGTGGAACGACCGGTCGTGGATGCCGGGAATCCCCTTCACTCGGTAGCGCTTCCCGGTGCCGTAGATCGCGGTCCGCTCCCGCTTCCCGGTCAGCTTGTCGGGGCGCTTCTTCAGCCATCGGTCTTCTATGTAACCCGCCATGACGGGGCCCTCCAGTGGTGCGTGATCATGAGCTGGTCGGTGCTAACGCGATCTGCGGCACGATCCAATCCCCATCCGGAGAACTTCTTCACGGGGGAGACCGGACGCGTAAGCCACCGCGCTACTTCACGGCCTTTGAGCGCCGTTGCGGCTTCCGGTTCAGCGGGTCAAGGGCGTGGTTGGAGCGGGAGTCCGCTCGCTCCTGATCGCAGACCCACTCGTCGAGCGCCGTGATCCGATACATCACGCGCCGTCCCATGCGGAAGCTGGGAGGCCCCTGTCGGCGGTGTCGCCAGACGTACAAGGTGTTGGGGGAGATACCGAGATACTCGGCGGCCCTGGGGAGGGTCAAGAAGGCGGCCTGGGATGCTGCGCGCGGCTCCGGCATGGGTCGACTCCTGTCGTGTGGGGTGATGACAGGACGAGATTCCAGGGAAAGGCCGAGTTGGACGAACCGGGTTCTTGCGATAAAGAGGGCGTCGCTGAAATGGATCTTGTGATGCCGAAGCAGCTCACGGTGGTTGTCCGCTGCGCTAAGGCCGAGGCATGGGTCTGTTAACGAGAGTGGGACTGCCCACCCGTCGGACAGCCCGGTTCATGAAGCGCGAGTTCGCGGTCAAACTGTGGGTCGGCGCATAACTGACCTGGAACGGAGACGCCGTGACGGACCTCCCCACAGACGGCCAGCCCATCGAAGCCGTACCGACGGAGTACAGCGGCACCACTTTCCGTTCTCGGCTCGAAGCCGACTGGGCCTGCACCCTCGACACCCAAAGCATCCTCTGGCAGTACGAGCCTGAGCGAATCACCCTGCCGTCAGGGGCGTACTACCTGCCGGACTTCTGGCTGCCCGAGATCGGGACATGGCTTGAGGTCAAGGGACCATCCACGCCCCGTAAGGAAAAGGCCGTCGAGCTGGGCAAGGCGCGCGCCTGCCCCTGCGACGGCCCCTGCTCCTGTGCGTGGCCCGGGGGCGAGATGGTCCTCCTTGGCTGGGTCGCGGAACGCACCCATGGCGACATCAACGCGGCTCGCAGCCGTTCGGGCTATGCCAGTTGGGCCGCCGCTCACGGGCCCAGCGCGTACTTCGTGTTGTGCCCTTGGTGCGGGCTCAGACAGTGGATCACTCTGCGCCGTCCGTGGAAGTGCCGTGCCTGTTGCCGCAGTCTGGAAAGCGAGGAGCTCTACCAGCCCCACGACCGTGTGCTGCCTTTCGGGAGCGGCTCGGTGTGGTCGCCTGCGGACATGGCGGCCATCCGCGGGGAGATCGCCGAACAGATAGCTGAGGCATAGACCGCCGACTCGGAGCGCTCTCGCAGGGCGGCCCCGTAAGAAGAGTGAGGGCGCATAATGCTCGCCCATTCGCGGGTGAAGGTCCACTCTCGGCCGGCACCGATTGGGCGCCGTGCGGCTGGCGGCAATTCGACGGCTCTCCAGGGCGGTCGGCCTGGGGTGGTCTTCCACGGACTACCACCCGCTGGCCTGTGCCGAACACATGGATAGGGTCGCGGTACCCGAGCTGGAGAGGTAGCCGCATGGACCACGAGATCGTGATCGCGCAGACGACCAGTGACAACGAGGAGCAGGCGAAGACCCTCGCCAGGGGCGCTGTCGAGAGCAAACTGGCGGCGGGCGTTCACATCGATGCGCCCATCACCGCCTTCTACTGGTGGCAGGGGAAGGTCGAGGCGGCTCAGGAGTGGCGGATCTCCTACATGACGTCGTCGGATCGCCTCCCCGCGCTAGAGGCATGGCTGCACGAGAGGCACCCTTACGACGTCCCCCAGTGGGTCACGCTGCCTGTGACCGGAGGGTCGGAGGCGTACTTGTCCTGGGTCCTCGACGAGACGCGTCCGCAGTAGAGGTCACCACCCCGGCGCTCGCCCTCACCGAGCCTGTGTGCTTGGACGCTTCACAGCGTCGCGAACGTCAGCAGGTGGCTGGCCAGATCATGCTCGGTGTCGGGGAGCTCGGCAGCGATGACCTGCGCCCGCTGACGGCCCATGGTGTTGGGCTTCGACTCCGCCGCTGCAGCGAACTGGTGCGCGACGTAGGCCCCGCGGTCTACGTCGCCGCCGCGCAGAAGTGCCGACGCTAGGTCCCCGAGGACAACTACACCGGACTCGGGTAGTTCACCGCCGAGGCGCTCGACTGCGGAGTCGGCCGTGGCCGTCAGCTCCTGACGTTTGAGTTCGCCGTAGACCGAGAGGGTTAAGGAGTCCATCCGGTACGGCGTCACGAAGCGGACCCACGCTTGCTCGCTCGTATGGTCGGCGAAGTCATAGGCGAACCTGGCCTGGTCCAGCGCGCGAAGAGCGGCAGCGTCATCGCCCGACTGAGCGGCCTCCTCCGCGTACCGGCCCAGAGCCCATGCTGCGGCGGTTGCATTGCCACGTCCGCGCACGTCCTGAGCTGCCTGCGAAAGCATCTCCAGCGCCTTAGCAGGGCTGGGGGCACCGTAGCTCGCGTAGCCCAGAGCCAGGGCACGCAGAGGGGGGTGCCCAGCCTTCTTCGCGCACTCCGAGGTCACTCCGTAGTAGGAGGTGGCCTTGTCGTGCTCGCCCAGGTCCCAGGCGACCCATCCGGCAAGAGCGGCTGTCTCTCCCGCCGCGATGGTCAGCGCTCGCTCGTGGGTTCCGGCGCGGGGAAGGGCTGCGGTGATCGCGTCCAAGTGCGCCTCGACCCGAGACTGCAGGCTGAGCGCGCTCTCGTTCAGTTCGTCCACATGCAACCGGGCCGCATGATCAATGAGCACCCCCGCTGACTCGGGGTCGATCTTGGAACCCTTGCTGAGTGCATAGGCCAGCCGGCCCCACGGCTCGGCAGCCGCAGCCGCACCGATAACCGCGCCTCCCAGCAGCGTTCGGCGTTTCACGTCGTCCAGGTCCTCTGCCTCGGCCTTGTTCTTCTCTCGCCGCCTGGCGCGGGCGGCTTTCGCCTCGCGCAGCAGCGGCTCCAGCGGGACGCCACAGGCCAAAGCGATGTTCCCCAGGGTGTGGTCCGTCGGAACGTTGGCACCGTTCTCGTACCGGTTCACCTCTCGGCGGGTCATCGTTGCCCGGCCGGAAGCGGCATTGATCGCACCGGCCTGCTCGTCCTGCGTCCGATTCGCGTTACGTCGCAGGTGACGGAGCAGCTCGGCAAATGGATCCACCGCCATGAGTCTGACCCCTATCCGTGAGAGAAGGCCAATACTCCCCTCAACTCCCCTCTGATTTTCCCCCTTGACAAAGATTTCCCCCTCCGGTTTCCCCTGTTCCGGATCGCGCAGTCACGGTGCGATGTGCGCATGACCACGCACCGGACAACAACGCCACCCCGACCTGGGGGCGACGACGGTGGCGCCCACGTCGTCGGCGCCGCGACTGCTCGGTGCCCGCTGGCTTCTCACGTCTTCGAGATGGCCATGGAGCCGATGGATGAGCACGTCGCTCAAGCACGACGAACCACGGCCACCGTTCTGAAGCGGTGGTCGTTGCCAGAGGCGCCGGCAGAGGACGCCCGGCTCGTCGTCTCGGAGTTGGTATCCAACGCGATCATCCACGGCTCCGGGGACGTCCGACTGCAACTACGACACGACGACCACGAGCTTCAAATCAGAGTCACCGACGACAGCACCGCACCAGCGAGGCGACGACGTGCAAGCGCCCTCGGCCTCGGTGGTCGAGGGCTGCACCTCGTCGCTTGCCTGTCACTGCGGTGGGGCGTCGCGGACGGTGGCCGAACTACGTACGCGGTCATCCCCACTCTCACGGAGGCACCCCCATGTCGCCGCACAACGCAGTCAAGCACGGAGCCGACGTGTTGAGCCTCGTTGCCTTTGATCGGAGGCGAGAGAAGCACACGGGCGGTGGGGCGCCGGCTGCTGGCCATGACCACCCGAGATGGGCTCGCACCTCTCCCCGAGTGAAGCGCCAGTCCCGAGCTGGTCAACTCCGAGGCTTACGGGAGCACTTCTACCGACAGGTCCTCGACGCGCGGGTCGACGAGCCGCTGCGCGTGCTGGCGTACAGCTTGGTACCGAGTCCGAGGGCCCGACCTGACGAGGACTGGGGGACGCTGCAGGCTGAGGCCGACCAGCTCGGTTACGCGATCGCCGCCCGGCTCCACGATGCGGCGGTCCCGGTGACCACGACGTACTTCCCGGCATCCAGCGCGAGCCAGGGCGTCTACACGCCGCCTTGGGATCGACCTGGCTGGCTGGAAGCCGAGCGGCAGCTCCGAGAGGGCTTGGCCGACGGCGTGATCGTCCTCGACCGGCACCACATCAGCTCCGATGACGACGAGTACCACGCCGTAATCAAACATCTGGGCGAGCACTGCCAGGCGTTTCTCCACCTCGTGATCTCCGAGGAGCCCGTCGCGCCGACTTGAAGGCGTCCACTGCTCTGGATGGACAGGAAGGGCTGGGGCTGGCGGCAGATCAGCGCCCAGATCGCCCTGATCGCCGCCGTGAGCGTCGCGCTCGCCTTCACCTTCAAATACCCCTGACCGAGGGCTGACCATGACTTTCGAGGGACACACCGATCGTGCGCCGCGCCTCCTGCCGCACCGCGAGCAGGGCGAAGCGCTCCTCGCCATCCGGGCGGCTGCCCCGTCGGCGCCCAGCGAAGAGGGCATCGATCTCTTCGCCGTGCCCGCCGGTGAGGTTCAGGGGCGTGGCTTCAACCTCTCGCGCTTTCACCGGCTCTCGCGCCTGCCGGCCGCGCCGAACGGATCGGTCTCGCCTTCGACTGACGACCCGCCGGAAGCGGCCTGACTGGCCCGGCCCGGTACCCCGAGTTGGAACTCGAACCGGCCTCGGCCCTCTGAGGCGCAACAGCCACCCCTGACGAGAGGATGATCATGACCGTTCCCACTCACGAATCGCTACCGGCTCCGGCCGCGCCGAGCGACCACAGGTCGCGCGCTCTTCTCCTCGACCTCGACGGCGTCCTGCTCGACACGCGTCCGGTGATGCGGAAGGCGTGGCAGAGGGTCCAAGAGGCCCATGGCGTCGCGCTCCCCTTCCGCGACTACGAGCGCCATCTGGGACGCGAGTTCGGCGACATCATGCAGCGACTGGGCGTGACCGACACCGAAGCGGTCCGCCAGACGTACGAGACGGAGTCCGTGGCCACCGCGCACCTCGCGGAGGAGTTCGCCGGCATCGTCGAGACGCTCCACGCCTTCGTGGCCGCCGACTGGCGGCTGGGCGTCGTGACGTCCAAGCACGTCGACCGCGCGGCCCCGCTCCTCGCGCGCCTCCGATGCCCCTTCGCGACCATCCGCACGCCCGCAGGAGCGGGCCGGACGAAGCCGGCCCCGGACCCACTCCTCTTGGCGCTGGTCGACCTGGGAGTCGACCCAGCCGCCGCCGTCTACGTGGGTGACATGGCGGTCGACCAGGAGTCGGCCGCGCGCGCCGGCGTCCCCTATGTACACGCTGCATGGGGCTATGGGCAGCCGACGGCTCCCGACCCCGAGACGGCCGCGTCGCCCAAGGAACTGCTGAGCCTCCTCCCCGCCAAGCAGCTCGTCGAGGGGAGCACGGTGTGAGTCCCCGCACGACTGGTGGCCTCGGCCTGGTCCGCTCCTCCAACGCCGGGAAGCCGACGTGGGCGCTCGTCGGAACCGGCGCCCTCGCGCACGCGCGAACCGACCACATCCACACCACGGACCTGGAAGCGACGACCGTCGACAAGCAGGTACTGCGCGCCGGCGTCGCAGACGTCATGGCCGCCCTCGACCACTACAGCGCCAAACTGGCCTCCACCCCGGGCGGAGCCGACTGGCTCCACGTCCAGCACGTCCCCGTGCGACGCTTCGTCGCTGAGATCGTGCGCAAGCTCCTGGCCCTGAACTCCTGGGCACCGTTCGCCTCGGCCCCAGGGCCCCTGGCCCTGGCCCCGTACGAAGGACTTGTGGGACTGCGTTCGAGCAGCTCGCGTGAGTACCTGGCCTACACCGTGACGTGGTCCGGCGTCGCGTACGTGCTCGGTGCTGCGGCACCGCACAACCCGACCCGCTCGGCCCAGCTCCGCAACCGCGCCCGGACGAGTACGGCGAACACGGAGCCGAGTCCGTTCCCCTCGGATCTCGGACGGCAGGACGTTCTGGCGCTGTCGTGGACCTCCCGCCACGCGGCCACGCTGACCCCGGTTCTCGCCGAACTGGCGCGCGGCGGGCAAAGGAGTCTCCTGCTCGATCTCGCCACCGATGACACCGAGCGGTGCAGCGCGGGATCGGTCACGGGTATCGAGCTGCGCTCGGCTCCGAGCGACCTCTTCACCCTCTCCGGCACTGCCGAGGGCCTCCACCGTCCCGACGACGAGCACGCCGTCGAGGTGGGAGGCCACGGCGTCCAACTTGCCCGGCTCGTACGGCTCTTGTCCGTGCTCTTGGAGACCAGCGGGGGCTGCACCCAGCCCTCGTGGCGGACGGTGGTGCGGGCGGAGAGCTGGCTCGACGACATCCTGTCGACGACCCGGCCGCACACCGTCCTGCTGAGCAACGACACCAGCCCCCTGGGCGTGCTGGCCGCGCACGCCGCCGAGCGGCACGGGGCGAACTCGGTTCACGTCCAGCACGGGGCCTGGACGGCGGAATCGGTCGCCTGGCCAGCCCTGCACAGCCGCCACATCATCGTCATGGGTGAGCGGGACCTCGCCCTGGGCCGAGGGTGGGCGCGCCACCCCGAGGCCGAGGTGAACGTCCTCGGGCAGCCCCGCTTCGACGTCCTCGCCGGCCTGAGCCGTCAGGCTCAGCGCCGATACCTGGAGAAGCTGCTCGCTTCGGGGGGCCGCCGCGCGCCCGCCCGGATCGCGGTGTGGGCCTGCCAGCCCTTCAACCCCGATCACCTCAACTCCCACGCGGACCTCCTCCTGGACGGGCTCGCCGAGGCGGACGGCGACTGGGGGCTCGTCATCGCTCCACACCCGGCGCAGGGAGCCGACGCCTTCAACGCTCTGGTGAAGCGGGCCGGCGGGACGCCCGTCGCGGTGGCCGATCCCCGGGTCGGAGCACGAGGCTGCCTCGTCGGCGCTGACGCAGTAGCGAGCGCGTACTCGACGTGCGGGATCGAAGCCGCACTGTTCGGCATCCCGGTGTTCGAAATCGGCCTGCCGGGCGAACGCACGCTGGGCCTGGCCGGTCACGGACTGGCGACCCGGTGCGAGGCCACTGGTGACGTCGCCCAAGCGCTCTCCGGCGTGCGCGGGGGCCCGGCGCCGATCCCGCGGGCGGCCCTGGACGCGGTCTGCCGGTGGCGCGGCGACAGCGCTGCTCGGATCGCCCGGCTCATCACCGACCGCGCCCCCTCCAGCCCGAGGGCCGACGACTCCACCCACCACCACCCGGGCGCCGCTGCGTCGCCCCAGGACGAAGGAGCATCCGTCCGATGACATCCCTCACGGCCGACAGCATCGCCGAGCTGTTCTCCGGCGCCGTCACACTGGCCAAATCCGGCGCGAAGATCAGCCCCCGGGGCATGGCCACCCACGAAGTCCGCGACGTGCACCTGCTGCTCACCCAGCCGCGTGCCCGCCTGCTCTACGCCCCGCCCGCCCGCATCGTGAATCCGGCCTTCGCCGTCGCCGAAACGGTCTGGCACCTGTCCGGATCCGACGCCTCGTGGATCTTCGACTACAACAAACGGCTGCGGCAGTTCGCCGACGACGGCGTCCTCCTGGGGGCGTACGGGCCCAGGATGCGGAGCTGGGGCGGCAAGGTCGACCAGCTGGCCCGCGTCGTCGAGATTCTCCAGGCCGACCCCGACTCCCGGCGCGCCCTGATCCAGCTCTACGACCCAGCCCAGGACGCCGCCGGGCACAAGGACGTTCCCTGCACCCTCGGATTCCGATTCCACCTGCGCGCCGGCCGCCTGCACATGGCGACCATGATGCGCGGCCAGGACGTGTGGATCGGCATGCCGTACGACGTGTTCTTCTACACCGTGTTGCACGAGCTGGTCGCCGGATGGCTCGACGTGGAACTCGGCGAGTTCCACCTGCACATCGGCTCGCTCCACATCTACGACGAGCACATCGAGCAGGCCGACGCGCTGACCTCGCTTTCGGCGAGCGAGGTCATGCCCGACCTGCGAACGCCGTGGAAGGGCTTCGGCGGCCTGCTCGACCAGGTCGAGGCCCGCGACGTGACCGGCCATCCTGGCTGGGACGCGATGGCCGAGACGCTGCGCAGTTACCGGCTGTGGAAGGACGGCAAGCGCGAGCAGGCGTGGCGGGCGGCCGACACGATCGACGGGCCCCTCGGCCAGGCTCTCACCGCCTGGTACGGAGAGCTGGAGCGGCGCTCGGCCAAGCGCGCCGTGACGGCCGGGGCAAGGTGACCGCCGCCATGAAGCGCATCCCCTTCGTCATCCTCGGTCTGTGCTCGTACACCCACGACTCCTCGGCCGCGCTTCTCGTGGACGGTGAACTCGTCGGCTTCGTCGAGGAGGAACGCCTCTCCGAGCAGAAGCACACCAAGCTCTACCCGTCCCGCGCCGCGGGATGGCTCTTCGACCAAGCCAAGCTGAGCGCCACCGACGTGGACGCCGTCGCCTACAACTTCCAGCCCGCCCGCTACCTCGCCGAGTCGCCCGCCGCCCTGCGCATGGCGCTCTCGCCGACCACGCGCGACCGGAGCCTGGCCCGCGCCCACGGGTTCGCCAAGGTCGCTCTGCGGACCCGGCGGCGGCTGCGCGTCCTCGGCAGCCAGTTCCCCTCGGCCCGCGTCACACCGGTCCTGCACCACCGAGCCCACCAGCTCACGGCCTTCTCCTCCTCCGGCTGGGAGGAAGCCGCCGTACTCGTGGTCGACAGCCTGGGCGAGCGGCAGACCACCACCATCGCCCACGGCCACGGCGTTCAGCGCCCCCGCGTCCAAACCCTGGAAGCGATCAACGACCCGTCCTCCCTCGGCTACGTGTACGGAGCCGTTACCGAGCACCTGGGCTGGCGGCGGGGCGACGAGGAGGGCACCGTCATGGCGCTGGCCGCCCTCGGTGACCCCGCCCGGTTCCGCCACCTGTTCACTACGGCCGTCCGCACGACGGCCACGGGCTTCCGTATCCACCCCGGCTACTTCCCGACGCGCACCCTCACCTCGGGATACCCGAGGACATCCAGGCGGTTCGTCGCCGAGACCTGCCCCGAGCGGCACCCGAGCGAACCGCTCACCGACGTCCACCGAGACCTGGCGGCTGCCCTCCAGGAGCGGACCGAGCAGGTGATGGTCCACCTCGCCCGCCGCGCCCGTGTGCTCACCGGCTCCCGGCGCCTGTGCATGGGTGGCGGCGTCGCCACGAACTGCGTGAGCATCGGGAAGATCATCGAGGCTGGCATCTTCGACGAGGTGTTCGTCCCGCCGGCACCGGGGGACGCCGGAACCGCGATCGGGGCCGCCCTCGCCGTGCACGTCGACGCGCGCACGCCTCGCCCGCTCGCCGGCATCGCCCGCCGCTGTTACCTCGGCCCCTCCTACGAGGACCAGCCCCTCGACCTGACCCCCTGGCCCGGCCTCCACCAGAAGACCCTCGGCATCGAGACCGCCGAATTCCTCGCCGACCAGCTCGCCCACGGCGTGATCGCCGGACTCTTCCAGGGAGGGGTCGAAGCCGGGCCGCGCGCCCTGGGCAACCGCTCGATCCTCGCCTCCCCACTGGAGACCGGCGTCGTCGAGCGGCTGAACGCCACCGTGAAGTTCCGCGAACCGTTCCGGCCCTTCGCCCCCATGGTCCCGGCCGAGCGCGCCGCCGAGTTCTTTACCCTCGGCCAGCCGGCGCCCTACATGTCCATGGCCTCCGGGGTGACAGACCTGACGCGCGAGCGGGTGCCGGCCATCGTGCACGCCAACGGCACCTCCCGCCTGCAGACCGTCACCCGGTCACAGAACCCGTTCATGCACGCGGTGCTGACCGCCTTCGGCCGCCGGACCGGCGTACCCGTGCTGATCAACACCTCCCTCAACGTCAAGGGCAAGCCGATCTGCGGGACACCCGAGATGGCCCTGGACTGCCTGGCCAACTCCGGGCTCGACGCCCTGCTCCTCGAAGGGCGGTGGATCACCAAATGAAGATCGGTTACAGCTTCTGGGGCTTCCTCGGCAACGGCGTCACCGACACCCCCGACGGAGGCCGCAGCCACCGCCGCCCCTTCATCGACGCCCTCGTTGCCCGCGGTCACGAGATCGTTTTTCTCCAGGCCGACCGCGATCGCCTTGAAGCCGGTGACGACCTCGGCGGCGCGTACACCTTCGACGACGGCCTGCCGGGCATCGACGCCCTGTTCCTGGAGTGGCGCTGGGCCATCCCCGGCCGCAACACCACCGTGTGCGGCAGTGAGGGGCACACCTGCGACCTCCACCGGCAGGCCCAGCTCATCAACCACTACACGGCCCGGTCCCAGACACCCACCGTCATCTGGGACAAGGACCGCACCCTGCGGGCCGAGAGCGTGTGGCGCCGTACGGCTCACACCCGCGTCTGCGAGGCCGCGCTCGCGCCGACCCCCGGCGCGCACTCGCTGCTCTTCCCCGTGGCCGAGGACCTCCTCGCCCAGGCCGACCCCCTCACCCTGGCGGCGCGGCCTCGGGATCTCGCGCTCGGCTACGTGGGCAACCAGTACGACCGCGACGAGCCCTTCGACTGCTTCTTCGCCCCGGCCGCCGCCCGCGTCGAGCACCTGGTCGCCGGGAAGTGGACGAAGACCGGCCGCTGGCCGCACGTCCGCTTCGTGGGCCGGATCCCGTTCGAGGCCGCCGCCGGCGTCTACGGTCGGTCCCTGGTCACGGTGCTCATGCTGCCCGAGCGGTACGCCGCCGTCGGGCAGATGACCCAGCGCATCTTCGAGGCCGTGCTCGCCGGCTGCCTGCCGCTGGCCCCGGCGGACATCCGCTTCGCCGACCGGTTCGTCCCGAAGGAGCTGGTCGTGCGCTCCGGCAGCGACGTGCTCGAACGCCTCTCCTATCTGCGCGAGATCGCCGGCACCGAGCAGCACGCCGCCTTGATCGCCGCGTGTGTGGACCGCCTGCGCCTGTTCGGCCTGTGCAAGCAGGTCAACACCCTGGAGTCCGTCCTGCACGGCCTCCTCCAGTCCACCGCGACCGAGCGGGGAGCTGCCTGATGCAGACCGCTCGATCGACCACGGCACACGGATCCTCCGGGCGCGTCCCGGAGGATGGGTCCGCCGGACACCCGAACCTCTCTACGCTGGAGCACCATGAAGAAGGTCGCCATCGTCGGCTGCGGAGGCAGCGGCAAATCCCACGTGGCCCGCGAACTGGGCACGATCCTCGACGCCCCGGTGACGCACCTGGACGCCGCGTTCTACGACGACGAGTGGAACGCGTTGCCCCTGGACAAGTTCACCGACGTGCAGCGCGAGCTGGTCGGGCAGCCGCGGTGGGTGATCGACGGCAACTACAACTCGACGCTGCAGGTACGGCTCGAAGCCTGCGACACGGTGGTCCTGATGGACGTGTCGACCGTGGCGGCGCTGTACGGGATCTTCTCCCGGCAGATCCGGCACGGGGCCGGGCACAAGGGCAACGGGGTGCACAACCGCATCCACTGGGGCGTGATCAAGTACGTCGCCACGTACCGGCGCAAGATGCGGCCCCGCGTGATGGCGAAGATCGAGGAGTTCGGCTCCGGCGCCGATGTGGTGCTGCTGGCCAACCGGCGTCAGACGCGCCGCTGGCTGCGGAAGGTCGCCGCCGAGCAGTCCTGACCGGTCCGCGCCCCCTGTCAGGGGGTGCGGCATGAACGAGCCCAACCCGTTCCTGGACCCCGCCCGGCAGTCGGAGTTGTACGGACACGCCTCGCGGCTGGCCGGGCGGACCAGCGCCCTGATGCGCGCCAAGACCGCCGGACATCCGGTGCCCGAGACGATCATCAGCCTGGTGCAGACCCACCATGCCCGGCCTGACCGGCTCGGCGTGGTGCTCGACATCGGATGCGGTCGCGGCACGAGCAGCCTCGTCATCGCCGAGCAGCTCCGGCCCGAGCGCGTCGTGGGCCTGGACGCCGCCCCTTCCTTGCTCGCCAATGCGCGCGAGCGCGCCAAGGACCTGCCCGACAGCACGGTGGAGTTCGTCGAAGGCGACTTCCACGACCTCCCTCTGCCCGACGGGTCGAGCGATGTCGTCGTCGCGGCGTTCTGCCTATACCACTCGCCGCGCCCCGAGGACGTCGTCGGGCAGATCGCCAGGGTTCTCGCCCCCGGTGGTGTGGCTGTGCTCGTCACCAAGGGCCTCGACAGCTACCGGGAGATGGACCAGCTGGTCGCCTCCGCCGGTCTTGATCCGCGTGCCGCCCAGCACGAGAGCCTCTACACCGTAGCCCACAGCGGCAACCTCGCCGTGGTGGCCGCCTCCTCGCTCGACGTGATCGCCGTCCTGGACGAGGAGCACGTCTTCACCTTCGACGGCCACGACCACACGTCGCAGTACCTGGCCACCAATCCCAAGTACGACCTGGTGCCCGGCTTGTACGGCAACCCCGGGGCCTTGGCGGCGACCCTGCACGAGTTCCTTCCCGACCAGCCGCTGACCACCCGGTCCCGGATCACCTTCGTCGTCGCTCAGCCGAAGGAAGGAGGTGAGCCGGCATGAGCCCCGCCTCGTTCACCAAGCGCTACGCGGAACCGGAGCGCGCGGCGGGGGCGGTGCGCCACTACCGGTGGATCACCGCGCACGCCAAACCGCTGCGGCAGCCGGCCCTCCACACCGCCGGACCGCAGTCCCTGACGTTCGAACGGATCGAGGGCCGCTCCGTACGCCCCGATGACCTCCCGCGCGTGGCGGAACTGCTGGGCCACGCCCACGGTGCCGCCTGGGCCAGCGACCTGCACTCAGCGTCGCTGGACACCCCGCACCACTTCCAGGACGGCACGCAGTTCGACGACTACCTAGGTCCCCGGAAGGTCGCCCTACGGCGACGCCACGAGCAGGGCTACCTGCCGAACAAGACGGCACTGCACGCGATGCTCGGCCTGCTGGAAGCGACCACCGAGGGACCGTGCGCCTTCTACAAGGACAGCAACCCGCGGAATTTCATCATCACCAGCACGCAGGACATCGTCGCCGTCGACACCGACGACCTGTCCCTCGCCCCGATGGGCTACGACCTCGCCAAGCTCGTTGCGACGCTCCACCTGACCTACGGGCCGCTCACGGACCAAGCCGTCACCACCGCCCTGCTCGCCTACAACGCGGCAGCCCGACGCCACGACGCCCGGCTGGGCACCACGGACCGAGGTCAGCTCGACAGCTTCCTCGGCCTGCACGCCGTGTTCACCGCCCCATACGTCGGCCGCAACGGCTACCACTACAGCCTGCCCCTCCGTTTCAGCCACCGAGGAGCCTCATGATCACCACTGAACTCGTCTTCGTCCGTCACGGCCAGGCCCAGTGCAACGCCGACGGCCTCGTCGGGGGCCCGCGCACCTGCACCGGCCTGACCAACCTCGGGTACGCCCAAGCCGAACAGGCCGCACGCCGCCTGGCCACCGAGCACCTGAAGAAGCCCTTCGACGTCGTCTACACCGGCCCGCGGATCCGCCTCGTCCAGACCGGCGAGATCATCGCCCAGACGCTCCAGATCCCCGTGCACCACGACGACCGACTCGACGGCCCGGTCCACGGCGACGCCGACGGCCGGCATTGGGACGCGGTCAAGACGGCCGCCGACGGCGGGCCGCACGCCCACCCCGACACGCCCTGGGCCAACGGCTCCGACACCTGGAACGGGTTCCTGGAGCGCGCCAGCAGGAACCTGAGCCAGCTCATCAAGGAGAACCGAGGCAAGCGCGTCGTCTTCGCCGCCCACGGGGAGACGGTGATCACCGCCCACACCCTGCTGCTCGGCATCCCGATCGGCTCGCCCGCCGGATTCACCCACAACCACGCCTCCATCACCCGCTGGCAGCACCACCGCAACCGCCTGGGCCAGACCCGCTGGATGCTCGACCGGCACAACGACACCGAGCACCTCAGTCTCCTCACGCCGGAGCCGACCCCGTGATCGCGACCTCGGACGACCCCCGGATACAACTGGCGCACCACCTCCTCGGCGCAGTCGACATCGCAGCGGACCCCGCGCTCCCGCCCCGCGTCGTACGCCTGGTCGCCGGCGACGGGCGTCAGTTCATCGCGAAGCAGCACGCGGAGCGAGACCGGTACGCGGGAGAACTCCACGCCTACGCGGCGTGGGGCAGCCACCTGACCGGCCATGCGCCGGAGTTGGTCGGCCGGGATGACGCCACCCGCACCCTGCTGCTCACCGCACTCGCAGGCGACCGCGCTGACACCTTCGCTCCGGGCTCGCCCGAGGAGGAGCTGGCCCACCACGAGGCCGGGCACGTGTTGGGCAAGCTGCACCGGGCCACGGCCATGCCCCAGGGCGGTGCCGTCGGCTCCTCGCTCGCCGAGCGGTTCCAGCGGTGGATCGACCGGGCCATCCACGCCGACCTGCTCGACGCGGCCGAGGAGAACCTGCTGAAGCACCACGCGGTGATCCTGGGCGCCAGCCACATGGACAGCGCGATCTGCCACCTCGACTACCAGCCGCGCAACTGGCTGCTCGGCGACACCTTCGGCATCTACGACTTCGAGCACATGCGACGCGACGCCCGGGTCCGCGACTTCGCCCGGCTCGAATTCCGACGCTGGCAGGCCGCACCCCACCTCCGCACCGCCTTCTTCGACGGATACGGACGCTCGCCCAACGACACCGAACGCCGCCTCCTGGAGTCCTTCGGCGCCATCGAGGCGACCACATCCCTGGTCAAGGGCCACCAGGAGAACGACGCCGCCCTCAGCGCGCACGGCAGAACCGTCCTGTCCCGGCTCACCTGACCAGCCCCTTAGACGACACCTTTCTGGAGATCCCGTGCCACAGCACGAGCAGCCCCCGACCAACGCTTCCCCCCGACGGGCCGTGGTGACCGGCTCCGCCGGATTCATCGGCTCCCACCTCGCACACGCCCTCGTCCACGCCGGCACCACCGTGATCGGCGTGGACCGCCGAGACCCCTCCACCGACCCAACGGCCGCCGCCAACCTCGCCCCGCTGCGAGGACGCCCGGGATACCACCACGTCACGGCCGACCTCCTCCACTGCGCCATCGACCCCCTTCTGATCGACGCCGACGCGGTCTTCCACCTCGCCGGCATCCCCGGCGTGCGGCCCTCCTGGGGACCGCAGTTCGGCGACTACCTTGCGTCCAACGTGCTGGCCACCCACCGGGTCCTCGAAGCCTCCACCCGGATCGGCGTCCCCCGACTGGTCGTCGCCTCCTCCTCCAGCGTCTACGGTCCGACCGACGGCGACGCGAGCCTCGAGACCGACCGCCCCAATCCCGCCTCCCCGTACGCCGTGACCAAGCTGGCCGAGGAGCAGCTCTGCCTCGCCTACGCCGAGCGCTCCGGCGGCCCCGGCGTCGTCGCCCTGCGGTACTTCACCGTCTACGGCCCCCGGCAGCGCGCAGACATGTTCACCCACCGCGCTCTGTACGCCGCCCTGACTGGACAGCCCCTGCGCTTGTACGGAGACGGCCACCAGCGCCGCGACTTCACCTACATCGACGACGTGGTCGCCGCCACGATCGCCGCCGGCGTCGTCCCGAACGCTCACGGCCCCATCAACGTCGGCGGCGGCTCGAACGCATCGCTGCTGGACGTGGTCAACATCGCCAACAGCTTCACCGGTCGCGAGATCCAGTTCCACCAGGACCACGTGCGCAACGGGGACGTCCTGTTCACGCGTGCCGACCCCAGCCGTGCGGGAGAGGTCCTCGGCTGGCAGCCGCGCGTCGACCTCCACGGCGGACTGCGCGCCCACATGCAGGCTCTGGCTGCCCCGGTTCCGGACTACAGCCGGGCTGCGTAGCCCCTACGCCTCGGAACCCGAGAGGAGTGCCCATGGAAACCCCCGAGCGAGCACGGCTGGACGCCTTCTTTAGGAGGATCACGGCACAGTTCCCCGCCGGGCAGGCGATCACGACGCTGGTCATTACCCACCTGCTCCCGGAACGACCGGCGTTCTTGCACGCCATGACCGCGGTGTCCACGATCGGCGCCGTCCTCCCCAAGCCCCGGTCGATTCACCGGCCGACCCTCGACATCGTCCGCCGCACCCTGCCGGTCCACGATCTGACCCGGGAGCGGTTCACCGACGAGACCCAGGCCCTGCACTACCTGGAGGACACGGCCGGTGGCCAGGACGTCGTCCTGGTCGACATCGGCGGGTACTTCGCGGCCAGCCTCGACACCCTCGTGAACAAGTTCTCTGGGCGTATCCTCGGCGTCGTCGAGGACACTGAGAACGGACACCAGCGGTACGCGGCTCTCGGCTCGCTGCCGTGCCCGGTCGTGTCCGTGGCCCGCTCACCGCTCAAGGACTGCGAGGACCACCTCGTCGGCCGGTCCATCGTGTTCTCCACCGACGCCCTCGTCCGCGCCCGCGGGGACATCCTGACGAGCCGCAGCGCCTGCGTCATCGGGTTCGGCAAGATCGGCCGCTCGATTGCGCAGACGCTGCGCGCCCAGGACCTGCGCGTCACCGTGTACGACAACGACGCGGTCAAGCGGGTACAGGCGCACGCCCTCGGGTTCCGCACCAGCTCGTCCACCACCGAGGCCGTCCACGACGCGGAACTTGTCCTCTGCGCCACTGGCAATCTCGCCCTCCGTCACGAGGATTTCGCCGCCTTGCGCAACGGCGCCTACCTCGGATCGGTGACCTCTTCCGAGGACGAGCTCGAACTCAGCAGCCTTGATGACGTCTACGAACGTCAGCTCGTCGGAACGCAGTTGACCCGATACGAGGTCACTGGCCACTACTTCTACGTTCTCGCCGATGGGGGTGCCGTCAACTTCGTGCACGGCGCCACCGTCGGCACCTACATCCACCTTGTCCAGGCCGAGATACTCGCCGCCACCGCCGCACTCAGCCACGCGCGACTCCAGCCCGGACTGCACGAGGTGCCGGCGGCCGACCGCGACACCATCGCCAGAATCTGGCTCCGCCACTTCGAAAGGTGACCTCGTTGCCACCCTCCACCGAACACGTCCGCGCCGTCACGGAGGCGTACCTCGCCCGCCACCCGGACGAACGCGACTCCCTGGCGCTGCTGTTCGCCGCGCTCGCCGGCGCGGACGCTCCCACCAGCCGCAAGACCTTCCCCGCCCACGTGACCTGCAGCGTCATCCTCATCAACGGTGAACGGCACGTGCTGCACATCGCGCACAAGGCGTCCGGGAAACTGTTGGCGCCCGGCGGGCACAACGAATCGGCCGACCAGCACTTGCGCGACGCCGCCCTGCGCGAACTGCACGAGGAGGCCGGCATCCCGCCCAGCGCCGTCGTCCCGCTCGCCGGCTACGAGGACGTTCCTCTCGACATCGACGTGCACGCGATCGACGCGAACCCGTCGAAGAACGAGCCGGCCCACCACCACGTGGACTTCCGCTGGGCCTTCCACTTCGGTGCGGAACATGCGGTGACACTTCAGGAGGAGGAGGTCGACGGCTACCAGTGGCGGCCGTTCGCGACCGCCGCCTCACCCACCGTCCGCGCCAAGCTCGCCCAGCTCACCTGAAGCCCCTACTCGTACCCGCCGACCAGGAGGATGACGTGGCCGCCACCACAGCCCAACCGACCGGCGTACATCCGCGCCGGCACATCGCCGTCATACCCTGCCGCTGGGGTGCTTCTCGCTTCCCCGGCAAACCACTGGCCCTCCTCGGCGACAAGCCGCTGCTCTGGCACGTCCACCAGCGCTGCCTGGAGGCCAAACGCCTCGCCGGGGCCGTCGTCGCGACGGACGACGAGCGTATCGAAGCGGCGTGCCGCGAACTGGGCATCGACTGCGTCCGCACCAGGGAGCATCTCACCGGCACCGACCGCGTCGCGGAGGTCGCCGAACGCCTGTCGGCTGAGGGGTACATCAACGTCCAGGGCGATGAGCCGTTCATCTCACCGACTGCCATCGACGACGTCTCCGAGGCCCTGGAGTACACGCCGCCGAGCACCTTGGCAGTGAACGCCTACACCGAACTGGTCGACGTCGGCGCCGTCCTGGACCACAACGTCGTCAAGGTCGTTGTCACGGCCCGCAGCGAGGCCCTGATGTTCTCGCGCCAGCCCATCCCCTATCCCAAAGGCGACCGCCCGAAGTACCTGCGCCAACTGGGCCTCTACGGCTTCACCGGCCCGGCTCTCCAACGCTTCCGTCAGCTCCAGCAGGGGCCCCTGGAGCGTGCCGAAGGAGTGGAGATGCTGCGCTTCGTCGAACACGGCCACGCCGTACAGATGGTCCCTGTCCTGGACGACGGTGTAGCGGTGGACACTCCGGAGGATCTAACGCGAGCCGAGACCTTCCTCGATCAGTACGACGGAGTGGTCCGGACGCGTGGGACCGTACGACGTTCTGCACGGTGGGACGGAATCACCTCATCCGCGACTCGTGCCCGATCTTCGGAACGCCCCCGCTCTCACTCCTAGCGAACAGCAGCTCTGAGGCCTGCCTGATCGCCCCCAGGGGCGGGTCGCTCGCTAAGGGCCGGGGAGTGAGGTTCTCCGCGGGCGGCGCCCCGAACACACGGCTCGGCACCAACCTCCGTGTCTGCCCGATGTCCCACGAGCGCGGTGGACGGCTCCACTTCGGCCAATCCCGCCGACGCTGGGAGGTCAGCGCCGGATAGCGCGCACTCGGACCCCGCCGCTGTCACCGAAAGGCGAAACACCCCCGTGAATACCCCCGTGCTCCGCGACGCGCGCTGCGACGGCGAACTGCGCCGGTACAAACTCCTG
Source organism: Streptomyces sp. DT224 (assembly GCF_049844595.1). NCBI lineage: Bacteria > Bacillati > Actinomycetota > Actinomycetes > Kitasatosporales > Streptomycetaceae > Streptomyces > Streptomyces sp. DT224. The sequence goes on from NZ_JBNCLI010000001.1 coordinate 451,578, forward strand.
TGCTCGCGGCTGCCGGTATGGGTTGTACGCCGCGAGCGAGCCGACTCGCCCCCGGTCACGCTGCTGTGCGGCCATCACCTTAACCAAGGACTGACCGACTTGGTCCGCGACACCGGCTCGGGCCCCTACGTGGTGGTCCGCCTTGACCCGCAGTAGCCCCTCGGTTCCGAGCCATGTGTCAAAGCTGCCGGTCCCGTGTCGTAGGAAACGGGACCGGCAGTTGGCGGGGCGCCGTGTCCGTAAACCTTGGGCGGGTCGAACAGACGGCGGTTGATGCCACGCGCGGGAAAGGGACGACAAGGCGACCGACGCCGATGTTCACCGAGACCGCTGCTGGCCAAGTCGTCCGCGACGAGTGTCAGTTCGCTTCACCAATCTTCAGACCATTGCACCCTGACTATTAGTCATGCAACGGGTGGTCGCACTACGGGATAGGGCGTACGGGCATTGAGAATGTTCCAAACTCCCCGATGGTGTGAATGATCAACTTCCTCAGAGGGGCAACATCTACCCCACCCGGAAAATCAGTTCTCCGTCACTCAAGGCGCGATGGGGAGGAGTAACACCCGCCAGTCGCTCAAGATCGGTTGCGTCCTCCTGTTCATGTCATTGAAGCCCGCGGGTACGCCATGAGAGTGACGTAACTCGAAATGGAGGAGAGTGCGACGAAATGCGCAAAAGCCGCATCGGGGTGATGGTGATCAATCCCGTGCGTGTCGCGCTGGACGTCAACGACAGCAAATGCGCCCTGCGTCACACGCTATTTATTTGTGCCCATGATTACGGCATGGTTGCCCTATGAATGCAGTTGCATCGGCTGAGCCCACGCTTTCGATAGTCGCCCAGCGCCTTCTGTGCCAGCCCTCGGAGGAGGACTTCCGGACGGCGCCCGTACGCCTAGGCCGCCACGGGGCCTCCTCGACGTCGGCGAGTGATGAGTCGAAGCAGGTGCTGGCCGAGCTTTTCGAGGGCCTCGGCCTGCCATCGCAGTACGGCGGGGGAGGCGATGGCCCCGACGTTCGATGGCGCACAGAGTCACACACGGTGATTCTGGATGCGCGACGAAATGGCCGGCTGCGACTGTCGGTGCGCCGAACGGCGGCACACGAAGACTCTGAGTCCGAGAGATTCCTGAGATGCGCTGCCTCTGGACCGCAGGCCGGAGAAGGTGAGCTTCCGTACCTCTGGCGATACCAGCGAATCGGACCCTTTCAGCTCGCGCCACCTACCCCTGTCGCGAAGGACTGGGTGCAGCTGCAGAGCGCCCTGGAGGCACTCCTGCGCGCCTGGAGCCAGCACCTTGAAATGCTGGTCGGGGACAACGACGCCGGCTTCACCATCGATCACGGTGACGGTCAACTCGCCCTCATGGTCAGCCCTAGAGACGATGTCGCAGTGTTCGCGGACAGACGAGACGGAACGGACAGGGATGCCGATCACCTGGCCGTCATGACCGCGCGAGGGTGGCACTCGTTCATTCCGGTGCTCTCGTGGTGGGAGGCCGCATTCGACCGTACTCCAGCGGGTGCCACTGCTGCCGCAGGACTCGTCGTCAAGGAACTCAGGGCCCGCGGGGTGCGTACTCCTGGTGACCTCCGTCTGATCCGAGCGACCCTTGGTTCCGAGGGTGGCCGCTTGGACATACCCGGTGCCGGCATTGCCGTCGGCACGTCTGACTGACCACTCTCGGCGAGAATGCCCAGCCCTTAGGGTCCATGGCGTACGCGGCTTTCCCGCGCGTCAAAACAGACGAAGCGGGATCTGGGTGACCCCCGTGAGTGACCCGCCAGGAAGTTCGCATTTCTTCACGTGAGCGATGCTTGCGATCCGGCTTGCCCCTGTTGGTGTGCTGAAACTTCTTAGGTTCGAGACCGACGTGAGTGTCGGCTGAATGCGAGTGCTGAACATGAGGTTGCGAGGAGAAATGCGCGGGCTGCTGAAGCAGTGCGACCTGAAGCTTGCGGGTCTGTCGCTGCCTGATCCGTTCAGTATTCCTGCGCTGGTGGCGTCGATGGAGGAATCCCGAGGCCGCAGCATTGAGCTGGTGCCGGTAGACGATCAAGGAGACTTGCGAACAGCGTGCGGGTTGCGCGTGAAGGGGGATGCCGTCACGTACGTGCTCTACCGTCCGAGACCCACCCCGCATCAGACCGAGCACGTAATTCTTCACGAGCTGGCTCACGAATGGCTGGATCACGGCGCGGGCCTGACTCCCGTCTCGACGCCTTGTGAAATGGCCGAGTCGTACCGGCAGAGCAGTGGCACCGAAAGTGCTGCGCGCCAGGCTGTACACGCACGGTCCCGGTACGACAGCGTCGAAGAGCGCGAGGCGGAGCTCTCGGCATATCTGATCAAGCACCGTGTGAAGGCGTCTGTCGCCGGCGCGGACTCGATAAGCCTGCTGGAGTCGAGCCTGTCGCGTCCGCTCGGTCCGCAGCGGCGCCGTACGCTCCGGGGCCGGTGAGCGCAGGTCATGCTGGATGTTCTGCTCTGGGCCGTACCCATTGTGATGACCGCGACCGCTTTGTGGAGGCTCCCCTCCCTGTGGAACGGCGCTGCGCTACAGAGGGCGCTGTGGATGTGCTGCGCCGGTTTCGCCGCTGCGCTCTGGTGCCGGGTTCCACCGGTGAAGTTTGCACTGGACCACTCGCCGGTTACTGATCTGTCGGCTCTGCTGAAGTACCTGATGTCCCTCGCTGCGATCTTGGCAGGGCTGAAGTACATCATCGGGGTCTACGAGGGGCCGTCGGGCAGAGGGGCATCGCCCAGGCACGTGACAGTGAGCATCTGGGTGAGCCGCATCGCTCATGGCTTCGCGTTCGCATGGCTGGCGATCTTGATCGTTCTGTTCTTCACGGCGGTGGACCGGTCGGAGCCGAGTACTGACTTCGCCGCGGACCATGCGGGGCAGTGGGGTGCCGAGCTCTTCCTGACGATTGCGTACGTCTATCTCGGTGCTGCCGCGGGCGTGGCCTGCTTCCAATGGGCGAGGGCGAGCCGGCGGGCCGAGTACCGGTCGCTGCGTATCGGCCTGGCCCTCATGTCGGCCGCGATGATGATCTACACGGTCTACCCGGCACTGCGCATCATCACGGTGTGGGCCCCCACCAGGGCGAACGCCGTCACGATGCGCGCGATCGCTGATTCCGTCACGCTCACGGTTGCCCTTCTCTGGGCTGTGGGCGCTGCCATACCTTCAACTATCGTGCTCGCTGAGCGGTGGACGGCGTGGCGGACCTATCAGAAGCTCTACCCGCTGTGGTCGGAACTCATCCTGCAGTACCCGCATCTCGCGTTCCAACCGGCTGGCTCTCGGCTCAGCGAGACCTTCCGCGTCTGGGCCCCCCTGGACATCCGCCTGGACCGGCGAACCCAGGAGATTGCTGATGCGGTGGAGCAACTACGTCACCACGCCACACCCCGACTCCTGCCGTGCGCCCAGTACCTGGCCGAGATCCACGAGGACCCCGAACCTGCCGCTGAGGCGTACTGGATCAGAGCCGCTCTGGAAAGCGCAAAAGCTGGCAGGCGCGCCTCTTCACCTGTGCGGGCGCTTCCGAACAAGCCGTTGACGAACAGCCGCGCGGAGGCGTACTGGCTGGCTCTGGTCGTTGATGTGTACGTCCGTGTCGCCCCGGAGGTCGTAGATACGCTCCATGAGCGTGCGGGCCAGCCCGGGCTCGCACAGAAGAATTTGGACAGCCGCTCGGCACCGGTGCAGGCAACCGCAACATAGACCAGCGGCGTGACGCCATTTCGCATCAGGGCTGGCCGGGCGTGCGGGCCACCAGTTCGTTGAGTACGGCGAGCATCTCTGACGACACTCCTCCGTCGCCACCACGCGCCGCCAAGGCGATGTCGTGGTGGGCCGCAAGGTATTGAAGGTCGGACAGAACGCGGATCTCGACGCCCGCTCTGTCTTGCAGAGCGAGTTGGGGAACGTCGAAGAATGCCGCAATTCCGGTGAGGGCTACCTCCGCGCTTCCCTCGGCGAAGACGTCCGCCGCAGACGCCCCGGCCAGGAGGGCTTCGACCTGCGCTGCCGTGAGCCGGGTGCCCGCCTTCGCGTTGACCGCTTCCGCGAGCATCTCAGGTGCCGGAACGCTGTCGAAGGCCTTGCGCACCAGACCGTTCAGCTTCTCGGCAAGACTCGGCGGCCTCCGCGGTGCTGCCGCAGGCGCGGCCACGCCGAAGCTCTGATCCTCGGCGGCCCCGAGAGCCTCCGGATCCACGCCGTACAAGCGGGACAGTGGCGCGATCACATCAGGACCCAGCCGCCGGCGCCCGCCCTCAGCATCACCGAGGGCGAATCTACTGAGGCCCTTGACCTCCTCGGCGGCAGCACTCTGCGTGTATCCCGCGTCGCTCCGCAGATCGACGAGGTCACATGGGCCTTCGCGAGGAAACAGCGTGTCGACGTCCACGCCCAAAATGGCGGCGATACCCACCATCTTCTCCGCCGGCGGGAAACGCTCCCCCTTCTCCCACCTGGCCACGGCCACGTGAGCCGAAAGCCCCAAGCCTTGGGCCACCTGTTTCTGCGTCAGGTCGGCGCGCCGGCGGGCGGCTCGCAGCTCTGCACCGTCGAAGCGGCGTGGTGGCAAGGTGGCCTCCCAAAGTCGCTGGTCAGCAAGGGTGGATGGTGATCGATTGCCTCTTGCCTCTCGAAGGTACATCACGTAACTTCTGGAGGGGAAGTCCGGAGGTAGCCCCTCCGCATGTCCACACTATTTCTCCATGAGCGGCCGTCCAGCGCGCAGCGCATCAAGCCCAGAGGGCCGCCGCACGACGGATTGCAGCGTTGTAGAACCAAGCATGGACTTGTGGCGCCTGGTCTACGTATGTTCGGCGTCGCACGCCATCGACTCAGGGAAACGGGGGTGGGACAAGAAGTCCGAGGCGGGTGCAAACCCACAAGGTCTGCTGAGCAGACACACAAACGAGAACGGCGCCCGGGAGCTACGAACTCCCAAGCGCCGGGCCGGCACCCCGAGGGGGCCGATTCACATCTCGCGGGCGGCGGGGCTTTTGCACGAGAACCGCCGCACCGCGCTCCTACGAACAACGGAGTATTGCATGCTCGCCACGCCGAGCGGTAGGTCCGCCTGCCCGCACGCAGAACGCCAGCACCGCCTCGCCGTCCAGCTCGCCGACATGATCCCGGGCGCAGCCACCATCCGCGTCAGTCTCAACGACCCGACACAGAGGTGGCCTCACCCGCACACCATCGTCAAGGACGAGGCCGGGAGGACGATAGAGCTGGGCCGTGCAACCGCCACAGTGGCGGCCCGCTGGATCCTTCGGGCCTGGCCGGAGGCGGACTGGACCCATCCGTACACCTTCGACCTGGCCGAGGCGACCCTCACCCGCAGCGACCTGGTCGCCGCTGCCCGGGGCCGCTGACATGGCACGGATTCGCACCATCAAGCCGGAGAGCTTCATCTCCGAGTCGCTCGCCGAAGTGAGCGTCGAAGCCGAGCGGACCTTCTTCGGCCTGCTCACCCAGGCCGACGACCACGGTCGCCACCGCGACAACGCCGCGATCGTGGCAGGGCTGCTCTGGCCCCTGCGCGCCGAGCACACCTCGGTCCATGTCGAAGACGACCTCCACCAACTCGCCACCGCCGGCCTTGTCTGCCGGTACACCGGCTGCGACGGCCGCCGCTACCTCCACATCGTCACCTGGTCCGAGCACCAGAAGATCGACAAGCCCAGCCAGTCGCGTCTGCCCTCCTGCCCGCAGCACCAAGCCGAAGCCCGGTGCGCCCCTTGCAAGGGCATCTGCAGCAAGAACATCGAGAAGCCGTCGACTCCCACCCGTGGGCTCGCCGAGCCTTCCCCGAGCCTCCCCCGAACCCTCGATCTGCCGCCACAGCCCGCCGCGGTGCTGTCCGGCCGCGAGACCGAGGCCCCTGCCGCTGCGCAGGAAGGCCCTGAGCGCCCGGACGGCCCACCCGGCCACGGATACGAGAAAACAGCAGGTCAGATCCCATTCTCCGAGGACTCGCCGAGCCCTCCCCGAAACCTCGGAGAGGGCTCGGCGCCTGGATCTAGGATCTTGGATCCTGGATCTTCTATCCCTACGGGGCGCGCAGCGCCCGCAGCCGGCATCTCGGTGAACCAGCTCGTCGGCGAATACCTCGCGGCCTGCGACGAGCGTCCGCCCAGCGACGTGATCGGCCACCTCGGCCGGATCACCAAGAAGCTCCTCGGCGAGGGCATCAGCCCCGAGCACATCCGGGCCGGGCTGCAGAACTTCGCGGCCAACCCCAAGCACCCGAGCGTGCTGACCAGCATGGTCAACGAGGCCATGAACGCCCGCTCCGGCGGTTTGGCGCGGCCGGGAATCCGGCCTAACGTGCCCGCCCACCAGGCGTGGACCAACCCGGCCAACCCTGCTGCCGCCTACGCCGAGGAGCTGTGATGCGCACCCATAACCGCGAACCGCAGACCCTGGGCGAAGGCACCCTGGACCGGATGGCGCGGATCCTCGCCACTCGCAACATCGACCAGGCCGACGTCGCCGCACTGCCCGACGAGCCCGAGCCGCTCTCCCCGCTGGACGCCCTCTCGGCCGGGATGCCCCCGCGTTATCGGGCTGCCGTCGCCGACCACCCCCAGGTCCTGGCCTGGATCCGGGAGGTTACGGAGGCGGCCGTCGCCCCCAGCCCGGGAGCACGGCGGCAGGTCACCACCGGCCCCAGCCTCCTGATGGCCGGGGTCGTCGGCGCGGGCAAGACCCACCAGGCGTACGGCGCGGTCCGGGAGCTGGTCAAGGGCGGGATCGGCGTGCGCTGGCGCGCCACCACTGCTGCCGACCTGTACGCCGAACTCCGCCCCCGACAGAGCGTCGACAGCGAGCGGGACCTGGCAGTCATCAGCCGCTGCCCGCTGCTGATCATCGACGACCTCGGCGCGGCCCGGGCCACGGAGTGGACCGAGGAAATCACGTACCGGCTGATCAACCGCCGGTACAACCACATGCTCCCGACCCTGATCACCACCAACCTGCGCATCAGCGATCTCCGGGCGTACCTGGGAGACCGTGTTGCCTCCCGACTGGCGCAGATGACCACCCGGGTCGAGTTCGAACCGGTCGATCGCAGACGCTCCCGCGCCGCCGCCTGACCTGCCACAGGCCGCCGTGCCCGGCCGCGCCCCAGAGCGCCGGCCATTGACCTCCCGACCCAGCACACCTCTCCGCCGACGCCCCTGCGCGCGGAGAGCGATCGGAGCAACCAGCATGACCACCACGACGATCAGCCCTGCCCGCCACCGCCTCCTCGGCGACCAGACCTGGCAGGCAGACGCCGTCTGCCAGAGCACCGAGTACAACCCGGTGGACCCCGAACTCTTCTTCCCCGAGCCCGACGAGATCGGCAAGATCAGCGCAGCCAAGTCGCTGTGCGCCCAGTGCCCGGTCCGCCGCACCTGCCTGGACGCCGCCCTGGAAGGCGGCGACACCGACGGCATCCGAGGCGGACTGACAGAGCAGGAACGCAAGCCGCTGCACGAGAAGCTCTCCCACCGCCTCGACTACAGCCGCATCAACGCCACCATTGCCGGGCGCGACGTGCACCTCACCCAAGCCGAGCGCCGCGCGGTCGTCCACGCCGCCTACCGCCACGGCCTCACCGAGGAGCGCCTGGCCTGGCTCCTCAAGATCACCCCGGAACACGCCCAGAAGCTGTACCGGGAGACCCGACAAGCGCTCGTACACAGCGACCTGGAACCGGCCACGAAGCCCACCCTGCCCCCAGAAAGCGACGGTCAGCACCTGGACCGCGACGACTTCGGGACGGCCGCGTGAACACCACGAGCGCGCCGAAGACCGCGCACATCACCGGCTGGGACCGCATGGCCGTCATCGCCCTGGGCAGCGCGGGCTGCGCCCTGTCGTACGACGCCCTCCAGCAGATGGCCGTCGCCATCCACATCCGCGGCTTCCTGACCTACCTCTTCCCCCTGGTGATCGACGGCTTCATCGCCTACGGCATACGGGCACTCCTGGTCCTGCGCGACGCACCCCTGCGCGCCCGGCTCTACGTCTGGACACTCTTCGGCACAGCCACCGCCGCCAGCATCTGGGCCAACGCCTTGCACGCGGTGCGGCTCAACGAGGAAGCGGTCGCCGGCACGGGGCTCCGGCTGGGGGACACGGTGGTCGCGGTGCTGTCGACCATCGCCCCGCTCGCGCTGGCCGGAGCGGTCCACCTCTACATCCTCATCGCCCGGCGCCCGGCCAGGGGAAGTGACCGGGAGGACGTCGGTCAGGCCGGTCACCTCGGTCAGACTGACCGGACCGAGGGCATCGCAGTCACCCGGACTGACCGGGTCAGGCAGTGGCAACCGCAGGCCGATCAGGTCAGCGCCGGGCAGCCGGTCACTTCCCTGACCGACCGGCCGCGACCGACCCTGAACAAGCCGGCCCCGAGTCCTGGTTCACTGACCGGGGACAGCGTCCCGGCGGACAGCAGCCCGGTCGCCGGTGACCGCGAACAGCCGCACGAGGCCCCTGACCTGGTCGGACAGCCGGACACCGCGCCACCGGTCACTGACCGCGCGGTCGGCACCGAGCCGGCCACCGGTAGCCAGGACAGCCACGAGCCGGACACCGACCGGTCAGTCAATTTGCCGCAGGTCACTGAACGGGACACCCGGGCAGCCAGTGACCGGCGGAGTGACCCGGACACCGAGGAGCTGCTGAAGATTGCCCGGTCAGCGGTCAGGGCCGAGGACAAGCTGACCCGCAAGGTGGTCGCCCAGGCGATCCGAGGCCAGCAGATACCGCTGTCCAGCGACACCCTGACCGCCCTGATGGCCCAGCTCCGCGCCCAGCACGGACAGCCGGTCACCTCAGGCCGGAAATGAACAGGACAGCACGAGGCGGGTGACCGAGCCGGACCCCACGGCCGGTCACCCGCCCCCGGACACGCGCCCCACACCCTTCCGGAGCGAAGCGGAGAGCAAGCCATGCGTACCCACCCGGCCACACCCACCGAGGTCAACTCCTGGCTGACCGTCCTGCACGAGCGCGGCCACCTGCACCGGGCCCAATCCGGCCTCGACAACACCTGGACCGTGCAACGAACCCGGGAAAGTCGCCCCTGGACCCTCCACCACCCGGTCCTGGCCATGGACTGGATCGAGGAACTCGTCCGCGAGTTGCGACAGGAAAACCCGGAGACGATTCGGTGACGGCCAACGATCCGGTGGTTACCACCGCCGGACAGCAGCGTGCCCCCACGACGGCACCTGGCGGAGCAAGCTATCGCGTACGACGGTCCTACGACCCGTCGTACGCACTTGCCACCGCCCAGGAGGGCGGGGGAAGCCCGGCTGGTCCCCGAGCGAGGGCGCACGAGGACCAGCCGGGCAACCGGCACCAGGGGGCGCCGGCCACCAGGGGAGAAGCCGACCACAACGACCACCGCGAGCAGCCGAGCACGAGCACGCCCGCATTCCCCGGCCGCAAGCCGCGCCGGCGCCACCGCAACCCGACCGAGCGCACCCGCAAGACCACCACACGCCTCTCTGACGCCGAGAACGCCGAGATCACCGCCGCCGCCACCCAGCGCGGCGTCACGGTCGCCCGCTTCTTGGCCACCGCCGGCCTGAGCGCCGCCCGTGGGCACGCTGCCGTGCACAGCAACGACCAGCTCGACGCCGCCATCGACGAACTCGCCGCTCTACGCACCGCGCTGGCCCGGATTGGCAACAACATCAACCAGATCGCCTTCGTCCTCAACAGTGGTGGCCACCCGCGCGTCGGTGAACTCGAACGCGCGCTGGGCGCGCTGACCGTACTTCTCGCCCGCGTCGATGACGCGGCGAACGAACTGGTGACCAGGAGGCTGTGATGGTGCCCGACATCGGGCGCGGCTCCCGCACCCACGGACTCCTCGTCTACCTGTACGGCCCCGGACGGCGCGAGGAGCACACCGACGCGCACCTCGTCGGCTCCTGGGACGGCTTCGCCCCCGACCCCGGCCGCGACACCGGCCTCGACCCCGACCCGAAGGTCACCCTCGCCCGACTCACCGCTGCCCTCGACCTCCGGGTCAAGCAGGCCGGCGACCGCGCACCCGCCCAGCACGTCTGGCACTGCTCGGTCCGCACTGCCCCCGGCGACCGGCGATTCTCCGACGAGGAGTGGAACTCCATCGCCCAGCGCATCGTCCGCGCCGCCGGCATCGCCCCCGCGGGCGATCCCGACGGCTGCCGGTGGATCGCCGTCCGCCACGCGGACGACCACATCCACATAGTCGCCACCCTGGTCCGAGGGGACCTGCGCAACCCTCGCCTGAACTACGACTTCAACAAGGCCCAGGCCGAATGCCGGAACATCGAGAAAGAGATGGGGCTGCGCCGCCTGAACGCCGGCGACGGCACCGCAGCGAAGAACCCCACCAGCGCCGAGAAGTTCAAGGCCGAACGCACAGGTCGCCCCGAGACCCCCCGCGAATCGCTCCGCGACGCCGTCCGCCAAGCCCTCGCCGGAGCGGACGACGAAAAGGAGTTCTTCACCCGGCTTCGTGAGGCGGGCCTGCGCGTGAAAGTGCGTCACGCCCCGTCCGGTGACGCGCTCGGCTACAACGTTGCCCTGCCCGGCGACCGCAACCGCCATGGCGAACCGGTCTGGTACCCCGGTTCCAAGCTGGCCCCCGACCTTTCCCTTCCGAAGATCCGTCTCCGGCTGGCCGACGGCACTGCTGATCAGAACGTGGCTTCGACCGCCGGGCGGGCGGACTGGTCTCTTCCTGCCCGAGAGCGACGCGGGGCCACAGCCAGCGTTGAGCGTGCCGCTGTAGTCCTCGATGGCGAAGGCAGTGACGGGGAAGCCGCCGCCCAGCTCGTCGGCGTCGGAGAACTCCTGGACGCGGTCGCCCAGACCTCCCCGGCCGCCACCCGCGCCGAGCTGGCTGCCGCCGCCCGCGCTTTCGAACGGGCGACCCGCAGCCACGTCCGCGCGGAGCGTGCCGACACCCTGGCACTCCGTTCCGCGGCCCGGGGCATCATCCAGGCCGGCAGTGCCCTCGGCCGCGGCGAGGACGGCGGCACCACCGCCATGCTCCTCTCCACCTTGGTCCTGGTCACGCTCGCCGCCGCCCGCTGGCACTCCGCCCGCGGACATGCCCAGCAGGCCCACGCCTCCCGACAGACCGCCGAGCACCTGCGAACCGCCTACCGCCAGGCCGCTGCGACACCCATGCAGGCACTGCAAGACCAAGGTCGCGCCCTACCAGAATCCGAACGCCGCACCCACCAGGCCACCATTCGCGCAGCACTGCCCGAAGCCCCGATGCGATCAAACAGCTCGTCCACGAAGACCGACGCTCTGACCGCCACCCTTGCTCAGGCGGAGCAAGCAGGCCACGACCCCAAGACACTTCTCCAGCAAGCCATCGACATGCGCGAACTCGACACAGCCGACGACATCAACGACGTGCTCGTCTGGCGACTGCGCCGCCTCGCCCAGCTTCCCGCTCACCCGACGGAAGCCACGCGCCACCCGCAGGCCGACACCAGCCAGCCGAACGCCTCGATCAATGGCAACTGCAACCGAATGGCACCTGCGGCGTCAGCTCGCCGCCAGCCCGACCCACGCAACCGCCCGCCGCGCCGCTGACGAAGGCCGACGGGCCAGCCCGCCGACCTTCGAGAAAGCCCTGGACAGACACTTCCACCTGCTGTTACGGATGGAAACAGACCACCCTGATCGGGAGATGACGCTCGTGCTCAGACCCACCGACCGCCCCGCAGAACCGAACACCGTACTGCCCGTCCTCCCCGCCGGCACCGATCCCTTGCTGCAGCACGAGTACGAGGCGCAGCCGCCCAGCGGTCCCGGTGTGACGCGCTGCCTCAGCCACCCGCGTGAACTGGCACTCCGCGGAATCCCGGTGATGTGCACAGCCTGCCGTGCCCGGCGCGACTGGCTACTCATCAACCACGGCCGCAACGTCTGGGTCTGCTGCCGCTGCAGCAACCAATGGCTCGAACCCGAGATCAGCCGCGCCGAATTCGACGCCCTGATCGCCATCCCGGACGGAACGACCTACCCCACCCTCGGGCACGGCCTCACCGCGCTCGGCTTCGACGGTGCCTTCGCCGGCACCTACCTGGACTAAGGGCTGTAGGCGCGGGGGACCGGGGGCAGCGCCCCCGGGAACGATCACCGCGTGACTGGTATGGCACGCGATCAAGGTTCGGCGACACGGGACATTACGACCTGGTCCGCGATAGAGGGCCGGGGGCAGGACGGGCTTCTAGTGCGAACTGACAGCATGAGCTCATGGACGATGCAGTGGACCTCGGCGAGTTCGTTGTGCGCCGCGCGAGTGAGTCAGAGTGGGCCGCGCTGGTCGGGATCGACGCGGTCGCGGTCGAAGGTGACTTCGGGCGACAGGCGAGCATCCGAAAGTGGTGCCAGCAGGGCCAGGTGGTCGTAGCGGAGGACGAGTCTGGCCTGCTTGGCTACTGCGTGGTTGAGTACACGTTCTTCGAACAGGGCTTCGTCACCATGCTGATGGTGGCCCCATCGGCCCGCAGCAGAGGCGTTGGTCATCGGTTGCTGGACGCCGTAGCTGCCTCGTGCACGACCCCGAAGCTCTTCACCTCGACCAACGTCTCCAACCAGCCGATGCAGCGGCTGCTCCAACGCGCCGGTTGGAGCCCGGTCGGCCTTCTCCACGGCCTCGATGAGGGCGACCCCGAACTGTTCTACCTCTGCCGACCGTAGACGGGGCGGATGCACCCCGTTACCCGTGACCTGAAGCGGACCGCACGAGTTCATCGGATGTGTCGTCTCAATGGGCCCGTGCGGCCTTGTCGCATCCTGCCTTCTGCGGCATCTCCCGTGCGCATCTCGGCGGTTTGATTAAGGAGTTGGCAGGCCCGTGGCTTGCCCGGTGTGAGTCTGCACTGCGTGAGCGGCGTGGTACCGAGCGACAGAGGGACGCTGGTGCCGGACCGAAGCACGACCTGGTCTTCACCGACCGCGTGCTGGTCACGCTGGTGCATCTGCGCACCGGGCTCCCGCACGTCGCGCTGGCCGAGCTGCACGGCACAGCCCGCTCCACGGTCTCCCGGGCCATCGGCGAGATCCGCCCGCTGCTGGCAGCACGTGGCTTCGCCGTCCCCGACCGCCCCGGCGTCAGGCTGCGCACCCTGGCGGATGTGTTCGCCTATGCCGAGGCTGAGGGGATCCGTCTGCGGATCGACGGCGCCGAGACCCAGGTTCGCCGCCCGAAGGCTAGCCAGCCCGGACGACGGGCCTTCGTGTCCGGCAAGAAGAAGCAGAACACCATCAAGACCACCACTGTCAGTGATGGTCAGGGCGTCTGCTGTGGTCGGGCGCGGATCGGCCCGGTCACATGCACGACCAGACCGCCGTGCGCACCGAGGGCATCGCGGAGCAGTTCCGGCTCTACCCGGAGGTAGAGGCCGAGGTCGACGAGGGGTACCGGGGCCTGGCCAACGCATTCCCCGACCAGGTCAGCGCCCCGCCGAAGAAGCCGAAGGACGACGCGCCGCTCGGCGAGCACTACGCATGGCAGGAAATGCGCCGACGGCAGTCCTCGGCCCGGATCTGCGTCGAGCACACCGTCGAGCACACCAACGCCGAACTGCGGCAGTGACGCCCGCTCCAGCGCTACACCACCCGACGCGGGGACTACGCCGAAACCCACTGCGCGATCGCCTCGCTGGTAGCGGACCGCTCCGCTCACCGGCCAACCCGCCGCGAGCTGAGCACCGCACTGGTACTCGCCCGGCGAGACGCCTTCTAATTAACTACCAGCCAACCCGCCAGGCCAACACGTCGGGCCTCAATCGTGGACCACGCCGTTAGCGCCACCAATGCGTGCTGATTGACGACGTCGGTGACAAATAATTCGAACGTACGCTCTAATGTGGAGATGGATGCCCCCATCTTCCCCACCGACCTGATCCAGGCCCAGCACGAACTCCACGCCACGTACGACGCCCTCGCAGCACCCAGCCAGCACGGCAACACCGCACTGCGCCGCCGACTGCTCCTTCTGTCCGCCCGCATCTGGTGGCACCCTTTCTGGAACACCCGACCGGCCGGCAGGACGGCGGACCGGAGCGAGCTGCGCCGTCAGGCCCGCGGTGACCGTCGCGCAACGAGGGCGGCATGAGTGTCGACGTCCCGACCGATCGGCAGGTCCAGATTCTGCGGGTGATCAGGAACTGGATCGCGGATCACGGCGAGGGGCCCTCGATCCGTCAGATCGGAGAGCGAGTCGGCCTGTCCAGCAGCAGCTCGGTCGCCTACCAACTCGGGCGCCTGGAAACCCTGGGACTGATCAGTCGCACGGGGCGGCGCTGGCGCTCCTGCCGGCTTGGCACCTGAACTACCGTCACCGCGGTCTCGTCCGATCCGCCAGCAACTGAGGTGGGGGCTGAGACCGGCAGCATCGGCAGGAGCCGCGGTACGCGTCGGCCAGGTGGAGCCCCTCGGCGTCGCGAGCCGGTCAGCCGCGGTTTCCGTTCTTCGGCAGTCCTCCTCGGAAGTTGCAGCCGGGGCACTCGTCCTCACCCTGGATGTGCCCCTCGTACCAGCCGTGGACGGCGGCGTGGAGAATCGCGTCCTCCACCGAGGCTTCGCCGTTGCGGACTGATTCGATGGCGTTGCCGACGACCACTCGGAGCGCAGCATGGTCATGCGAAGGGAATGGAGGGGAGGGCATAGGCGAGTCGGTCATGCCGTGAGCCTAGGGGCGTCGCGGAGAGTCATTCAGTGGAATCGACGTTCGAAGGAAGCTCACTGGAACAAACCGGGCCCCAACGCTGAAGCCTGGGTGGGCGGCGACCTCGGGGTATCCCTGGAGTCGTCGGCCGTCGTGTTCCCCCTGTTCGCCGGTGATGAGCGTAGGCAACGCGCGCCTGGGCGTACGGCAAGGCCGCCCCTGCCTGATCGGCGCGGGGCGGCCTTCTGCGGTTAGGTCAGACCTGGGCGAGTTGGTTCGAGAGGTCGAGGGCGGCGGTCGCGACCGCGAGGGCGGCGCACAGCCCCAACACCTCGTGGAGGGTCGGGCGGACTATGCGCGGCCAGGCGTCCGGGGCGGCAGGCCAGGATGCGAGATGTACCTCGCCGGTGGCCAGGCCTAGGTGGGCGGTGACGTCCCACCCCGCGAGCGGGGCTGGCTCCCAGCGAAGGCGGACGCGGCCGAGGGGGAGCGTCGTTTCGGCGGTGAGCCACGTGATGTCGAGCGGTCCGTCGGGCTGGGTGGAGACGCGCTGGACCAGCGCCCCGCGTGTGCCGCTCGGCATGGGGTGTATGGCCAGGCTTTGCAGGGGAAGGAACTGCGAAGGTCGGGAGTGCGGCGAGATTGAGAGCCTCCGGAGCTGTGTTGCTGGGGGTCAGGCCCAGGCGAGGGCGTCGCTGACGGTCGCCGGAAGATAGCCTTCCTGGCCGTCGTCGGCGATGAACGCTTGGCCGTCTCGGACGATGACCTCCGCCCCGAGGTAGTGGGTGAAGGGGAAGTCCGGGTTCATGGCCAGGCGGATTGGCAGGCTGGGGTCCAGGTCCTGGAGTTGCCGGAGCAGGTGGCCGACGGTCAGATTGCTGGGCACGGGATCCTCCGAGAACGGGGCAGAACGGCATGGCGCCGGTGAGTGGACGTCAGGAGGCTGCGGGACGGGGCAGGTCGCGAGGGGTACTTAGTCCTTGGTGTGGGTGGCGAGGTGTCGCCTGCGGCTCTCGTTGACGTAAACCTTGATGGACTGCTTCATGCTCCAGCCGCCGCAGGAGCAGATGGCCTGTGTGTACGCGCGACCGGGGCAGTCCGGGTGGAGCGGCTTCGCGGAGCTGGTGTGCTTGTGGTCTGCCGGGCAGAGAGTGTCGTCGGCGTGGTGGTTGGTGAGCGGGGCGCGGAAAGTCATGGTGGGAACCCTTCTGAGGGCGGGTGGCAAAGGGAGGTCGCGCTCGGCAGGGGCCGGCTGTACGCGGTCAGGCGTGGGCGACGAGGGCTGCGATGAATCCGGCGACGGTGTCTGAAGGGGTGTGGATGCCGAACTCCTGCACCCACGGCTCGTCTTCGGTGGGCTGCACTCGGACCTGCCAGACGATGCCGCGCTTCCACGCGGCGGGGTCCTCGGGGAGCCAGCCGATGCGGACGCGGCCGTCCGGGCTTGTCGCGTGGAAGTTGGCCTCCGGGGTGTCGACGATGGCCCAGCCGAGGGCGTCAAGGAGGTCGAGCGCCGGGCCGGCACAGTAGTCGGAGTAGAGCCAGCGACGGTCTTCCACGACGGGGCGGACCTTGGCCGGCAGGAGGGTGGGGGAGGTGTTCACGGTTGAACGATCCCTTCGTTGACCTGCGGTTTTCCCAACACCCGTACGTTGGCATGCAGTGTCCCGAAGTACGTAGTCCTTTCCCGGGAAGCGGCGTCTGCCGTGGGCGAACTGGCGGCCGTCGGCGCGGGATGCTGACTCCGGGAATGGATCGGTGAATGCGGTTGTCGTACCTGGGTCGCGGCAACGGGCCGCACGGAACCGATGGGGGAGCAGGGATGGCGGAGCCGAACAGACACTGGGATGACGCAGGGCTGGAGCGCAAGATCCGCGCGGCCGGGCGAGCGTGGACGGTCGGCGACATCGCGATGGTCGCCGACGGGCAGTGGGGTGTCGGTGCGCAGTCCGACGGACCATGGGACGAGGACACGCTCGTCGAGAACCGGATCGCGGATGGGCGTCGTGTCGAGTTGACCGTGGAGGAGCTGGCCCACGCGGTGGGCGCCCGTATCGAGGATGCCCACAACGACGAGAACAGCGCCTGACCGCTCAGAGATTCGGTCGCGCAGCGGGCGCCGGTCGCCCGGACGCGGGCGCACGAACAGCCGGGCCGGGCACCTGGTCCAAGGGGTGCAGCGCGTGGGCGGTGCGGGCGACAGCGGCCTGGACCAGTGAGGGTGCCGGCGTCCGGTCTTTGGGCGTGGCGGCTTTGCCGGGGTCGATTTTCGGACTGGCCGGCGTGAAGGCTCGCCGCGGAGCCGAGGATCCGCTCCAGGTCGTAGAACCCTGGCGTGTGGCCGGTCCGGGTCAAGCCATGTAGACGGTCTCGGTGTACGGCCGTCGAGGTGTCGGTCAGGACGAGAGCCGAGCGGATGCGCATGGCTACGCGGAGAAGCGGGTCCTCGCAGGGGCTTTGAGCCGCTACCGGTTCGAGATCCGCCACGGGCCGGCCCCACGCCTTCTCGATCATGGACGTGGCCTTGGCAAGTGCGGTGGTAATGGACATGAGGGCACTTCCCCTATTCGGGGACAGAAGCGGTGTCCTGAAGGGCGGGGTCGGTCTCAGTGACCGTGACGTGGCGACGGCGAGCTGGCCCGGGGCACGGCTGGAGTCGTGGGGTTGCCCGACCTGCTCGGCTGCACGCGGGCACCGCGACAAGAACGGGATGCGGTCGGGTCTCACAGCCGCCGCCACCGCCATCACCGGTCCCGGACGGGGGTCGACTGAGCAGTCACCGCTGCTGGCACCCGCGGCTGCGGCTGTGGCGCATGGCTGAACAGGGCGTTCGGCGAGGCGGGGCTCCGGCGTAGGGCCGCAGCTGTCCGAGCACCGTCCGCCCCCAGAGGGACGACGGGGTGGGTGCGGGCGACCGCTGCGACGGGGGGCGGCGGCGACGAGGTCCGACGCCCGGCGACCGGCTCGCTCCAGTGCTCGACGCTTGCGTAGACGGCTCCCAGTGCCTGACCGGCATCGGTCAGCACGTAGGGGTCGCCGTGTCGCGAGCCGGCGCGGGCGACCAGTCCGTCGGCCTGGAGGCGGAGAAGCCGATGCCGCGTGAAGCCGCTGTCCAGGCCGGCCTCCTCGGCGATGCGGGTGAACCGCATCGGGCCGCCGGCATCGAGGGCCTGGACCACGGCGGTCGAGTGCCGAAGATGAAGCCGGCGCAGGGCGTCTTCGACGCGTTCGGCTTCGGCCATTGGGCCAAGCGACAGGTGGGCACGGGACCAGTCCGACACGGTGCCGTACACCGGGGCCAGCGACTGGCCGAGCGTGCTGAGCCGGTACGGGGCCCCGCGACGGTGGTCATCGCGGGTGACCAGTCCGTCGGCGTGCATCGTAGTCAGCCGCTTGCCGACGAACTGCTCGCTGACGAAAGGGAGCCGGGCGGCGACATCGCGCACCCGCATCGGACCGCTCTGCTGGCCCAGGGTCATCGCCGACCAGGCGGTCCACTTCGGCCCTATCAAGGCAAGCGCGTCCTCGATGCGCTGAGCATCGACGGAGGCGATGGAGAAAGAGGGGCGTTGTGCGGGGATGGACATGGGGGCGTCCTCTCTCGGAGGGAATCAGCGGGAACGGGAGGGCTTGTCGATCGCCGTGTCGACGGGCCCGGCGGCCGGGTCGGCGGTGGTTCCGTGCGCAGGGGCGTTGCTGCGACTTAGGGCAGCGGACACGCGCGGCCTCGCCGCACGCGCGGCCTGAAGGGCTGATTTCCCCTGTTGCGTCAGCGAGAGAGGCTGGCCGGGCCAGTGCATGCCCACACTGGTGTCCTGGTCGAGCAGCCCATCGGCGACCATTCGCCGCACGGTTTCGGGCCAGACCTCCGGATCGGGGCGCTGACCCTGTCCGTCGGAGAGATAGGTGTCGCCGGAGACCGCGCTCTGGTGGAAGCGCAGTCCGCCGGCCTCGACAGCTTCGAGTGTGACGAGCGGGCGATCACCGGAGATGGCCCAGTCATCGTGGCGGGCAGGTTCCTGTTCCATGCCTCGGTCCTGCGTCGCCGTCTTCGGGGCACGGGCCGTGCTCTGGTCGTGGGTGAGACGACGGAAGGTGGCTATCGACCGGGTCAGCTGTTCGTGAGCGGCTGCGCGGGAGGCGGCGAGCACTTCGACTCGCGGGGCGACGGATTCCAGGACGCCGTATCGGTTGGCCGGGACGATCTCGCCCCGACAGATTGGCTCCAGCAGTTCGACAGCGGACCGCGCGGCTCGCACGAGTTGGCCCTGCAGGCTGTCGAGGTTGCGGGCATCCTCGGCGATCATCTGGCCGACCAGGTCACGGGCGTCACCGGGCGCATGGTTCTCGGTCAGCAGCCAGGGGTCATCGACTCCGAGCTTCTCGGCGACGAGGTGAGCGCCCGGCCGTTCAGCCGGGTCATAGGGGTTCACTCGGCGGCTCCCATCCGGATGAGCAGGGAACGGACGAGAGTAGGCAGGCTGTCAGGGCCTTCACTGATCCACACGCCGTCGCTCGCCTCACCCAGGACGTATTCGGCGTCCTCCATGAGGCTGCTGGAGATTTCCATGCAGGCGTCGGTGATCCGGCATGCTGCGAGCAGGGACTCGGAGAGGACCTCGACGTATTCGTCTGGTGTGAGGCCGGCGGCCTCGGCCGCGGTGCGGATCGCCGCGAACTCCAGCGCGCTGAAGCCGAAGTCAAAGGCGCTGGGATCCATGGCGTGGGGCGGGGCGAGCGCTGGATCCGGGGCCTGGGCGGGGATGCCGACACGTGTGCAGATCTGGTCGACGGAGACGGTCAGTTCAGTAAGCGACTCGGTGAGCCAACCCAGTGCGGAGGAGTAGGAGGCGAGGGTGAAAAGGCCCGCCGGTGTTGCGGGGAGCGGTTCGCCGGCCATGAAGCCTTCGAGTCGATCGTTGAGCCCGGCAGCCACCCGAGGTCCGGCCGCGAGCGCTCCGAGCACTGGGTGCAAGTAGGAACGGGCGACGGCCGTTGGGTACTCGGCGGTGAGGATCCCGGAGACACTCTGTGCGGCGTCAGTCAGAAGTGCCGCCAGTTTGGCGCGGGCGAACGGAGTGTGGTCGGCAGTCATCGCTGGGGAGCCCTTCGGGACGCGACGGGTGTGGGCGGGGCTGCTGCGGGGTGTGTTGCCGGTACAGCGGCCGGCTGGGCGACTGCTCGGGGGGAGCGGGCACGGGCGGCCTGCACGCGGGCCTCGGTGGCCGAGGGGGCTTCGGCGTCCTGCTGGGGACTGGTGCGCAGGTGTGCCGAGCGGTAGACCGCGTAGTCCTTGCGGCTGCCGGCGGCGACGAGGTAGATCTCGCGCTTGTGGGTCGAGGTCGGCGGTGCCGGGCGGAACTGGATGACCATCCGGTAGGAAACGGACGGATCGACGTAGACCTTGTGGTAGCCGGCGAGGCGGCCCTTCAGCGGCAGGCAGTCATCGCTGCCGTGGACCAGGTTCTGCAGTTCCAGCAGTGCCAAGTCCCGCATTTCAGAGGGCAGTTCTCGAAGGTCTCCGATGGCGTCGGGGTGTGCGGCGAAGGCGAAGCGGGCGCGGCTCATATCGACCGCCCAGAGTTGGGTCGCCAGCCCGTCGTTGCCGGCGATGTGCCGTGCGGATCGATGCCGGTCCTCGGCAACGCGTAGGCGCCGGCCGACCGTGTGAGGGCGGCGGCGGTCCGCAGTGCGACCTCACCGCGGTAGTCGGGCGGTTCCGGCAACGGGCCGCTGCGCTCATCCAGCCACATTCGAGCGGCATGCTCGTCGGCGAAAGCACCCTCGCGCAGGGTGTACGTGTGAGCAGCGAGGTCACCCTCGTCGAGGAAGACACGAATCGGTGCCTTGGGGGCGATGCCGTCGCGGGTCAACGTCCATGTTTCGCACGGGTTGGAGTCCGAGGTGTAGGTGTCGAGGACCTCGTATCGCGCCCCCGATGCGCGGATCTTCTGTTCGACGACTTGCGTCATGAGATCGTCGGCGGGCTGCATGAAGTCTTCGCCGATCTGGGAGATCGGCTCAGGCGGACACCCACGCTCGATCAGCCAGTTCTGAGCGAAGGAAGCGGTGGCGTGCCAGCCCGACTCGTAGGTGTAGGTCCCCTGGTTGAAGTCCCGTGCGATCTTGATCGCGCATATCTGCGGTTCACCGGGAACGCCCCAGGTGGCTGAGCTGTCGATGGCGACGACGTAGGTCTCTGCGTCGAGGGTGCCGTGCTCCGCCAGAACGACCAGGTCACCGGGCCAGAAGTGGGCCTTTGCGTCTCCGCTGTTCGCATCGACAGGCGTGAGATCGGCAAGACCCAAGTCGAAGAGATCCGAATCGAATTCGTCGTTCATGCCGCCAGCCCCATCTGCACTGGTGCAGGAGTGGCCAGCACGCGGTGGTTGGGCCGGACTGGACTGGTCGTGCAGGCGCCGAAGGGCCCGTCGGGAGCGCGGAGATGAACCAGGGTGTGGTCCAGGTGGTCGCGGTGCCACGTGGAAGGACCGGACAGGCCGGCCTCGGCGTCGGTGAACTGCTGCCACGCGAGCCAGAGGGCGTGCAGCCGGGCGACCGCTTCCGGGTGTTCGTGCCACTGCGCGCACCAGGGGCGGCTGCTGCTGACTTCTCGTCCGTACACCGGGAGGAAGAGGTGGTTCACCCAGGTGGTGAGGGCGGCCAGTTCGACGGTGTAGGCCTCGCCGTCCAGAGCGAGGATGAACACGGAGGTGGGTACATCGCTCCAAGCGGGGTCGGCTGTCTCTGCGGCCGGCTTGTCGTTACCCGGCCGAGGCTCGGCTGAGGCGGGAGTGGGCTCGGAGCCCAGTCGGTCGAGAATGACGCCGTGCTGCCTGACCTCGGACATGGTCTTGGCGAGGGTGCTGGCGAGGTCGTCGAGGTCCCCGTCGGGGACGCGGAACGGTTCCGGTTCGGGGGTGGTCGTGCTGGTGTCGGACATGGGGGCGTGCTCCATCTGTGAGACGGCGACATGGGGAAGAGGATCCGGAGGAACCGCGGTTTGGTCCGGCCGGAATGACCCGGTAGTGGGGCGCTACGCCGCCGCGCAGTGAGGGCAGCGGGGGAAGGGAGGTGCCAACAACTGCAATGCTCGGCTGGCCTGTTGGGGTACGACTCCGTTGCCGAGTGCGGTGAGTTGTGCTGGCCGGCCGAGTCCTGGCGTTGCCGTGACCCAGCCTGGGTCCAGGCCTTGCATCCACTCCACGAACTCGGGCCGGAGCCGGCCTGCCGCATCGGTGGGTGGCGGCGCGGGGCGGGTGAGCATCTCCCATCGGGTGATGGCGGCTGCGTATGCTCCCCATCGCTGGTCGGCTCCCCGGGTTCCGGAGCCGCTTCCGTCCAGAGCGGCAGAGCCACAGCCGGCAGAGGCGGGCGCCACTCCGTGCCCAGTCGGCGTTCCGGGGTGTCCGTACGGCCGGCCTGCGATGTGGGCAGCAGCGATGCAGCCGCACTGGGCAGGGTCATGTCCCCGTTGCCGTACCGCTGGTTCGGTGAGCCCTTGCTCCCGTCCGACGCCTTCGGAGTCGGCAGCAGCCACTCGACCTCGTCGGCCAGGTTCGGGCCGTGGCCCCCGCTCTTGCGCTTCGTCGGATGCTGGGAGCCGCCGTTCTTCCCGATGTTGCTCGTCGGCGTCTTGAGCAGGGTGTCCGGCGGGCCAGGCGGCGAGGAAGGTTCGCTCGCGGCGGTGCGGTGCCCCGATGTCGGAGGCGCGAAGCACGAGCCATTTCGCGTCGTCCCCGAGGTCGGCCAGGGATCCGAGTACGGCACCGAGTGCCCGCAGAGGAGGCTGACCTGCGGTGTCTCCCAGACACCACGGGCAGAATTCCACGTCGCCAGGGGAACCGGCGGGTGAGGTGAGGAGGCCGCGCACATTCTCGATCACGACCAGGCAGGGGCGGAGGGCCTGGACCGCACGGGCGACGTGCAGCCACAGCCCGGAGCGGGTGTGGGAGTTGAGTCCGGCTCGTCGGCCGGCGACCGAGACGTCTTTGACAGGGGAAGCCCGCCGTGAGGACGCACACCCGGGGGACTGCGGACCAGTCGACGGCTGTGATGTCGCCGAGGTTCGGCACCGCGGGCCAGTGCCGGGACAGGATGCGTGAGGCATCGGGATTGACCTCTGCGTGCCAGGCCAGGGTGCCGCCGAGGGCCGACTGCACGCCCAGGTCGAGACCGCCGTACCCCGAGCAGAGCGAACCGATCGGCGGGCGGGCGAGCGCGGAGTGCATGCCGCCGGCCTCGCGCGATCCGGCCCGGGGAAACTGCTGGCGGGACGGCGCCGCGCGCAAGGCACGGACGTCCGGGCGGGGGGTGTTGTTCACAGTGACTTCCAGAAGGAGAGCGGGGGAGGACAGGGAGTAGTCAGTTGTGGCCGCGCGCCGGTGACCGCCGGGTGCCAGGGGCGGGCGCCGGGTCAGAGCGAGTCCGGCTCGGTGAGACTGGATTCGGCGCGCTGCGGGCGAGGGCGGCATGCGCTCGTGAGAGGGGTGGAGGTTCTGGGGTACGAACCGGCGGCGTAGCTGGGCGCCGGCCGGTTGTGCTGTGCCAGCGGGTCCGTACCTCGTCGAGCGGGCCGAGTGCGTGCAGGGCGTGGTTGATGAGCTGACCGGGGGAGAGCGCCTCGTCCTCCGCCAAGACCCGCACGTCGCGCGCAGCTGTAGCCGCGGTGCGGATCACGGATGAGGCCAGGACCTGTTCGCCGAGCCATTCGGCGCTGCCTGCACTCACGTCGTCGCAGATGGCGCTGAGGTGTTCTGCCGTGAGGGTGCCGTCGGCCAGAAGTCCACGGCGCTGGGCTTCCCAGAGCAGGGTGATGCGGTCGACGGGTTCTCCTCGGTGGTGCAACGCTCCGAGGCAGCGGTAGAGGTGTCCGTGGATAGGGTCGGTGAAGTCGCCCGGCCGCAGCCAGCCCACTACCTCCTCCATGGCCGTCGGCCGGTCAGCCAGGATGGCCAGGAGGAACCGCTCGTCCTCGCCCGCTTGATCGTCGGCCCGTACCGGCGACGGGTCGGCAGGGGCGTGGGCCGGGGGGACCGAGCGCGGTTCGGTCCCCCAGCGCTGGGCGAGTTCGCTGAGTACGCCGGACAGAACGTCCGCTTGAATCAGGGATCCTTCGACCCGTCCCCGGCGGGCATCGGCACGGGCCGCTTGATGCAGGCGGATCGCGTGCCGGGTGATGGTGCGGTGGATGGCGCCCTCCAGCACCATGCGGCCGTACACCGGGGCGTGGGCGACGCGCGGGCAGGCGGAGACCAGAGAGTGCGCATACACCGCGGTCAGTCCCCGGACATGGAGGCCGGCCTCGTTGACCGCGTCGGTCACCCAAGACAATGGGACGGCTCCCTCGGCGGCCAGCGCCGGATGACCGTCGCCTCGGAGCTTGCGCAACGCGGCGAACAGCGCCTGGTGGACCGGCCGGTCGAAGTGCTCAGGGGCGAGCCAGTCAAGGTGCGAGAGCTGGCCCGGGTCGAGCAGGACCGCGCCGAGTACCGCCTGCTCCGCACTCAGGAGCGGGTTCATGGCCGTTCCCCTGATGCGGGGGAGTCGCTCTGCCGTGTATGCAGTTCCGCGACCGCTTGATCGGCAGCGGTCACCGCTGTGGAGAAGTCGTTTAGCGTGCTGGTGAAGTCGGGGTCGGTGGCGAGCATCGAGCCGGCCCTGCTGACCAGCCACCACCGGCCGTCGTGCCGGACGACCGGGGAGAGCATGAGCTGCCTGGCCCGCGCCGGAGGGAAGGCGGGGTTCGGTGAGGACACGAAGGGACTCCTGATCAAGTGGGGGAGGGTCAGACCGCGAGGGTGTGATCGCTCTGGGCCGGGGTTCCGGAGCGGCAGGACCAAGGCGAGCAGCCGTCCGGCTCGCCGTTCTCCAGCTCGGCGTCCGCGAGCGCGTCGAAGATGTCGCCCTGGCGGCCGGACCACTCGTGGGCAGTGACCCGGTCGATCGGCGCCTGGTCCAGGGGGCGGCGGCTGCGGTGGAGGTATGCCTGACCGAGCAGGGGTTTGCCCTCGGCGGTGGCGCGCGCGTTACCCGATCGGATGGCGGCGTCGAAGGCGACGACGTCCTGCCACTCGTGTGGGGACTCGTCCCGCAGAGCCCTCCACTGGGCGTTGCCGTGGTACGGACATCCCAGGCACGCACTCTTCGGCGTCTGACCGAACCCGCGTGAGCGCAGGAGCCGCAGGCAGTCGGACCGGGAGAACCCGTTCTCGATCAGCGGGTGGCGGTTCTTCATGTAGGCGACGTCCGCGTCCTTGGCCCGGTGGAACTCGTCCACCGAGATGCCGATCCACTGCTCGACGTGGACTCCGGCGGGGATGCGCTGCGGGTAGGGATACCCGAGCAGCTCGCGGACCTTCTCCTTGATCGGCCGGACCTTGTACTGACTCGTGCACTGCCGCCGTGACATCCCATCGCCGCCATCGGCGTTGAGGATGTGCAAAGGCATCGACGCGAAGCGCTTTCCAGGGTCGAGCGCATCGGACCGGATGTTCCCGGAGGAGACCCGCAGGATCGGGATGCCGACCGGTTCCGCAATCTCCCGTTCGATCCGGACGAGGTGCTCGTAGACGCTGCGGGGCTCCCATCCCGTGTCCGCGAAGATCGCCACATCCAGGCCGGGCAGGTGACCCTCGGCGGCCATGAGTAGAAGGCAGGTCGACTGGACGCCAGCTCCGAGCGAAAGCACCTTGAGTGCGGGGACGTTCATGTCGACAGCTCGAAGTCGTCGGGGTCCGTGGCCTTCGCCAGAGCGCGCTCGGTGATGGCTTTCGTCGCACGGGTCGATGCCGGGCCGACCACCCTCGCGGATGGTTCCTTGTACCAGGGCTTGAGGTCGAGCATCGCGACCCGGATGCCGGTGGCCAGGAGCAACGCCTTGCCCTTGGGCAGGGCGCGGATGGCGTCAGGCGGAAGGATGCGTTCGGTGCGCATGCTCACCGAGGTGGATTTACCGCTCTCGCTGGTGGAGACCGAGGTGGTCTGGACGTCGTGGTCACCGACCTGACGGCTGAGGCGGTCGGCGAAGTCCGCGTCATCGATCCCACTACCGATGATCTTGATGGTGGCTGCGGACCACAGGGCGTCCATGCCGGCCTCGCCCCAGCACCGCTGGCCCTGGCGGTAGGACTGCAGGATCGTCATCGGGATGACGCCGCGGCTGCCCAAGTGGCTGTAGAGATCGGGGAGATCGCTGATCTTGCAGACGTTGGCTGCTTCGTCGAGGACGCACAGGGCGGGCGGGTCGAGCCGTCCGCCGGAGCGCTCGGCGACCACTACGGCTGCGCGCATCACGGCGTCGGCAGCAGCGGCGATGATCGCGGAGGCGCTGCCTCCGCCGTCCTTGCTGAGGAGGTACAAGGTGTCGCAGGAGGTGGCGAAGGCGAAGGGCTTGAACTCGTCAGCGCTCTTGCTGGGGGTGACCCACGCCGCGACCTCGGGGTCGAGCAGGCAGCTCGCATACTGCCGCGCCGTCTCGTAGATCCCGTCCCGGGTCTCGGTTGCACCGGAGACGGTGCCCTGAAGCTGGGCGGCGACCGCATCGTGGCCGGCATCGGTGAGCAAGTCGACCGGCGTCCGGTCGGCGGGGGAGGCGAGCCACGCCAAGACGTCGGTGATCGGCCGGCGCTGACTGGCGGCAGCGAGGAACAGCGCACCCAACGTGTTCGACGCGGCGGTGGACCAGAAGTCGGAACCGTTCGAGTCGTCCACGCTGGCGGCGACGAAGTGCCCGGCCAGGCGTTTGGCTCCGGCCAGGTCGCGGGCGTCGGCCAGGATGTCCCACCACATCTCGCGCGGATGGTGCGCGATTTGCTGAGGATCCAGGGTCCAGATCGTGCCGACCTCGGCTCGGGCGTCCACCGTGGCGGTGAACGCGTCGTTCGCCGCCTTGTTGCTGGTGAGCAGCACCGGGCCGGGTGCCGCGAGGATCGCCGGGATCGCCAGTCCGGAGGTCTTCCCGCTGCGCGGCGCCATGATCGCGACGAGGACGTCCTCCCAGGACGCGCGGACATCGGCTCGCCCCGGGGACAGGGTGCCGAGCAGGATGCCGCGGTCAGCCGGAGCGACCTCTTTTACTCTCCCGGCCGCTCAGGGACGGCCGCAGGCTCTTCGCCTTCACGGTGATCTCCTTGTTCAGCAGCGGCGCCAGGTCGGTCTTGCGGGCGAGTCCGGTCTTGGAGCCGGAGCGCCAGCGCGTCCACAGGACTATGCCGGTGGTGATCAGGGCCAGGGTGAGCAGGCCGGGAACGATGCGGGCGCCGAGCAACAGGGCGGTCGTGCTCAGGGCCGGCCACAGCATGTCGGGGTGCAGCAGAGCATCGGTGGTGCGGAACGGGGCCCATGGGCCTTTGCCGACAGCGGCGTTGGTGAGGTTGCCGGTCAGCCAGGCCAGGGAGCCGAAGGCCAGGGCGGCGCCGAGGACGCCGAACAGGAGGTAGAGGAGCGCGTCGGTTCCGGTGGTGGTCGACGGCGCGCTGGTGCGCGGAGAGGGCACGGTGGTTCCTTGGGTGTGCGAGCGGGCGGGGCGGGGCGCGCTCGGTTCTCGTGCAGCTCACGGGCCTACTCCTGGGGGATTCAGCGGAACGTTTCAGCGCGGACCGGTGCCGGCTGCCGGCGTACACGACGGCAGATTCACGGCGCGACCGACAGCGTCAGGTCGTCGGAAAGAGCAGCGAGTCGGTGCCGGGCCGTGTCGGGGCTGTCGGCGGTGACGATGAGGAAGCCGATGCGGCTGGTGTCGAGGTCGCCCGCCGGCGGCAGTACGACCCGCTCTCCGACCTCCCGGAGCCAGGTCACCTGGTACAGCCACGGGTGCTCCGGACCAGGGACCATCGCCAGGCTCCGCGCCAAGAGGACACCGCTGGCCGGGGGATAGACGATCTTGATCGCGGCGGTGGTGTGTGCCGTCGGCGTCAGGTCGGGAATCTGCCCGCAGGCGACATCAGCAGCGATCCGGGGCAGGTCCAGGCCGGTGGCGAGGCGGACGAGCGTGCCGATCAGGTCGCCGCCGATCCGCGAGTTGACCTCGATGATCCGCGGACCGGACGTGGTGAGGCGCATCTCCACGTGCTGGACACCATCGGTGACTCCCAGCGCCCGGACAGCCTGGATGGCTACGGGAGCGACCTCGGGAAGGAGCGGGTCACCGGCATCGACGGTATGGCCGACTTCCTCGAAGTACGGAGCGAAGTCGACCTCCTTGCGAGTGACGGCGAGCGCCGTGGTGACCCCGTGCTGGGTGACGCACTCCACCGAGATTTCCGGGCCCGACAGGTATTCCTCGACCAGTACGCCGCTGCCCTCCGGACCTTGCTTACCGGCTCCAGCAGCGGCGAACTGCCAGGCCCCGGGCAGCTCCTCGGGCGCATCGACGCGGACCACACCGATGCTGGCCGCGTGAGAGGAAGGCTTGAGAACGACCGGGAACCCGGTGCGAAGCGCGGCGACGGATGCCTCGGCCAGGGTGTCGACACGGGTGGACGTGGCCGAGGGCACGTTGCGTTCGGCGAACAGACGGCGGCTGGTCGCCTTGTCCCGGCAGGCGGTCATCGCCGACGTGGTGTTGCCGGGTAGGCAGAGGCGAGCGGCGAGTTCGGCGGCCGGCACGAGTGTGTACTCGTCCCAGGTGACGACACCGAGGATGGGGTGGCGAGCGGCCAAGGCCAGGCCGGCAGCGACCACGGCGTCCGGGTCGTGGGTGTCGGCGACCTCGTGGTCGACCACCAGGTGCTGCTGCCAGGAAGGCGGCTTGGTGTCGATGACGGCGATCGGGTACGCGGCGGCAGCCTGCTCGACGCAGTAGCCGCGATAGACGGGATCGGATCCGCCGACGACGATCAGCAGCGGGCGAGTGGATCGGAACATGGGAAAGACCTCCATGGGGCGTGGGCGGGAAGAGCGGAGAAGCGAACTGGGCGTGCGCGGTCGGGAAACGGCCCGTCAGCGCGCAGGCGCTGGCTGGGGGACCTGCTGGTGAAGTTCAGGACCCTGTGGACGGTCTGGTTCGCAGGCGGTCCGGTGCCGTCGCAGACCGGCGAAGCAAGCAGTCAGCGCTAGGCCCTGGAGAGCGGCGCAGGCCAGCAGGAGGCGTGAAATCCCGGCGGTGGGGACGATCGCGATCAGGGCTCCGGCCAGCGGGAGCGGCAGCAGCACCAGGATGATCGTCACCGCCAGAGTCGAGCCGAACGCCTGGACCGGGATGAGCCGGGACCGCAGCGTGCGCAGCACGACGGTCATCGCACCTTCGCCGGCCATGACCAACGCCACTGCTGCGGTGTATGCCCCGAAGTTCGGGGCCAGGGCAGTCGCCAGGCATGCCGCGGTTGAGACAGCGGCTGCCCCGGCGCCGACTGACCAGATGCCGAAGCGGTCGATCGCACGACGGCTGGCCCACACAGCAATCAGCGAAGCAACGGCTGCCGCGCTCCAGACCGATCCCACGGCGGCGGTGGAGTAGTGGAAGTGGTGGATGACAGTGATCGGGGCGGCGGCCTGCAGGACGCCAGTGGCCAGGTTGGAAGCGATGAGACCACCGACCAGCCAGACAAGTGCCGGTGTCCGGCGCAGGGTTGCCCACCCGGTCAGAAGACTGCCGGGCGCAGGGCGATGGTCCGTGGCCTCTGCAACGCCGGATGCGGTCGAGGCAGCGGTCAAGGCCAGCAACGCGACCACGCTCAGCAGCACGGTGGTGCCGGCCAGGAGCAGCAGGCCCCCCAGAAGCGGACCGACGAGCATCGCGCCCTGGTCGATCCCGGTCTGTGCGGCCTGCACGCGGTGGGCCGTGGTACCCGCCAGGCGGCACGACGCGGCGCCCAGAGTCTCCACCGCGACGAAGGAGACCTCCGCAACCAGCCCGGACACAGCGCCGAAAGCCAGGACAACAACCGTTGGCACTGTTCCTGCACTGGGCAGGAAGAACAAAACCACCCCGGCAACGACGACCACGGCGGTGCGGGTCAGGTTGGACATCCGGAACACACGCCCGGCGCCCCACCGGTCAACCAGTGACCCGGCGAAGGCGAAGGCAGCCAGACGAGGCGCCCATTCGAGGAGAAACGCAAGACCGGTCAAGGCGGTGGAGCCCGTGGTGACCAGGACCAGCAGCGGTATGGCGTAGGTAGCCGTCGCACTGGCCAGAGCGTCGGCGGCCCGCATGACGTAGGTGCGCGACAGCCCGACGATCCGGGGAGGCGAAGGGATCATCACGGTCACCGCGTCCGGGGGGCGGGGGCCTGCGACGGAGGTGTGATCGCGCCGGCGTTCACTGCCCCGGTGCTGAGAGTCGAGGAGTCCTTGGCCCTGGCCGCTGCGGGCGACGTGGTCAGCGCGGCGCTCTGATGGTCGGGGACTGCCGCGGACTGTGTCCGCGTCTCGGCCTGTTCCTGGGAAGCGACGCCTACCTGGAGCAGCGCGGCTCCGGAGTCGACGAGTTCGGACTGGGCGTCCCTGACGTACTCGGAGGCGTAGTCGAACCGGCGGGCGAGGTGGTATGCCTCGCTGTCGAGGTCCTGGATCTGCTCACCCGTCACCTCCAGCGCTTCCCGGACGCGTTCCAGGGCACCGTGCTCGGGGTGGAGGTGTTCGACGGCCGTCCGAAGCTCTTCACCGTTCACGGCAGACCTGATCTGATCGGTGAGTCGGAGGATTTCCGCTCCGGCTGTGTAGGGCCCGAGCGGATAGGCCTGGGCTGTCTCTCGCGTGGTGTCGAGGGAGGGGTCCAGGTCGACGCCGAATCCGGCGGCGCGCAGCAGCTGGGCCGCGTAGGTAGCGGTGGCGGGGCGCAGAGCGCGCGGGACTGCGGTGGGAAGGCGATGGCGTCGGCCGTACCAGTCCTCGATCTGCTGGAAGCCAGCGTGCTTGAGAAGTGTGGCGGCATGGTCGTTGGTATCGCCCTTCGCCGACACGCTGCCGCTGGGCTCGGCGGTGATGATGGAGGGTGCAGGCACGTGGGTCTCCTGGGCGGGGGATTCCGGGTGGACAGAGGTGGACAGGTGGCCCAGCTCGGCCGCGATGCGGTGGCACTCGGTCTCCAGGTGAAAGGCGTCGCGGTAGGCGTTGTGGAGGATGCCGTCCTCACGAGCGAGGGTCGCCACGACGTGCACCTGCCGGGGCTGATCGCGCAGGGCGATCCACCGGCAGGCGTCCGGATCCCCGTCGGGGGCGACGCCGGTGACGGCCACCAGGCGGCGGGCGACCGCGGCCCACTGCGCGTCGGTGAGATCCGGCCGTTGCGGGTTGGAACGCACTGAGCAGAACCACGTCGGCCGTTCGGGTGCCCGGGACCCGAGACGTTCGACCGGAGCGTCGAGGGCCTGGGCCAGATAGGGCAGTGAGCCAGACTCGGCGAGAAGCTCGATGGGGGCTCCACGCCCGTCACCCGCGATCAGCCTGGGGCTGATGTGACCACCGCGCTCGGCCAGCTCGTACAGGGACGAGAACAGGCCAGCGGTGCTGCTAGCGCGCTGCAGGTGGGCAATCACGTCTTCAACCTCGAACGGGGAAAGGTGAATGGGCGCCCGGAGGTTCGGGCTGTCAGGGAGAGAGGATCCGCAGGATCCGCGATTTGGCGCGGCTGGAGATCGCTGGTAGACGTCACCGATCACTCAGTCGGCATTGAGCCAGCACTGCTGCTTCGGCGGGGAGGGATGTCTGGCGGAACCTTCAGGCAGGTACAGCAGTTCGGTGTGCGCGTTGGCAGCCGCGCTCCGGAGCGGAAGGGTGACCTGTGGGGGTGTCGACGAGTTACTCATCCCTGTGCTCGAATACCACCATGGCGACACCGGGCCACGCCCCGTAACCGTGTGGGGCAATCTGCGCTTCGACTTCTCGACGGTCTCGGTAGAACTGGCGCCCAGTCCCTGACGCCCCGCGCTGGCCGCGATGGCGCGGACGTTGTCTTCGGTCCGAGGCCGAGGCCCCGCCAAGACCAGCGCAGATCGAGGCGGGGCATCGAACGGTCAGAAGCGCGGGTTATCCGTTGGCCGCTCGGCCGCGGTAACGGCCTTCAGGAGCTCGGCGAGTTCGTCGGTTCAGACGAGCGCTGGTCGATCCACCACCCCGCGCGAGTGATGGTGCGGGCGGACTCCTCTATCTCCCCCCATGCCGTGTCGCTGGTCCCGCCTTCAAGGACCAGATCGGTGCAGCCGGCGGCCAGAACCTGGTGGCGACAGCGCACACCCCAGGCAACTGCTCGTTCTGTCGCTTCCGCCTTCTGCGTCGTCTCAGCGTGTCCTGCGGATGGCGTCTGTGGCCGCGGAGGCGATAGCGACGGGAGCGCTGGAGGGCTGGGGAAGGTGCAGCAAGGTGGTCCCCGGCAAGTGGCGGGACTCCGCGGTGAGGGTGAGCTGGAGTACGGCGCAGCCGGCGGTCGTGAGCTGCTTGACGCGGGTGACGGCTTGAGCGGTTTCGTCGCTGCCGTACTGGGCGTCGGTGACGATCACGAGGAGGCGGCCGGCGCCGGGGCGGCTGAGTTCGAGGCCGTGGTCGAGTGCGTCGATGGCGTCGCCGAGGTTGTGGTGGCCGCCGCTGGCATCGAAGGTCGTCACGCGCTCTGGTGCTCGGTGGGTGGGTCGGGTCAATGCGGTGAGGTGCATGTCGTAGGCGATGGTGGCGGTGAGGGAGTCGGGGTCGGTCAGGGCTGCTGCGCGTGCCACGATCCAGGCAGCGGACGCGACGGGCGCGCAGGCGGCACGCATGGAGCCGGAGACGTCGACGGCGATCCCCACACGCAGCGGTGGGGTGGGGGAGTTCCGGCGGCGGGTGTGGGTGAACGGTTCTGCGGTGGGGACCGATCCGGCCGCGCGCTGAGCGTCGCGGGCGAGGGCCGCGCGCATGTTGAGGCGGCCGGGCGGGGTGGGGCTGGTGGTCCGCTCCTCGGTCCGCTCGCGGTAGGCGGCGGCACGCAGGGCGCGGCTCAGGCGCGCGGCGGCACTCTGCTCGGCGGCGGTGGGCCTGCGGGTGCCGGTGACCGGGTTGCCGTAGGGCGCCGGTGTGCCGTCGGGGGTGACGGTGGTGCCACGGGCGTTGAAGACCGACTTGGCGGTGGCGGCGGCTTTGCGTCGCTGGCCGGCCCGCTGGGCGCGGTTCTGAGCCTGCGCCTTGGACTGCGTGGCCATGGCGTTGGTCGCTGCGGCCTGTGCCGCGAGGTCGGCGGCGTCGGTGGCTGCCGTGCTGTCCATGACGACCCCCACGGCGCCGGACAGCAGATCGGTGAGGTTCCCTGGCACGGGCAGGGCGGGGGCAGCGGTGTCCAGAGCGTCGCACCATTTCTGAGCGTGCGCGAGCATGGTCGTGGCGTCGTGGTCGGCGCACTGGTGGGCTGCGGTCCAGATGCGGGTGAGTGTGGCCAGCAGGTCTGCGCCCAGCACCTTTTCGCACAGATCGGCGACGGCCCGGGTCTCGCCGGCGTCCAGGATGCCGACGTCACGGCGGCCGAGGACCAGGGCCGCCACGGCGGCGGCGTGCTCGATGCCCTGGAGGGTGGGGTGGGCGATGTCGGGCATGACCAGGGTTCGGGCACTGGTGCGCAGGTACGTGCGGTCCGTGGGCCGCGCGATCAGGTGTGCGCCTTCGACACGGCTCTCCTCCAGCAGGAGCGCGGCCTCGACGACGCGGGGGTCCGCTCCGGCAGGCTGCGTCCAAACGGAGTGGGCCGCGTGCGCGGCCTCGTGGACGAACACTCCCCAGGCGGCGGGATACCGCTCCTCGTCGCCCACGATCCGCGGATTGATCTCGTGGGGCTGGAGCGGGGCGAACAGGCCGGCGTCGAACTCGACCTCGCCCAGGGTGGGGAAGAACGCGGCTGGTGCGCCGCTGCGCGTGCCGGGGCGGCAGGTGACAAGGAGGTCCTGGCGGCCGGAGAGGTCGACCAGTCGGTCGCCGAGTTCGGCTCCCACGCGCAGCCACGCGTCCGGGGAGGAACGGGGTTGCGCGGGCGGGGCGCCGTCGTCGTCCCAGCGCGCGAGGTCGGCGTCGTCGTCCCGGGTGGTGGCGGGGGACTGGACGTGGTGGTGGGCGCTCATCGCGAGCGGCCCC
Organism: Streptomyces sp. DT224; assembly: GCF_049844595.1. Lineage (NCBI taxonomy): Bacteria > Bacillati > Actinomycetota > Actinomycetes > Kitasatosporales > Streptomycetaceae > Streptomyces > Streptomyces sp. DT224. Next base: position 485,327 of record NZ_JBNCLI010000001.1, read on the forward strand.
GGTGCGCGGAGCCGGTGCTGCCCGGGGGCTGCCGGGCAGCTGAGGCGGGGAGCTGCTTGCCGAGGGTGAGGGGCGCGATCTTCTTGACGCCGACAGCCTTGATGACGGCGTCGGCGACGATGTCGCGATCCTCCACAGGAGCGATGCCGACCAGGTTCGCCAGCGCGGCATTGGTGCCGAGGACTGCCTCGGTCTTCTGGTAGCTCAGCAGCTCTCGCAATTGGGGGGCCCAGCCCAACTCGCCGAGTTCGACCTGGCGGGCGAGGTTCCGGGCGACCCGGACCACCCGGGCATCGATCCTCAAGGCGAGGGCGAGGTCGTAGTCCGTGCCGATCTGGATTTGCACGCTGAACCGGGACGACAGCGCCTCCGTCAACACCGCTCCGTGGACGCCGGGATTGTGGCCCGCCACCACGTAGAAGCCTGGCTCGGCCTTGATGGTCTCGCCCTTGTGGGCCTTGACCTGGATCTGCCTGCGCCCGTCCATCGCGGGATACAGCGCCGCCAGGACCTTCGGTGAGATCAAGGTGGCATCGTCGATCAGCAGGGCGCGGCCCTCGGTCATCGCGGTGACCAGCGGACCGTACTGGAAGACGTAGGCTCCCGCGTCGTCCTGCGTGTACTCGCCGATCAAGTCGCCGACCGTGGTGTCGCCGTCACCGGCGACGGTGAGCAGGTCCGGGAACGCCGCCTCGACCAGACTCGTCTTGCCGGTGCCCGGAGGGCCGTAGAGCAACACCGGCACGTCGGCGTCCCGCAAGCGATTCAACGCCTCGACGTCGGGCAGATCGGCCAGCTCCCGGGGGTGGTAGACCTGGCCCCCCGCGCGGCGGATCGGGCCGGTCTGCTTCGGCGTGGCTGCTGCGGGAATGGTCGTGCGGGCCGTGGCCGCCTTGGCGCGGGGAGAGTGGGTGCCCGGTGGGCTGATCACAGCGGTCTGCGCGGCTGCGGCGGATTTCGCGTTCGCGTGGAACTTCGGTTGTCCGGTTCCTCCTTGGTCGGCCTCGCCGCGCCGCACCAGGGTGAGGGCGGCGTTGCGGACGGCGCCGTGGGAGTGGCCCAGCTGCCTGGCCATGTCCCCGATGGTGAGCATGTCCGCCGGCCGGTCGGCCAGCAGTCGGGCCACCTTGGCCCGTAGCTCGCCGCCCTTGGTGCGCGCTGGACTGGTAGGCGTTCCGGGTGTGGTCAAAACGAGGCCCCCTTCAACAGGTGCGGGTGCGGGCGGGGTTGGCGATGCACTGGAGAGGCTGGCCGCTCTCGGAGCGGATCACGGACTGTGCCGACATCGGCGACCGGGCCAACCAGGGCGTACCGGCGGCGCTCACCGGCCGACCGAGGGCTCGGTCCAGGTGCACGGGATGGCCGGCGACGAGCAGCTCGCTGGCTGCCGAGCAGGCCCGTGCGTCCGCTCCGTACCGAGTTCCGTCGCTCGGCAGGCGCAGCCTGGCGTCTCTTCGAAGCCGGCCTGGAGCAGGATCCGCCGGGCGGCGGTGTTGTAGCCGGTGGTGGTGATCTCGCCGGTGATGGTGTGCCGGATCGTCATGAACGGCTCTGCTGGTGCTTCGGGCAAGGCGGATCTCCTATCGGTGGTGGCGGGAAAGCGGTGGGGTGTTGGGCGAAGGCGAGGCGAGCCCGGAACTTCCATCACATCAACGGTGCGTGGCTGGACCACGAACGATGCGCAATGACAGCCGACATGCTCCAGGGCGGGCCTCACCGCCCCGCAGCTACCTGACTCGCCTTTCCGCACGTTCTGATAGCCGGGTGTACCAACAGGTACGCGCTGTCGTCCGCGACGGCGGCGACGACGCCGAGGTCGGGGTGGATGCCGAAGGCCACGTCGGGTTCGGGCTGCGGCATGCGAGGTGTCCTGTCTTGGGGCGGATCATCGGGGGCGGGAGAAGGCGATGCGGGGGTCGACTGGCCGGACCGCTGCGGGCGTGGCGTCCTGGCGCTGGACCGGCGCCTTGCCGGGGAGGCCGGTGCGGGCCGGGCTGGCGGCGAGGGCTGCGGAGCTCATTGGGTACTTGGCTGTGGTGCTGCCCTGATTGCGCTCGCGGTGCGAGGCCCTCGCGGGCGCAGGACGGCGGCGCGTTGCCACGTCCTGGGCGAGGCGGGGCTCCACCGCGACCTGCAGATCGGATCGGTGTATCGACACTGTGGCGCTGGCGACCCTTTCCAGCGCCACGCTGCGGTCGGAGGCGACGGGCAGCGTGTAGATGTTCAGGTCCGGGTTCAGCCGCCAGCCGTGGTCTTCCAGGATGATCCGGCCGTCAGGCGAAGAGGAGTGGTCGCTGGTCGCCGCGACGATGCCGAGCTGAGGGTGCTCGGCGAACGCGACGTCGGGATCGGTGTGAGGGCGCTCACGGGCGGGAGCCGTATTGCTGGCGAGCGAGGGGTCGAACGCGGCATCCACGTCTATCTGGTAGCCGGCCCTGCGCAAGAGTGCGACAGCCCGTGTGGCGCGGCCCTGCCCGTCCTGTAGCTGGTTGGCCAGCGTGTACAGCGTCGGTTGGTCCGGGACAGGGTGGAAGTCGAGCACCTTCAGCATCCATGTGCTGGCGTCGAGTTGCTTGGGGCTCGTAGCGACGATGCCGTAGTCGGGGTGGCGGCCGACGGCGATGTCGGGGAGCGAGTCGTAGTGGGTGGGCATGGCAGATCCATCCGGTGGAGGCTCGGGGGCCGGGGCGGTCGAGGGCCGGGACGGTTCTGTTGCGGCGGGTCATGGAGGACTCCGAGACGGGAAGCGCGGTCAGCGACCGGGGTACGGACGAGGGGCGAGCGGGTGGCAGCGCGTGGTGCACGGCCGGCGCGGCTGGTTGCGGTGTGGGCGTCGACAACTGGGCTGTCGGAGAGCGGGCACGAGCGGCCCTCGCTCGCGGCGTGCTACAGCCCGCCCGTGGCATCACGTCGATCTGATCAAGGCGGCGAGTCGATCGCGGCGAGCAGACGTGAAACTCTGCCGCCGTGATGCGCATGCGGGCCGTCCGGCTCCGAGTCGTAGATCGCTTCGTGGACTGCGGAGTCGTCAGGATGCCCGCGGGTCACCAACCAGCTCTCCGGCTGCCCGGGTGGGTGCTCGGTCGACGGCCCCTGCGGTGGCGAGATGATCAGCGAACCACCGTCGGGGATCCCGACATGGACGATGTACTCGCTGAGGCCGTACTCGACGGTGCACCCGAGACCACGCTGCCGAAGGGGAGTGGTGACGTGTCCGTACCCGTGTTCCCGATCCGCGGCGCCAGCTGTGGACTGTGCAGGAGAGTTGCTGCTGTCCGCGGTGAGGGGCGAGCCCTCCGTTCGCAGGGACATCAGGGACTGGTCGGGGTGCGTGGGCCCTTCCTTGGCCGGGTGCCCCAGCAGCCGATGACGTGCATCGCAGACCGTGGGACGGTAGAGGTTGTGGTGTTCCGCGAGGATCCGGGTATCGGCCGGTTTGGTGCCGCCGGGACTCGGTGCTAGGGGAGTCAGCGGGAACGTCGCGGGGGCGGCGGATGGGACGCGGGCGGCGCAGTAGGCGACGCAGTGGGAGTTCCGTGCTTGCCTGGTGTGGATCGGGCGAGGGCGACCTGGGCACGTGCGGCCTGCGCAGGCCGGTCTGCGTTGTTCCGGTTTGCCAGGTAGTCGCTGGCCCGAGCGAGCGCAGGGCCTTGGTCGGACAACGCGGCGGCAAATTGCCAGCCTTCGGAGTTGCGGATCTTCTCCGCCTGGCCGGCGTACAGCTCTCGCGAACCGGGTTGTGAGGCGTCCATGAGCGCCAGTACCTGATCCCATTCGTCCCGGATCTGGGCTGCTCGCTCCAGGCTGGTGTCGATGCCGCGCAGCCGCCCGAGGTCCTCACTGATCGGCCCGTTTACATAGTCGGACCCGCAGGCGGCGGCGCGGACGCCGGCCAGTACCTCGGGACCGTGGTCGAGGAAGACCTCGACGTGCTTCCACGCTTCGGCGTCCCGCTTCACCTTGCTCTCCGGGTAATTCTCCCCGTCGATAGACCATTTGCAGGCCCCATCAGAGGAGTTGGAGGCTGCGTTCCAGGAGTCGGAGGCCTGTTTGATGCCGTCGGCAGCGGCGGCCAGCACCGGGATGTGCTGCTGCCACGTCTTGTGGCTGATGGTGGGGGCAGCAGGGGCTTCGGCGGCGGAATCCATGCGCGGTCCTTGTGTCTGGCTGGCTGCCTTTGCCACGGAGGCGGCAGCGGGCTGGGTCGTCGCCGGACGGTGGGCGATGAAGGTCCAGGTTCGGGTGGCTGACAGGGTCTCCGGCAGCAGCCCTGCGGTCCGATCACGGTCGACGTGTCCTTCGCGAGGTGAAGCTTGGCTACGAGGACATGCGGGCGTCGGTGTCGAACAGTTCGCGCTCGGCCGGGTGCAGGATGTGCTGGGTGATGAAGCTTCGGCCTGCGACCTTCCACAAGCCCCGGCCCTTGGTCAGGGCGGACACGGCCTGGGTCTCGACGCCGGTCAGGCCGAGCAGCGAGGCGGCAGCAGCGAGCTGATCCGGCTCCTGCCGGTAGATGATGCGGGTGGAGCAGTCGGCCAGCAGGCCCTCGGCCAGCACCCGGCCGCGCGAGCCGGCGTCGCCCGCGCTGAGCAGGTCGCTCAGGCGGTGGATGATCATGAGGTTCGCGATACCGAGGCCGCGCGAGAGCTTCCACTGCGACTGCATGCGCTCCAGCAGGCCGACGTGCCGCATCACACGCCATGCCTCGTCGTAGATGACCCAGCGCCTGCCGCCGTCCGGGTCGGCGAGCGCGGACTCCATCCACGCTGAGGCGCAGGTCATGGCCAGCACCAAGGCGGTGTCGTCACCCGATCCGCCGAGGCGGGAGAGGTCGATGGACAGCATGGGCGTGGTCGGGTCGAAGGCCGCGGTCGAGGGGGCGTCGAACATGCCGCTCAGGTCGCCGTGCACCAGGCGGCGCAGTGCGTGGGCGAGGTCCTGTGCGGCCGGCCCCATGTGTCCGGCCTGGTCGCCGAGGGCTAGGTCGAGACGCTCGGGCGAGCCGAGGGCGTGCGCGATCTCGCCGAGCAGCGGCACCGTGCCCCTGGCGTCGGCTTCGGAGACGACCAGGTCGAGAGCGAGGTCGAGGGCGGTGTGCTCCATCGGCAGGAGATCGCGCTTCAGCACCGTGCGCGCCAGGCCCGCGAGGAGAAGGAGGCGGCGCTTGCGGACCTCGGTCGACCAGTCGCCCTCGCTCACCGAAGCGGGCCGGGCCGGGGCATCCAGCGGGTTCAGCCGGCCCGGAAGCCCCGGCCCGAGTGCGATGCTGTAGCCGCCGAGGGCCTGCGAGACGGCCGTCCACTCGCCCTTGGGATCGCAGGGGACGTAAACCCGGTAGCCGTGGGCAATCGCCCTGGTGGCGATGGACTTGGCCAGCGCGGATTTGCCCATGCCGATGATCCCGGCCAGGACGGCGTTCGGGTTCGTGAAGCCCTCGATCCGTCCGCTGCTGTACAGCGAGAACGGGTCGTAGCAGAACGCCGCCTCCGCGTGCACGTCCCTTCCGATGAAGATCCCTTCGGCGCCCAGGCCGCCCTCCGCGAGAAACGGATAGGCGCCGCTGACGGTGGCTGTGGTCATGCGGTGGGCGGGGAGGCGGAGCTTGCCTCCCCGAGCGGAGGACGAGCCGGGGCGTCCGGACGGCTGGTAGGTCGGACGCAGCTCCGGGTCGAGGTGCTCCTCGGCGTGGTCCTTCGGCGGTGCTCCGGCGAGGCGTGCCTGGCGGCGGGCCTCGGCGAACCCTGCACGGGCGGCACGCTGATCAGCGCGTGATGCCTTACGGGGGACGAACAGGTGAGAGGCGCTGGCGCGGGTGCGGGGCATGAACGTTTCTCCAGACGGAAGAAGGGTCAGCGGCGGACGAGACCCGTGAAAGGGGTGTGCAGGTCGGCCGGGGTGGTGCGGCGGCGCACCAGGTGCGCGGTGAGCTGGTGGCGCTGGCAGATCGTCAGCTCCGGGGCCCCCTCGGGCAGGCCCGCCTGGCACAACTCGCGTTCGGGCACCTCGCCGGAGTCCGGCCGTGATGCCGCGTGATAGGCGGCGTGGACGTGGTCGGCGGCCTGCCAGATCCGGGTGCGGGTGGCGCGGAGCTGGTCGCCTTCGACCGGAACGAGCTGGCCGGTGCGGGCGGCGTGGGCATCGAACAGGCCGTGCAGCGAGACGAGATGAGCGTGCAGGCTGTCCAGCTCGGCGCGGGTGGTGACGAGGGGACCGCCCGGAATGTTGAGCGCGCGGTGGAAGTCGAGCGCGGCGGTGGCGAAGGGCACGAAGTCCTGCGTGGACGGGCTGGCGGTGCGGGACATGGGGGTGCTCTTTCGGGGGAAGAAGGGCCGGCATCAGACGGCGAGGGCGAGCGGCATGGCGGCGACGGTGAACGCTTCGGCCTGCTGCCAGGTGAGCGGCCGGAGGTCGAGCTGGGCGCCGACGGCCGCGGTCTCCACGACGGCGCAGGCGGAGCGGAGTTCGTCCTCCGAATCGGCCGAGACAGTCAGCAATCCGGTCAAGGCGACATCTGCATGGCCCGCGATGAGCTGACGCTCCCGGGACTTGATGTCCTGGTACTCGATCGAGTCCGCCTCGGAGTCGACCTGGCCCCGCCGGGCTCGCTCGGCGGCATCCGCGATCACGCTGGACTTCTTGCGCTGGACGTCTCGCAGGGCGGCGTCCAGCCCCTTCGGCTCGTATGACAGTGACAGCGTGCGCCGGACGCCGGCGGTGAACAGGAGCTGGTGCAGGAAGCCCGCCGACGTTTCGGTGCGGGGCCAGTTCTCCACCCAGTACGTGGCGTGGACGGCCGAGTCAGTCATGATGTGGTCCGACTTCTCGACGACCACGACCGGGCCGGCAGCTGCGGGCTCAGCCTCGGGATGCCCCGCATCGGACCAACGGTCGAGCGAGGCAAGGGCCTTGGGGTCGTACGCGGTGCGCACGACGGCGGCGATCTCGCGGGCGGTGAGCCAGCCGGTGGGGTTGAGACCGGCGGTTCGCGCGGCCTGATCGAAGGTCGAGGTCAGCTGCGTCAGGATGCTGAAGGACCCGGTGAGGCCGCCACCGGCCTGGTTGATCAGTCGCCGTGCAGCCTTGGCGTCCAGGGACACCGCGACGTACGCCTCGTGCGGCGCCGCGGCCGGCCCGGCGCTCTGGATCAGCTCGCTGTAGATCGCACCCGCTACGGGGGCATGGGGTCGGCCGTGCTCCTCCCAGTACCGGCGCAGTGCGTCACCGGAGTCCGGCACGGTGCGCTCGATCACCTGGATCCGGGCGACCTGGCCTGTGCGTGCGAGGGCGGCCAGTGCGCGTCCCCAGCCGTTGACGTTGGCGTTCTGGGTGCCCGGGTCGAGCAGTGCGTAGGCGCGGGAGGATACCTTGACGACGGCGGTCAGGGAGCCGGTGTGGGGGTTGTGGACCGCCCCGTATCGGCGGTCGGGAGCGGTGACCACGCGCAGGCTCGCCGCTGTTCCCGGAAGGTGGAGCAGCCCGTCGTAGACCGGGCGGCGGGAAGGCCGGGTGAGCCAGATCAACTGGCCCCGCATGCGGCGCAGGGCGTACCGGGTGGCGATCGGAGCCCAGTCGGCCAGGGCGCGGCCTCGGTAGCGGACGAAGACGAGCAGGGCGATGGCGGCCCAGACCGGAATGAGTTCGAGGGCGCCGACCACGCCGCGGGTGACAATCACGGCGAGCAGGAACAGGCCGGTGAGGCTGACGACGATCAGTTGCGAGGCGGTCAGGCCGAGCAGGATGCCGCGCCGCGAGCGGTGCGGAAATTTGACGCTGGCCGTGGTGGCTTCGGCCTGGGGCTTGTCGGACATGGGGTTCCAGACGGTGGAAGCGGGCGAGGGCGGGGCGCGCGCCGTTCTTCTGGAGGTCATGGCAGGGCTCCGTTTCTGGTGATCGCTGGTGCGGGGGGCGGGCTGCGGCTGTAGCCCGCCCCCGGATGTGATGGGTCAGGAACCCGGCGGCGGCTGGCTGGGATACACCCAGTTCGTCGGCGTCGGCGAGCCGGTTGCCGACGGCCCCGTGGAGGACGGCGGCGTTGCGGCAGGGGCCGCCGGCGGCGCGGCGCCTGCCCGGGTCATGCTCCTGCCCGCAGTCGAAGGGGCAGCGAACTGGCCGCCTACGGAGTCTCCTTCGGGGCCTCCCGATGCGCCCTGGCTGGGTCGGGTGATGAGTGGCGGGATGCCGGGGCGCTGGATCAGGGCCTTGCCCTTGTCGCCGGTGGCGTTCGGGTCTTCGCCGTACCGGAAGGCGGTCCGGGGCTTGGGCGGTCCGCCGTCGATGCCTTCCTTGCTGAGGTTGCTGCCGACGGGATCGATCCCAGAGGCGACACCGTCGCTGCCCGCGCCGGGGACCTGGCTGGGACCCTGTGGTGCGGGGGAGCCTGTGCCGACTCGCATGGCGAGGGTGCCCGCGGTCTTCGCGGCTCCTGCGGCGACCGCCATGCCGGCCACGCTGGTGCGGTGCAGGTCGTCATGGCCGCCCCCGTCGCTGGCCCAGTGGACGAACTTGTAGGTTGCGTACGGGCAGAGCAGCACCAGGACCATCACGACGATGCCGGACATCGCGTCGGACAGCGCGGCCATTCCGCCGTGCGCATCCGACTTGCCCATAGCCGAGACACCGATCAGGAACACCACGGTCATCAACAGCTTCGAGACGACCAGCGTGGCGGTGGCCTCGATCCAGCCGCGCCGCCACCGTTTGGCGACCTCCCACCCGCCGCCGGCGCCGGCGAACACGGCGAGGGCGACCATGATCAGGACACCCACCTTGCGCGCGACCATCACGCCCCAGTACATGAACGCGCCGATGGCGCATCCCACGGCGACCAGGGCTGGGACACCCCAGCCCATGCCGTACATCACCCCCAGTTCGGTGACCTTGACCACGCGCCGGACGGCGTCGTCGATGGAGCTGTTGGCCGCCTTGAACAGGCCGTCGGACAGGGCATCGACGACCGTGATGGCGACGGAGGTGAAGGCGACGGCGCAGAAGCTGAACAGGACGCCGGTCATGGTGCCGATCGCGGCCTGGGCGAGGGCGCGTTCGTCACGGCGCCAGGCCGCGGACATCAATTGGATGCAGAACGTGCCGACGGTCAACGCGAGCCCGATGGGCAGCAGAAGCTCGTAGTTGTCCCTGAACCATCCGGCGTTCAGGTCGATGGCGGTGGTTCCGTTGACCGCCTTGGCGGCGAGATCCGCAGCAGCGGAGGCGAGTTCGCCCATCGACTTTGCGATCCACGCGCCGATGCCGTCGGTGACCGTCCCGGCCGGGTTGGTCGCGAACTCGATCGAGCCGCAGACCTTGTCCATCAGCGGAATGTCGCAGACTCCCATGGTGGCACCTCCTTTCAGGGTTCGGGGTCAGGGAGCGACGGACGGCATGACGCCGGCCAGCGCGCAGGGGCGGGAGGGGCGGCACTGGACCGCGAGGGTGATGACGCGGTTCTCCGCACCGCCGGCGCGCGAGCCCTTCCAGGCGATCGACTGCTTGCCGGAGACGGTCACGGCGTAGACGTACGCCTGCGTGATCGTTCCGGGATCCTCCTGAAGAGCCCGCGAGAACGCTTCGGGGAAGTGCCCCTCGTTCACCGTGGCGGTGGCGAACTGGCCGTTGGCGGCCATCTCCTTCCACAGCACGGGCGAGGGGACGACCGCGTCGACCGACTCGGGGTCGGCGTACTTGCGCTCTGGCGTCAGCCATCCGTGCAGGGCCGTGAGCAGCTCGGCCTGGGAGTACGCGCGGGCGTCGTAGGACCACAGTGCTGCTGCTGCCGCCTTCCCGAACACGATCGGATTGTGGGTGCTCGGCGGGACCGCGAGAGCATGCGGGGCGGGCCCCGGCTCGGGCGGCCTCGACGCGGATACGGACGGAGCTGATGAAGGTGCCGAACTCGGTCGCGCCCCAGGGACGTTGGAGGTCACCTTGTTGTCGCGGGTGAGGTAGGCGGCCAGGCCGGCCAGGACGACGAGCGCCATCAGGACGGCGGCGCCGAGCAGGGCCCGGCGGCGCACACGAGATGCGCCGCCGGGGTTCAAGGAGCGGTCAGGCATCAGTGGACCTGCGTTCCCAGCGCGCTGAAGAACGCGACCACGCCGTTCGCGGCGCCCAGCAGGAGGGCCGCGCCGGCGCTGACCATGACGCCCTTCTTGCCGTTGGCCTCGGCCTGGTGGCCGCCGGTGTGGTTGCCCCAGGCCCATACGCCCGCGCTGGCGGCGAGTGCGCCGACGGCGGCAATGATTCCGAACAGGTTGAGGGAACCCATCACCTTCCTGAGAACGGAGAGGCCGGGCAGCCCTCCGTCGCTCGGCGTAATGCCGGGGTCGAAGGCAAGCTGGATGACTGCGTCAGCGAGAAACATATAGAGCACCAGTTCGATTCAGTGCGCGCGAGAGCCCGCGAGGGCGAAGCGGCAGTACGGGAGAGAAAGAGAGGGAGGGGGAGGGGGAGCGCCGGTCAGATGACTCGGCGGGCCGCGAGAATCTGTGGCTTCCACGACGCGAGGGTCGTGATGCGGACCACGTCGCCGGTGTGCGGGGCATGGACGATCAGGCCCTGGCCGATGGCCATGCCGACGTGCTCGGGAACCTTGGCCGTTCCGACGGTGAAGATGAGGTCGCCCGGCCGCAGCGCGCCGACCGACACCGCCTTGCCCCCCTTGACCTGCTCGTACGTTGTCCGCGCCAGGGTGACCCCGGCAGCCTTGTACGCCTGCTGCATCAGGGAGGAGCAGTCGCACCGGCCCATCAGGTCCATGCCGTGGGAGGCGGTGCAGCTCCCGCCCCACTGATACGGCGTGTCGAGCTGGCCGAGCGCCCAGCGGATCGCCGCCTGGACCTTCTCCGGAACATCTGCCGGGACTGTGTACCCGGCCGGCACCGCACCGGGCGGGATGACACCGAAATTAGTCCCGTCCCTGTCGGCCGAGCACCCATCCGCGGCCATCGACGCAGTGTCGGCGGCGTCGGCCGAGCCGGACGGCGAGGGGCTCGGTGAGGCGTCACCCGACTTCGACAGAAGGGGCTCGATGGCCTGCTGCAGCGCGGTGGCCAGGGGCTCCCACTTGGCGTAGGCATCCGGAAGACCAGAGCGCTGTACGGCCTGGGCGGCCTGCGTGATGGACAGGGACTGCCAGCCCGACACCTTCTTCAGTCCCTTGTAGAACTTGGTCGAGGAGTGCACCGGGTCGAGAATCTCGCTTGCGGTGCCCCAGCCCTGCGACGGCCGCTGCTGGAACAGCCCCAAACTGTCGCGGTCGCCGTAGTTCAGGTTCCGCAGGCCGCTCTCCTGCAGAGCGGTCGCCAGGGCCACGATCTGCCCCCGGGCTGGGAGGCTCATCGCGACGCCAGTGGCCTGGATCGTCTTGGCATTGGGCACCTGCTCGGCGGGATCATCCAGTCCCGGCACGGAGACTGAACCCTTGTCGCTGCCGTCCAGGATGTCGTTCACCTGAGTGGCAACAGCTGCGGCATCCACAGATGGTGCACCGTCGGTCGAGCAGGAGGCCGAAGCGGTCCCGGCACCGATGGCGAGAATCGGAACAGCCAACAGCAAGGGAGTGCAGGCGGCAAGGCCGACGACGGCTCCGGTGGTCGCCTTCATCGTCGCCGCCGCTCACCGACGCGGCGGTGTCGGCCAGGCGACGGTGTTGGGCTGGGGCGAGGGGATGTCAGGGCATGCTGCATCGCAGCGACTCCTCGGGTGTTTGTAGGAGGCGCGGTGCTGACTTCTCGTGCAAAGCCGTCGGCACCGCGCCGTGAATTCGCCTATCAGGGCGGGCCCGGTCAGGGGAATTGGTAACTCCCAGACGTCGGTCTTGGGTTAAGCGCGGCAGCCAGCCGCGCTTGTAATCTCAGGCGGTACACCGGATCTCCTCACGGCTTATCGGACGGGGGGCTAACGGGCCCACCGTGCTGCCCATTCGGACGAGACAACACGGATAAGCACAGCTCAGCGGGGTGGAGCGCTGCTCCGTCCCGGTGGCATGGCGAGACAGTAGACCGGGATTCCGGCCGCACCTAACGGCTCTCGGACCCGCCCTCGGACGAAGGGACGGCTCGTTAGGTGCGGCCGGAATTCGCGACTAACCTCCGGCGCAACCCCGCTCGAAACGATCGCTGTTGAGCGACGTCCGGAGGGGGTCCAGTCCCGCTGTGCCCTGAAAGAGGCCCCGCACATGAGCTACACGCTGCACCGAGGCGATGCCCTCACCGTGCTCAAGACCCTCCCGGACGAGAGCGTCAACGCCGTCATCACCGACCCGCCGTACAACTCTGGCGGGCGTACCAGTTCGGACCGCACCGGTCGCACTGCGCGAGCCAAGTACGTCACCAGCAACAGTGCACACGACCTGCAGAACTTCCCCGGAGAGAACCGCGACCAGAGGAGCTATCGGAGCTGGCTGACCGAACTCCTCACCGAGGCGTACCGGGCCTCGACCGAGCACGCGGTCGCCATGGTCTTCACCGACTGGCGCCAGGAACCGACCACCTCGGACGCCCTGCAGATGGCCGGGTGGACCTGGAGCGGCACCATCCCGTGGATCAAGCCGTCCAGCCGGCCCCGCAAGGGCGGGCCGAAGCAGGACTCGGAGTTCATCATCTGGGGCGTCAAGGGATCCCTCGACAACACCCGCGACCTCTACCTGCCGGGTCATTACATCGCCTCCCAGCCCCGCAAGGGCCGGGTCCACATCACCCAGAAGCCGGTCGAGGTCATGCAGCAGCTCGTCCAGGTCTGCCCCGAGGGCGGCACCGTGCTCGACCCGTTCACCGGCAGCGGCTCCACGGGGGTCGCGGCCCTGCGCGAGGGGCGCCGCTTCGTGGGTGTCGAGCTGTCCGCGCACTACGCCGACGTCGCCGAGGAGCGGCTGCTCGCCGAACTGACAAAGGACGACTTCGAGCTGGCCGGACCGGAGGCATGAGTATGAAAGCGGAGAGCCCGGGGCCTGTTGTGACGACGCATCACGGTTGGCAAATCAGCACGCTTGTTGGCAAACGACGCCGTCGAAGCTCTGTGGTTACTCTGCGTAGCGAACAGTTGTGATCAACTGCTGCGGGGACGCTGCGTGAGCTGGTGATGTGGTGCGGTGAATCCACAGCCGGATGGCCAGGTCCGTTCCGACGGGTGTGTCCTGGACGAGCTGATGTCGCCGTACGGCAGTCTGAGTGAGGCCCGTACACGGCTGGTGATGCGGGACAACTGGGCGAGTCGCTGGACGGCCGCCTGGCAGATCAACGGGTCGGAGGTCGTCTGGCCGGTCCGGGATCTGGGTTCAGTGCCGGTGCTGTCTTCGACGCCGGTGCGCGGTTTCACGTGGAGGACGAAGCAGCAGCATCGTCCCGGGCTGGAGTTCCTGGTCTCGACAGGGCGGAAGCACGGCTTCGAATCGCTGGAGGAGAGGGCGGCCCTGCTGGCCCTGGACTTCATGACGGTGATCGAGGTGCTCCCGCAGCCCTTCGCCCTCACCTTCGAGCACGTCGACGGCCATGCCGGGCACATTCCCGACTTCCTGGCCGTGATGGGCGACGGCGGCCGCCTGCGGCTGGCACTACTCGGTGATCACCGGCTGGCGCTCGCACGTCCTCTCGGGTCTGGACGCGCTGTCGGCTCAACGGCGGCCGATGACGGACCAGCTGGGCTGCCAGCCGGTTCTTCTTGAGGCTGCCGCCGAGGGGCCGGTCACTTTCGGGGAACTGGTACAGGCGACACGGGTTCCGGCGGTGGGTCGGACGCACGCGGTTCATCTGCTCTGGCACCGCCGGCTCGGCTTCGACAGACGCCGATGGCCCAGAAGGTGTCGCGGCTGATCGACCGCCGGCTCAGCGCCAACGCCCGCAAGAAGGGGGACCCGACGCTGGCCGGCGTCATGGTCAGCGGCTGGGGCCAGCACGGGAAGACCGCCACCGTCTGCCGGGTCGTCGCCGCGTTCGAAGATCAGGCCGCTCTCCCGGGAAGACAGCAATCCGCAGAGGTATCGCAGCCCACCTCGTCCAGGCCGTCACGGGCATGTCGTTGGACGACGCAGGAACCTATCTCGGCGTCCCCCCGCCTTGGATGGCAGCCTGGGGAAGATTCCGCCCCCTGGAGGAGCGCTTGCACGGTTGCCGAGCCGATCTGTCCATGCTGTTCCAACGTCTCACCGATCACGTCGCTGACCAGCCGGCTGTGGACTACGCCGCCCGACGGAAACGCTTCGCGAACTGGACTCTCCCCGAGTCGGACCTGCAGAGGATCGTCGAGAACTACCCCAGCAGACGCCGACTCCTCGCCCGCGGCTCCCAGAGAGGCGCTCGGATACGCGTCGCGTCGGCTTCTCCGCCCTGGTCTGGTCCCGGCTCACTGGCAGTGAGTGGCGTCTGGCACCTGACCTGCAACCACTGCCCGTCGAGGGAGTCGCCATTGTCGACGCTGGAGTCATCCACCAACTCCAGGGGCGCAATCCGGACCACCAACCCTTCTACACGTATCTCCACGACCTTCTGCCGGACTACGCCAGCACGATCCTCGAAGGGGAGGATCACCACTGATCAGGCGGGGTCAATGACTGCGGGGCCGTCGTCCGGGTCGGCGGCGTACTGCGTCGGTGCCTGTCCATGGCGCGATGAGCGCGGCGGCCACGGAGACGGCGGCCAGGAGCAAGAAGAGAGGGCCGTAGCCGCCAAGGGGAACGGCCAGGGCGGCACCGGCGAACGGTGCGAGGGCTGCCGCTGTATGGGCGGGAGCAGCCAGGAGCCCGGAGAGCCGGCCGTAGTGGGCGGTGCCCCAGCGGTCGGTGATGGCGGTGGCCTGGAGCAGGGTGAGGTTGCCGCGGACCATGCCAGCCATGACCGACACGGCGATGAGCAGGGCGTACGGGCCGGGCGCGGCAGCGAAGGCGGCTGTGGCCAGAGCACCGAGCGCGATCAGAATCGTGGTGCGGGCCGTAGCGGCGGTGCGGCGGGCGAGGGCTGCGTACAGGGTGCGGCCGAGAGTTTGGCCCGCGCCGCCGATACCGAGGGCCCAGGCGGCCTGGCTGGTGGTGTACCCGCGTTCGAGGAGAAGTGGGACGAGGGCGACGACGACGGCGTACATCGTGAAGGCCGACAGGGTGAAGGCGGCGGCAAGCAGCAGGAACGGTCGGCTCCGACTGACATCGACAGCTTCTGCGGCTGTGTGGGCAGGGCTCGTTGGAGCCTCGGGCCAGGGTGCGCGCAGGGCCAGGGCGTGGGCCGGGATGGTGACGAGGGCGAGGATGACGGCGAGCACGAGGTAGGTGTGGCGCCAGGACAGATGGTCGGCGAGGGCCGCGGTCAGGGGCGCGAAGACGGTGGAGGCGAGCCCGCCGGCGAGGGTGACGATCGTCAGGGCGCGGACGTGGTCAGGGGCCCACCAGCGTGTGAGGGCGGCGAACGCCGGCTGGTAGAAGGTGGCTGCCATCGCGAGCCCGGCGAGTGCCCAACCGGCGAAGAAGACCGGAACGTTGGGGGCCGCGGCCACGATCAGGAGACTGACGACGCCGAGCACGGATCCGGTGGTCATGACAGTGCGCGGCCCGCTCCGGTCGAGGATGCGGCCGACGCGGATCCCGGCGAGGGCGGAGACGACGAGGCCCAACGAGAACGCGGCGGTGGTCGCCCCGGCCGGCCAGCCGGTCGCGGCGGTGATCTGGGGGTTGAGGACGGGGAAGGCGTAGTAGACGATGCCCCAGCTCACGATCTGCGTGGCGCAGAGGGCGGGCAGGGCGGCGCGGGGCCGCGACCGGTCCCCTGTTCCGGTCGCGACCCCGCGCGCAGGGGTGCCCAGGTCGGTCACGAGCCGCAGCAGCCGCCCGCCGGTGCCTCCTCAGCAGCGGCCCCGACCGCGGTGGGGGCGCCGAGCTGGACGAGTTGCGGTGCGGGAGCGCAGCAGCCGCCGCCGTCGGCTTCCTGGGCGCTGGGGGCGTCGAACAGGCCGGCGCCGCCGCAGACTCCGGTCTCGGGCAGGGTGAGTTCTACGCGGTCGGCGGAGGCGAGGTCGCCGGCGATCGCGGCGGCCACCGAGCGGACCTGCTCGTAGCCGGTCATCGCCAGGAACGTCGGGGCGCGGCCGTAGGACTTCATCCCGACCAGGTACACGCCGGGTTCGGGGTGGGAGAGCTCGCGGTGGCCGTGGGGGTAGACGGTGCCGCAGGAGTGCTGGTTGGGGTCGATCAGCGGAGCGAGGGCGACGGGTGCCTGGAGGCGCTCGTCGAGGCCCAGGCGCAGCTCGTTCAGGAAGGACAGGTCGGGGCGGAAGCCGGTCAGCACGATCAGCTCGTCGACCGCGTCCAGGCGGCGTCCGTCCTCGCCGACCAGGACCAGACGGCCGTCGGTGTCGCGCTCGACCGCTTCGGTGCGGAATCCGGTGACGGCGTCCGCGTGACCGGCATCGACGGCGGCCTTCGCTGCCAGGCCCAGAGCGCCGCGTGCGGGGAGCTGGTCGGCTTCGCCGCCGCCGAAGGTGGAGCCGGAGATGCCCCGGCGCAGGATCCATACGCCCTTCGTCCCAGCGCCGTCCTGGGCTTTGGCGAGGTCGGCGAGGTAGGCGAGGGCGGTGAAGGCGGAGGCGCCGGAGCCGATGACGGCAGTGCGCTTGCCCGCGTACCGGGCGCGGACGGCGGGGTCCTTCAGGTCCGGGACACGGTAGGTGATCCGGCCCGCGGCGGCCCTCTCGCCGAGCGCGGGCAGTCC
The DNA here is from genome assembly GCF_049844595.1 of Streptomyces sp. DT224. Lineage (NCBI taxonomy): Bacteria > Bacillati > Actinomycetota > Actinomycetes > Kitasatosporales > Streptomycetaceae > Streptomyces > Streptomyces sp. DT224. Next base: position 502,015 of record NZ_JBNCLI010000001.1, read on the forward strand.
GCTGCCGCCGGACGGGGACGGGGTGGCCCAGGTGCCGGAGGCGTCGATGACGGCGCGGGCGAAGACCCGCTCCTCGCGGCCGTCGGCGTGGGTGAGGTGCACGACGAACGGCTGCTGTTCGCGGTCGGCGTCGACGATGCGGTCGCGGCCGGTGCGCGAGACGCCGGTGACCGTCGCACCGAGGCGGACGCGGTCGCCGAGGACGTCGGCGAGCGGCTGCAGGTACTGCTCGGCCCAGTCGCCGCCGGAGGGGTAGGTGTCCGGGTCGGGCCGTGTCCAGCCGGTGGGAGCGAGGAGCTTCTCGGCGGCCGGGTCGACTACCTCGCCCCAGGTGGAGAAAAGGCGCACGTGCGCCCACTCGCGCACCGCTGCGCCGGCCTTCTGGCCTGCTTCCAGGACCAGGGGTTCGATGCCCTGGTCGAGCAGGTGGGCGGCGGCGGCCAGGCCGGCGGGTCCGGCTCCGATCACGACGACGGGCAGCTCGGTGGTGGCGGGCGCGTTCACGGCGACTCCTTGCGTGGTTCGACATCTGTCGATGGCTTGCGTGGCCCAGCATGGCACCTGTATTGATGAGCGTCAACATAGACATTCATCGAATCCAGGGGGATTGTTCATGGAGGACATCGATGTCGCCGTGATCGGCGGCGGCCAGTCCGGACTCGCCACCGCCCATGCGCTGCTGCGCCGCGGGCTGCGGCCCGTGGTGCTGGAGGCATCCGACCGTACGGCCGGGTCGTGGCCGCACTACTACGACAGCCTCACGCTGTTCTCGCCCGCCCGGTACAGCTCTCTGCCCGGAATGCCGTTCCCCGGCGCCGACCGTGACCGATACCCGCACCGGGACGAGGTCGTCGCCTACCTCACCGCCTACGCAGACCGCCTGAACGCCGACATCCGCACCGGCCGGCGGGTCATCTCCGTACGACGCGACGGATCCGCATTCGACGTGGTCCTCGAAGGCGGTGGCAGGCTCGGGGCGCGGGCCGTCGTCGCGGCTTCCGGCACCTTTGGCCGGCCGCACCGGCCGGAGTTGCCGGGGCTGGCGGAGTTCACTTGCCAGGTGGTGCACGCCGCCGATTACCGCAGCCCGGCCCCTTTCGCCGGCGGTCGGCTGGTGGTGGTCGGGGCCGGTAACTCCGCCGTGCAGATCGCCGCCGAACTCGCCGGAGCCGCCAGTGTCACGCTCGCCACCCGCGGCCCGGTGAAGTTCGCAGTCCAGCGCGTCCTTGGCCGCGACCTGCACTTCTGGACGGCGCGCACCGGCCTGGACACTGCACCCCTCGGCCGGCTCCTGCCGCATCCGCCGGCGCAGCCGGTCCTCGACGACGGCCGCTACCGCGCCGCCCTGGCCGCCGGGCGACCTGATCGGCGACCGCTGTTCACTGGCGCCGACGGGAACAAGCTCATCTGGCCGGACGGAGAGCCGGAGGAGGTCGACGCGATCGTGCTCGCCACCGGCTACCGCCCCGACCTGCCCTACCTCGCCTCCCTGGATGGCGCCCTGGATGCCGACGGGAGCCCCCGGCACCGCGAGGGCCTCTCCACCAGCGTGCCGGGGCTGGCGTTCGTCGGGCTGGAGTGGCAGCGCAGCCTCTCGTCGAACTCACTGCGCGGGGTGGGCCGGGACGCGGAACGGATCGCCCGGCGCCTGGCTGCCCACCTCGCGCGCCGGTGACGAGCCTCCACACGCTGGTTCGACGTGTGTCAACATAGACGTATGTCGAATGCGAAGGTGCTGCCCCTGCTCGAACCCGCCGATGGTCAGGGCGTGGCGCCGTGCTGCCCGCCGCTGACCGAGCGCCCCATGAGTGCCGCGGAGGCCGAGACCGCCGCGCGGATGTTCAAGGCCCTCGGCGACCCGGTGCGCCTGCGGCTGTTCTCCGCCGTGGCCTCGCACGAGGGCGGGGAGGCGTGCGTGTGCGACATCTCCGACGTCGGCGTCTCCCAGCCCACCGTGTCCCACCACCTGAAGAAGCTGAAGGAGGCCGGGCTGCTCACCTCGGAGCGGCGCGGCACCTGGGTGTACTACCGCGTCGAGCCGTCCGTGCTCGCCGCGATGGGCAAGCTGCTGGCCATGCCGGCCGCGGCCTGACGACAGGACGGAATGAGGGGGGAAGCGGTGAGCGGGGCGTTGAGTGCGGTGGTAGTGCCACTGGCGGCGGAGCATGCCGAGCAGGTGCTGGCGATCTACCAGGCGGGGATCGAGGAAGGGAACGCGACCTTCGAGACCGTCGCCCCGACGTGGGAGGCGTTCGACGCGGCGAAGATGCCCGAGCACCGCTTCTCCGCTCTCGATGAGAGGGGGAAGGTGCTGGGGTGGGTCGCGGCAAGCCGCGTCTCCGACCGGTGCGCGTACGCCGGTGTGGTCGAGCACTCCGTCTACGTCCACCCCGAGGCGCGCGGGCGGGGCGTGGCCTCCGCGCTGCTCAAGGGGTTGATCAACTCCACCGAGGCAGCCGGGATCTGGACGGTCCAGTCGGGCATCTTCCCCGAGAACGCTGCCAGCCTCGCCGTGCACCGGCGGGCCGGCTTCCGTGTGCTGGGCACGCGTGAGCGCATCGGCAAGCAGCACGGCCGTTGGCGCGACGTCGTTCTCGTCGAGCGACGCAGCCTGCTCATCGACTGACCGGACGACCTCGCGGGCTCAGTTGTGGCGCGCGAGCTTGACCGAGGAGATGAGCAGGATCACCGCCAGGGCGGGAACGAGCACCAGGTCGGAGAAGACGCCGACCAGCAGTACCCCCAGCAGCGCGCCGGCGATCGAGCCCGCGGCCATCACGGCGGCGAAGCGGAGGTTGGCGCCCAGGACCGCGAAGCTGCCGTCACGGCTGTAGCGGGCGAAGGCAACCAGCATGGTCGGCAGCGATACCAGCAGGGACAGTCTTCCCGCCGTCTTGATGTCAAGGCCGAAGAGCAGCACGATCGTCGGGATCAGCAGCTCGCCCCCGGCCACACCCATAATCGCGGCGCCCACTCCGATGCCGAAGCCGGCCACCACTCCGCAGGGCACCTGCGCCCGCAGCGGCAGCGGCAGCGTCCCCACGGTGGCGAGGTGGGTGGCCAGCAGAGCGGCGGCCATGAGCACCATCAGGGCCGCCAGTACCTTGTACAGGGTGGAGCTGCGCATCCGTACCGCCCAGCTCGCCCCGGCCCATGCGCCCAGCAGGCTCCCGGCCAGCAGATTGGCCGCGACGGGCCAGTGACCGGCGAGCTCGGAGGCGGGCAACGCCGAGAGCCGGGCGGGCAGCGCCACCACGACTACGACCAGGCTCATTGCCTTGTTCAGGATGACCGCGGACAGCGCCGCGAACCCGAACAGGCTGATTAGCAGGGGGAGGCGGAACTCCGCACCGCCCAGGCCAATCATCCCGCCGAGAACGCCGATGCCCGCCCCTGCGGCGAACACCACGGGCGCGGAGCGTGCCCGGCTCCCGGAGCGCAGAGGGTCAGCGGCCAACGGTGAGGTCATGGAGGGCAGTCTGCAACGATCACGCTGTCTCGCGACACTGGGGGAAGCCGCCGAAACCGCTGGGCCGCCCTGTCACTTGCGCCCGCACAGCGCCCCGATCTCGCGGGCGGCGTCCCGCGCGGGACGTCCCACCCCGATCAGCGTGGCCGACGCCGGGCCGGTCCAGTCGCCGTATCCGAGCAGGTGCAGCCGAGCCTCGACCCGAGCGCGGGTACCGGCGGTGGGGATGTGCCCGCGCGGGCCCCGCAGATTCAGCGGGGCGAGGTGGGACAGCGCCGGGCGGAAGCCGGTGGACCAAATCACCGCATCCGCGCCGCTCTGACTGCCGTCCTCCCACCGGACGCCGTCGGCAGTGAGCCGGGAGAACATCGGCTTCACTGCCAGGAGTCCGGCACCCCGGGCTGTGCGGACGGGCGGCACGACGACGATGTCGCCGAGCGAAGCCACTCCGCCGGTGTCGCTGCGGCCGGAGTCGAGCGCGCGGCGGCGGGCGGTGGCCACGTCGAACAAGGCGCGGCCGTCGATGTCGTCGGCCAGGAACCGCGGCGGACGCTGGGTCACCCACCTCACCTCGACGCGGCCGTCCAGGGCGAGGTCGGCGGCGATCTGGGCGCCAGAGTTCCCACCGCCGACCACGACGACCCGCTGCCCGGCGAAGTCGGACGGGGAACGGTAGTTCACCGTGTGCAGCTGCCGACCGGCGAAGGTGCTGCGGCCGGGGATGGCGGGGAGGAAGGGGCGCGACCAGGTGCCGGTCGCGCTGATGACCGCCCGGGCCCGCCAGGTGCCGGTGTCCGCCTCGACCAGGAGCCTGTCGTCGTCACGGCGTACGGCGTCCACGCGTGTGTTGTGCTGGACGGGCAGGTCGTAGCGCTTCTCGTAGTCGGCGAGGTAGTCCACCACGTGCCCGGCGTCCGGGTAGGTCTCGCCCGCCTGGGCTGGCATGAGCCGCCCAGGCAGCGAGGAGTACTCCGCCGGGGAGAACAGGTGCAGGGAGTCCCACATGTGCCGCCAGGACCCGCCCGGCGCCGGATCGGCGTCCAGGATCACGAAGTCGAGGCCGCGCCGGCGCAGGTGGTAGCCGGCGGCGAGCCCGGCCTGGCCGCCGCCGACCACCACCACGTCGGCCCGGTTCGTCACGGGGCCGTCGTCACCGCGTCGGCGGCGAACTTCCTGCGCCAGGCGAGTGCGACGTAGACGAGGCCGATCAGGACGGGGACTTCGATGAGCGGTCCGACGACTCCGGACAGGGCCTGGCCGGAGGTGACGCCGAAGGTCGCGATGGCGACCGCGATGGCCAGCTCGAAGTTGTTGCCCGCCGCGGTGAACGCCAGCGTCGTGGTGCGGTCGTAGGCCAGGCCCAGGCCCTTGCCCAGGAGGAAGGTCCCGAAGAACATGATCGCGAAGTAGACCAGCAGCGGCAGCGCGATCCGCACGACGTCCAGCGGCTGCGAGGTGATGGTCTTCCCCTGGAGGGCGAACAGGATGACGATCGTGAACAGCAGCCCGTAGAGCGCCCACGGGCCGATCCTCGGAAGGAACTTCGCCTCGTACTTCTCGCGGCCCATCTTCTGCTCGCCGATGCGGCGGGTGAGGAAGCCGGCCAGCAGAGGGATCCCGAGGAAGATCACGACGTTCAGCGCGATGTGCCAGACGGACACGTCCAGGCCCTGGCCGTCGCCGAGGTTCATCCAGCGCGGCAGCAGGTCGAGGTAGAACCAGCCCAGCAGACCGAACGCGAACACCTGGAACACCGAGTTCAGCGCGACGAGGACGGCGGCGGCCTCCCGGTCGCCGCAGGCGAGGTCGTTCCAGATGATGACCATGGCGATACACCGGGCGAGACCGACAATGATCAGGCCGGTGCGGTACTCGGGCAGGTCCGGCAGGAAGATCCACGCCAGGGCGAACATGACTGCGGGCCCGACGATCCAATTGATGACCAACGAGGAAACCATCAACTTCTTGTCGCCGGTCACGCGGTCGAGCCGGTCGTAGCGGACCTTCGCGAGGACCGGGTACATCATGACGAGCAGGCCGAGCGCGATCGGCAGGGAGATGCCGCCGATCTCGATCTTCGCGAGCGCGTCGTTCATCCCCGGGATCAGGCGGCCCAGGCCCAGGCCGACAGCCATGGCGAGCAGGATCCACACCGCGAGGTAGCGGTCGAGGGTGGAGAGCTTCTTGACGATCGAGTCGTCCCCACCGCCAGCCGGAGCGAGAGCGGTGGCGGGCTTTGCGGAGGTCACGGGCAGGCCCTCTTGTTCTCGGAAGCAGTACGGGCGGAGTCGGCCAGCGCGGCGAACTGCTCGGACAGCCCGGCCAGGACCTCGGGCTTGAGCTTGTAGTAGGTGAAGCGGCCGCAGGGCTCGGTCTCCACGATCCCGGCCTCGCGCAGCACCTTCATGTGGTTCGACAGGTTGGTCTGCTTGGCTCCGGTCTCCTCGACCAGGTGCGTCGTACAGAGCGTCTCGCGCGCCAGCAGGGTCACGATCTGAAGGCGGAGCGGATCGCCCAGCACCCGGATCACATCAGGATCGACTGAAGTCAGCATGCACTGATACTCTCACATCACCACTCGCTGACACCAGCGGGAGCTGAAGTCATTGGCGGCTGGGTTCCGCCATGCGACGAGAGAGAACGATCACCATGGCTGACAAGCCGTCCGTCCTGTTCGTCTGCGTCCACAACGCCGGCCGCTCCCAAATGGCCGCCGCGTGGCTGACCCACCTGGCGGGGGACCGCGTCGAGGTCCGCTCCGCCGGCTCCAACCCCGGCGACCAGGTCAACCCGGCCGCCGTCGAGGCCATGGCCGAGGTCGGCATCGACATCTCCAAGGAGACGCCGAAGATCCTCACCGTCGACGCGGTCCGCGAGTCGGACGTCTGCATCACCATGGGCTGCGGCGACACCTGCCCGGTCTTCCCCGGCAAGCGCTACCTCGACTGGAAGCTGGAGGACCCGGCCGGCCAGGGCGTCGAGGCCGTGCGCCCGATCCGCGACGAGATCAAGACCCTGATCGAGGGCCTGATCGCCGAGATCGCCCCCGCCAAGCCGGAGGCGACGGCGTGAGCGACATACGCGAGGTCGTCATCATCGGCTCCGGCCCCGCCGGATACACCGCCGCCCTCTACACCGCCCGCGCCCAGCTCAAGCCCCTGCTGTTCGGCAGCTCCATCTTCGTCGGCGGCTCGCTCACGACCACGACCGAGGTGGAGAACTTCCCCGGCTTTCCCGAGGGCGTCGACGGCCCGGTCCTGATGGAGAACATGCGGGCCCAGGCGGAGAAGTTCGGCGCCGAGATGATCGACGACGATGTCGTGTCCGTCGATCTAACCGGCGACGTCAAGCTCCTCACCGACTCCGCAGGCACCACTCACCGCGCCAGGACGGTGATCGTCGCGACCGGATCCGGCTACCGCAAGCTCGGCCTGCCCAAGGAGGACGAGCTGTCCGGCCGCGGCGTCTCGTGGTGTGCGACCTGCGACGGATTCTTCTTCCGTGACCGCGACATCGTCGTGGTCGGCGGCGGCGACACCGCCATGGAGGAAGCCACCTTCCTCACCCGCTTCGCCCGCTCCGTCACCGTCGCCCACCGACGCTCCCCGCCTCGAAGGTCATGCAGGACCGGGCGTTCGCCGACGACAAGATCTCCTTCGCGTTCGACAGCGAGATCGCCGAGATCAAGGAGACGAACGGCATGCTCGCCGGAGTCGTCCTGCGCGACGTCTTCACTGGTGCCACCCGCGACCTGGACGTGACAGGGCTGTTCATCGCCATCGGCCACGACCCGCGCACCGAGCTGTTCACCGGCCAGCTCGACCTCGACGGCGAGGGCTACATCAGCGTCGCCTCCCCGTCGACGCGTACCAGCCTGCCCGGCGTGTTCGCCGCCGGTGACGTCGTCGACCACACTTACCGTCAGGCCATCACCGCCGCCAGCACCGGTGCGGCCGCGGCCCTGGACGCCGAGCGCTACCTCGCCGCCCGCAACACCACCCACATCGAGCAGGAGCCGGCCGCGGCCCCTGCCTGACCGACTGAGCCGCGGCGCGGGCCCGCCTGGAACCATGCTGGCGGGCCCGCGCCGTGGGGGCATCGGCCGCAAAGGAGCGATGCCGTCCTCCTCGCGCGCCGGGCCCTGGGCGCGGTGGGGCGAACGCTTGACCTTCGAGTCGGGTTGAAGGTTTACCTTCGGTGGCGTGACGACCTACCGCATCTCGCAGCTGGCCGAACGCTCCGGAGTACCGGCCACAACGCTGCGCTTCTACGAGGACGCCGGTCTGCTGCCCGCCGACCGCACACCGTGTCCGGGTACCGGGTCTACGGCGAGGATGCGGTGGAGCGCCTGGCCTTCATCTCCTCCGCCAAGATGCTGGGCCTGGCGCTGGAGGAGATCCGCGAGCTGCTGGATGTCCGGGAGGAAGGGGTGTGCGCGTCCGTACGGGCGCGGATGCTGCCCCTGGTCGCCGACCGGATCACCCAGACCGACGGCCGCATCGCCGAGCTGCGCGCGTTTTCCGCACACCTGGCCGGTGTCCACGCTGATCTGTCCGGCCCGGCGCCCGCAGGGGCGTGCGGTCCGGACTGCGGCTGCACCACATCCAGCACCACGGCGGCCGGGCCCGTGCCCATCACTCTGTCGCCGACCCGCAGCGAGCAGGCCACGGAGTCCTGGCGGGAGGCACCGGTGGCCTGCACGCTGGGCGGCGCCGAGCTGGGGATGCGCACCCAGCAGTGGCAGCGGCTGGTCGACAAGGCAGAGGGACGCGAGGAGATCGACGACGGGATCCGCCTGTCCTTCCCCGTCGGCGCCGACCTCGCCGGCGAGGTCGCGGCCCTTGCCGCGGCCGAGCAGGGCTGCTGCGCGTTCTTCGACTTCCGTCTGCACCTGACCCCGACCGCGCTCCAGCTGGAGGTGCGGGCACCCGAGTCCGCCGCCGGAATGCTGGCCGACCTTTTCGGAGTGCCCGCATGACCACCCCGCCCTCTGCTTCTCGCCCGTCCCGGCCGTGGGGTGCCGTTGGCGCCGGCTCGGCCGCGATCGCCGCCTGCGCGGTGTGCTGCGCAGGCCCGCTCCTGGCCATCCTCGGCGGCATCGGCGTCACCTCCGCCATCGGAGCCCTGTGGGTGCCCGCACTCACGGTGCTGGCCATCACTGCCGGGCTGGGCGTTCTGATCGTGGGGCGGCGCCGCCGGACAGCAGCCTGCCGGTCCGCTCCGGCACGAACCGACCTCGGCATGCCAGCCCTCCGCCCGAGCCCGGACAGCGGCAAGACCCCTCACTGACCAGGAATCGCGGTCAGACCGCGCGCAGTGGCCTGTGAGGATGGAACGCACGACCGCTACGAGGCGGCCGGCACAGCACGAAGGAGCAGTTCGGATGTCGCAGCAGGGACCGCAGGGCCTGGTCGATCGGATGGAACACCACCAGGTCGCGATCTACCTGGCGGCACTCGCCGCCGGGGGACTGCTCGGCTGGGCGGCCCCCGGCCTCGGGCCGGGGCTGGAGCACTCGATCAACCCGGTGCTCGGGGCGCTGCTGTTCGTCACCTTCCTCCAGGTCCCTGCCGCCGAACTGGTCCGCTCCCTGCGGGACGGACGGTTCCTGTCCGCCGCGGTGCTCGTGAACTTCGTGGCGGTGCCGCTGGTCGTCGCCGCGATGTTCACGTTCCTGCCCGACGACCAGGCGGTTCGCCTCGGTGTGCTGCTTGTTCTGCTGTGCCCGTGTGTGGACTACGTCATTGTCTTCTCCGGGCTGGCCGGCGGCTCCAGCCGACGCCTGCTGGCCGCCACCCCGTTCCTCCTGGTCGCGCAGATGCTGTTGCTGCCGGGCTTCCTCTACCTGTTCATGGGCTCGGAGCTCGCCGACATCGTCGAGGTCGGACCGTTCGTCGAGGCGTTCGTCGTCCTGATCGTCATCCCGCTCGCCTTCGCATGGGCCCTGCAGGCGTGGGCCGGACGCCGCCCGGCCGGGCAGAAGGTCTCCGACGGCGCGACCACCACGATGGTGCCGCTGATGGCTGCCACGCTGCTGGTCGTGGTCGCCTCCCAGGTTCCCAAGCTCGGCGACAACCTGACCGACGTCGCCGCCGTCGTCCCGTTCTATGCGGCGTTTCTCGTGGTGATGGCGTTCGCCGGGAAGGCCGTGGCGCGCCTCTTCCGGCTGGACGCCTCCGCCGGGCGGGCGATCGTCTTCACCGGGGCGACCCGCAACTCCCTCGTCGTCCTGCCCCTCGCCCTGGCTCTGCCCGACGACCTGGCCATCACCCCGGTCGTCGTGGTCACCCAGACCCTGGTCGAGGTCCTCGGCATGGTCGTCTACGTCCGACTCGTCCCGCGTCTGATGCCCGGCCGGGAGCGGCCCGCGAACGAGCCGGTTGCCCCCTGACCGTCCTCAGCGCGGCTACGCAAGCCGATCACATCCTGTGACCACGGCTTGCCAACTAACCTGCCGCGTCTTTGCCAACTACACAGCAGCACATCCATCTACTCAGCGACGTCCCGCACCGCACTTTGCCAACAAGGCTGCGTTGTCACAGATGCGCCAGCCGCCCTTCTGTTTGCGTCAAGCCGCCTCGAACGCCCGTCGGATCAGCGGCGCTGCCTTCTCCAGGTCGGCCGCGGAGGCGAGCCGTACCTCCAAGTCGCCCGTTCCGAGGTGCCCGATGCCGCGCATGTCCCGGGTGAAGCCCTCCTCCAGCTCCACCGTGTCCGGGTCAAGTCTGAGATAGACCAGGATCGCCTCGTGCTTCGGACGGAAGATCACCGATGCCACGTTCACCAGCCGCCGGTAGGCGATGTAGTGCCGCAGCAGCGCCACCTCGACCTCGCCCCACGCCGCGAGTGCGTCGTCCACCTCCGCGTACAGGTCCCGCAGGCACTCCGGGACGAGGCTGGCACCCGCCGGCGAAGAAGCCACCGGGGCCGCCGCCGCGATGTCGACCGCCGTCTCCCGCTCCCGACTTCGCCGGGACGAAGCGGCGCTCGGGAAAGCCGGAGAGGAGTCGACGAGCAGCAAGCTCAGCAGACCGCCCTCGAAGATCCGGTAGCGCACCAGGTCGATCCGCTCGGGCAGCCGCTGCACGGCCACACGGTCGTGGTGGGAGAAGCTGGCCGCGATGCAGACCATCCGCGGACGACGCCAGTCGATCGACTCGGCGGCCTCCGTGCCCAGCACCTTCCGCACGAGCGCCTCGAACTCGTGGTGCGCTGACTCCAGCCAGGACAGGTATGAGACGGCCTGTGACAGCACCCCGCTGTCAGAGCCCTTCTTGAACTCGATCACTACCGGGCTGCCGTTCTCGTCCAGCCCGAGCGTGTCGATTCTGCCCCGGTGCCACGGACCGGTCGGGTACTCCGACGCCAGGAAGCGGATGCCGAGCATCGCTACCAGGCCAGCCTCGACCCGCCGCTGGAGTTCGACCTCCAGCGCCACCGTTGAACCGGGCACCCCGACGTCCCGCCCGCCCGCGTCTCGCCGAAACAACATCAGCTCGGCCACTAGCGTCCCCCTCCTGTGCTTGCTGTACGAGAGCAATCGAAACGGGATACATATTCCAGAACGGGGGTCTGCCAAACGAGCGGTGTATCTCGGGTTGTTGAGGGTTACTGGCGGGCTGCGGAGAGGCGGCCGTCGGGCACAGCGACGGCCAGGCCGCAGTCGCGCAGGCACGCCAGCCCCCAAAAGTACATCTTGTGCTGAATTCAGAGTTTCGTGAACTGGCGGTGTGGCCGGGCGGGTAGGGACTGTCAGCCCTTGCCCTCGGTGCTGCCGTTGCTGCGCGGTGTGTTGAGCCCGAGATGGGCGACGGCCGGGTCGGTCTCCCACCAGGGGCGCATCATGCGACGTTGCGGCGCCACGGCCACTGGGTGCCGCGACGCCGGGCGGTGATCACGGCTGCGGTGTAGGCGGCGGTGAGGGCAATGCCCGCCGCCAGCAGCGCCGCATCGAGGTGCCGGTCGGTGAGCATGCGGGAGACGGTCAGTTCCGGCGGTCCGTGGTAGGCGGTTGGGCGGGTCAACCGGGACAGGTCCTTCTGTGGTCGCGGTCGCCGGCCGGTGTTGGGCGGCTGGCGGGCGGTCAGTGCGAGTGAGGTCCTGGCCGGTGCACGGGGCCGTGGGTGTCCTCGTGTTCGGGGCCGGGCTGCGTCGGTGGTTCGCCGATCTGCAGCAAGGGGCCCGTGTCCCGGTCGTCTTCGCCGACGTGGTCGACCTGGAGGGTGGCATGGGTGATGTTGTAGTCCCCGGCGAGCTGCTTTTGCAGGGTGCGGCGCACAGCGTGGCAGTCGCCGCCGGGAACGACCAGGACGTGGGCGGACAGGGCGGGCTGGCCGGAGGTGATCTGCCAGATGTGCAGGTCGTGGACTTCGACGACCTGCTCGAGGCGGGCCATGGCATCACCGACCGTATCGGGGTCGACGCCTGCGGGTGCGGCTTCGAGGAAGATGCGCCCGGAGGCGCGGATCAGGCCGATGCCGGCCTTGAACATGAGGGCGACGACGACCAGGGTGGCGATCGCGTCCGCACGGGCGAAGCCCGTGGTCAGCACGATGGCGCCGGAGATCGCGGTGCCGATGAAGGCGTACAGGTCGTTGAGGATGTGCTGGAAGGCGCCCTCGACGTTCAGTGAGGTTCGGTTGGCCCTGGAGATGCACCAGGCGGCAGCAATGTTGACCACGATCCCGGCCAGTGCGGTGACGAGGACCAGACCGCCCTCCACTGCTGGCGGGTCGATGAGACGCCGCACGCCCTCGTAGCCGAGCCAGGCTCCCAGCAGCACCAGGGTGAGGCCGTTGGCCTGGGCGGAGAGGATCTCGGTGCGCTTGAAGCCGTAGGTATAGGGGCCGCGGGCCGGGCGGGCGGCCAGCCGCATCGCGATGAGCGCCAGGGCGATGGAGGCCGCGTCGGTCAGCATGTGTGCCGCGTCGGAGATGAGTGCCAGGGACTGGGCCAGGATGCCGACGACGACTTCGGCGGCCATGAATCCGGTGATCAGCGTCAGGGCGATGCCGAGCCAGCGGCGGTCCGCGTCGGCGGCCACGCCGTGCGAGTGGCCGCCGTGACCCCCGGCCCCGTGGTCGTGCGTGTGCTCGTCACTCATCGCCGTCGTCCTCCCGTCGCGCCCGCCCGGCACGGATGCTGCGGGCAGCGAAGCACACCTGTGACCATGGAGCCAAAGGCTGCATCGGTGACCGTTGTCAACACCAATAGTGACCACTGTGACCTGCGCTTTTACGGTTTCATGGCTGTGGGGCGGGCGGGCGGCATGCCCTTGGAGCCCAGGCCGAGGGTGGACGGATATGCCGGTGAGCGACGGCCTGCGAAGGGCCGCAACGATGGGAAGGCGCCGCGCCATGCGGCCAGCAGGGCGGGGCCGGGCGGCCGGTTCGCGCGTGTGGCGGCTTTCGCCTGCACCTCCGCGGCCCTGGTCGCCGCCACTCATCACGCCGCCTCAGGCCAGCCGGTGCCAGCCTCACGCGCCAGGACATCGATGGCCTGCCAGGAGCTGTCGAGCCAGCTCGATGCCCTGTACGAGGCCGACTGCGACGGGGCCCTCCCCGAGCAGATCGGCACCCGGAACAAGGTGCAGCCCGAGCCGGAGGTTGCGCTAAGGCTCCAGCAGACTCGGGTCGTCGATCGCGGCGACGGGTAAGGCGGGGACGGACGAGATGGGCGCCGACACCGTCAACCGGGAGCTGTCCATCGCGCGCCAGGTAATCGGCTGGTGGCAGCACCAGGGCTGGATGAAGGCGCTCCGACGATCGACATCGAGCGGCGTGCGGCACCGCCCGACCGCACCAGGGCCCTGGCGGAGGATCAGATCGCCACCCTGTGGAACCTGGACGTCGTCCTCCGGGAGAACACGCAGTGAAAGATGCTCTACGAGTGCGCGCACGCGCCGATGAGTGCTGTGGCAGTCCGGCACCGCCCAGTTCCCGCCCCGACTCATCGCTCGCCGCACCCGCGACCCGCCGTTCCTCACAGACCGCAAGGCCCCAGCCGGAGCACCGAGGCCCAACGCACATCCTTCTACCGGGTGACACATGGCATCCGATCGCGTGGCGCGGCTCGTGCCTGCCGTCGGCAGAGGTGACGATGCCGGGAGAGCTATGCGTAGAGGGCGGAGGAGAGCGATGCCGACGACCTCCCGCCCCCGCGCCCGGTCGGGGCTGACGCGTGTCGCGTTCATGGTCCTCGCTCTGGCCGCTCTCGCCCTGCTGCACGCCCTGCTCACCCCGGCCGGCACCCACCTGGCCGCAGAAGACCCGGGATGTTCGCACGACCGTCGCGGCTTTACGGCCGACCGCTGCCCGCCGGCCGTCGCCATGGCGCCGCCAGGCGGGCAGCAGCATCCCGAACACGACCCGGCCGCCCGGGTCTGCGAGAGTGCCGCGGCCAAGCGGCCGACGCATCCCGCGCCCCAACCGGCGATCTCCCTCGTCGCGCCAGCGCTGTCGCCGCTCGACGCGTTCGGCCCCACACGCTCCTTGGGGCTCGGCCCGATCCAGGATGGCGGAGTTCCGGCCGTTTCGCGGCAGATCCTGCGCTGCTGACCGGGCCGGGCCGCCCCGCGCACCGCTGGGGTCTGCCCCGAAGCCCGGTCACCCCCACCCACATGCAGCAGGAGAACCATGCCCAGCGACGCCTACGCCGTCATCGCCGCCCTGGTCCGCGCAACTGCACTCCGTACTGACTACGACGCCCGCGAGTACCGGCCCACCGAAGAGCCCGTCACATCGGCCCACGAGCAGCAGGCCGCGCGGGAGGAGACCCGCTGCGAACGGTGCGCACCCAGGGCCTGAGGGGCAGGTACCACCGGTTCGTGGCCGGTGCGCGCCAGGGCGGCGACGGGCAGTTCACCCACCGCCTTTGCCACGCGCAGGCGGGGATCGTCTGGTCGCAAGAGGGTGGCCGGTTTCGGTCGGCTCCTGCCACCCACCGTCCGCTCGTAACGCGCTGTTTACATCCGACTTGGAACTGTTACCGACAGCGGATCGTCGGACTGATCGACGGCTTTGCGAGGCGTCGCGCCGGAAGAGAGGGCAAGGAGTGTCAGGGAGCAGGTATGCGGTGCGCGCTGTCGCGGCCCTGCTGACCGCTGTCCTGGCGGTGCTGTTCTTCTCCCATGCCGCTGCCGCGGCGCCTGCACATGAACGTGTGTCGCAGGGTTCCGGGCCTGTGGCCGTTTACGAAGCGCACCTGTGCGACGCCGCCTTCCGGCCAGAGGAGGCTGCCGGGCACTGGGCGCGAGTCCGTGAGAACAGCCCCCCGGCAGGTCATTCCGGGCCGACTAGTCCCAGGGCCGGCTGTGCGTCGGCGGCGCCGTACGACTGCGGGCCCTTCCGGCAGGTGCCGTACGAGCCGGTCGGACAGCCACCACCCGTTTCACCTGCCCTGTTGCAGGTCTTCCGCTGCTGACAGTCAGGCCCCATTCCACGCTCCGCTCGTGCTGGAGTCGTGTCCGCTCCTGGCGTGCCGCTGAATCTCAAGCGCCTGTGAGACGTGCCCGCGTGCCCGCAGGTGAATCGTCACCCGCGAAGGCCGGCATGTCCGCCACTGACCGTCCGAGTCCGGTCAGGCCGTCCGGGGTGTGAGGAACGGGACCCGCCTCACGAGCAGACCTTCTCCTGCGAACCCTGCAAGGCGGTGCGGCGTCCTCTTCGCCCACCCGCGCCGGGCGGCTTCACGCTGCCCGCCGCTTCCCTCCAGGGCCCGCAGCCCCCAATCCATCACATCGACGCCCCCTGCCGGGGCGCAGGAGGTACCTGACATGCGAACCCTGATCGACCACGCTCGTTCCTTCCGCCATCAGGCCGCCGGGGAACTCGGCCGGCTGGCCGTCGGCCAGCAGCCGCAGGCCCTGTTCATCGCCTGCTCCGACTCACGCGTCGTTCCCTCCCTGATCACCGGCGCCGGGCCGGGCGAGCTGTTCGAGATGCGCACCGCGGGCCATATCGTTCCCCCCTACCGCCTGGAGGGCCCGTCCGGTGAGGCGGCCACCATCGAGTACGCCGTCGAGGTCCTCCAGGTTGCCGACATCGTGGTGTGCGGCCACTCCCACTGCGGCGCGGTTGGTGCTCTAGTACGCGGCGACGACCTCACGGCCGTCCCCGCCGTGAAGGGCTGGCTGGCGCACGCGGCCTCCTCGTCCCTGCAGGACGGCAGCACGGGTGGGGAGCCTGCCGCGGATCTCGCGGGCCCGGTGCAGCGCCATGTCCTGAAGCAGTTGGAGCGGCTGCGCGGCTATCCGGGCATCGCCCGCCGACTGACCGAGGGGCAGCTGCGGCTGCACGGCTGGTTCTACGAAATCCACACCGGGCTGGTGTGCGAGCACCGGCCGCAGGACGACGCATTCCTGCCGCTGTGACCCCGCGCGCGATCCGACCTCTGGCCCCCACACTTGCCAAGGACCCCCGTGAATCCGGACATCCTGCGGCGTGACGTCGCCGCCTCCCTCGTCGTCTTCCTCGTCGCCCTCCCGTTGTGCGTGGGCGTCGCCGTCGCCTCTGGCGTACCAGCCGAACTCGGCCTGGTCACCGGTATCGTCGGCGGCCTGCTCACCGGCCTGCTGCCGGGGAGCAGCCTCCAGGTCAGCGGCCCTGCCGCGGGTCTTACCGTCCTCGTCTACGAAGCGGTCCAGACCTACGGCCTGCCCGCCCTCGGCGTGATTGTCCTAGCAGCGGGCCTGCTCCAGCTGGTGCTGGGCGCCCTGAAGTGCGGGCGCTGGTTCCGCGCCATCTCCATCGCTGTGGTGGAGGGCATGCTCGCCGGAATCGGCCTGATCATCATCGCCGGTCAGCTGTACGCCATGGCAGGCGTGGCAGCACCCGCATCGGGCACCGGCAAGATCGCCGGTCTTCCCGGCTTGGCCGGTGACGTCTCTACCTCCACCACGATGTGGACCTCCTTCGCGATCGGGGCGGGCACCGTGGCGGTGATGCTGCTGTGGCAGCGCCTGCCCGCGAGAGTGCGGGTGGTGCCCGGCGCGCTGGTGGCGGTGTCCCTGGCCACCGGCGCGACCTGGCTGCTGGACCTGTCGGTGAAGACGGTCGAGGTCCGCGGCTTGCTCGACTCCATCCAGCCGCCCGGAACCGAAGTGCTCGGAAGGCTTGGCATTGGCGTACTCGGCACCGTGATCGCCTTCACCCTCATCGCCTCCGCCGAGTCGCTGTTCAGCGCGGCCGCGGTGGACCGTCTGCACGACGGCCCGCGCACCGACTACGACAAGGAACTGATGGCTCAGGGCGCGGGCAACATCGTCTGCGGAGTGCTCGGCGCCCTGCCAATGACCGCGGTCATCGTCCGGAGCGCCACCAACGTCCAGGCCGGTGCCAAGACCAAGGCGTCCCGGGTCCTACACGGGCTGTGGCTGCTGCTGTTCGCCGCCCTGCTGCCGGCCGTCCTCGCGCTCATCCCCATCGCCGCGCTCGCCGGCATCCTTGTGCACGCCGGCGTCAAACTCCTGCCCGCCAAGCAGTTCCCCGCCCTGTGGCGCGGCCACCGTGGAGAGGCCCTGATCCTCGCGGCGACCGCCTTGGCCATCGTCACCATCAACATGTTCGAGGGTGTCCTTATTGGCCTGATCCTGGCCGTGGTCAAGGCTGCCTGGCAGACCTCGCACATCAAGCTGGAGGTGATAGACCAAGGAGCCGGCTCGGTCCAGGCATATCTGTCGGGCAACGCGACCTTCCTGCGCCTGCCGAAAATACTGGACGAGCTGGGAGCACTGCCCAAGGACCGGCCCGTCGAGCTGGACCTGTCTGGGCTGCACCACCTTGACCACGCCTGCCACGCTGCCCTGATCACCTGGGCCGAACGGCACAATGCCGAAGGCTCCCAGTCGGTACGGATGTCCCCGGCCCTGACATGACACGCCCGGCCCCGGCCTCCTGCGCAACCGGTGGCGCCGCCGCACCCCATCCCAAGTGCGGCGGCGCCACCGGCGAAGCCCGGGGGCAAGCCCTGGCGGCGGAGCCGGTACTGTGCAATGGCGTACAGCGCGAGTCCGCGCCCGCCCTTTTGCCTGCTACGTCTGAACGACGGGCCTCTCGGAAAGCCACGACGTCATGCCACGTACCGGTCCGACACCACCTGCCTCCCCGGCTATGGGGGCGCTGCGCGGGTTGCGGGCGGGCGCGCTGGCGGTGTTGTGCGTGCTGCTGCCACTGGCTGGCCATGCCCTGTCGCAGGGCCACGCGCCGCGGTGGACGATCGTGGCTGGTGTGGCCGGAGTCATCATTCCCGGATCGGTGTTTCTGACGCGGCACCGGTTGTCGGATACCCAGCTTCTGGGTGTGCTGGCCGGGGCTCAGTTGGCGTACCACATCGCTTACTCCCTGCCCGGCGCCTGCGCGGCCATGACTGACCCTGTCGGGTTGCCTGGCCTGGTCGAGCACGCTCCCGTCGTCGGCACCCCGCCCGAAGTCCTGTTGGCCGGGCATCTGGTCAGCCTGGTGATCGCGGCGCGGCTGTTGGGTGTCACCGAGCAGATCCTTTGGCAGAGCAGGCCGCTTCTGAGAGCTGTGCAGCGCCTGCTGCTGTTCGTGTGGCCGCATCTGCGATTCGCACATGATCCATTGTCGGAGTTGCGCCCCGATAGGAACGTCTCTCTGCCCGCGTCGGCGGTCCCGGCTCGCTGGCATGCGGGCAGAGCGCCACCGCATGCCCGGCGTGGCGTATCTGCGCCCGCCGCCTTCGCACTGACCGGGCCGACGCCCTTCGGCGGTCCCTGCATGCCCTGACGGGCGCAGTCGCGGGTGCCGCCAGGGCCGGCACCTCTTGCCCGGCCCTGCCGGGAACCACAGGAAGCCCCCTCCTATGCATGCCATGAACTGGCGTGCCGCCCGCGCGGCGGCACGCACTCTCGTCGTACCTCTGGCCGGTGGCCTGCTGTGGGCAGCCGCCCCGACGGCAGCTGCCCACACGGACCTCCTGTCGAGCAACCCGGCCGACGCCGTTTCCCTGGGGCGCATGCCGGACAGTATCCGGCTGACATTCAGCGATGAGATGAGCCAGCTTTACGCCAAAGTTGCTCTGACCTCCCCGGACGGGACCCAGGGGGGCGCAGGGCGGCCAGAGG
Organism: Streptomyces sp. DT224; assembly: GCF_049844595.1. Classification (NCBI taxonomy): domain Bacteria; kingdom Bacillati; phylum Actinomycetota; class Actinomycetes; order Kitasatosporales; family Streptomycetaceae; genus Streptomyces; species Streptomyces sp. DT224. The sequence goes on from NZ_JBNCLI010000001.1 coordinate 520,566, forward strand.
TAGTGGGGAAGACCGTCACGCTCGCCGTGCAGCCCGGCCTTCCCCCAGGGCGGTACACGGTGGGTTACCGCGTCGTCTCCGCCGATGGGCACCCGGTCGCCGGTTCCTACCGCTTCAGCGTGAGGGAACAGGCAGCAACCCCCCTTGCGTCAGCCGCTCCTGCGCCGTCGTCTCCCAGCAGCAGCAGCAGCAGCAGCAGCAGCAGCAGCAGCCCGGCAGCCCGTTCGAGCGATGTCTCGCGGAGGGCCAGCACAGCATCGTCCTCCGGGCTTCTGCCCGCTCTTGCCGTAGCCGGCGTGCTCGTCGTCGGAGTTGGCGGGGTCGCCCTGTACCGCAGGAGGTCAGGCCATGGCGGTTGAGTTCAAGCACGCGGTACGCCCGCCTCTCCTAATCATGTCGGCGCTCGGCGGCGCGATGGCCGTGACGGTGCTCGCTCTGCGGGGCGCGGGGTCGGCGGCCGAGCAGGTACCAGGAATCGCGGGCGCCGGGGAACTGACCGCGTGGGCACTGCCCGTCGCCAGGATCGTGACGGACGCCGCAGCGGTGGGAACTGTCGGCGCGCTGCTGATGGTGACGGCGCTGCTGCCCGGTGGCCGGCGGCTCACCGACGCGCAGCTGCGCTATATGACGTGGGCCGCGGTCACCGCCGCGGTGTGGGCGGCGGCATCCGCTGCCCTGCTGATATTGACCTTGTCCGATCTCTTCGCACAGCCAGTCGTTGAGATCCTTCGCCCCTCGGTGCTGGCCGACTTCGTCGTCACCGATACCCAGGGGCGCTCGTATGCCGCGATGACGGCCGCCGGGATGGTCTTGGCGACCGTATGCCTGGGCATCAGTACCGCTCGGTGGGGGCGGGCCGCGCTGGTGCTGGCGTTGGCCGGGCTGCTGCCACCCGCCTTCACCGGTCACTCCTCCGGTGCGGGCAATCATGACGCCGCGGTCACGAGTCTGGCCTTGCACCTGCTGGGTGTGGCGATGTGGGTCGGCGGCCTGATCTTTCTTCTCGTCGCCGCCCTGAAACGGGAGGATGCCGCCGCAATGGCGGCCCGCCGCTTCAGTCCACTGGCGGGCGCGGCGTTCCTCGCGGTTGCCGCCTCCGGCCTCGTCAACGCGGCCGTCCGCCTGCCATCCGTCACGGACCTGTTCAGCAGTCGGTACGGGCAGATGGTGCTCCTCAAGGCCGGCGCCCTGATCGTTCTCGGCGGCGTGGGATGGTGGCACCGCCGCCGCACTCTTGCCCGACTGCTTGAGGGTTCGCGGCGGCCGTTTCTGCGGCTGGCGTGCGGAGAACTTCTGGTCATGGCAGCCGCGATGGGACTGGCGGTGGCGCTCGCCCGCACGCCCCCGCCCCGCACGGGCGCCACCTCTCTCACGCCCGCCGAAGAGTTGCTGGGCTTTGCGATGCCGCCGCCTCTCGGTGACTTCCCTTGGACGCCGCTGTTTACGCAGTGGCACTTCGATCCGTTGTTCGCCTTCGGCACGGCCGGCGCAGCCCTGCTGTATCTGGCCGGGGTACGCAAGATGCGCGCCCGTGGTGACGTATGGCCCGTCGGGCGCACGATCGCGTGGATGCTCGGACTGGCGATCACAGTGCTGGCCACCATGAGCGGCCTGGCCGTGTACGGCAAGGTGCTCTTCAGCGTGCACATGGGCCAGCACATGGTCCTCGCGATGACCGTGCCGATCCTCCTGGTCCTGGGCGCACCTGCCACGCTTGCCCTGCGGACGCTACCCAGCGTCCCGAAGGGCGGCCCGGACGGTCTCCGCGAGTTGCTTCTGAAGCTTCTCCACAGCCGCTACGTCAAGGTCATCTCACACCCGGTGGTTGCGAGCGTCTTCTTCATCGCCAGCGCCTTCGCCGTCTACTACACCTCGCTCTTCGAAACGCTGATGCGGAGCCACCTCGGCCACACTTTGATGCTGGTGCACTTCCTCGCGGTGGGGCTGCTCTTCTTCTGGGTGATCATCGGAGTGGACCCCGGGCCCCGCCGCCCACCTCATCTGGGCCGGCTGTTCGCCCTGATGCTGACCATGCCCTTCCACTCCTGGTTCAGCATCTCCCTCATGAGTTCCACCGAGCTCATCGGCGACGGATGGTGGGCGGATCTGGGCCGGACCTGGGGCGCCACGTTGGCAAAGGACCAGTACAACGCGGGGTCCATTGCCTGGGCCACCGGTGACATTCCCGTACTCATTACCACGATCATCCTCGCCGCTCAGTGGGTCCGCTCCGATGCTCGCGAGGCACGCCGGATCGACCGCCAGATCGAACGCGGCGACGCCAACAACCCTTTGGCCGCTTACAACGCGTACCTGGCCGGCCTGCGCGCACGTGACCGCATTTCGGGTTCAACGGCGCCACCCGCTGCCCAACAGCAGCCCCCGCCCAGCGAATGAAACCGTCCGAATCCTCACGAGGAACTATGAAAAAGCACCTGTACGTCGGGGTAGTAATCCTGGCCGCGCTCGCCGCCGCCTTCGGCTCCGTTCTCGCCTTCTCACCTGACGGCCCGAGATCCGCCTCCTTCAACGCCGAACCTGCAGCGGAGGCTCAGCCCGTTCGCACATCCAGCCACCGCCTTACCCAGCCCAAGAACAGCGAACTCACAGTGGTCGAGTTCCTTGACTTTGAATGCGAGGGATGTGGGGCAATGCACCCGGTCGTCGAGCGGCTCCGCGAGGAGTACAAGGACCGGGTCACCTTCGTCGCCCGCTACTTCCCGATGCCGGGTCACCGCAACAGCCAACCGGCTGCCCAGACAGCCGAAGCGGCAGCCCAGCAAGGCCAGTTCGAAGCGATGTACGGCAAGCTCTTCGCGACGCAGAAGGAGTGGGGGGAGGCGCAGGAGTCCAAGGCTGCAGTCTTCCGTGGTTATGCGAAGGAGCTCGGCCTCGATCTGAAGAGGTACGACGCCGCAGTCAAGGATCCGAAGACCGCTGAGCGCGTCCTGGTCGATCAGGCTGACGGCCTCAGCCTGGGAGTGCAGGGCACGCCCACCTTCATCGTCGACGGGGTCCGGGTTGCCACGCCCGGCTCGTACGAGGCATTCAAGGCCCTGATCGATGAACGGCTCGCCCAGTGAGTCGGCCCGAAGACCGGTCGATGATGGCGTACTTCGTCGAGCAGACGCGCAGCTATGCGGCACGTGCCGCGGCGCACGGCGTCGACCTGGACCAGTTCGCGGGCGGGCAGGCTCCGCAGGTGCTTTTCATCTCCTGCTCGGACGCGCGACTCGCGCCTGCTTGGCTCACCGGCAGCCGGCCGGGCGAACTCCTCGAACTGCGCACCCACGGCGGGACGGTCTCCCGCTACCAGCCTGAAAACCCCTTGCCGGACGCTGTGACGATCGAGTTCGCCGTGGAACGCCTCAACGTGGCCGACATCATCGTGTGCGGACACTCTCAGTGCGAAGTCGTCAGGGCTGATGTTTTCCCAGGAACGAACAGTCACCCCGGGAGCGAAGATCCGTCGGCCGGGGCAGTGACGACCGACGTGCAAGTGCCGCAGGACATTACGACCGGTGACGTCACCGCCGCGGGACACTTGCACGTCATTCGGCAACTGGACGTGCTCAGCGACTATCCCTGCATCGCGCTCCGTATGGCCGACAACAGCCTGCGCCTGCATGCCTGGTTCCACGAAGTCGAAACGGGCGCCACCCTCCAACACCGGCCGACCGCGAACGCGTTCCTCCCGCTGTGAACCAATCCCACGAAGACCACTTCATGAAGGTGCGCACATGACAGCCACGGCACAGCCCACATACGACGAACGCCTGACAGCGCCGCGCTCTTGGTGGTTCATCGCCCTGCTCGCCGGGGTCGCACTGGGCCTGATCGTCCTGCCGTACGGACCGCTGCCCATGATGGGCGGCCTCGTCGTCGGTACCGCGATCGCCTGCACATGGGTCAGCGGGCAGGGCTCCTCGCGTATCCGTGTCATCAATGGCCTGCTCATCGCAGACGACGCCAAAATCCCGGTGCAGGCACTGGGCGCTCCGGAAATCCTGGAGGGAGAGGAATCGCGTGCCTGGCGGACGTACAAGGCCGACATGCGGGCCCACATGTTGATGCGCAGCTACATCACCACGGCGGTGCGTGCCGAGGTGGTCGACCCCGACGATCCCACCCCCTACGTGTACCTCTCGACGCGCAGTCCCCAGCGGTTGGTCGAGGCCCTTGCCGCCGCGCAGGCGGCCTGAACCCGTCATGAAGACCGTAATTGCGCAACTCTCTCCGAAGGAGGGGTGACTCGTGCTGATCGCTTCCGCAACGGATTCCGCTGTGCTGAGCGGCTCGTTGCTGCTGGCCCTGCCGCTCGCTGCCCTGGCGGGCGCGATCTCGTTCTTCTCGCCCTGTGTACTGCCCCTGGTGCCCGGATATCTGTCCTATGTGACCGGGATCAGCGGCGCGGACCTGGAAGCGGCACGCCGTGGCCGCATCGTGGGCGGAACGCTGCTGTTTCTGGCGGGATTCACTGCCGTGTTCGTCTCCTGCGGCGCTGCATTCGGCTACGTGGGCAACACATTGCTGGCGTACCAGGACCCACTGATCCGGATCCTCGGGGCGCTGACCATCGTGATGGGTCTGTCTTTCATGGGCGTGTTGCCCGGGATGAACCGGGAATGGCGCATTCACCGGCGCCCGGCAGCCGGTTGGGCCGGTGCTCCGATGCTGGGAGTGCTCTTTGGCCTGGGCTGGACTCCGTGCATCGGCCCCACGCTGGCCGCTGTGCAGGCGCTTGCCCTCAGCGAGGCCAGTGCGGGTCGGGGAGCTGTCCTCACTGTCGCTTACTGCGCGGGGCTGGGCCTGCCCTTCCTCGCTGCAGGGCTGGCTTTTCGGAAGGCGCTCGGAGTCTTCGACTGGGTGAAAGCCCACTACACATGGGTGATGCGCGCAGGCGGCGTCATGATGATTGCCACCGGCGTGCTGATGGTCACCGGTGTTTGGGGTTACCTGGTCGGCCAGATGCAGTACTGGGCGGCGGGCTTCACCGTTGGCATCTGAACCGGTGCGCCGGCCCCGTCGCCTGAGCGTCCCAACCTGGATGCCACGAGGCGCGTCAGGACGCATTGCCCCGCCCATGGAAATCGCTAGGATCTGCGCACGATGACGAGACAGTGGACCAGCGCCCCGCGGGCCGTCGGCCTTCGCCTGCGCTACGTGATGAGCTGGGCGGTCAGCCTGGCCATCGCTCTGATCGCTCTCGTGGCGTGTGCTCAACTGGAGTCCCGCGCAAACTCTATGGCCCCGTTTGCGGTGACGTCCGTCGCGGCGCTTGCCCCGTCTCCTCTGCTTCCTGACGGGTGCGCAGATCACCAGCCTGGTGGTCCAGAGCACTGCGCGAGTGCCCTGCAGCACATGGGCAAGGCATTGGCGCCTGCCCCGGACATGGGCGAACCCTGGGCGAAGGGCAGCAGTATCGCGGCACCGTCACTGTCGGTCCCCGATCTGGTTTCACCGCCGTGCACCCCCTCGCCCGTTGTTGATCTTCATGTGCTGCAGGTGCAGCGGACTTAGGCCGGATCGTCCCTTTCCGCAGAACACATCGGGCGCCTTGAACCACGCCGGTGAACGAAGTGACGACCAATCGCCATCCGCTACGCATCCGCCGCCACTCCGGCGGCACAAGGGACATCCCATGGGCACTGCCAAAGCAAAATCAGCGGCCACCGCTCGACGGGCCAAGCTGGACGAACTTCGACGCGTCGAGCGGGCACGTGAACGCCGCAACAAGATAATCACCGTCGTCATCTGCGCGGTGATCTTCGTGGTTCTGGCCGGAGGGGCGGGCTATCTGCTGTTCACGATCGAGGGCGAGGAGAAGAAGCAGGAGACAGCCCGCACCTCACCCATCAAGGGGGAGAAGACGTGGAAGAAGCTCACGCAGAACCACGTGGCCAAGCCCGTCACGTATCCCATGACACCGGCTGCCGGGGGTGACCACGCCCAGGCGTGGATGAACTGCAATGGGGACGTTTACGCCAAGGAAGTGCGCCAGGAGAACGCCGTTCACGCTCTGGAGCACGGCGCGGTCTGGGTCACCTACAACGACAAGACCCCGGCGTCCGATGTTGCGACGCTGAAGCAGAAGGTGTCCCAAACCCCGTACACGCTGATGAGCCCGCACTCCAAGCAGACAGGTCCGATCACCTTGACGGCCTGGGGCAAGCAGCTGTCTGTGGACAGTGCCTCCGACCCGCGCATCGCCACCTTCTTCGACAAGTACGTGCAGGGTGAGCAGACCCCGGAGCCGGGTGCCGCGTGCACGAACGGTCTGACGGCGTGAGTCCTCGCCGCCCGGTACCGCGCTGGTTCGTCGTGTCGGCCCTGCTGCTGGGCCTCTGTGGTGCTGCCGGGGCGATCGCTGTCGCGATCCCGGGCCGGACGCAGGCAGCCCAGCCGGTTCCGGCAGGCGAGTCAGCTGACGCCGGTTTCGCTCGCGACATGGCGGTGCACCACCAGCAGGCCGTCGAGATGTCGTTCCTCGTACGCGACAACACCCGCAACGAGGAGTTGCGGCGGCTCGCCTTCGACGTCATCAACACGCAGGCCAATCAACGGGGCATGATGCTGGGCTGGCTCGACATGTGGGGTGCCTCCAAGGTCTCCAGCGATGGTCCGATGCGCTGGATGAAGGGCCACTCTGTGCCGGGCGGTGCGGGGATGCCGGGAATGGCCACCCGTGCCCAGCTGGAGCGGCTCAGGTCGGCCAGAGGCAAGGCGGCCGAAGTCCTCTACCTGCAGTTGATGATCCCGCACCACCAGGGCGGCGTCGTCATGGCCAGAGCCGCAGCTCAACAGGTCAAGAGCAGCCCGGTTCGGGGCCTCGCCGCGGGCATCGTCCGCGCCCAGAAGTCCGAGATCAGCCTGATGCGGGACATGCTCGCCCAACGTAGCGCCTCTCGGTCTCCCACGGCTTCGCCTTCGCCCCACCACTGACGGCAGTTACGGCCAGGCCCGGTCCGGCATCGATACGCCGCACCGGGCCTGGGTTGTGACCACGGGCTCGAGCCTCAGGCATCCTGGCGCCGGCCGACTCCCGGAAGGAAGCGACCCGTGCGCGCCGAATAGAGGCCGTATGCCTGACCGTGCACGCCGGAAAGGTAGGGCTCCTCGACGACGCGGACCTGCAGCTCAATCGCGAACAGCAAAAGCCCCAGGGCGATTACAGCGATCACGTTGGGCACCATCAGCGCCAGGCCGACGGCCGTGGCGGTCATGGCGGTGAAGACGGGGTTGCGTACGTGAGTGAACAGGCCAGTGGTGACCAGGTCCGTGCGTTCTGCGGCGTCCACGCCCACGCGCCACGAGGCACCCATATTGGTCTGCGCCATCAGGGTGGCCCCGATGCCTGCCAGGGCGATCACCAGTCCCGCCCACCGCACCGCAGGCATCTCATCCCCGGAGAGTGCGGGCAGGCCGAACAGGGCGGCGACAGGAGCTGCGGCCCCACCGAGCAGCGCGAGAACGAAGAGCACCCCTGCCCACCAGGGTGGTGAGCCGGGCCTGCCGGAGATGCCGCGGAAGCCGGTATCTCCGGTACGGCGTTGCTGCATAGCACCGCGTACCCCGAAGGCGGTCATCGTCCACGCCACGTACAGAGTCAGTGCCGTTAAAGCCCAGCCGTTCATCTCCGGCCCTCGCTTCCCTCCGTGGTGCAGCAGGCGCATTCCGGGGCGCAGCCGCAGGCATCGCCTCCGTCTTCCGCACCTGTGATCGAAAGGGTCGTGGCGGGCGCCGCGCAGCAGCCCTTGCCCTGCCACGCGTCGCGGCCTTCCTTGAGGGCGACGGCTGCGATGACCAGGGCGGCGATCGGATCCGCCCAGGTCCAGCCGAGCGTGGCGTTGACTATGAGCCCAGCTAGGAGCACGGCAGACAGGTAGGTGCACAGCAGCGTCTGCTTGGAGTCCGCGACCGCCGAGGCTGAACCCAGCTCGCGCCCGGCCCGGCGCTGGGCCGCCGACAGGAACGGCATGACCGCAAGGGACAGTGCCGCGAGCGCAATGCCGGGGATGGACCGATCGGCCTCACCGGTGCCGCCCAGGACACGTATCGCGTCGACTCCCACGTATGCGGCAAGAGCGAAGAAGGACACGGCGATGATCCGCAGGGTGGTCTTCTCGCGCGCCTGACGTACAGCGTGATCGCGGGCGGAGAACTGCCAGGCCACCGCACTGGCGGAGGAGACCTCGATGACCGAATCCAGCCCGAACCCGACCAGCGCGGTAGAGGAGGCGACGGCGCCCGCGGTGATCGCCACCACGGCCTCGATGACGTTGTAGGCAATCGTCGCGGCGAGCAGGAACCGGATGCGGCGGGCGAGAGCTTCACGGCGATCCGGGGACGGGCTCAGGGATATGACGGCCATCAGCAGCAGTCCTTCTCGTCTGCTTCGGCACAGGTACGGTCTGCTGCGACGGCCACGACGGCCGCGCGCAGATCGTCCAGGGCGTGCCCAAGACGCGGGTCGGCGAGCTCGTAGCGGGTACGCCGGCCCACCGGCACGGCGACCACTAGACCGCAGTCGCGCAAGCAGGCCAGATGGTTGGAGAGGCGCGTACGGGAGATTCCCAGGGCCTCGGCCAGATCTGACGGATGAGCCGGAGTCTCTCTCAGGGCGAGGAGGAGCCGGCAGCGGATCGGATCGGCCAGCGCGCGGCCGAAGCGGGCAAGGACGTCGATGTCGGAGGCAAGCGTCAACACCGCGTGAACGATACACGTTCCCCTGAATTCAGGGAACGATGTACTGACACATGGGTAGGCGGCGAGCATCTCGGTCCGGGTAGGGCGAGGAGTCTCGGCGCAACCAGGACAGGCGGTGAGGGTCACTTCGTCGCTGCCGGTGGACCCCGCGACGGGCTGGCCGCCGGGAACCGACAGTCACGCGCCCATGTGTGAAAGTGGCTGGATCACCCTCACTCGTACGGGGGGACGCGTGACTTCCCAGGGCTGCACACAGGGTAGCGTCATGATCACTGTGCGAGATCGAATGTGGTGGGTGCGCGAGGACCGCGGCAGCATCGTGGTCGCCTTGGTGGTGGCTGCGCTGGCCGTGCTGCTTCTCGGTGTCTGTGACAGCGGGGGCCACCATCGCCTGGTCGGGGTCAAGGTAGACGAGCAGGCGCTCCCCGTCGCGTCGGCTGCACCGTACGAGCCGCACGCACCAGAGATCCTCCCGGCTCTCACCCCGGCTTCCTCCGTCGGTTGCCAGGGCGGTGATCGTGACCACTGCTCTCCCGTGGCCGAGCAGCATGTCGCGACCCAGGCGGAGGATCGTCGCTTCCTCCAGGAGCTACCGGGGACCGCCGCCGGGAAGTGGGCAGCCGCAGCCCCGGTCTGGTGCAGCGGTATCCAGGAACGCGAGTTTCCTGTCACGGCGGGGCGTGATGTGTTGAACCGGTTGTGCGTGTCCCGAAGGTGACGAGGTCAGGCCGTGTACGAGCGGCAGTTTCTGCCGCTGTCCGGCCTACTGCCTGATTCAGCCCCCTCTCCCCTCGTGGGGCCGAGGCCGCACGTCGAGTTGTAGACGGCTATGCGCCGCCATCGTGCCCCAACGCACGAAAGACACCCTCACATGACTGGACTTTCCCTGCCCGAAAACCTGAAGGCTTCCCCACCCAGCGTCCTGGAGGCTGTCGGCGGCACTCCCGTGCTGTGGGTGGACGAGCCGTTCGCCACCTCACCCGGAGGCTTCTGGGCCAAGCTCGAAGGATTCAACCCCGGCGGTATCAAGGATCGCGCAGCCCTGCATATGGTCGCCCGGGCCCGCGAACGCGGAGACCTCCGCCCCGGATCCCCGATTGTGGAATCCACCTCCGGCACCCTGGGGCTCGGCCTGGCGTTGGCCGGTGTCCTGCACGGCCATCCGGTGCATCTGGTGACCGACCCCGGCATGGAGCCGATCATGGAGCGGATGCTCACCGCCCACGGTGCCACCCTCTACATCGTCGACCAGCCTCACCCCGAAGGCGGCTGGCAGGAGGCGCGCCGTCAGAAGGTGGCCGAACTCCTTGCTGCCTTGCCGGGGGCTTGGTCGCCCGACCAGTACAACAACCCCGACAACGTGGCCGCCTACGCGGGGCTGGCCACCGAACTCGCCGACCAGTTGGAACACATCGACATCCTCGTCTGTGCAGTCGGCACCGGAGGGCACTCGGCCGGCATCGCCCGGGGTCTGCGTCGACGGATGCCCCAGCTGCGGCTGGTCGGGGTCGACACCATCGGATCGACCATCTTCGGCCAGCCCGCACGGACCCGCCTGATGCGGGGGTTGGGCTCCTCGATCTATCCCCGCAACGTCGACTACACGGCCTTCAGTGAAGTCCACTGGGTCGCCCCGGGCGAAGCCGTCTGGTCGGCCAGGTGCCTGGCCGCACGCCAGTTCGCTACCGGCGGCTGGAGTGTGGGAGCGGTCGCCCTGGTCGCCGGCTGGGTGGCCCGCACCCAGCCGGCAGGCACCCGCATTGCCGCCGTGTTCCCCGACGGGCCGCACCGCTACTTCGACACCGTCTTCAACGACGACTACTGCCGCGCCCACGATCTCCTCAACACCCCACCGACCACCGGGCCCGACACCATCGACGCCGCCGGATTGCGTGAGGTAACCCGGTGGACACGCTGCACCACCGTCACCGACCCCACGAAACCCCCGACCTCGATCAACGCCGGAGCCCACCAGTGAAGACGACGTGGCGTCAGGCCCGCTCCTTCGACCCCACCGTGCAGCTGCTGCTGATCAACCAGCTCAGCATCAACCTCGGCTTCTACATGCTCATGCCCTACCTGGCGGCCCACCTCTCTGGCACCCTGGCTCTGGCAGCCTGGGCCGTCGGCCTCATCATGGGTATGCGTAACCTCTCCCAACAGGGCATGTTTCTCATCGGCGGGGCCTTGGCCGACCGGCTTGGCTACCGGCCGCTGATCATCGCCGGATGCGCACTTCGCACCGTCGGCTTCACCGCCCTCGCCTTCGCCGACACCCTTCCCGCACTCTTGGCCGCCTCCGCCGCTACCGGGCTGGCAGGCGCACTGTTCAACCCGGCCGTCCGCGCCTACCTGGCGGCCGAATCCGGCGAACGACGTGTCGAGGCGTTCGCCCTGTTCAACGTCTTCTACCAGGCCGGGATTCTGCTCGGGCCGCTGATCGGGCTGGCGCTGACCGCAGTGGCGTTCCCTGTCACCTGCCTGGTGGCTGCCGTCCTGTTCGCGGCCCTGACTCTGTTGCAGATGCGCCGACTGCCGGCCCGGACCGGCGCAACCGCAGGCGAGGGGACAACCCTGCGCGAGCAGGCGGCCGTAGTCATGCGCAACCGGCCGTTCTGGCTGTTCTCCGCAGCCATGACCGGTTCCTACGTCCTGTCCTTCCAGATCTATCTGGCCCTGCCCCTGGAGACCAAGCGCCTGGTCGGTGACGGCACAACAGGGACTGCAGCCACCAGTGCACTGTTCGTCATTTCTGGGTTGGTTGCGCTCGGTGGACAGATGCGCATTACCGCCTGGTGCAAAAAATCTCTGACGCCCCAGCACTGCCTGGTGGCCGGGCTCGCACTGATGGCGATCGCGTTCCTGCCCCCGATGCTCACCTCCGGCCAGCACCTCACCTCAGCCGGATGGCGCACCGCGGTCATCATGCTGCCGCTGCTCGCCTGCGCGGCCCTGCTCGCCGCAGCGACCGCGGTGCTGTACCCGTTCGAGATGGATACCATCGTGGCCCTGTCCGGCGGACGCTGGGTCGCCACCCACTACGGCCTCTACAACACCGTCTGCGGTATCGGCATCACGTTGGGGAACCTCGCCACTGGCGCGGTCTTGGACGCCGCCCGCGATGCCGGCCTCGCCGCCCTGCCCTGGGTCGTCCTGGCCTTGGTCGGCGCGTGCTGCGCAGCCGCTGTCGCAGCACTCGCACGCAGCGGCAACCTCACCACCACCCCAGTCCCAGTGCAGGTCTGACATGAGCGTGCTGGTGCGCAGCCCAGTTGCTTCTGCGCACCAGCACGCTGGGTGCCTACGCCCGGCTGCGGTTGCGGCGCGTCCACCACACAGTTGCCCCGGCGACCGCGACCAGCGCGGCCGCGATCAGCCCAACCAACAGGCCGGTATTACTGCCAGAACTCTTCTTGCTTTCAGGCTGTGCGGAAGGCGATGACTCGGTCGCCGGAGTGGACGCTGCCGGTGACGGCGTGCTGGCACTCGGCGTCGGCGAAGGACTTGGCGCAATCGCTTTGGCTCCCGGGGCCGCCGCCTTCAGTTCCAGGACCGGGGCGGGGTTCTCCACCTTCTGACCGTTGCTGGGCACCTCGATCCAACGGGAGACCTTGCCGTCGCTGTACGTCTCAATGGTCTTGAACGCCAGCGACTTCGCGTCGGGCAGCTGCCGAACCGTGATGCTGTGCTCGGCGTCCGTCCCCGCAGTCAGTGCTGTGCCGCCCACGGTGTACCCGTCGTCTGTGGTGCTGAGCGCCCAGCCCTTGGGGGCCTCCTTCAGCGACACAGCGTCCGGAGCGATGCCTGCGGGCAGCACGACCCGCAGCTCCTTGATTCCCGCAGCGTCCGACTCCGCCTCCGAGGTAAACGTAAGCGTGACGTTCTCCGCCAGAGCGCGGGCGTCAGAAGCGCTGACTTCGGCGTGGGCAGCGGCAGTACCCGCCCCCGCCGCAAGGACAGCAGCGGTGACTGTCGCCGCAATCCCTATCCGGCAAAGGCTGCGGCAGGTACGTGATGTGTTCGCCATGAATGAAACTCTTCTCGTGCAGGTGGGGCCGGCCGTCGGTGAGCAGCCCGCTATGGATTGGCAGCGTCTACAGCCGCACCCATGGCGGGCCCCTGCGGACCACGGCGTGACACAGGACCACCTGCAATGCAGACTTCCCCGGTCTGGCCGGCAAGGGGCATTGCGCGGGCAGGGCAGCCGCTGTGCGCAGTGGCTGCGGCCCCAAAGGCCCCAGTGCGGCAGCAAGGGCAGCGATCGCGGTCCGTGTCCATCTGCTGGCAGTCTGTGGAAGCTTGCTCAGAGCCTGATCCGCGCGATACATCAGCACCGCCACCGCTACAGCAGCCAGCCAATGCACCGACGTCATCACGAACGGACTGTGATGAGCCGAGTATCCGGAGCCTGACATGGCGTGCATTTCGTGCTGCCTGCCCATGACAGGGGCTGAACTGGCCAATGCCGCGTGCAGCAACGCCTGGGCGCAACCGGTTGCCGCAGCCACCAGCCACCACGAGCGAGGCGTACCTGCCGACATTGCGGATACGGCGAACACGGCAGCCGCTGCGGCGAGCAGTTTCAACCAGGGGACAGCACTCTCGGCGACCAGGTGATGTCCCACGACCGCGAGGACGCTGCTGATCGCCGTGAACACAGCAGCCCGGATCCACCGACCCCCTCGCCACATGCTCGAAGTCTTCTTCTGGTTCGTCGTTTCTCTGAGCCTGTCCATGCCGCGCCCATCATCCCCGGAAACCTCGCTTGCGGTCTCCGCCCCCTGAGAAGTGCCGCACTCGAGTGCGCTCATTCGACCGACCGGTGTGGCCGCGTCGCCGTCCTTCGGTCGGTGGCGGCCCGGCTTCCCTGTCTGCGCAGTACGGCACTCGCTGCAGTTGAAACTAAGTAACTAAGTAACTTAGTCTCCGAGTGCCCTTCGTTGACCGGTCGCCCGCTCGGGGTGACGGCGAAGGCGCTGCCGCACCGTGTCTCCCGAAACGGACCGCAGGGCAACAGAACGTCCCGCGGCCCGCGACCCAGGAAGTAGGAGTCAGACTCCGTGGCGTCCCACCGTCGTCCCAAGCAGGCCAGTCACGCGTATACGACCGCGCTCACCGCGACTGCGGCTGCCGCCGTTGCCTTCTCGGCGCAGACTGCATCAGCCGATCCGCTGCCCGACCCGTCCAAGAAGGGCGTACAGGCGCAAATTGACCGCCTGTATGAAGAGGCCACGCAGGCAACAGAGAAGTACAACGGGGCTAAAGAAAGGGCCGAGCAGCTGGACAAGCAGGTCAAAGACCTGCAAAGCGCCGCAGCCCGCAAACAGAGTGGCCTCAACACACTCCGGAATCAACTGGGTGCAATTGCTTCCGCTCAGTACCGCAGTGGCGGGCTCGACCCGTCCGTGCAACTGCTGCTGTCGTCGGACCCTGATGAGTTCCTCGAAGGGGCGGCAGCGCTGGACCGTCTCGGCGCGCATCAACTCTCCGCATGGCAACGCTACGCGAAGCAACAGCGCGAGTTGCAGCAGCAACGCACGCAAGCCATGGCAAAGGTCAAGGATCTGGGCAGTACCCGTACGGAGCTGGGTGTAAAGAAGAAGGAAATCCAGGGCAAGTTGGCGAAGGCGCGGCAGCTGCTCAACAGCTTGACAGCCAAAGAGCGTGCAAAGATCGCCGAGGACGAAGAGCGAGCGAACCGGTCGAGCGAGCGCACGGAGTTGGGCAACGAGGCCAGTGGCTCGCAGCGCGCCGCTTCGGCGTTCAGCGCCGCCCAGAGCCGAGTCGGCCTGCCGTACGTGTGGGGCGCCACGGGCCCCTCTTCCTTCGACTGCAGCGGTTTGACTTCATGGGCCTTCCAGCAGGCGGGCGTCTCTATCCCGCGGACTTCGCAGGCTCAGGCCGGGGTCGGTACAAGGATCAACTCATTGAGTGCGTTGAAGCCTGGCGATCTGATCATCATGCGGACCGACCTGAGCCACGTCGGCTTCTATGCCGGCAACGGACAAATTCTGCACTCTCCCAAACCGGGCGCCCAGGTGCGCTACGAGTCCATCGCGCGGAGCGGCATGCCGTTCATGTGGGGCGTACGCATCTGACGATCGGGTCGGCGCGGACAGCAGGATTGACGCAGCCGGGCTACAGAGGCAGAAGCGCGAAGGTGGTGCTCAGGGCGAGGCTCGGAGGGCAAGCGACGAGCACGGGAAGTAGCGGCACCACCATCGCGGCCGTCGCGATGCAGCAAAGCATGGCCAGGTTTGCGCTCGGGACTGGAATGAGAATGCGCTGGAGTCTGACCGCGACGCCATGACCTCCGACCCCTAGCGCACCGTCCGGGACGCTGGCGGTGGCCATCTCGTACATGGCGGTAGCCAGCACGTTACGTCCTGTCCTGCGAAGCGCCCGGTCGTCGGCAATCATCTCCAGCAGGAGCGGAATTTGCTCCCGCATCACAGAGGCGAGCGGGAGCCCGCGAAAGACGGCGGCGAAGGCTTGGGAAGCCGCTAGGAGCAAGTGGTGCCGGCCGGCGATGTGCGCCCGCTCATGCTCAAGAACCGCGCCGAGTTGCTTGCTGGAGAGGAGCTCGACAGCGCCCCTGCTGACGACGATCCTGGGTCGGTATCCGGGAAGGCAGTAAGCCGTCGGTGCGGCGTGCTCCAGCACAGTGGCTCCCAATACCGCCGACCGGCGACCTACCAGGTCCAGCACTCTTCTGTGCCGCTTGCGGATAGCCCGAGCGCGCCGTACGCAGATGGTGAAGGTGACCACCAGAGCGGCACCCACAGCTCCCGCCCCTACGTAGCCCGCGTAGTTGGCCCTGGTTGAGCTCGGCGCATCAATGCCCAGCGCGACTCGGCATGTGTAGATGATGCCGTGAAGGTGCGTATGGGGACTTGCCAGATGGAGGGCACCCAGCGCAAGGCAAAGCGAGAACGAGCAGGCGAGCGTCAGCCAGACGGTCACGGCCAGAGCCGGAGCCCTGTGCGGCCAGCTGCTGCGCGCCATGATGCGCGGAGCAAGCGTCCCGACCGCTGCGGCGTAACCCAACAGGGCAGGCGCTGCGTTCACGGGGTGAGGTCGTGTCCGGCGGCGCGAAGGGCATCGCGCAGAGCGGATACCTCGTCATCGGACATGCCGCGGACGAAGTGAGCCAAGGCCACCGACCGGTCCTCACTGGCACCCAGAGCATCTTCCATCAGCGCAGCCGAGTACGCCTCCCTGCTACGCACCGGCGTGTAGAGCCAAGCGCGCCCCTGCTTCTCGCGCGTGAGCCAACCCTTGTTGTAGAGGATTGTGGTGACCGTCATCACGGTGGTGTAAGCGGCGGGGCGTCGCGCGTTGATCGAATCAACCACCTCTCGGACCGTGGCGGGTCTGCCCCATGTCCAGAGGCAGTCCATGATCTCGGCTTCGAGATCTCCCAGCCGCCGCATACCCAAGCCTTTCCTGCTGCCACAGTCTCACCGTCCCGCAATACTAGGACGCTGTCCTAACCTTCCTGCGTGCCACGGCCAGTCCCCACCCCCAACACCAGTCATCCTGAGCCTGCAGTGTCCAGACTCGGGCAGGGGACCGCACCCGCGACGACATCCACCAGCACGGAGGCGGCTTCGCCTTGCGCCGGCGTGCGAGGAGCATTCGTCGGCGCATGCTTTGCAGGCGGTGGCCCAAGCGGTGAGCAGGGCGCGGGCGGAGTTCCCCCCGCGAGCCGGACAGCGGGTGCTTGCGCTGGCGGGGCGAGGTCCTGCCTGAGCAAGGCTCTCGTCTCGAGCGGGGTGACGTACCCGTAGTCGAGGGTGCCGACGGAGGCGGCTGCGGTTGTACTCGACCTCGACATAGCGGAAAACGTCGGCCCGGGCAGCCTCGCGGGTCTCCCACACGTTTGTCCCGATCTCCGCTTTCGGGATGGCGAACCAGCGCCCTTGAAGTTCTAATGCTTCATGGGTCCGTATTGCCACCCGTGCTTTTCGGCTTTATCGCGAAGAACGCTGGCGCGCCTCTGCTGGAGTTTCTTCGAATCAATCAGTTTGTAATCGACGTACGCATGGGCAGGTGGGCGGGTTTCTCCGTCATCGATTTGGGCATCGTCAATGACTCTTAGACCCGCTTCGTTAACTTCGCCTACCTCTACACAGAAAATGCCGACCGACGCGTAACCCAGCGTCCCGGTGTGATGGTGGTGCGCTGCTTCAGGGGTGACCAATGAAGACCTTGTCACCGATACTTCACCGGTATCCTTAGGTGTGGGTCGAAAGAGTTGGCTACTGACCCGGCCGTCATGGACCCAGCTAGGATTCACTTGGCGCCAAAGTTTCTCGTCCTGGGTCGATATTTCAAGCTCGCCGGGCCGAAGATTTGGGCCGTCAGTCGCCATACTGGGTGATCCCCCCGGTCACGAATTCTGTGATGCTTTCTAGGTTCCGCCAGTGGAACGTCTTAGTGCTGTCGGTGTCGTCTTCCTTCGAAAAGGCATATACGTCCACCTTTTCTTCTGGGAGAATTACTAGCGTGACCTCGCCTCGGGTGAAAGGCCACTCTAGCTGGACCCCACCCTCCTCGGTCGGATAAATGTATGGGCGCTCGACCTGTGCATCAAGGAGTTCAAGAAGAATGGATTCGACTTGGCGCAGTAGCTTTCTGCTCACTTCCTTGCCGATGCCATCGAGCCAGCCATTTTCGAGAGTCTGCAATGTCAGGAGACGTTCTGACCACTCAGGCGGCAGAACCGGTTCGATCGACAGAATGTCCTGAATCTCGATATAGTCGCCATCTAGTGACTGAATTGCTACGGCGTTAACGGCGACCGTGGGGGCCATTGTTGATCGATCTAGGTATTGCTTAAGGTCCACGACGATGTCGTCGGAGGAGAAGCGCCCCAGTACCTGTTTCCCGCTAGATAGGCGGAAGTCGAATGTGCCCTTTTCTGCGTTTACTCCGATGACCTGCCCTGCGATGAGCGTTTCAATCTCGAATCGCTCAAGGCGCGCCTTCTCGTGAATCAATCGGCGGACTGATTGCGAGTAGATCACTTCGGATGGGCTGCCACTGTCGAAGACGATTGATTCGTCATCCTGCAAGCTGCGTCCGAAGCGTGAGAATTCGCGAAGTGCGTGCGGCGGGAAGGTCCGCGGAATGCCGGATCCGGACTGGATGGAGCGCAAAGTGTCTTGAATTAGGATGCGTGCCTCGTCGAAGATGCCTGAGTCCTCGTCGAAGAGGGTGTCAGTCTCATTGGTGGCACGCTCAAGAATGGGCACCACGCTTCCGGCTTGGATGTCCGAAAGGCGGAGAGAGAAAGAGGACGCGAAACCCCTAGGAACCCTCTGTCGCGTGGCGTGTCGCTGCTTGTACAACCCGCGTGCCACGTCGACCACGAGACGCTCATACCTGGCGAACTCTGCCAAGACCTCAACGGGCAAACCCTGTTGCTCGTAGCGGCCACCTCGAAGGCGCCAAGATCCAAAAGTGCGACGATCCGTCCCCATGTCCCCACCCTACTGAGACGGCACCTTCCCCATGACGTCCACACTTGAGTAGAGCAATTTTCCTCCCTATTGGCTCCAGAAGCAATCGGGTTGGAGCTCTCTGCCTGTAGCGATTGGGACACGGCGGTTAGAGGCCGAGACCAGCAGCACCGTGGTCTCGGTACCTGCTCCGTCCGGGAGCGTCCGCCACCGTCCGCATGGGTGCGAGTAGGCGCCTGTTCAGCCGTTGGGTGCGAGGGGCGGACGGTGGCGGATGCTCGCGGAGCGAGACCGGACAACTCGTCATGCGTAGGTTTCGCTACCTGGCATGTAACCACTACCTGAGTCGGCCGTAAGAGCGCCAGATCAGCCTGGAAGTTGGCCTACCGCAACGGCGATCAGCCAAGTCCTACGGGGACATCCCAGGGACTTTTCAGGGACTTTCACGTCTGTCCCAGGGGGTTTCCAGGGACTTTCCACCCCGTAGGCAGGGAAGGCCCTGACAGCGCTGAAAGAAGCAAACGCGCTGGTCAGGGCCTATCCGACTAGCACTCGATGATGTTCACCGCGAGCCCGCCGCGGGCGGTCTCCTTGTACTTCACGGACATGTCCGCGCCGGTCTCCTTCATGGTCTTGATGACCTTGTCGAGGGAGACCTTGTGGCTGCCGTCGCCGCGCAGCGCCATCTTCGCCGCCGTGACCGCCTTGACCGCGGCCATGCCGTTGCGCTCGATGCACGGGATCTGGACGAGGCCGCCGACCGGGTCGCAGGTCAGGCCCAGGTTGTGCTCCATGCCGATCTCGGCGGCGTTCTCCACCTGCTCGGCGCTGCCGCCCAGGACCTCGGCGAGGGCGCCGGCGGCCATGGAGCAGGCGGAGCCGACCTCGCCCTGGCAGCCGACCTCGGCGCCGGAGATGGAGGCGTTCTCCTTGAACAGCATGCCGATCGCGCCGGCCGCCAGCAGGAAGCGGACGATGCCGTCCTCCTTCTCGGCCTCCGTGCAGCCGCCCGCGGCGAAGTTCATCCAGTAGTGCAGGACGGCCGGGATGATGCCGGCCGCGCCGTTGGTCGGGGCGGTGACCACGCGGCCGCCCGCCGCGTTCTCCTCGTTGACCGCCATCGCGTAGAGGGTGATCCACTCCATGGCGTGCGCCTGCGGATCGCCCTCCGCGCGCAGCTGGCGGGCGGTCTTGGCGGCGCGGCGGTGGACCTTGAGGCCGCCGGGCAGGATGCCCTCGCGGGACATGCCGCGCGAGACGCACGCCTGCATGGCGCGCCAGAGGTCGAGGAGGCCGGAGCGGATCTCGTCCTCGGTGCGCCAGGCGCGCTCGTTCTCCAGCATCAGCGAGGAGATCGACAGACCGGTCTCGCGGGTCAGCCGCAGCAGCTCGTCGCCGGTGCGGAAGGGGTACTTCAGGACCGTGTCGTCGAGCACGATCCGGTCCTCGCCCATGGCGTCCTCGTCCACGACGAAGCCGCCGCCGACCGAGTAGTACGTCTTCTCCAGGAGCGGGGCGCCCTCGGCGTCGTACGCGAAGACGGTCATGCCGTTGGCGTGGTACGGGAGCGCCTTGCGGCGGTGCAGGACCAGCTGCTCGTCCGCGTCGAAGGGGATCTCGTGCATCCCGAGCAGGTTGATCCGGCCGGTGGAGCGGATCTCCTCGACCCGCTCGTCGGCCGTCTCGACGTCGACCGTGCGCGGGGACTCGCCCTCCAGGCCGAGCAGGACCGCCTTGGGGGTGCCGTGGCCGTGGCCGGTGGCGCCGAGGGAGCCGTACAGCTCGGCCCGGATCGAGGCGGTGTGGGCGAGCAGGCCCTCGTTCTTCAGGCGGCGCGCGAACATACGGGCCGCGCGCATGGGGCCGACCGTATGGGAGCTGGACGGGCCGATGCCGATCGAGAACAGGTCGAAGACCGAGATGGCCACGGGGGGACTCCTAAGGGGTTGGTAGACGCCGTTGTCTGCCGGGTGGTGCGGTACGGGCGTGGGCGGCCCGGAGTGCAAGAGACAAAGCGGGGGACAAGGGACGGGGCACCGCGCCCACTGTTCAGTGTGCGGGTGCCCCTCCCGGAGGCGCGAATGCGCCTGGTCGGCTACTTCAGGCCGGGGTACAGCGGGAACTTCTCGGCCAGCTTCGCGACCCGGGCCTTCAGGTCGTCCGCGTCGTAGGACGGCTTGAGGGCCGAGGCGATGATCTCGGCGACCTCGGTGAAGTCCTCGGCGCGGAAGCCGCGGGTGGCCAGGGCCGGGGTGCCGATCCGGAGGCCGGAGGTGACCATCGGCGGGCGCGGGTCGTTGGGGACGGCGTTCCGGTTGACCGTGATGCCGATCTCGTGGAGCCGGTCCTCGGCCTGCTGGCCGTCCAGCTCGGAGTCGCGCAGGTCCACCAGGACCAGGTGCACGTCGGTGCCGCCGGACAGGACGGAGACGCCCACCTCGGTGACGTCCGGCTGGACCAGGCGCTCGGCCAGGATGCGGGCGCCCTCCAGGGTGCGCTGCTGGCGCTCCTTGAACTCCTCGCCCGCTGCGACCTTGAAGGACACCGCCTTGGCCGCGATCACGTGCTCCAGCGGGCCGCCCTGCTGACCCGGGAAGACCGCCGAGTTGATCTTCTTGGCGAGCTCCTGGGTGGAGAGGATCACACCGCCGCGCGGACCGCCGAGGGTCTTGTGCGTGGTCGTGGTGACGACGTGGGCGTGCGGCACCGGGTTGGGGTGCAGGCCCGCGGCGACCAGACCGGCGAAGTGGGCCATGTCGACCATCAGGTACGCGCCGACCTCGTCCGCGATGCGGCGGAAGGCGGCGAAGTCCAGCTGGCGCGGGTAGGCGGACCAGCCGGCGACGATCAGCTGCGGCTTGGACTCCTTGGCCAGGCGCTCGACCTCGGCCATGTCCACGACACCGGTGTCGTCCACGTGGTACGGGACCACGTTGTAGAGCTTGCCGGAGAAGTTGATCTTCATGCCGTGGGTCAGGTGGCCGCCGTGCGCCAGGTTCAGGCCCATGATCGTGTCGCCCGGCTTCAGCAGCGCGAACATCGCGGCGGCGTTCGCCTGCGCACCGGAGTGCGGCTGGACGTTCGCGGCCTCGGCGCCGAAGAGCGCCTTGATCCGGTCGATGGCGATCTGCTCGACCACGTCGACGTGCTCACAGCCGCCGTAGTAGCGGCGGCCGGGGTAGCCCTCGGCGTACTTGTTGGTCAGGACGGAGCCCTGCGCCTCCATGACCGCGACCGGAGCGAAGTTCTCCGAAGCGATCATTTCGAGCGTGGACTGCTGGCGCAGGAGCTCGGCGTCGACGGCGGCGGCGACGTCCGGGTCCAGCTCGTGGAGTGAGGAGTTGAGAAGCGACATCAGGTGGTCCCTTGGGGTCTTTAGTTGCCGGAGAACTCGGTGTACTCGTCGGCGGAGAGCAGGTCCTTCGGCTCCTCGGCGACGCGTACCTTGAACAGCCAGCCGCCTTCGAACGGAGCGGAGTTCACCAGCGACGGATCGTCCACGACGGCCTGGTTGAACTCCGTGATCTCACCGGTCACCGGCGAGTACAGGTCGCTGACCGACTTGGTCGACTCCAGCTCGCCGCAGGTCTCGCCCGCGGTCACCGTGTCACCGACCTCGGGGAGCTGGGCGAAGACGACGTCACCGAGCGCGTTGGCCGCGTGCTCGGTGATGCCGACCGTGGACACACCGTCCTCGGCGGGCGACAGCCACTCGTGCTCCTTGCTGTACCGCAGCTGCTGGGGGTTGCTCATGGTCTGAATTCTCCTGTACGCGGGGAGTGCGGATGAACGGTGGTCTTACGGTGTGAGACGGGACCGCGTCGGGTACGCGGCACCGGCCGGGTTCTACGGTTCTACTTCGTGCGCTTGTAGAAGGGGAGCGCCACGACCTCGTACGGCTCGTGGCTGCCTCGGATCTCCACCGCGACTCCTGCGGTGCCCGGCTCGGCGTGCGCCGCGTCGACGTACGCCATGGCGATCGGCTTGCCCAGGGTGGGGGAGGGGGCGCCCGAGGTGACCTCGCCGATGACCTGACCGCCGGCGACGACCGGGAACCCGGCGCGCGGCACCCGGCGGCCCTCGGCGACCAGGCCGACGAGCTTGCGGGGCGGGGCGGTCTCGGCGCGCTCCGCGGCGGCCTCCAGCGCCTTGCGGCCGACGAAGTCGCCGTCCTTCTCGAACTTCACGACCCGGCCGAGCCCGGCGTCGAACGGGGTCAGCGACGTCGTCAGCTCGTGCCCGTACAGCGGCATGCCCGCCTCCAGGCGCAGCGTGTCACGGCAGGAGAGGCCGCACGGGATCAGGCCGTGCGCGGCGCCCGCCTCGGTGAGCGCCTTCCACAGCCGCTCGGCGTGCCCGGGCGCGACGAACAGCTCGAAGCCGTCCTCGCCGGTGTAGCCGGTACGGGCGATCAGCGCGGGCACCCCGGCGACCGTGCCGGGCAGTCCCGCGTAGTACTTCAGGCCGTCCAGGTCGGCGTCGGTCACGGCCGCGAGGATCGCCGGGGACTCGGGGCCCTGGACGGCGAGCAGCGCGTACGCGTCGCGGTCGTCGCGGACCTCGGCGTCGAAGCCGGCGGCGCGCGCGGTGAGCGTGTCCAGGACGAGCTGGGCGTTGCCGGCGTTGGCGACGACCATGTACTCCGTGTCCTGGAGGCGGTAGACGATCAGGTCGTCCAGGATGCCGCCGTCCTCGGCGCAGATCATCGTGTAGCGGGCCCGGCCGGTCGAGACCGTGCCGATGTTGCCGACCAGCGCGTAGTTCAGCAGGTCCACCGCCTGCGGGCCGGTGACGGTGATCTCGCCCATGTGGGACAGGTCGAAGAGGCCGGCCTTCGTGCGGACGGCGTTGTGCTCGTCGCGCTCGCTGGCGTAACGCAGCGGCATGTCCCAGCCCGCGAAGTCGGTCATGGTGGCGCCCAGCGAGCGGTGCAGGGTGTCGAGGGCGGTGAGACGGGGGGTGCTGCTCATGAAACGGGCTCCCAGGGCATGACGACGAGGACGATCCCTCCCCATCTGTCATCGGAACCTGAGAGGTTCGCCGAGAGGCCCCGCGGGGGTCGGCTTGCACCTTGGGTGGAGCCGCCGGGCGGCCCGCTTTTCAGATATGCCTCATCCACGCGGTACGGGGCCTGAGAGATTCAAGGGAGGATCTTGCTCCTTCGGCGCCCGGCACGGTGACCGGGACTCTCCCGCGCGGATTCAAGCGGCCTGTATGCAGTTGGCGGGGTCATCATCGCACGCATTCCGGGGGAGTGGTGCGCCGGGAGCGGTGCCGCTCGTCACGGTCTTCCGGCGGGTCGGACGGTTGTATCGCATTACCTTTTCTTTACACTTCCGGGGTAGGTACCGGTCCTGCACGCGTCGGCCGTACGGCCAGGGGGAGGCGATGACGTTGCGCTACGCGACGACCGCGGGAACCACGAGCACCACACTGCCCGCGCAGTCCGGCTCACCGCCCCGGCAGGCGGTGGGCACGCATCCGCCCGTCGTCCGGGACCTGCGCGGCCGGGCCGGGCGCGGCCCGCGCACCCTGCGCTTCGCCGCCGGGGACGTCGTGGTGGTCTCCGGACTCCCCGGCAGCGGCAAGTCGACCCTGCTCTCCCGCACCGCCCCGGCGTACGCCGTCGACTCCCAGGACACCCGGGACCGCTGGGCCCGCCGGATGCCCCGCTTACTCCCCTACGTCCTCTACCGCCCGCTCGTCCGCCTCGCCCACTACCGGGGGCTGCGGCGGGTCCTGCGCTCCGGCGCCTCCGTCGTCGTCCACGACTGCGGTACGCAGAGCTGGGTCCGCGCCCTGCTCGCCCGCCACGCCCGGCGCCGGGGCAGCGGCCTGCACCTGGTCCTGCTCGACGTCTGCGCCCGGACCGCGCGCGAGGGCCAGCGCGAGCGCGGCCGGGGCGTCTCCGCCTACGCCTTCGCCCGGCACCGCAGAGCCGTGGGGCGGCTGCTGCGGGACACCGAGGCGGGGCTGCTGCCGCGCGGCTGCGCCTCGGCGGTGCTGCTCGACCGCGAGGCGGCCGGGGCGCTCACGCGCATCACGTTCGCAGACGCACAGACCGACGGCTGAAAACGGACCGTCCAACGGCCGGACAGTAGCCGGGGAGGCGGTTTCCGGACAGGCCCCAGGGCCGACGGAGGCCGGGTGAGGCCGTACCCTCTTGCTGCACGGCAACGGGCGAGAGGGAAGCAGTGGACATTCCGGCACAGGCCGGGAGCCTGCCGCAGGGCGGCTGGCCGGCCAACGAACTCGAAGAGGTGCTGGGCGCCTCGCTCGGCACCCCGGAAGCGGGCGGCCGCCTGCTGGAGGTGCTCGGCCGCAGCCACGTCTGGGTGCCCTTGCCCAACGGCGGCGGGCCGGACGCCCGGGACCTCGACCTGCCCGCGATGGAGATCGACGGCGCCGCGTACGTCCCCGTCTACAGCTCCGAGCACCAGTTCCTCACCTGCGTCGGCGCGCAGATGTCCTTCACCATCGCCCCGGCCGTCGAGTTCGCCCGCGGCCTGCCCCCGCAGCTCGGCATCGCGGTGAACCCGGGCGGCGCCGTCGGCCTGCCGCTGCCCGCCCCCGCCGTCGCCGAGCTGTGCCGGGCCGGGCGCACCCCGCTCGACGGCCCGGCCACCGGGGGCCGGGTCCGGCTGTACGAGCCGGACTGGAAGGAGGAGCCCGTCGACTTCCTGGCCGCCGCGGCCGGCGAGTTCCAGGAGAGCGGCGTCGTCCGCACCGCCCGCCGGGTCCTGGCCAGCATCGAGGGCGACGACCCCGTGCTCTTCGTCGGCGTCGAGTTCTCCACCTGGGACGGCGCCGGCCAGAGCGCCCCGATGGACGCCCTGGGCCGGGCGCTGGGCCGCGTCGCGGTGCCGTGGCCGGTCAACCTCGTCCTCCTCGACGTGGCGCAGGACCCGGTCGCCGACTGGATGCGCGAGCGGGTGCGGCCCTTCTACACGCGCGCCCCGGAGTGACGGGCGCGGCCGGCGGCGTCAAGCCGGAGACGGTGCGGCCGCATAAGCTGGTTTGATGGCCGAAGGCCGATGCCCGGTGGCCGAAGCAGAGGATCTACGAGGGGCGGGACCCAGGGTGAGTGCGTCAGGCACCGCGGCGGCCGGTCAGGTCGAGCACATGCTGCGACAGGTCGCGCCCGGGCGCTACGACGCGTACGAGGCGCTCCTCCAGGCCCTGTCGGCCGGCCGGGTCTGGATGCTCCTCTGGCACGGCCGCCCCGGCGCCCCCGACGCCCAGTACGGGAACATGGAGGTCGAAGGGCTCGGCTACGCGCCGTGCGTCACCTCCCCCCAGGAGCTCACCGCAAGCGGCTGGAGCCGGGACCACGAGGTGGTCGCCGGACTGGACATCGCGCGCGCCCTCTACCCCGACCGCTGGGGCGTCTGGCTCAATCCGCACGCCCCGGGCGGCGGCGTCGGCATCCCCTGGCTGGATCTGCGCCGCATCGCGACCGGCCTCGACCGGATGCCCGCCGGGCCGCTCAGGATCAGCGAACCGGCCATCGAGATCCCGCAGTTCTACGCCCAGCTCACGCAGAACGCCCACCACACCCCCGCGATCCGCTCGCTGCGCCGCGCCTGGGTGCAGCCCGCGCTCGGCGCCCCGTACCTCGCCGTCGGCCTCGACCTGTACGACACGAGCAGGCCGTCCGTCGACGCGGTGCGCGGGATGATGCGCCAGTCGATCGGCGCCGTCCCGGAGGGCCTGCCGGTTTCCACGGTCGCGATGTCCGACGAGTACGACCCGGTCGCGATGTGGCTGCGCGTCAACTCCCGCCCCTTCTACGACCGCGAGGCGCACGCCGCGCCCGGTTACGGGTATCCGCAGGCACCCGCATACTGAGTTCGCGTCAGGCCCCGGGCGAACCGGGGGCATTGCGGGCACTTCGGTGTTCATGCGCGAAGTGTTCGTTATCGCTGTTTTGTGACCGCGAAGCCCGGTCGCCGAGTCCGGCTGTTCGGATATCGGTTGCATTCTGACGCCATCACGGTTGAGCAAACATTCCCCGTCAGGTCTGGCGGGTGTGCGCGCAGTGGCTGAAGACTCCCACGCAACAGGTGCTCTGTGCCCGTGGTCGCCCCCCCCTTCAGGTCCGGGCCCGACGGGCGCCGTCACTCGAATCGGGCTATGTAGGAGCCGCTACCGCGGCGGTCACGGGCCGGCCACCGCCGGCCGAGAGGGGTCTCCAGCGCAATGACGGCACCTATCGAGACCACCAGGGCGGATACACGGCCCGAAGCGGTGCTGGAAGGCGCGGGCCGCAAGGAGATCGAGGGCCGCTCGCTCGGCCGCATCGCCTGGACCCGCTTCAAGCGGGACAAGGCGGCGATGGCCGGTGGCATCGTTGTCGTCCTGCTGATCCTCACCGCCGTGCTGTCCAAGCCGCTCCAGTCGCTCCTGGGGCTCGACCCCAACGCGTTCAACCAGAGCCTGGTCGACCCCGTGATGCTGGCGCCCAAGGGCGACTTCGGCGGGATCAGCTGGGACCACCCGTTCGGCGTCGAACCGCAGACCGGCCGCGACATCTTCGCGCGCATCCTCGAAGGCTCCTGGGTCTCGCTCGTGGTCGCCGTCGGCTCCACCCTGCTCTCCGTCGCCATCGGCGTCGTCATGGGTGTCGTGGCCGGTTTCTACGGCGGCTGGGTGGACAGCCTGATCAGCCGGCTGATGGACACCTTCCTGGCCTTCCCGCTGCTGCTCTTCGCGATCTCCATCTCCGCCTCCCTCCAGGGCAACGCCTTCGGCATGGAAGGGCTCACGCTGCGGATCGCGGTCCTGATCTTCGTGATCGGCTTCTTCAGCTGGCCGTACATCGGCCGCATCGTGCGCGCGCAGACGCTGTCGCTGCGCGAGCGCGAGTTCGTGGAGGCCGCCAGGTCGCTGGGTGCCCGGGGGCCGTTCATCCTCTTCCGCGAGCTGCTGCCCAACCTGGTCGCGCCGATCCTCGTGTACGCGACGCTGCTGATCCCCACGAACATCCTCTTCGAGGCGGCCCTGTCCTTCCTGGGCGTGGGGATCGCACCGCCGCAGGCGTCCTGGGGCGGCATGCTCACGCAGGCGGTCGACCTCTACGAGGTGGACCCGATGTTCATGGTCATCCCCGGCATGGCGATCTTCATCACCGTGCTGGCTTTTAACCTGCTGGGGGACGGGCTGCGCGACGCACTCGACCCTCGCGGCAAGTAAACGCGGCAGTGCCGCACAGGACTAGCGAGGGGGCTTTCCTCAGCATGCAGAACAGAAAGACAGCGGCACTCGTGGCCGTCGCGATCGCGGTGTCGCTCGCCGCCACGGCGTGCAGCAAGGACTCGGACGGTGGCGGCGGCAAGGGCGGCGGTGGCGGTGGCAACGCCAAGGCCGACGCCGGTCTGACGAGCATCGTCAACCCGAGTACCAAGAAGGGCGGGACGGTCACCTACGAGCACACCAGTGGCCCGGACTCCCTCGACCCCGGCAACACGTACTACGGCTGGGTGCAGAACTTCGCGCGCCTGTACGCCCGTTCGCTGGTGACCTTCAAGCCGGCCGCCGGCAAGGACAGCCTCCAGGTCGTCCCCGACCTCGCCACCGGTCTCGGCAAGGCGAGCGCGGACGCGAAGACCTGGACGTACACGCTCCGCAAGGGCGTGAAGTTCGAGGACGGCTCCGAGATCACCTCGCAGGACGTCAAGTACGCCGTCGAGCGCTCCAACTTCGCGCCGGAGGCCCTGTCGAACGGCCCGACGTACTTCAAGGCGTACCTCGAAGGCGGCGACAAGTACAAGGGTCCGTACAAGGACAAGTCCACCGAGGGCCTGAAGTCCATCGAGACCCCGGACAAGTACACGATCGTCTTCCACCTGAAGAAGCCGTTCGCGGACATGGACTACCTGGCCGCGTTCTCGCAGACCGCGCCGATCCAGCAGAAGGCCGACACGGGCGCCAGCTACGTCCAGAAGATGGTCTCCTCGGGTCCGTACAAGTTCTCGGCGTACGACGAGAGCAAGGGCGCGACCCTGGTCCGCAACCCGGAGTGGGACCCGAAGACGGACCCGATCCGCAAGGCGCTGCCGGAGAAGATCCAGCTCAAGTTCAACGTCAACCCCACCACGGTCGACGAGCACCTGCTCAACGACGAGACCACCGCGGACATCGCGGGCACGGGCCTGCAGTCCAAGACCCAGCCCAAGGTCCTGGTCAAGGCGGCGGAGAAGGCGAAGACGGACAACCCGTACGCCGGCGCCCTGCAGTACCTCGCGTTGAACGTCAACGTGAAGCCGTTCGACAACGTGGAGTGCCGCAAGGCCGTCCAGTACGCCGTCGACAAGCAGAGCATGGTGGACTCGATCGGCGGCTCGGTCAAGGGCGACCCGGCGAGCACGGTCATCCCCCCGACCGTCGCCGGCTACAAGAAGTTCGACCTGTACCCGACCGAGGGCAGCAAGGGCGACGTGGCCAAGGCCAAGGAGCACCTGGCCAAGTGCGGTCACCCGGACGGCTTCAAGACCACGCTGACGGCGCGCTCCGACCGTCCTGACGAGGTCACCGCCGCCACGCAGCTCCAGAACAGCCTGAAGGCGATCGGCGTCACCGCCGAGATCAAGCAGTTCCCGGCGGACAAGTACTTCACCGACTTCGCGGGTGTCCCGGCCTGGGTCCACAAGAACAACGCGGGCATGATGATGATGGCCTGGGGCGCCGACTGGCCGACCGGCTTCGGCTTCCTCGACCAGATCGTCAACGGTTCGGCCATCAAGCCCTCCGGCGGCACCAACCTGATGGAGCTGAACGACAAGGGGATCAACGACCTCCTCGTCAAGGGCATCGGGACCGTCGACACCGCTGAGCGCAACGCCACGTGGGGCGAGGTCGACCAGAAGGTCATGGAGAACGCCTCGGTCGTTCCCCTCTTCTACCGCAAGAACCTGCTCTACCGCCCGGACTCCGCGGCGAACGTCACCGTCACCGACGCGTACCTCGGCATGTACGACTACGTGCTCATGACGTCCACCAAGTAGCGCCTGTTCATCAAAAGCATCCCCTGAAAGGCAGGTGAAGGCGCCGGGCGGCGGGGTTACCCGCCCCACCCGCCCGGCGCCGCACGGCTGTGGCTGCGTATATCATCCGACGCGTATTCGCCGCGGTGTTGCTGCTGCTGGTGGTCAGCGCAGTCACGTTCGCGATCTTCTTCCTGGTTCCCCGCCTCGGCGGGCAGACCCTCGACTCCATGGCCGCGCAGTACGTGGGGAAGAGCCCCGACCCCGACGTCATCGCCGCGGTCAAGAAGAACCTGGGGCTGGACCAGCCCCTGTACCTCCAGTACTGGCACTTCATCAAGGGCATCGTGGTCGGCGCCCAGTACCAGTTCGGCCCCGACCCGGTCACGTGCAACGCCCCGTGCTTCGGCTACTCGTTCAAGACCCACACCGAGATCTGGCCGCAGCTCCTGGACCGGGTCCCGGTCACGCTCTCGCTGGCCGTCGGTGCGGCCGTCATCTGGGTCGTCTCCGGTGTCGCGATCGGCGTCGTCTCCGCGCTGAAGCGGGGTTCGCTCTTCGACCGCCTCTCCATGGGCGTCGCCCTCGCCGGCGTCTCCCTCCCGATGTTCTTCACCGGCCTGGTCGTCCTGGCGCTCTTCGGCAACGGGGAGTACGTGCCCATCACCGAGGACCCGGTCGCCTGGGCGGGCAGCCTGGTCCTGCCCTGGTGCACGCTCGCCCTGCTCTACTCCGCGCTCTACGCCCGGCTCACCCGGGCCGGGATGCTGGAGACCATGAGCGAGGACTACATCCGGACCGCGCGCGCCAAGGGCCTCCAGGAACGCAAGGTGGTCGTCAAGCACGGGCTGCGGTCCGCGCTCACCCCGCTGGTCACGATCTTCGGCATGGACTTCGCGCTGCTCCTCGGCGGCGCGGTCATCACCGAACGCGTCTTCTCCTTCCAGGGGCTCGGCGCCTTCGCGATCCAGGGCGTGACCACCGCCGACCTGCCCAAGGTGATGGGCGTGACCCTGGTCGCGGCCTTCTTCATCGTCATCTGCAACCTGCTGGTGGACCTCGTGTACGCCGCGATCGACCCCCGGGTGAGGCTCTCATGAGCGGCGCGACCAAGAAGGACTCGACCGAGAAGGACGCGACCGTGCCGGCCCCGCGCACGGGCGACGGCCACCCGTTCCTCTCCGTACGCGACCTCAGCGTCCATTTCGACACCGACGACGGCCTGGTCAAGTCCGTGGACGGTGTCAGCTTCGACCTGGAGGCCGGCCAGACCCTCGGCATCGTCGGCGAGTCCGGCTCCGGCAAGTCCGTGACCTCGCTGGGGATCATGGGCCTGCACACCTCGGAGCGGGCCCGGATCGGCGGCGAGATCTGGCTGGAGGGCGAGGAGCTGATCGGCTCGGGCCCCGAGCGCGTACGCAGGCTGCGCGGCCAGAAGATGGCCATGATCTTCCAGGACCCGCTGTCCGCCCTGCATCCGTACTACACGATCGGCGCGCAGATCGTGGAGGCCCACCGGGTCCACCACAAGGTCGACAAGAAGACCGCGAAGAAGCGTGCCGTCGAGATGCTGGACCGGGTCGGCATCCCCGAACCGCACCGCCGGTACGACGACTATCCGCACCAGTTCTCCGGCGGCATGCGCCAGCGCGCGATGATCGCGATGGCCCTGGTCAACAACCCGCAGCTGCTCATCGCCGACGAGCCGACGACCGCCCTCGACGTCACCGTCCAGGCGCAGATCCTCGACCTCATCCGCGATCTGCAGAAGGAGTTCGGCTCCGCGGTCATCATGATCACCCACGACCTCGGTGTCGTCGCCGAGATCGCGGACGAGATCCTCGTGATGTACGCGGGCCGGTGCGTCGAGCGCGGCTCCGCCGAGAAGGTGTTCTACGAGCCCCAGCACCCGTACACCTGGGGCCTGCTCGGCTCGATGCCGCGGATCGACCGGGAGCAGACCGAGCGGCTGATCCCCGTCAAGGGATCGCCGCCCAGCCTCATCAACGTCCCGCCGGGCTGCGCCTTCCACCCGCGCTGCCCGTACGCCGACGTCCCGCCCGACGGCCTCACCCGCACCGAGCGTCCCGAGCTGCAGCTGGTCGGCGACGGGCACTACTCCGCGTGTCACATGTCGCGTGAGCAGCGCGAACGTATCTGGACCGAAGAGATTGCGCCGAAGCTGTGACTGAGCTGAACAAGAAGACTCCCGCGCCGGCCGCGGCCGGGTCGGACGGGTCCGGCCCCGAACCGCTCCTCAAGGTGGACGGCCTGGTCAAGCACTTCCCGATCACCAAGGGCGTGCTGAAGCGCAAGGTCGGCGCGGTCCAGGCGGTCGACGGGCTGACCTTCGACGTGCGCCCCGGGGAGACCCTGGGCGTCGTCGGCGAGTCGGGCTGCGGCAAGTCGACCATGGGCCGGCTGGTGACCAGGCTGCTGGAACCGACCGGCGGCAAGGTCGAGTTCCAGGGCCGCGACATCACCCACCTGTCCGCCGGGCGGCTGCGGCCGATGCGGCGCGACATCCAGATGATCTTCCAGGACCCCTACGGCTCGCTGAACCCGCGCCACACGGTCGGCGGGATCGTCTCCACCCCCTTCCGGCTCCAGGGCGTCAAGCCCGAGGGCGGCGTGAAGGCGGAGGTCCAGCGGCTGCTGGAGCTGGTCGGGCTCAACCCCGAGCACTACAACCGCTACCCGCACGAGTTCTCCGGCGGCCAGCGCCAGCGCATCGGCATCGCCCGGGCGCTCGCGCTCAAGCCGAAGCTGGTCGTCGCGGACGAGCCGGTCTCCGCGCTGGACGTGTCGATCCAGGCGCAGGTGGTGAACCTGCTGGACGACCTCCAGGACGAGCTCGGGCTCACGTACATGATCATCGCGCACGACCTCTCGGTGATCCGCCACGTCTCGGACCGGATCGCGGTCATGTACCTCGGCAAGATCGTCGAGCTGGCGGACCGGAAGTCGCTGTACGAGGCGCCGATGCACCCGTACACCAAGGCGCTGATGTCCGCGGTGCCCGTGCCCGATCCGCGCCGGCGCGGTGCCAAGAGCGACCGCATCCTGCTCAAGGGCGATGTGCCGTCGCCGATCTCGCCGCCCGCCGGCTGCCGGTTCCACACCCGGTGCTGGAAGGCGACGAAGGTCTGCGGGACGACCGAGCCGCCGCTGCTCCAGCTGAAGACCGGGCACCAGGTGGCCTGCCACCACCCGGAGAACGGCGAGGACCAGGTGCCGGGCGACGCCCCGCTGGTCGCGGACGTCATCACGGTCCGGTCGGCGCCCGCGGAGGAGCCCGCACCCGAGCCCGCGAAGGCCGCCGAGCCCTCCGGACCCGCCCCGGACGGTACGAAGGAGTAGTACGGGCACAATTGCCCGGTGCTCAACGAACTGTTCACGCCCTCCGTCCAGCACGCGCTCGACATCGTGGGGATCTTCGTCTTCGCGATCTCGGGCGCCCTGCTCGCCGTACGCAAGAACTTCGATGTCTTCGGCATCGCGGTGCTCGCCGAGGTGACCGCGCTGGGCGGAGGGCTGTTCCGTGATCTGATCATCGGTGCGGTGCCGCCCGCCGCCTTCACGGATCTGGGGTACTTCACCACCCCGCTGCTCGCCGCCGGCCTGGTCTTCTTCCTCCATCCGCACGTGGAGCGCATCCAGGCCGGCGTGAACGTCTTCGACGCCGCCGGTCTCGGGCTGTTCTGCGTCACCGGCACGGTGAAGGCGTACGACTACGGGCTCGGCCTCACCTCGTCGGCGGCGCTGGGCCTGGCCACGGCGGTCGGCGGCGGTGTGCTGCGGGACGTGCTGGCCAACGAGGTGCCGTCGCTGCTGCGCTGGGACCGGGACCTGTACGCGGTGCCCGCCATGGTGGGCGCCACCATGATCGCGCTCTGCCTCCGCTTCGACGCGCTCAACGCCCTGACCAGCGGCGCGGCCGTGATCACCGCGTTCGTCCTGCGGCTCCTCGCGCTCCGCTTCCACTGGCGGGCCCCGCGCGCCCACAACCGGCGCTCGGCACGGGCGGAGGAGGTGTGACCTGCTCGGCGACCTAAAAAGCTACCGCTCAGTAATACATCGGTGTACGGTGCCTCCATGGCACAGGCAACCATCGGGGACAGCGAGTTCGACCGGGACACCGCGGTCACCCTGCGCGAAGAGGGCGTCTACGACGCGGAGCTCTCGGCGGGCTGGACGATCATCCAGGCCGTCAACGGCGGCTATCTGCTGGCGCTGCTGGGCCGCGCGCTCGGCGAGGCCCTGCCGCACGCGGACCCGTTCTCCGTCTCGGCGCACTACCTCACCGCGTCCGTGCCCGGCCCGGCGGTGATCCGGACCCAGGCCGTCCGTACCGGCCGCACCCTCTCCACCGGTCAGGCGTCCCTCTTCCAGTACGCCGAGGACGGCACCGAGGTCGAGCGCATCCGCGTCCTCGCCACCTACGGCGACCTGGACGCCCTCAGCGACGACGTCCGCACCTCCGCGAAGCCGCCGGCCATCCCGCCGCGCGAACACTGCCTCGGCCCCGGCGACGGACCGGCGCCGATCCCGGGCAGCTCCGCGATCACCGACCGGCTCGACATCAAGCTGGACCCGGCGACCATCGGCTGGGCGGTCGGGCAGCCCTCCGGCAAGGGCGAGATGCGCGGCTGGTTCGGGCTGGCCGACGGCCGCGACCCCGACCCGTTCTCCCTGCTGCTCACCGTGGACGCGCTGCCGCCCACCTCGTTCGAGCTGGGGCTCAAGGGATGGACGCCCACCATCGAGCTCACCACGCACATCCGCTGCCGCCCGGCCCCGGGCCCGCTCCGCGTCTCCATCACCACCCGCAACCTGGCGGGCGGCTACCTGGAGGAGGACGCCGACGTCTGGGACAGCGCCGACCGCCTGGTCGCCCAGTCCCGCCAGCTCGCCCGCGCCCCGCGCGGCTGATCCTCCCGGTTTTCGTTCTCAGGCGCCCGGTGCCGGCTCGTCGAGCCAGTGCCGGGCGCCCAGTGCGATCAGCCGGAGCCGGCGCCCCGCGGTGCGGGCCACCCGCTCGTCGTCCGCCGGGCCCGCGTCCAGCAGGGCCGACGCGGTGATCACCATGTGGTCCACATAGAGGCCGCCCAGCATCAGCAGGTCCTCCTCGGTCCAGCCCTGCGACTCCGGTTCCGCCGCGAGGGCCGCCGCCACCTCCTCGGCGAACAGCCGCAGCTGCGCCGCGATGGCCTCGCGGACCGGGGCGACCCCGCCGTGCTGCTCCCGCGCGATGAACCGGAAGTGCGCGGGCTGCTCCCGTACGTGGCGCCGTATCAGTTCCACGCTGCGGTCGAGCCGGACCTCGCTGTCGCCCGTCTCGGCGAGTATCGCGCCGATCATGCCGTGCAGGCTGCCCAGGGTCTGTTCGACCAGGGCCACTCCGAGTGACGACACGCTCCCGAAGTGCCGGTAGAAGGCCGTGGGCGTGATGCCGGCCGCCCGGGTCACCTCGCGCAGCCCGAGGCTGCTCAGGCTCTGCTCCGCCAGCAGCCCCAGCGCGGCGTCGAGCAGCGCCTGGCGCGTCTTCAGCTTCTGGCTCTCGCGGATGCCGTTCCCTCGGATCCCGACGGTGTGACTCATGCCATTCAGTAAACAACCGTTCTCCGGACCGGGGAAGAGGCGAAGAGGTTTAGACTCATGAGTCAGTGAACAGTCGTTCTCTGAATGGTCCGTCCGCACACGGAAAGGCCGAACATGATCGTCCTCGTCGCCGCCCTGCTCCTGCTGGGGATCGTGCTGGGAGCGGTGGCCCAGATCCCCCTTCCCCTGTCACTCGTCCTCGGCGCCCTCATCGGCTGCTGGCTGCTGGTCTTCGCCGTACGCGAGCGGGCGCGGGGGTCCCGATGAGCGCGCCGGCGCAAGCCGCCCCGCGCTCCCGCCGGGACGCCGACGGCCTCGCCGTCGCCTCGTTCGTGCTGGGTCTCGTCGGGCTGCTGGTGATGAACCTCCTGCTGGGCCCGGCTGCCATCGTGATGGCGCTCGTGGCCCTGGCCCGCTCCACCGACCGGCGCGGCCGCGCCTTCCTCGGCCTCGCGCTCGGCGTCGCCGACCTGGTGGTCCTCGCCTTCCTGGTCACCGGAAACGGCACCGTCTCCTGGGGCTTCGGCGGCTGACCGGCACCGCCGCACGCGGTGCGCGGGCCCCGGGACCCCATGCGCCCGCCATACGCCCCGTCCGGGGCTCGTAGAATCGAGCCCACCATGGCTTACCTCGACCACGCCGCGACCACGCCGATGCTTCCCGAGGCGATCGCGGCGATGACCGCGCAGCTCGCCGTCACGGGCAACGCGTCCTCACTCCACGCCGCCGGGCGCCGGGCCCGCCGTACCGTCGAGGAGTCCCGGGAATCCCTCGCCGACGCCCTCGGCGCACGCCCCAGCGAGGTGGTCTTCACCTCCGGCGGCACCGAGTCGGACAACCTCGCGGTGAAGGGCCTGTACTGGGCCCGCCGCGACGCCGAGCCCCGTCGTACCCGGGTCCTCGCCAGCCCCGTCGAGCACCACGCCGTCCTCGACGCCGTCGACTGGCTGGCCGCCCACGAGGGCGCGACCGTCGAGTACCTCCCCGTCGACCGGTACGGGCGCGTCCACCCCGAGGCGCTGCGCGAGGCGGTCCTGCGCGACCCCGACGACATCGCGCTGATCACCGTGATGTGGGCCAACAACGAGATCGGCACGATCCTGCCGGTACGCGAACTGGCCGAAGTGGCCCGCGAGTTCGGAATCCCGATGCACGCCGACGCGGTCCAGGCGTTCGGCCAGCTCGACGTGGACTTCGCCGCGTCCGGGCTCGCCGCGATGACCGTCAGCGCGCACAAGATCGGCGGGCCCACCGGCGTCGGCGCGCTGCTGCTCGGCCGCGAGTACACCCCGGTGCCCGTGCTGCACGGCGGCGGGCAGGAGCGCCACGTGCGCTCGGGCACCCTGGACGTGCCGGGCATCGCCTCGTTCGCCGTCGCCGGCAGGATCGCCGCCGACCGGCGCGAGGACTTCGCCCGGGAGACCGGCGCGCTCCGCGACGAGCTGGCTTCCGCCGTCCTGGCGGAGGTCCCCGACGCCCTCTTGGGCGGCGACCCGGCACCGGGCGGCCGACTGCCGGCCAACGCGCACTTCACCTTCCCCGGCTGTGAGGGCGACTCGCTCCTGCTGCTGCTGGACGCCCAGGGCATCGAGTGCTCCACCGGCTCCGCCTGCACCGCCGGGATCGCCCAGCCCAGCCACGTGCTGCTCGCCACGGGCACCGACCCGGACCTGGCCCGGGGCACCCTGCGCTTCTCGCTCGGCCACACCTCGACCGAGCAGGACGTCCAGGACGTGGCCCGGGCGATCGGCCCGGCGGTGGAACGGGCGCGGTCGGCGGGGCTCAGCTAGGGCGTGTTTCGAAAGTAGCGCCGTCCGCCCGTAGGGCGGGTCCGGCGGCGTCTGGTGCGTGCGATCGCAAGGCGGAGGGCCGCCCCGATACTGGGTGAATCGGGGTGATCCCGACAACGCGGCGAGCAATGGGGCCTCCCCTGCTCGAACGGAGTTGAGAGCTTGGGGAAGTGCCAGGCGTCGCCGGACAGGCGGGACTTTCGAAACACGCCCTAGTCCCGGACGTGGCCGCGCGGCGTACCAGCTCCATGTAGCGGTCCCAGTCCCAGCCGCGGCCCGGGTCCGTGTGATCGGCGCCCGGCACCTCCACGTGCCCGATGATGTGCTCGCGGTCCACCGGGATGCCGTACCGCCCGCATATCGCCGCGGTGAGCTTGGCCGACGCCCCGTACATCGCGGGGGTGAAGTCCTGGGGGCGCTCCACGAAGCCCTCGTGCTCGATGCCCACGCTGCGTTCGTTGTTCGAGCGGTTGCCCGCGTGGAACGCCACGTCCAGCTCGCGGATCATCTGCGTCACGTGCCCGTCCTTGCGCACCACGTAATGCGCCGCCGCCTGGTGCCCCGGGTCCTGGAAGGCGCGGACCGCGCTGTCGAAGCTGCCCTGGGTGACGTGGATGACCACCCGGTCGATGCCGTAGTCGTCGGGGCGGTCGGCCCGCCGCCAGTTCGCCTCCGACGCCGCCACCCACCGCGCCCCCGCGTAGTCCACCGCCCCCGGGGTGCGCGGCTTCTCCACCCCCGGCAGCCGCCACCAGGCCCGCTTCAGCCGGTCCCGCGCCAGCACCGCCGTGCCCGCGGCCGTGACGGCACCGCCGATCAGCACCGAGCGCCGGCTGATCCCGGTCCCGGTGCCGCCGCCGTCCGTCCCCTTGGTCCCCATGTGACGGACAACGCTTATCCGCGAGCTTTCGGTTCCCGTCCCCACGTACCCTGGTGGAGCTATGACTGAGACTCCCCAGCGCCCCCTCCGCGTGCTCGCCGCCATGTCGGGCGGTGTCGACTCCGCCGTCGCCGCGGCCCGCGCCGCCGAGGCGGGCCACGACGTGACCGGTGTGCACCTCGCCCTCTCCGCGAACCCGCAGTCCTTCCGGACCGGCGCCCGGGGCTGTTGCACCATCGAGGACTCCCGCGACGCCCGCCGCGCCGCGGACGTCATCGGCATCCCCTTCTACGTCTGGGACCTGGCGGAACGCTTCCGCGAGGACGTCGTGGAGGACTTCGTCGCCGAGTACGAGGCGGGGCGCACCCCCAACCCGTGCCTGCGCTGCAACGAGAAGATCAAGTTCGCCGCGCTCCTCGACAAGGCCCTCGCGCTCGGCTTCGACGCGGTGTGCACCGGTCACTACGCCACGGTCGTCACCGGCGCGGACGGCAACCGGGAGCTGCACCGCGCCTCGGACATGGCCAAGGACCAGAGCTATGTGCTCGGCGTCCTGGACGAGCGCCAGCTCGCCCACGCGATGTTCCCGCTCGGCGACACCCTGACCACCAAGGACGAGATCCGCGCCGAGGCCGAGCGCCGGGGCCTCGCGGTCGCCAAGAAGCCCGACAGCCACGACATCTGCTTCATCGCGGACGGCGACACCCAGGGCTTCCTCGCGGACCGTCTCGGCGGCAGGGCGGAGGGCGACATCCTCGACGAGTCCGGTACGAAGCTGGGCACCCACGAGGGCGCGTTCGGCTTCACCATCGGCCAGCGCAAGGGCCTGCGCATCGGCCACCCGGCCCCCGACGGCAAGCCCCGCTACGTCCTGGACATCTCCCCGGTGAACAACACGGTGACCGTCGGCCCCGCCGAGGCTCTGGACGTCACCGCGCTCACCGCGATCAAGCCCCGCTGGTGCGGCACCCCGCCCTCGGGCCCGGGCACGTACACCGCGCAGCTGCGCGCCCACGGCGGCGAGACCGAGGTGACCGCCGAGCTGACCGACGGCACCCTGCACGTCACGTTCACCGAGCCGGTCCGGGGCGTGGCCCCCGGCCAGGCGGTCGTCCTGTACGACGGCACCCGCGTGGTCGGCTCCGCGACGATCGCGACGACGGTGCGCCGGGAGCGCGCGGCGGCGGGCTGAATCCCGGCCGCCGCGCAAGCCCCGCACGGCAACGCCCGACCCCAGTACGGGCGTGGCCGCGCGGGGCGCTCAGGAGGTGTGCACCACGGATTTCAGGGTCCGCCACACCGGCTCCCGCCGCATCCCGGCGGCCGTGGTCCTCTGCCGGGTCAGCGCGCGACCAGCTCCGTGTCGTAGAAGCAGAAGTGGTCCTTGATCGCCTCGACCCCGGCCTTCGGCTCCTCGTACACCCAGACCAGATCCGCCGCCCCGGGCAGCGACCAGTAGGACGCGTCCCCCTTGAACGGGCAGTAGGTGCGGGTCTCCGACGGCGTCAGCAGCTCCGTGCGGACGTCCTCGGGCGGCAGGTAGTAGCGGACCGGGCAGCCGGTCTCGCGCAGGACGAGCGGGCGGCGGCTCTCGGCGAGCAGCAGCCCGTCGCGAACCACGCGCACGTGCTCCGTGCCGGGCTCGACGGTGATGCGGTGTCCTCGGGTGGCAGTCATACCTCTCACAGCCGCTCCGGGCGCGGGATTCTTCCCCGGCCACGGGCCCGCGAGCGGCGGGCCGTACCGTGGCAGCCATGAACATCTGCGTCTTCCTCTCCGCCGCCGACCTCCCCGACCGCTACACCGTGCCCGCCCGCGAATTCGCCGAGCTGCTGGGGCGCGGCGGGCACACCCTGGTCTGGGGCGGCTCCGAGAGCGGCCTGATGAAAGTCGTCGCGGACGGCGTCCAGGAGGCGGGCGGGAAGCTGGTCGGGGTCTCCGTGGACTTCCTGGCGGCCAAGGCGCGTACCAACGCGGACGAGATGGTCGTCGCCCGCGACCTCGCCGAGCGCAAGGCGCTCCTGCTCGCGAAGTCCGACGCGATCGTGATCATGGTCGGCGGCACCGGGACGCTGGACGAGGCGACCGAGATCCTGGAGCTGAAGAAGCACGGCAAGCACACCAAGCCGGTCGTCCTGCTCAACACCGCCGGCTTCTACGACGGCCTGCGCGAGCAGTTCCAGCGCATGGAGGACGAGGGATTCCTGCCGCTCCCGCTGACCGAGCTGGTCTTCTTCGCGGAGGACGGCGTCGGCGCCCTGGCCTACCTGGAGGAGTCGGCCGGCCTGCGGTGATGTGGCGCACGGGGCCCGGGCGGCGGATGCGACGATGGGGGCCATGTCCACTCACCTCATCACCGGTGCCGGCTCCGGCATCGGCGCAGCGGTCGCCCGGCGCCTCACCGGGCGCGGCGACGACCTCGTCCTGCTGGCCCGCGACGCGGGCCGCGCCAAGGAGCTCGCCGCGCTCCACCCCGGCGCCCGCACCCTCGTCGGCGACCTGTCCAACCCGGACCGGCTCTCCTGGGCCCTCGCCCAGCAGAGCGTGCCGGAACGGCTCGACTCGCTGCTGCACATCGCGGGCGTGGTCGAGCTCGGCCCGGTCGGCGAGCTGACCCCCAAGGCGTGGCACTACCAGCTCAACGCCAACCTCGTCGCCCCCGCCGAGCTGACCCGGCTCACGCTGCCCCAGCTGCGCGTCGCCCAGGGCCACGTCCTGTTCGTCAACTCCGGGGCCGGGCTCTCCGCCAGCCCCGAGTGGAGCGCGTACGCCGCGAGCAAGCACGGCCTGAAGGCGCTCGCGGACTCACTGCGCCACGAGGAGCACGGCAACGGCGTCCGCGTCACCACCGTCTACCCGGGCCGCACCGCCAGCCCCATGCAGGAGAAGGTCCACCGGCAGGAGGGCAAGGAGTACGACCCCGCCCGCTGGATCGACCCGGAGTCCGTCGCGACCACCATCCTGATGGCGCTCGACCTGCCCCGCGACGCCGAGGTCAACGACCTCACCGTCCGGCCCGGCCGCTGATCGCAGGGCCTTACGACCTCGCCCGGGGTCGTTACCCTTCTCGCGTGAGCGAGATCAGCGTGTTCAGCGACTGCCCGGCCACCGGGATCGGTTCGATGCCCGGGGGAGACGCCCGGGAGGCGGCCAAGACCGTCGCCGGCTCCTTCGGTGACGGCGGGGGCATGCCGTACCTGGCGGAACTTCCGGCGCGCGGGCCCGGCGCCGACATGATCGGCCGCACCATCGGACTGCTCTCCGAGCTGTACGGGCACGTCGAGCCGAGCGGCTGGCGGATCAGCGACCGGCCCGGCCGCGACACCCGCCGGGCCCGGTCCTGGCTGGGCGAGGACCTGGACGCCCTGGAGGAGTTCACCCAGGGCTACGAGGGCCCGCTCAAGGTCCAGGCCGTGGGGCCCTGGACCCTCGCCGCCGCCCTGGAACGCCGGGGCGGCGAGGCGTTCCTCGGCGACCCGGGCGCCTGCCGCGACCTCGCGGACTCGCTCGCCGAGGGGCTGCGCGGCCACCTCGCCGAGGTGCGGCGCCGGATGCCCGGGGCGCACCTCGTCCTCCAGCTGGACGAGCCCTCCCTCACCGCCGTGCTGCGCGGCCGGGTCAGGACCGCCAGCGGCTACCGCACGTACCGGGCCGTGGACCGCCAGGTCGTGGAGGCCACCCTGCGCGAGGTGCTCGCGGCGGCCGGGGAGGCCGCCACGCTCGTGCACACCTGCGCCCCCGAGGTGCCGTTCGCGCTGCTGCGCCGGGCCGGGGCGGACGGAATCTCCTTCGACCTCTCCCTGCTCACCGAGCGTGAGGAGGAGGCGGTCGGGGAAGCCGTCGAAGGCGGCACCCGGATGTTCTTCGGGGTCGTACCGGGCACCGACCCGGCCTCGGGCCGATTGTCCGACCCGGGCGGTAGCGTCATGGGTGTCAGGACGCTGTGGCGCAGGCTGGGGCTGAATCCGGGGACTCTCACCGAGTCCGTGACGGTCACCCCCTCGTGCGGTCTCGCGGGTGCGTCGCCCGCGTACGCGCGGGCCGCGCTCGCCCACTGCGCCCGGGCCGCGAGATCGCTCGCGGACAACCCTGAGTAGCGGGACGCTGGGTAACGGGAGGACGGGACGATGGCCGGCGAAGAGCAGACAGCGGTGCCAGTCGAGGCGCAGGAGAGGCACAAGCTCCTCGCGGAGCAGATCGAGGAGCACCGCTTCCGGTATTACGTGAACGACCAGCCGGTCGTCAGCGACGCCGAGTTCGACCGGCTGCTGCGGGAGCTGGAGGCACTGGAGGAGTCCCACCCGCCGCTGCGCACCCCGGACTCGCCGACCCAGAAGGTCGCCGGGCCGTACCGCACGGAGTTCACGTCGGTCGAGCACCGCGAGCCGATGCTCTCCCTGGACAACGCCTTCGACGAGGAGGAGCTGGCCGCCTGGGGCGAGCGCGTCGCCCGGGACGTCGGCTCGCCCGGCTACCACTTCCTGTGCGAGCTGAAGATCGACGGCCTCGCCGTCAACCTCACCTACGAGCACGGCGTGCTGACCCGCGCCGCGACCCGGGGCGACGGCCGCACCGGCGAGGACATCACGCCCAACGTCCGCACCATCGCGGACATCCCGCACCGGCTCAAGGGCGACCGCGTCCCGCCGCTCGTCGAGGTCCGCGGCGAGGTCTTCTTCCCGATGGAGGGGTTCGAGGAGCTGAACGCCCGGCTGGTGGAGGCCGACGACAAGCCCTTCGCCAACCCCCGTAACGCGGCGGCCGGTTCGCTGCGCCAGAAGGACCCCAAGGTCACCGCGACGCGCCCGCTGCACATGGTGGTCCACGGCATCGGCGCCCGCGAGGGCTTCGACATCGACCGCCTGTCGCACGCCTACGAGCTGCTGCACGAGTGGGGCCTGCCCACCGCCAAGTACAACAAGGTGGTCGACTCCCTCGACGGCGTACGGGAGTTCATCGCGTACTTCGGCGAGCACCGGCACTCCGTGGAGCACGAGATCGACGGCGTTGTCGTCAAGCTGGACGAGATCCCGCTCCAGGGGCGCCTGGGCTCCACCTCCCGCGCCCCGCGCTGGGCCATCGCCTGGAAGTACGCGCCGGAGGAGGTCAACAGCAAGCTGGTCAACATCCGCGTCGGCGTCGGCCGCACCGGCCGGGTCACCCCGTACGCCCAGGTCGAGCCGGTCGTGGTGGCGGGCTCCGAGGTCGAGTTCGCCACCCTGCACAACCAGAACGTGGTCAGGGCGAAGGGCGTCCTGATCGGTGACACGGTGGTGCTGCGCAAGGCCGGCGACGTGATCCCGGAGATCCTCGGCCCGGTC
The DNA here is from genome assembly GCF_049844595.1 of Streptomyces sp. DT224. NCBI lineage: Bacteria > Bacillati > Actinomycetota > Actinomycetes > Kitasatosporales > Streptomycetaceae > Streptomyces > Streptomyces sp. DT224. The sequence goes on from NZ_JBNCLI010000001.1 coordinate 563,310, forward strand.
GCCGACCTCCGCGACGGCACCGAGCGGGCGTTCGTCATGCCGACCCACTGCCCCGAGTGCGGCACGGAACTGAAGCCCATGAAGGAGGCGGACGTCGACGTCCGCTGCCCCAACGCCCGCTCCTGCCCCGCCCAGCTGCGCGAACGCGTCTCCTACCTCGCCGGCCGCAAGTGCCTCGACATCGACCACTTCGGTTACGTGGCCGCCGCCGCGCTGACCGCACCGCTGGAGCCCGCCGAACCGCCGCTGCGCGACGAGGGCGACCTCTTCGGCCTGACCATGGACGAACTGCTGCCGATCCGGGCCTACGTCCTCGACCCGGACAGCGGGCTGCCCAAGCGCGACCCGAAGACCGGCGAGGAGAAGATCGCCCGGGTCTTCGCCAACCAGCAGGGCGAGCCCAAGAAGAACGCCCTGGCGATGCTCGACGCCATCGCGGCGGCCAAGGAGGCCCCGCTGGCCCGCGTCCTCACCGGGCTCTCCATCCGCCATGTCGGCCCGGTCGCGGCCCGGGAGCTGGCCCGCCAGTTCCGGTCCATGGACCGCATCGAGGAGGCCACCGAGCAGGAGCTGATCGACGCCGAGGGGGTCGGGCCGATCATCGCGGCCTCGGTCAAGCAGTGGCTGGCCGAGGACTGGCACCGCGAGATCCTGCGCAAGTGGCGCGCGGCCGGCGTCCGGATGGAGGACGAAGGGGCCGGCGAGGACGAGGGCCCCCGCCCCCTCGAAGGACTCACCGTCGTCGTCACGGGCACGCTGACCGGGCACACCAGGGACGGCGCGAAAGAAGCCCTGCAGAGCAGGGGCGCGAAGGTCACCGGTTCCGTTTCCAAGAAGACCGCCTTCGTCGTCGTCGGGGACAACCCCGGCTCCAAGTACGACAAAGCGGTCCAGCTGAAGGTCCCTGTCCTGGACGAGACCGGCTTCGCCGTCCTGCTCACCGAGGGCCCGGACGCGGCCCGCGAGGCAGCGGTCCCCGCCGGGGGACCGGCGCCGCAGGAGGGTGGCGCATCCGGAGAGTGAACGGCCGCCGACGCTCGGTCGACCTCACCCGATCGGCGCATACCAGATGCTGACGGATAGTCGGTTCGCATTCGGGCAAGAGCGGTAGACGGCTGCCCCTAGCAGCCCTCCGCGGCCTACTGTGGTCAGACGCGCCCTCGAACCTGGCCACCGGGCGGGCCGGGGCGCGTCCTGGCACGGAACGCATTCGTCGGGTGGCATCGGCATCGCCGGCTGTGAGAGGGACGGAATGAGACCGACCGAGAGCGCCGCACCGGTGGCGCGGCTGCAAGGTTTCTCAGGGCCCGCGCCCAAAGTGGGCGCCGTCGTGCTGGCCCTTGCCACGGTCCAGCTGGCGACCGGCTTCTCCCACGCCCTCAGCCAGGGGCGCGCCCTCTTCCCGGACGGCCGGGCCGGCTGGTCGCTGGCCGTCCTCACCGGAATCGTCGTCGGCCATCTCGTCGCGCTCGGCCGCGACCGCTGGTGGGGCGGCACCGGCTCCGGCGCCGCCCTCACCCTGGCCGTCCTGCTGCTGTACGGCTGGGTGCCCGCCGGTCTGGTCAGCCTCGTCGTGGTCGTCCTCGTCGGCGTCGCCCGAAGACACCGCTGGTGGCAGGGGCTGCTGCACGGTGCCGTGGACATCCTCGGGGTCGGCGCGGCGGCCCTGGTGCTCGCCGCGTTCGGCGAGGTGCAGTCCGTCGAGACGCCCTGGCGGCCACTCGACTGGGGCATCGAAGCCGTCCCGGAAGTCCTGCTCGCCGCCTCCACCTATCTGCTCGTCACCCGGGTCCTGCTGTGGTACTCGCGGGCCCAGCCCGGCGGCGGCCTGCCCACCGTCGCCCGCACCGCGATGCTGCGCCAGGGCCTCGTCGCGGTCGCCCTGCTCGGCATCGCCCCGCTGATCTGCGTCGTCGCGATGGCCCGGCCGGTCCTGCTGCCGCTCTTCGCCGTACCGCTGATCGCGCTCGACTCCACGCTGTGGATCGCCCGCGCCCGGGCCGAGGAGCAGCTGAAGGACCCGCTGACCGGGCTGCCCAACCGCCAGTGGCTGCTGGAGCGGACCTGGACCGCGCTGGAGGAGGCGGAGGGCGTCGGCAGCCGGGCCGCCCTGGTCCTGATCGACCTGGACCGCTTCCGGGCCGTCAACGACACCCTCGGCCACCTGGCCGGCGACCGGCTGCTGCTCCAGATCGCGGAGCGGCTCCGGCTCGCCCTTCCGCGCGGCGCGGAGGCGGCCCGGCTGGGCGGCGACGAGTTCGCGGTCCTGCTGCCCGCCGCCGACTCCACCACCAGCGCCCAGCGCGTCGCCCGCCACCTGGTCGCCGAGCTGTCGTCCCCGCTGGACCTGGATGGGCTGACCCTGGTCCTGGAGGCCAGCGCGGGAGTCGCCGTCTTCCCGGACCACGCGGTGGACGCGGAGGGGCTGCTGCGCCGGGCCGACGTGGCGATGTACCAGGCCAAGCGGGACCGCACCGGCGTGGAGGTGTACGAGTCCAAGCGCGACAGCAACACCCCGGACCGGCTCGGCCTCCTCGGCGACCTGCGCCGCGCGCTGGACGCGGGCGAGGTGGAGCTGCACTACCAGCCCAAGGTCCGCTTCGACGGGCAGGTCGCCGGCCTGGAGGCCCTGGTGCGCTGGGTGCACCCGGAGCGCGGAAGAGTGCCCCCGGACGAGTTCATCGCCATCGCGGAGTCGTCCGGGCTGATGCCGCACCTCACCGAGTACGTCCTGGAGACGGCGCTCGCCCAGGTCGCCCGGTGGCGGGCCCAGGGCCTCTTCGTGCCGGTCGCGGTCAACGTGTCGCCCCGCGATGTGCACACCCCCGGGTTCGCCGGCGGCGTCGCGGCCCGGCTCGCCCGGCACGGCGTCCCGGCGGGCGCGCTCCAGCTGGAGATAACGGAACACGTGCTCCTGGAGGACCCGCAGCGGGCGGCGGACACGCTCGCCGGGCTGACCGGGCACGGCGTGAAGATGTCCCTGGACGATTTCGGCACCGGGTACTCCTCACTGGTCCATCTGCGCCGGCTGCCGGTCAGCGAGCTGAAGATCGACCGCTCCTTCGTGGCCCGGCTCGCCATCGACCACGAGGACGCCGAGATCGTCCGCTGCACCATCGACCTGGCCCACTCGCTCGGCCTGCTGGTCGTGGCCGAGGGCGTCGAGGACGACGAGACCTGGGAACGGCTGCGGGACCTGCGGTGCGACGCGGTCCAGGGCTGGCTGGTGGCGGCCGCGATGCCGCCCCAGGAGACCACCGCCTGGCTGCGGGCGCGGGGCGAGCACGGCTGGCGCCGCCCGGCCGAGCTGGCCGCGGCGGCGGGGGCGGCCCCGGCGTCCGCCGCGGCGCCCGCGGCGGCCCCGGCGGCCGAGCTGGAACAGCGCCCCTCGGGCCGCACGGCGGGCCCGCGCCCGGCGACGACGTAGAAACCCTGTCCTCAGGTGTGTGGCCGACCCCATAGGATTGGGGGCCGGCGGCACATTTTCACCTGCCGCCGCTTCGGACGGACGGTGGACACGTGCCGCCGGCCCCCGGCCAACCACACACCAACCCCTGAGGATCGCTGCATGCCTGGCATCACGCGCGAGGAGGTCGCCCACCTCGCCCGGCTGGCGCGTCTGGAGCTGAAGGGCGAAGAGCTCGATCACTTCGCCGGACAGCTCGACGACATCATCGGCGCGGTCGCCCGCGTCTCCGAGGTCGCCGACCAAGACGTACCGCCGACCTCCCACCCGCTGCCGCTGACGAACGTCATGCGGGCGGACGTCGTCCGTCCGTCCTTCACCCCCGAGCAGGCGCTCTCCGGCGCCCCGGCCCAGGAGCAGCAGCGTTTCAAGGTGCCGCAGATCCTGGGGGAGGACTGACTGCCATGACCGACATCAGCAGCATCATCAAGCTCACCGCGGCCGAGATCGCCGCGAAGATCGCCTCCGGCGAGCTCACCGCCGTCCAGGTCACCGAGGCCCACCTCGCGCGGATCGACGCCGTGGACGAGAAGGTGCACGCCTTCCTGCACGTCGACCGCGAGGGCGCGCTCGCCCAGGCCCGCGCCGTGGACGCCAAGAAGGCGGCCGGCGAGAAGCTGGGCCCGCTGGCCGGCGTCCCGCTCGCGCTCAAGGACATCTTCACCACGAAGGACATGCCGACCACCGTCGGCTCGAAGATCCTCGAAGGCTGGGTCCCGCCGTACGACGCGACCCTCACGCAGAAGCTGAAGGCGGCCGACGTCGTCATCCTCGGCAAGACCAACATGGACGAGTTCGCCATGGGGTCCTCCACCGAGAACAGCGCCTACGGCCCCACCGGCAACCCCTGGGACCTCACCCGCATCCCCGGCGGCTCCGGCGGCGGTTCCTCCGCCGCCCTCGCCGCGTACGAGGCCCCGCTCGCCATCGGCACGGACACCGGCGGCTCCATCCGCCAGCCCGCCGCCGTCACCGGCACGGTCGGCGTCAAGCCCACCTACGGCGGGGTCTCCCGCTACGGCATGGTCGCCTTCTCCTCCTCCCTCGACCAGGGCGGCCCCTGCGCCCGTACGGTCCTGGACGCGGCGCTGCTGCACGAGGCGATCGCCGGGCACGACCCGATGGACTCGACGTCGATCGACGCGCCGGTCCCGCCGGTCGTGGAGGCGGCGCGCAACGGCTCGGTCCAGGGCATGCGCGTCGGCGTCGTCAAGCAGTTCTCCGGCGAGGGCTACCAGGCCGGGGTCGTCCAGCGCTTCAACGAGTCGGTCGAGCTGCTGAAGTCGCTCGGCGCCACGGTCGTGGAGCTGGACTGCCCGACGTTCGACCTGGCGCTCTCGGCGTACTACCTGATCGCGCCGTCCGAGTGCTCGTCGAACCTCGCCCGGTTCGACGCCATGCGCTACGGCCTGCGCGTCGGGGACGACGGCACGAAGTCCGCCGAGGACGTCACCGCGCTCACCCGCGAGGCCGGCTTCGGCGACGAGGTCAAGCGCCGCATCATCCTCGGCACGTACGCGCTCAGCTCCGGCTACTACGACGCGTACTACGGCTCCGCGCAGAAGGTCCGTACGCTGATCACGCGCGAGTTCGAGCAGGCGTTCGAGCAGGTCGATGTGATCGTCTCGCCGACCACGCCCACCACCGCCTTCCCGATCGGCGAGCGCGCCGACGACCCGATGGCGATGTACCTGGCCGACCTGTGCACCATCCCGACCAACCTCGCCGGCAACGCCGCCATGTCGCTGCCCTGCGGCCTGGCCCCCGAGGACGGTCTGCCCGTCGGGCTCCAGATCATCGCCCCCGCGATGAAGGACGACCGGCTGTACAAGGTCGGAGCCGCCGTCGAGGCCGCTTTCGTGGAAAAGTGGGGACACCCGCTGATCGAGGAGGCTCCTTCGCTATGAGCGCCGCCATGACCAAGAAGGCCAAGAACTTCAAGAAGTCGAAGACCGGGCTGTACGTGTCGATGGGCACCACCGCCTTCGGTGCGCTCAGCGTCGCCAAGCAGGCGAAGCTGGCCCGCTCGGACAACGACACGCTGCGCCTCATCGACGCCGCCGTGTCCGCCGCGGCGATCGTGACCGGCCTCGCGATCCTCTATCGCGAACTGAAGCGTCTCGGCGACGACGACGTACTGCTGGGCTGAGAGGGAAAGTTTTCCGTGACTGTCATCGACCTGGAGTCGTACGAGGACGCCCTCGCGACGTACGACCCCGTCATGGGCCTTGAGGTCCATGTGGAGCTCGGCACCAAGACGAAGATGTTCTGCGGCTGCTCCACCGAGCTGGGGCAGGACGCCAACACGCAGACCTGCCCCGTCTGCCTCGGGCTGCCCGGCGCGCTGCCGGTCGTCAACGAGATCGGCGTGGAGTCCGCGATCAAGATCGGCCTCGCGCTGAACTGCGAGATCGCCGAGTGGTGCCGCTTCGCCCGGAAGAACTACTTCTATCCGGACATGCCGAAGAACTTCCAGACCTCCCAGTACGACGAGCCGATCGCCTTCAACGGCTATCTGGACGTCCAGCTGGAGGACGGCGAGGTCTTCCGGGTGCAGATCGAACGCGCCCACATGGAGGAGGACACCGGCAAGTCGACGCACGTCGGCGGCGCCACCGGCCGTATCCACGGCGCGTCCCACTCCCTGCTCGACTACAACCGCGCGGGCATCCCGCTCATCGAGATCGTCACCAAGCCGATCGAGGGAGCGGGCGCACGCGCCCCCGAGGTCGCCCGGGCGTACGTCGCCGAGCTCCGCGAGCTCATCAAGGCGCTCGGCGTCTCCGAGGCCCGCATGGAGATGGGCCAGATGCGCTGCGACGTCAACCTGTCGCTGCGCCCGCACGGCACCGAGACCTTCGGTACGCGCTCCGAGACGAAGAACGTGAACTCACTGCGTTCCGTCGAGCGCGCCGCCCGCTTCGAGATCCAGCGCCACGCCGCGGTGCTGAACTCCGGCGGCACGATCGTGCAGGAGACCCGGCACTTCCACGAGGAGGACGGCTCCACCACGGCCGGCCGCATCAAGGACAACGCCGAGGACTACCGCTACTTCCCCGAGCCCGACCTCGTGCCGGTCGCCCCGGCCCGGGAGTGGGTCGAGGAACTGCGGGGCGGCCTCCCGGAGCTGCCGCGGGTCCGCCGCGCCCGGCTCAAGGAGGAGTGGGGCGTCTCCGAGCACGACATGCAGTCCATCCTCAACGCGGGCGCGGTCGACCTGATCGTCGCCACGATCGAGGCGGGCGCCCCCTCGGACCAGGCCCGGAAGTGGTGGATGGGCGAGCTGGCCCGTAACGCCAACGAGACCGGCCGCGGCCTGGACGAGCTGCCCGTCACCCCGGCGCAGGTCGCCCGGGTCGCCGAGCTCGTCGCCGCGGGCGACCTCAACGACAAGCTGGCCCGCCAGGTCCTGGAGGGCGTGCTCGCCGGCGAGGGCGACCCGGACACCGTGGTCGAGAAGCGCGGCCTGAAGGTCGTCTCCGACGAGGGCGCGCTGTCCACCGCCGTGGACGAGGCCATCGCGGGCAACGCCGCCATCGCGGACAAGATCCGCGGCGGCAAGGTCGCGGCGGCCGGCGCGCTGGTCGGCGCGGTCATGAAGGCGACCCGCGGCCAGGCGGACGCGGCCCGGGTCCGGGAGCTGATCCTGGAGAAGCTCGGCGTCGAGGGCTGACGCGTTTCCTCACGCCAACAGCGGTGCGCCCGGGGACGGGTGCACCGCTGTTGGCGTGCGTTCAGCGCTTCAGCACGGGGGAGCCCAGGGCCATGACGGCGCCGTAGCAGTTCTCGTCGATGCTGATGCGCAGCCGCAGGGCGTTCTCCACCTTCAGCGACAGCTTCTGGGGTTCACCCAGGACGATCGTGCCCACCCACAGGGTCTTGTCGTCCACCTTGACGGTCAGGCGCCCCGACTCGTAGTTGGAGTGGTCATCGATCCCGGCGGTGACGTCGAAGGTCGTCCACGCCCGATCGAGGTCGAACTCCATGTACGGCCCCGTGTTGCACTCCGGGGTGGCCACGTAGGCGTCGTCGTACACCTGCGTGTTGACCTTCGCCGAGCCAACCGCGAAGAGCTGGGGCTCGGCCACGGTGTTCATAGTCGTCAGCGAGACCTCCGAGGCGGCGTCCACCGAGCCCGGGTCCGTCGCCTCGGGGGACTCGGAGCCGGGGGCGCCGTCGTCCGCGCCAGGCTCCCCTGCGACGGGCGTCTCGGCTCCGGGCGTCTCCTCCTCCGTCGTGGGCGGGGTCTTCGGGGCGGAGGACTCCGGGGAGGCGCCGCCACTCGCCTTCGCCTTGTCGTCGTCGTTCAGGGCCTGGAGGCCCCATGCGCCCAGCACGGCGAGCACCACCACGGCGACCGTGGGAAGAGCGATCCGCAGCAGCCGGCCCGGCTTCTTCGGCGGCGGGGCCGGAGCGGGGGCCGGGGCCGGGAAGGGGGGCGGACCGAAGGCGCCCGGCCCCGGGAACGGCTCGCCGGTGTACGCGGCGGTCGGCGGGCCCGGGTTGACCGTGGTGGGCGTCGGCACCCCGGGGTCGTGGGACGCGGTGATCGGCGGCGGGAAGCCGGGCGGGTCCACCGGAGGCGGCGGTACGGCCGCCGGCAGGGCGTCCCGTACGGACTCCGCCGACGAGACGCCGGTGACCGTGGTCGACACCACCGCCGAGCGCAGGTCCCTCATCCAGGAGGACAGGCTCTCCGGCCGCTGTTCCGGTTCGGCCGCGCAGACGGCGAGAATGCGCTCGCGGCGTTCCGGGGCGGCCGCGGCCACCTGCGGCAGGGCACTCAGCGCGGCGCGCAGCTGCTCGGGCGTGCCGGGCGGGGCCTGGCCGCTGATCAGGAAGTAGGCGATCGCGCCGAACGCGTACCGGTCGGTGCCCGGGGTCCGCTTGCCCTCGAAGACCTCCGGGGCGGCGTAGCCGGGGGTGAACCAGACCTCGGCCGTCCGGTGGTCCGCGGTGAGCTTGCTCAGCCCGAAGTCCACCAGCGTGGCCTGGCCGTACGCGTCGACCATGACGTTGCCGGGGGAGAGGTCGCCGTGGACGACCGTACGGCCGGACGGGGTGGCCCGGCCGCTGTGCAGCCAGTCCAGCACGTCCGCGATCTGCTCCAGGGCCCGCAGCACCTCGCGCCGCTCGGCGTGGGTGGCGAGGGTCCGCTCGACGCGCCAGTCCCGCAGATCGAGCCCGTCCACGTGGTTCATGACCAGGACCAGGGCGCGCCCGGCGGCCGTCGAGGCGTTGCCGGCACCGTGGATCGGGGGCCCCTCGAAGTGCTCCCGGACGCCGACGACCCCCGGCCGGCTCACAAAGCGCAGTAACTCGGCCTGTTCGCGCCACTTCGTGCTGAGGCGCTGGAACTGCTCGACGGTGATCGTGGTCCTGGAGTCGAGTACCTTCACGACCACGGTCTCGGGTGCACCTTCCAGCTCGATCTCCGCCCGGTAGAGGACGGCCTCGCCGCCCCTGCCGATGGAATTGAGCAGGCGGTACCGGTCGGGTGCGGAATCCGGTCCGATGTGATGTGCGGCGCTGGTCAAGAATCCCCCCAGAGACGGTAGTTGACGGTTCATAAGGTAGCCGCGCCGGTCCGGGGAGCGCGGTCCGCGGCGCGTGACGGTGTGGGTGTGGTTCCGTAGCGGGTCCGGCGAACGGCGGTGCTCATGTCGCCCATAAGGGGATGTGCCCGCTGTGACCCTCCCCACGAATGGGGCAAATGATCTCGAATGGCTGCAAGAGTGGCCGTTCTCAGGTCATGCGTTCTCCCGCGGGCGGCTTCCGCCGGTCCCGGGAAGACCACGAACCCGCAGGGAGCGCGTCCCCTTGGCTGCCATCGCCCGCTGGTGCGTCACGCACCGCCTCATCGCCGTTCTGATCTGGCTGCTCGCCCTCGGGGGCACGGCCGCCGCCGCGGGGTTCGCGGGGTCCGCCTACTCCAACGACTACGAGGCCCCGGGCACCGAGTCCGGGCAGGCCGCGGAGCTGCTGAAGAGCGGGTTCACCGATCTCGGCGGGGACACCGACACCATCGTCTGGCACACCGAGGACTCCACGGTCCGGGCCACCGACGTCGAGCAGAAGATGACCCGCACCCTGCACGCCGTGGAGCGGCTGCCCGGGGTCGGGGCGGTCGACAGCCCGTACACGGAGACCGGAGCCGCGCAGATCAGCCCCGACGGGCACACCGCGTACGCCACCGTCACCTTCGACCAGCGCGCCGACGACGTGCCCGTGGCGCAGGCGCGGGCGGTCGTGGACACCGCGAAGGCGGCCGGCAGCCCGCATCTGCGCGTCGAGCTGGGCGGTCAGGCCGTCGGGCTCACCGAGGCGCCCGCCGCGCATCTCAGCGAGGTCGTCGGGGTGGCCGTCGCGGCCGTCGTGCTCTTCCTCGCCTTCGGCTCGCTCGCCGCGAGTCTGCTGCCCATCGCCACGGCGCTCGTCTCGGTCGGCACGGCGTACGCGGGCATCGTGCTCCTCGGGCACCTGATGACCGTCGCCGACTTCGCGCCCATGCTCGGCATGCTGATAGGGCTCGGCGTGGGCATCGACTACGCCCTGTTCATCGTCACCCGGCACCGCAGAGGGCTGCGGCGCGGCATGACCGTGCCCGAGGCCGCGCAGCACGCGGTGGCGACGACCGGGCGGGCCGTGGTCTTCGCCGGGGCCACCGTCTGCATCGCGCTCCTCGGCATGCTGATCCTCCGACTGAGCTTCCTCAACGGCGTGGCCATCGCCGCCTCGCTCACCGTCGTCCTGACCGTGGCCGCCTCGGTGACCCTGCTGCCGGCCCTCCTCTCGCTCATCGGACTGCGGGCGCTCGGCCGGCGCGAACGGGCCCGGCTGGCCGCGCACGGGCCGCGGCCCGAGCCACCCACCGGCTTCGCCGCACGCTGGTCCGCCTTCGTGGAGCGGCACCCGAAGCTCCTCGGCGCGGTGGCCGCCGCGGTGATGCTGGTCCTCGCGCTGCCCACCTTCTCGCTCCACCTGGGCAGCTCCGACCAGGGCAACAACACGGAGTCGTCGACCACCCGGCAGGCGTACGACCTGCTGGCCGACGGCTTCGGCCCCGGCGTCAACGGACCGCTCACCGTCGCCGCGCACCTGGACGGCGCCGACGACCGGCTCGCGATGGACGCCCTGCCCGCCACCCTGCGTACGGTCGACGGGGTGGCCTGGGCCTACCCGGTGACGTACAACGCCGGAGGTGACACCGCGTACGTCACCGTCGTCCCCGACTCCGCCCCGCAGTCCCGCGCGACCAGCGACCTCGTGGAGCGGCTGCGTACGGACGTGCTGCCGAAGGCGGCCGACAACACCTCGCTGGAGACCCATGTGGGCGGGGTCACGGCCAGCTACGACGACTTCGCGCAGATCATCATCGGCAAACTGCCGCTGTTCATCGGCGTCGTCATAGGGCTCGGCTGCCTGCTCCTGCTGCTGGCCTTCCGGTCCGTCGGCATCCCGCTGAAGGCGGCGGCGATGAACGTCGCGGCGGTCGCCTCGTCGTTCGGCGTCGTCGTCGCGATCTTCCAGTGGGGCTGGGGCGGCGAGCTCCTGGGCCTGGGCAGCGCGGGCCCCATCGAACCCTTCCTGCCGGTGATCATGGTCTCCGTGCTCTTCGGCCTCTCCATGGACTACCAGGTCTTCCTGGTCGGCCGGATGTACGAGGAGTGGCTGGAGACCCGCGACAACCGGCGCGCGGTCCGGGTGGGCCTCGCCGAGACCAGCCGGGTCATCAACTCGGCCGCTGTGATCATGATCTCGGTCTTCCTCGCCTTCGTCCTCAGCGGCGACCGCGTCATCGCGATGTTCGGCATCGCCCTCGCGGCCGCCGTCGCCCTGGACGCCTTCGTCCTGCGCACCCTGCTCGTCCCGGCCCTCATGCACCTGCTGGGCGGCGCCAACTGGTGGCTCCCCGGCTGGCTGGAGCGCCGCCTGCCCCGTCTGAGCATCGAGCCGCCGGACCGCCCGGCGGTACGGGTGCCGGTGCCCGGTGTGCGGACGTACGAGGACGAGCCGGCCGAGCGCGTCCACTGACCGCCCGCCGGGGCGACCGGATGCGTTAAGGGGCCTCTCATCTGCGGCACCTAGCGTGCGCCGCATGAAGCCCACCACGCCCGAAGCCGTCGCCGACGGCGCGAAGACGACCGACGAGACCGACGACCCCACCGTGCGGGAGACGGACCAGCAGGACCAGGACGAGACGGGCCGGGGGGCCGAGACGGACGCCTCCGAGGAGACGGACGCCTCCGAGGAGACGGACGCCTCCGAGGAGACCGACGCCTCCGAGGAGACCGACGACGACACCGGCGAGGAGACCTCGGGCCGGCTTGCCGCCGCCTCCGCGGCCGTCGTCTCCGCCGGACTCGGCGTCGTCGGCCTCACCGGCGCCTGGAGCGGCCGGATCGCAGCCGAGCGCGAGACCCTGATCGGCCAGATCAAGACCTCGTCCGGCGGCTCGGCCGCCCAGCAGATCAACGAGATATACGGCGACGCCTGGCACTCCACCGCCCTGGTCAACGGCCTCTTCGGCCTCCTCGCCCTGCTGGTCGGCAGCTACGTCCTGGTCCGGCCCGCATTCGGCGCCCCGGCCCGGCAGCCGCAGGCCGGCTGGGTCCGCGCGGTCGCCCGGGGCGGCATCGCCCTCGGCGCCCTCGGCGTACTGATCTCCATAGCCATGTACTTCGACCTCATCGTCGCCCTGCCCACCACGGCCGGATAGGACGGTTCCGGGGGCCGGGCTCCCCGTACTAAGGCATGTCCGGGTGGTTTCACCGGTCCTGGGCGGTGGTAGGGCCCCGGACCTAAGGCACCCGTACGCCACAGATGCGGAACACGCCCGATGTGGCGCACCCCCCTGGGGGACGAGAGTGGGGGCACGGCAGAGGAACTGCCGCCACCGAGGCCCGCGAGGGTCCTCATCCCAGGGGGACATCCCATGTTCGAGTACGAACTCCACAAGGTCATGCACGCCGAACTCCTCCGCCGCGCCGACCTCCGGCGGCTCGCCGGCGAAGTGACCCGCGCCCGACGGACCCTCCGCAAGGAATCCGGAAGGACGGTGAGTACCGTCGGCGTACGGGACCGGTTCACGCCCGCCGCGTAGGGCGGAGGCGGTGGACCGGGGCCGGGGGCCCTCCAGCCCCCGGTTTATTCCGTCCGCGCTGTCGGACCCGTGTGCGATGCTCGCCCACGTGGAGACCAGGTCAGTCAGTCCCGTGTTCGTCGGCCGTACCGGCGAACTCACCTCGCTCACCGGCGCGCTCACCCGCGCCACCAAGGAACCCTCCGGCGCCGCCGGAGGGTTCTGCGGTGCGCCGCAGGCCCTGCTCATCGGCGGTGAGGCGGGCGTCGGCAAGACCCGCCTCGTCGAGGAGTTCCTCGCCGTCGCCGTCCGCCGCGACGCGGTCGTCGCCGTCGGCGGCTGCGTCGAGATCGGCGCCGAGGGCCTGCCGTACGCCCCCTTCTCCACCGCCCTGCGCGCCCTGCGCCGCGCCCTGCCCGACGAGATGGCCGCCGCCTGCTCCGGCCAGGAGGGCGAACTGGCCCGGCTGCTCCCCGAGCTGGGCGAGACCGGCCGCGACGGCAACGACGAGCTCGGCACCGCCCGCCTCTTCGAACTGACCGTCCGGCTCCTGGAACGCCTCTCGGCCGACCGGGCCGTCGTCCTCGTCCTGGAGGACCTGCACTGGGCGGACTCCTCGACCCGCCACCTCCTCGCCTACCTCTTCCGCACCCTGCGCAGCGGCCGGCTCGTCGTCGTCGGCACCTACCGCGCCGACGACATCCACCGCCGCCACCCCCTGCGCCCGCTCCTCGCCGAGATCGACCGGCTCCGCACCGTCCGCCGCATCGAGCTCTCCCGGTTCACGCGGTCCGAGGTCCGCCGCCAGCTCGCCGGCATCCTCGCGGGCACCCCCGATCCGGCCCTGGTGGACGAGATATTCGAGCGCTCCGACGGCAACGCCTTCTTCGTGGAGGAGCTGGCCTGCATCCTGGAGTGCGGCGACGGGGACGGCGACGGCCTGCCCGAATCGCTGCGCGACCTCCTCCTCGTCCGCGTCGAGGCCCTGTCCGCCGACGCCCAGAAGGTCGCCCGGATCGTCGCCGAGGGCGGCTCCGCCGTCGAGTACGAACTGCTCGCCGCCGTCGCCGGCCTCAGCGAGGACGACCTCATCGCGGCGCTGCGCACCGCCGTCGGCGCCAACCTGCTCCTGACCACCCCGGAGGGCGACGGCTACCGCTTCCGCCACTCCCTGGTCCGCGAGGCCGTCAGCGACGACCTGCTCCCCGGTGAGCGCTCCCGCCTCAACCGCCGGTACGCCGAGGCGCTGGAGGCCGACCCCTCCCTCGTCTGCGACGGCGAGCGCGCCACCCGTCTGGCCAGCTACTGGTACGGGGCGCACGACCCCGCCAAGGCGCTGCCCGCCGTGCTGAAGGCCTCCGTCCGGGCCCGCCACCGCAACGCCTACGCCGAGCAGCTGCGCCTCCTGGAACGCGCCCTCGAACTGTGGGACGACGCCCCCGAAGACGTCCGCCGCACCCTGCGCCCCATCGACTACGCCGAGGTCTACCCGTCCTGCGGGCGGGACGCCTCGACCCCGCTGACCTACCTCGACCTGATGGCCGAGGCCACCGTCGCCGCCCGCCTCGGCGGAGAGCGCGAACGGGCCTTCGCCATCTGCAAGAAGGCCCTGCGCATCCTGGAGGGCGAGGACGACGCGCTGCGCGCCGCCTGGTTCTGGGTCCAGCGCTCCCGCCTCGTCCAGGACCTCACGCGCGGCGACGGCTGGGAGGAGCTGGCCACCGCCGAGCAGCTGGTCCGGGGCCTGCCCCCGTCCGCGGTGCACGCGGACGTCCTGATGATGGTGGCCGGCTGGGGCGCCCTGCACCGCCCCGGCGCCGAGACCCTGGCCGCCGCCGAACGGGCCGTGGAGTACGCCCAGCTCGTCGGCGACGAGTACATCGGGCTGCACGCCCGGCTCACCCGGGGCTGGCTGAACGCGGACGCGGGCGCCGTCGACGAGGGCATCGCCGAGATGTACGCCGTGCGCGACCGGGCCGACGAGCTGGGCCTCATCGACATCATGGGCCGGGCCAGCATCAACCTGCCGTCCACGCTGGAGGCCATGGGCCGCTCCCTCGAAGCGGTGGCCGCCGCCGACCACGGCATCCGCATCTGCCACGAGCACGGCGTCGCGGACATGGAGGCGTGGGTCCGCACCAACCAGGCGATGTCCCTGTTCTCGCTGGGCCGCTGGGACGAGGCCGTGGCCACCACGGAGGCCGCCGCCCGCAAGTCGCTGTCCCGCAAGTCCCAGGGCCTGGTCGCCTCCCGCCGTACCGAGCTGGCCCTCGCCCGGGGCGACCTCGCCGAGGCCGAACGGCAACTCGCGCTGACCCGGCGCTGCTTCGGCTCCAGCGACCCCCAGCCCCAGCACTTCATCAATCCCGTACGCCACGCCATCCAGATCGCCGTACGGCAGGGCCGGCTGCCCGAGGCGCGCGCCGCCTTCGAGGCGCAGGCCGCCGAGGGCTTCCCCACCGGCACCCAGCGCTACGCCTTCCCGATGCTGCACGCCGTCGCGGCGGCCGAGGCCGACGCCCGGGGCCTGCCCGCCACCGAACCGGGCCGCCCCGCCGTCCTCGACCTGGTCCGCAGCCACCTCAAGCGGCTGCCGGTCCTGGTCCCGGTCTGGTCCGCCTACGCCCTCCTGGTCGAGGCGGAACTGGCCAGGGCCGAGGGCGTCGACACCCCGGACCACTGGGAGGGCGCCGCCCGGGCGTTCACCCCGCTGCACCGCCCGTACGAGCTGGCGCAGATCCACCACCGCTGGGCGGAGGCCCTGCTCGTCGCCTCCGGTGACCGGGCCACCGCCACCGGTCTGCTGCGCGACGCGCACACCACCGCCGTCCGGCTCGGGGCCCGCCCGCTCACGGAGACCATCGGGCTGCTGGCCGGCCGCGCCCGCATCGCCCTGGCGGGCGCGGGCGGCGAGGCGGCGGAGATACCGGCCGCGGTCGTCGTCCCGGAGGAGCCCGGGCCCGCCCGGGACCCCTCGGACGAGCAGCTGCGGGCCGCCGCGGCCGCGGTGGAGTCCTTCGGGCTGACCCCGCGCGAGCAGGACGTGCACCGGCTGGTCGCGGCGGGCCTCACCAACCGCCGGATCGCCGAGGAGCTGTACATCTCGCCGAAGACCGCGAGCGTCCACGTCTCGAACATCCTGGCCAAGCTGGGCGTGACCGGCCGCGGCGAGGCCGCCGCCCTGGCCCACCGGCTGCGCCTGTACCCGGTGCCGGAGCAGCGCTGACAGGCCCCTACCGGACCTGGACGAGGAGGATCTTGTCGTCCCCCGGCTTCGGCGTGCCCCGGCTGTCCGTCTCGCTCGTGACCAGCCACAGCTTGTCGCCGCCCGCCGCGAGGACCGTGCGCAGCCGGCCGTACTCGCCCTCCAGGAACGCCTGCGGGTCGGCCAGGGGCTCCTTCGCCGCCCCGTCCTCGCGGGAGAGCGGGACGCGCCACAGCCGCTCGCCCCGCAGCCCGGCCAGCCAGAGGGAGCCCTTGACGTACGCGATGCCGCTGGGCGACGCCTCGGAGGTCTTCCACTGGGCGACCGGGTCGCGGAAGCCCTCCTTGTGCGCGGTGCCCTCGACGTCCGGCCAGCCGTAGTTGCCGCCCGGCTCGATCAGGTTCAGCTCGTCCCAGGTGTCCTGGCCGAACTCGGAGGCCCACAGCCGCTTCTCCGCGTCCCAGGCGAGACCCTGCACATTGCGGTGCCCGTACGAATACACCACGGAGTCGCCCTCCGGGTTGCCGTGCAGCGGCTCGCCGTCGGGCGTCATCCGCAGGATCTTGCCCGCCAGAGACTTCTTGTCCTGCGCCCGGCCGTCGTCGCCCGTCTCGCCGGTGCCCGCGTACAGCGCGCGGTCGGGCCCGAAGGCGATCCGGCCGCCGTTGTGGATCTGACCCTTGGGGATGCCGCGCAGGATGGTGTCCGGGGCGCCCAGCAACTGGCCGGGAGAGCCGTCCTCGTCGTAGATCATGCGGGCGATGCGGTTGTCCGACGCGGTGGTGAAGTACGCGTACACCTGGTGGTCCGTGCCGAAGTCGGGCGACACGGCGAGGCCGAGCAGCCCGCCCTCGCCGGCCGGGGCGACCCCGGGGACCGTGCCGAGAAGCTTCTTCCCGCCGGTCTTCGCGTCGATCCGGGTGATGGTGCCCTTGTCCCGGGAGCCCACCAGGAGGTCGCCGGCGGGGAGCGCGGCCAGCCCCCACGGGGAGTTCAGCCCCTCGGTGAGCGTCGAGACCACCTTCGCCGAGCCCTTGGCCGGGGGCTGGTCGGCCGGGGGGCGCGAGACGGACGGCGACGGGGAGGGCGGCTGGGCGGCCGGCCCGGAGGGGGAGTGCGCCGGTGAACTCGCGCCCGCCGGGCCCCCGCCGTCCTGGGAGCCGCACCCGGCTGCCATCAGCAGGGCGCCGGCCGCCAGCACGGCCACCATGCCCCGCCGCGCCCCCGGGCCGCACCGGCCGTACCCCGTACGACGCCCCGCGGGGCCCTGCACTGATCCGAACACCGTACCGATCCCTTCAACGGCCGCCTGTCCCCTGTTCTTACACCGAGCGGGCGCGGACCGGGGCGCTTTCCGGACCGGCGGACAGCACACCCAGTGCCGCGTCAGCCGAGGTTCGCCCCGTCGCGACGCCCTGCACGCACTCTCGCCGCACCGGCCGGAAGCCGCCGCCCTGCCCGCCCTCCGGGCGGACGACGGGAATTGTCGGACGCCCTAGTCCCAGGACTCGCGCGGTGCCGGCAGCCGGTCGATCTCCGCCAGGTCGCGTTCCGTCAGCGTCAGCCCGGACGCGCCCGCGTTCTCCACCGCCCAGTCCTCCCGCTTCGTGCCGGGCACCGGCACCACCTGGGGCCCCTGGTGCAGCACCCAGGCCAGGGCCACCTGCGCGGGCGTCGCCCCGTGCCGCTCGGCGACCCGGCGCAGCCCCACCACCAGCGGCTGGTTCGCCGCCATCATCTCGGCCGTGAACCGGGGATGCCGGGCCCGCAGGTCCTCGGGTTCGAACCCCTGCCCCGGCGTCAGCGTCCCCGTGAGGTAGCCGTTGCCCAGCGGCATCGCGGCCAGGAAGCCCACGCCCCGGGCCGCGCACCACGGCAGCAGCGACTCCAGCGCCTGCGGCGACCACACCGACAGCTCCGCCTGCACCGCGCTGACCGGGAACACCTGCTGCACCCGCTCCAGTTGCCGGATCGTTCCGTCGTGCATCCGGGCGCCCGAGCGCCGCGACGCCCGCGCGCCGACCGCGCACAGGCCCAGCGCCCGCACCTTTCCCGCGCTCACCAGTTCCGCCATCGCGCCCCACGTCTCCTCGACGGGCACCTCGGGGTCGGCGCGGTGGAGCTGGTAGAGGTCGATCACATCGGTCTGGAGCCGCCGCAGCGAGGCGTCGCAGGCCCGGCGCACGTATCCCGGCCTGCCGTTGGCCACGATGTGCTGATCTCCCACCAGGAGCCCGCACTTGGTGGACACGAACGCCTCGGCCCGACGGCCCTTCAGCGCCCGCCCCACCAACAGCTCGTTGGTGAAGGGGCCGTACATGTCGGCGGTGTCGAGCAGATCGACGCCCGCGTCCAGTGCCGCGTGCACCGCCCGCAGCGCACGGTCGCCCCGCTGCTGCGAGGCGCTGTACGCCCAGCTCATCGGCATGCAGCCGAGACCGACCGCACCCACGGCGAGCGCCGCCGCACCGAGACTCCTGCGCTCCAACTCCCGAACCCCTCTCGCACCGCCCACAACCTAACCTCTGCGTCCCGGAGGGCTTCGCATAGCCTCCTGACCATGACTTCCACCACGCATTCCGTCCCCGCCCCCGAGGTCTGGCTGCCCCTGCGCGCCGAGGAGATCGAAGGGCTTCCCGAGGGCCTGACGTACCACTTCTGGGACGGCGGGAAGGACTACCCGGCCGACCCCGCCGACTGCGCCTACTACGTCGTCCCGTACATGAAGGGCATGGAGGTCGCGGTCCGGCCGCTCGGTGCGATGAGCCGCGTCCAGGTCGTGCAGACGCTGTCGGCGGGCACCGACCACGTCGAGCCGGGCCTCGCCGGACTGCACGCGGGCGTCAGGGTGTGCAACGCCAAGGGCGTCCACGAGGCGTCCACCGCCGAACTGACCCTCGCGCTGATCCTCGCCTCGCTGCGCGGGTTCCCCGGCTTCGTGCGCGGCCAGGACGACGAGGAGTGGCGGTCCGGCTTCTACCCGGCGCTCGCCGACAAGTCCGTGCTGATCGTGGGGTACGGATCGATCGGCTCCGCCATCGAGGACCGGCTCGCGCCGTTCGAGTGCGCGCGGGTCGTACGCGTCGCGCGCTCCGCACGGACAACCGCACGCGGCCCCGTACACACACTCGACGACCTGCCGGCCCTGCTGCCCGACGCCGACGTGGTGATCCTGTCCACCCCGCTGAACCCCTCCACGCAGGGGCTGGTGGGCGCCGAGTTCCTCGCCGCGATGCACGACGGGGCGCTGCTGGTCAACGTCGCCCGGGGCGGAGTGGTCGACACCAAGGCCCTGTTGTCCGAACTCGAGTCCGGCCGGCTGCACGCCGCCCTCGACGTCACCGACCCGGAACCGCTGCCTTCCGGCCATCCCCTCTGGCATGCTCCGAACGTCCTCATCACCCCGCACGTCGGCGGCAGCACCTCCGCGTTCCTGCCGCGCGCCGAGCGGCTGATCGCCGGACAGCTCACCCGCTTCGCCGCGGGGCAGCCGCTGGACAACGTCGTACGCACCACGGGCTGACCACGCAAAGAGCACGTCCGGCTCCCCTCCGTGGCCACAACACCGCAGGTCGTCACGGAGAGTAGAGGAACTATGTCCCTGAGTGACGAGTCTGGTGTATCGTCCCGAAAGGGGTGTCGCGCCGTGGCAGGGACGGCGCCGGGGAGCCAGCCACACGCGAGGGGGCGACGGGCGATGGACGGCCGATGGGCGAACGATCCGACACGACGGGTCCGGCGACGGCGCGCGGAGGGCCCGGTGAGCCGGCGCCGCAGCCGGCCGGGGACCTCGGGAGGCCCGCGGTGAGCGCCCCGGTGAGCACGCGCGGAGCGTTCCTCGCCCGGCGGTCCGGTCCGGGCCGCACCTCCGCGCTGCTCCCGCAGATCGTTCTCGGCCTCGTCTGCGGCGGTTACGCGGTGGGCGCGGCCACCGGCTGGGGTTCGGCCGGAGTGGCCCTGGTCATGGGGGACTTCGGTCTGAGCGCCGCCGCCCTCGCCGCCGCCGTCTCCTGCTTCCTCTTCGCCCGCGTCGCCGACCCGAGGTTCCGTCCGGCCTGGCTGCTGTTCGCGCTCTCCTCGCTGATGGCCTGTGCAGGCAACGCCGTCTGGGGCTGGTACGAGTGCGTGCGCGAGGTCCGCGTCCCGAGCCCGTCCCTCGCCGACGTCTTCTTCCTCTGCTTCGCGCCGCCCGCGATCGTCGGACTCCTCGTCCTCGCCAAGCGGCCCGTCACCCGCGCCGGCTGGGTCTGCCTGGCCCTCGACTCCTGGCTGATCGGCGGCTCGCTGCTCACCCTGTCCTGGAGCCTCGCCCTCGCCCACACCGCGCACGTCGCGGACATCGAGGGCGACAGCGTGGCCCGCGCCGCCCTCTCGCTGGCCTACCCGCTGCTCGACATCGTGCTCGTCTCGATGGTCCTCGCCCTGCACTTCCGGCGCTCCAGCGTCAACCGCGCCGCGGTGAACACCGCCATCGCCGCGCTCGCCCTGACCGTGCTCTGCGACGCCCTGTTCACCTCGCCGCTGCTCCGCCAGACCTACCACTCGGGCCAGTTGCTCGACGCCGGCTGGTTCGCCGGCTCGCTGCTCCTCGCGTACGCCCCCTGGGGCGCCGCGCGCGAGGCGGACAACGCTGTCCGGGACGAGGCCGGGGGCGAGGACCCGGGCGCCCCGCGCACCGCCAGCCGCCCCATCGCCGGCTCACTGGCCGCGCTGACCCCGTATCTCGCCGCGGCCGTCTGCACCCTGGGCATCCTGTACAACGTGATCGAGGGCCGCCGGGTGGACCGCGTCGTCGTGCTCACCGGGTGCACGGTGGTCCTCGCCCTCGTCGTCCGCCAGGGCATCATGCTCCTCGACAACATCGCCCTCACCCAGGAACTGGCCCAGAAGGAGAACCACTTCCGCTCCCTGGTGCAGGGCTCCAGCGACGTCATCATGATCGCCGCGCCCAGCGGCGTCCTGCGCTACGTCAGCCCCGCCGCCGCCGGCGTCTACGGGCGGGACGCGGACGAACTCGTCGGCGCCGAGCTGTCCTCGATCATCCACCCCGACGACCTCGGCCGCGTCGTCCACGAGGTCCGCCGCTTCCTCGCCGCCCCGCCGGGCGAGGAGCCCGCCACGCGCATCGAGTGCCGCTTCCGGTCCGGCTCCGGCGACTGGCTCAACGTCGAGTCCACCGTCAACCGCCACCAGGGCGGCCTGCTCCTCAACAGCCGGGACGTCACCGAACGCGTGCGCCTCCAGGCCCAGTTGCAGCACAACGCCGAGCACGACCCGCTCACCGACCTGCCCAACCGGGCCCTGTTCACCGCCCGGGTCCGCCAGGCGCTCTCCGGCCGCCGCTCCGGGGACGCGGGCACCGCCGTCCTCTTCATCGACCTGGACGGCTTCAAGGCGGCCAACGACCGGCTCGGCCACCAGGCGGGCGACGAACTGCTCGTCCAGGCCGCCCGCCGCCTCCACGAGTCCGTCCGCTCCGGGGACACCGCCGCCCGCCTCGGGGGCGACGAGTTCGCCGCCCTCATCGTCGGCGACGCCGGCCGCGAGCAGGACGCCCGCGAGTGCCAGGTCCACGAGATCGCCGACCGGCTGCGCCTCACGCTCTCCGAGCCCTACCGCGTCGGCGACGGCGAGGTCCGCGTCACCGCCTCCATCGGCGTCGCCTTCGCCGAGCCCGGCATCACCCCCAACGACCTCATGCGCAACGCGGACCTCGCCATGTACCGCGCCAAGGCCGGCGGCAAGAACCGCGTCGAGCTGTACGCCCCGCAGATGCAGGCCGACGTGGTCCGCCGCTCCGAACTGGCGACCCGGCTGCGCGGCGCCCTGCGCGACGGCGAGTTCGCGCTCCTCCACCAGCCCGTGGTGCACCTGGCCACCGGCCGGGTCGCCGCCGTCGCCGCCCAGGCCCGCTGGCGCTCCGCCCAGGGCATCCTGTTCACGCCCGCCGAGTTCCTGCGGATCTCCGAGGACGGCGACCGCACCGCCGAGCTGGGCCGCTGGCTCCTGGAAGAGGCCGTCGAGCAGGCCGCCGACCGGGCCAGGGCGGGCCACCGCACCGCGGTGTCCGTCCGCCTCCCGGCCCGGAGGCTGCTCGACCGGGGTTCCCCGGGCGGCTCCGTCGAGGCGCTGCTCACGCGGTACGGACTGCCGTCCGGGGCGCTCATGATCGAGGTCGCGGACAGCGATCCCCGGGTCTCCTTCGACGACCTGGAGCAGCGCCTGGCCGCCCTGCGCCGCCTCGGCGTCCGGATCGCGCTCGACGGCTTCGGCAGCGGCTACGCCGCGATCAACGCCCTGCGCCGCCTCCCGATCGACGTGCTCAAGCTGGACCGGGGCCTGGTGGAGGGCGTCGTGGAGTCGGCCCGGCTGCACAAGATCACCAGTGGGCTGCTCCGGATCGCCTGCGACCTCGGCATGCAGTCCGTGGCCGACGGCGTGGACGTACCGGAGCAGGTCCTCGCCCTGCGCGCCATGGGCTGTACGCACGGCCAGGGCGCGGCCTTCTCCGGGCCGCTGGACGAGTACCGGCTGCGCCGCGCGCTGGTCCGCGGGACGTTCCCGGTGCCCGCCGGAGTGCCCGCCCAGCCGGTCCTCACGGGCGGCGCGATCCCCTCCCTCAGCCGCTCGCATGATGAGACACCCGTCCCACCAACTTGACACCCCGCGTGCGTCGGAGAGAGGGTCAATGCCATGCGCACCCGAATTCTCGTACTTGGAAAGCGCGTCGGCTGAAGCAGGGTCCCTCCATGACACCCTGCGGACCGCACCGGCGCGCTCCCCTCGCTTGCCTCACGGCACGGGGGGTTTTTTGTTGCACCGGACCAGGCAAAACGTCGTAAAACACTCGCAAAAACCTCAGCTTCGAGAAGAGAATGCCGATGACCGAGCAGGCCACAGGGGCCCACCATCCCCAGCCGCGGGCCCGTACCGGCGGATCGCCCGCCGCCTCCGTTGAGCACCTCACGGGCGCGCAGTCCCTCATCCGCTCTCTCGAGGAAGTCGGGGCCGACACCGTATTCGGCCTCCCCGGCGGCTGCATTCTCCCCGCCTACGACCCGCTGATGGACTCCACCCGGGTCCGTCACATCCTGGTCCGGCACGAGCAGGGCGCGGGTCACGCGGCCACCGGCTACGCGCAGGCCACCGGCAAGGTCGGTGTCTGCATGGTCACCTCGGGCCCCGGCGCCACCAATCTCGTCACCCCGATCGCCGACGCGGCCATGGACTCCGTGCCGTTGGTCGCGATCACCGGTCAGGTGGCCTCCGGCGCCATCGGTACGGACGCCTTCCAGGAAGCCGACATCTGCGGCATCACCATGCCGATCACGAAGCACAACTTCCTGGTCACCCGCGCCGAGGACATCGCGCACACGATCGCCGAGGCGTTCCACATCGCCTCCACCGGCCGCCCGGGCCCGGTCCTGGTCGACATCGCCAAGGACGCGCTCCAGGCGAAGACCACCTTCAGCTGGCCGCCGGTCATGGACCTGCCCGGCTACCGCCCGGTGACCAAGCCGCACGCCAAGCAGATCCGCGAGGCCGCCAAGCTCATCACCCAGGCCAAGCGCCCGGTGCTCTACGTGGGCGGCGGCGTGATCAAGGCCGGGGCCACCGCCGAACTCAAGGTGCTGGCCGAGCTGACCGGAGCGCCCGTCACCACCACCCTGATGGCGCTCGGCTCCTTCCCCGACAGCCACCCGCTGCACGTGGGCATGCCCGGTATGCACGGTTCGGTCACCGCCGTCACCGCGCTCCAGAAGGCCGACCTGATCGTCGCCCTCGGCGCCCGCTTCGACGACCGCGTCACGGGCAAGCTGGACAGCTTCGCCCCGTACGCCAAGGTCGTCCACGCCGACATCGACCCGGCGGAGATCGGCAAGAACCGCGCCGCCGACGTCCCGATCGTGGGCGACGCCCGCGAGGTCATCGCCGACCTCGTCCAGGCGGTCCAGGCCGAGCACACCGAGGGCAACACCGGCGACTACAGCGCCTGGTGGAAGGACCTCGACCGCTGGCGCGAGACCTACCCGCTCGGCTACGACCTCCCCGAGGACGGCAGCCTCTCCCCGCAGCAGGTCATCCAGCGCATCGGCGAGCTCGCCCCGCCGGACACGATCTTCGCCGCGGGCGTCGGCCAGCACCAGATGTGGGCCTCGCACTTCATCCAGTACGAGCAGCCCGCCACCTGGCTCAACTCCGGCGGCGCCGGGACCATGGGCTACGCGGTCCCGGCCGCGATGGGTGCCAAGGCCGGCATGCCCGACCGCACGGTCTGGGCGATCGACGGCGACGGCTGCTTCCAGATGACCAATCAGGAGCTCACCACCTGCGCCCTGAACAACATCCCGGTGAAGATCGCCATCATCAACAACGGCGCGCTCGGGATGGTCCGCCAGTGGCAGACCCTGTTCTACAACCAGCGGTACTCCAACACCGTGCTGCACGCGGGCCCGGACGGCGAGACCCCGCCCAACAAGGGCACCCGCGTCCCGGACTTCGTGAAGCTCTCCGAGGCCATGGGCTGCTACGCGATCCGCTGCGAGGACCCGGCCGACCTGGACAAGGTCATCGCCGAGGCGAACGCGATCAACGACCGCCCGGTCGTCATCGACTTCATCGTCCACGAGGACGCCATGGTGTGGCCCATGGTCGCCGCCGGCACCTCCAACGACGAGGTCATGGCCGCCCGGGGCGTCCGTCCCGACTTCGGCGACAACGAAGACGACTGAGAGACAGAGAGAGACCGACTTCCATGTCCACCAAGCACACGCTCTCCGTCCTGGTCGAGAACAAGCCCGGTGTCCTGGCCCGGATCACCGCCCTGTTCTCCCGCCGCGGCTTCAACATCGACTCGCTCGCGGTCGGCACCACCGAACACCCCGACATCTCCCGCATCACCATCGTCGTGAATGTCGAGGACCTGCCCCTGGAGCAGGTCACCAAGCAGCTCAACAAGCTGGTGAACGTCCTCAAGATCGTCGAACTCGAGCCGTCCGCTGCGATCCAGCGCGAGCTCGTCCTGGTGAAGGTCCGCGCCGACAACGAGACCCGCTCCCAGATCGTCGAGATCGTCCAGCTGTTCCGCGCCAAGACCGTCGACGTCTCGCCCGAGGCCGTCACGATCGAGGCGACCGGCGGCGCCGACAAGCTGGAGGCGATGCTCAAGATGCTGGAGCAGTACGGCATCAAGGAGCTCGTCCAGTCCGGCACCATCGCCATAGGGCGCGGCGCGCGCTCGATCACCGACCGGTCCCTGCGCGCCCTCGACCGCACGGCGTAAACCCCCGGGGACCCGCCGTCCTGCCGACGCCGCTCGTATGGCGAGACCCGAAAACGTATCTGACGCACCCCGCCGTACGGTGGGACGCAACACCTGCACACCAAGGAGAAGACCCAGTGGCCGAGCTGTTCTACGACGACGATGCCGACCTGTCCATCATCCAGGGCCGCAAGGTCGCGGTCATCGGCTACGGCAGCCAGGGCCACGCCCACGCGCTGTCGCTGCGTGACTCGGGTGTCGACGTCCGTGTCGGTCTGCACGAGGGTTCCAAGTCCAAGGCCAAGGCCGAGGAGCAGGGCCTGCGCGTGGTGACCCCGTCCGAGGCGGCCGCCGAGGCCGACGTCATCATGATCCTCGTCCCGGACCCGATCCAGGCCCAGGTCTACGAGGAGTCCATCAAGGACAACCTCAAGGACGGCGACGCGCTGTTCTTCGGCCACGGCCTGAACATCCGCTTCGACTTCATCAAGCCGCCGGCCAACGTCGACGTCTGCATGGTCGCCCCGAAGGGCCCGGGCCACCTGGTCCGCCGCCAGTACGAGGAGGGCCGCGGCGTCCCGTGCATCGTGGCCGTCGAGCAGGACGCCTCGGGCAACGGCCTGGCGCTCGCCCTGTCGTACGCCAAGGGCATCGGCGGCACCCGCGCCGGCGTCATCAAGACGACCTTCACCGAGGAGACCGAGACCGACCTCTTCGGCGAGCAGGCCGTCCTCTGCGGCGGCACCGCCGCCCTGGTCAAGGCCGGTTTCGAGACCCTGACCGAGGCCGGCTACCAGCCGGAGATCGCCTACTTCGAGTGCCTGCACGAGCTGAAGCTCATCGTGGACCTCATGTACGAGGGCGGCCTGGAGAAGATGCGCTGGTCCATCTCGGAGACCGCCGAGTGGGGCGACTACGTCACCGGCCCGCGCATCATCACGGACGCCACCAAGGCCGAGATGAAGAAGGTTCTCGCCGAGATCCAGGACGGTACCTTCGCCAAGAACTGGATGGCCGAGTACCACAACGGTCTGCCCAAGTACAACGAGTACAAGAAGGCCGACAGCGACCACCTGCTGGAGACCACCGGCCGCGAGCTGCGCAAGCTCATGAGCTGGGTCAACGACGAGGACGCGTAAGCCCCGAGCCCCGGGGGCGGGTCACCCCCGCCCCCGGGGACCACGCACTCGTGCGGGTGATCCTTCCGAAGGGGCGCTGACCGGGGTCCCGCGCATGACTAGACTGCTCCACATACACGCGTCAGGCCCACAGTGTCGTGCGTCTTCCACGCGGCAAGCCCCTCCACGCCTGCGGCCGTCGGGACGGCCGTCCGCACTGGATCTGTGAGGACTCACGTGAGCTCGAAACCTGTCGTACTCATCGCTGAAGAGCTGTCGCCCGCCACGGTGGACGCCCTGGGCCCGGACTTCGAGATCCGGCACTGCAACGGCGCGGACCGCGCCGAGCTCATCCCCGCCATCGCCGATGTCGACGCCATCCTGGTGCGTTCCGCCACCAAGGTCGACGCCGAGGCCATCGCCGCCGCGAACAAGCTGAAGGTCGTCGCCCGCGCGGGCGTCGGTCTGGACAACGTCGACGTCTCCGCCGCCACCAAGGCCGGCGTGATGGTCGTGAACGCCCCGACCTCCAACATCGTCACCGCCGCCGAGCTGGCCTGCGGTCTGCTCGTGGCCACCGCGCGCCACATCCCGCAGGCCAACACCGCCCTCAAGAACGGCGAGTGGAAGCGCTCGAAGTACACCGGTGTCGAGCTGAGCGAGAAGACCCTCGGCGTCGTCGGCCTCGGCCGCATCGGCGTCCTGGTCGCGCAGCGCATGTCCGCCTTCGGCATGAAGATCGTCGCCTACGACCCCTATGTGCAGCCCGCGCGCGCCGCGCAGATGGGCGTCAAGCTCCTCTCGCTGGACGAGCTGCTGGAGGTCGCCGACTTCATCACCGTGCACCTCCCGAAGACCCCGGAGACGCTGGGCCTGATCGGTGACGAGGCGCTGCACAAGGTGAAGCCCACCGTGCGCATCGTCAACGCCGCGCGCGGCGGCATCGTGGACGAGGAGGCGCTGGCCTCCGCGCTCAAGGAGGGCCGCGTCGCCGGCGCCGGCCTCGACGTGTACGCGAAGGAGCCCTGCACGGACTCCCCGCTCTTCCAGTTCGACCAGGTCGTCTGCACCCCGCACCTCGGCGCCTCCACCGACGAGGCCCAGGAGAAGGCGGGCATCGCGGTCGCCAAGTCGGTGCGCCTCGCGCTCGCCGGTGAGCTGGTCCCGGACGCGGTCAACGTCCAGGGCGGCGTCATCGCCGAGGACGTGCGCCCGGGCCTGCCGCTCGCCGAGAAGCTGGGCCGGATCTTCACCGCGCTGGCCGGCGAGGTCGCCGCCCGCCTCGACGTCGAGGTCTACGGCGAGATCACCCAGCACGACGTCAAGGTGCTCGAACTCTCCGCGCTCAAGGGCGTGTTCGAGGACGTCGTGGACGAGACGGTGTCGTATGTGAACGCCCCGCTGTTCGCCCAGGAGCGCGGTGTCGAGGTGCGCCTCACCACCAGCTCCGAGTCGCCCGAGCACCGCAACGTGGTCACCGTCCGGGGCACCCTGGCCGACGGCCAGGAGGTCGCCGTCTCCGGCACGCTGGCCGGCCCCAAGCACCTCCAGAAGATCGTCGCGATCGGTGAGCACGACGTGGACCTGGCGCTCGCGGACCACATGATCGTGCTCCGCTACGAGGACCGCCCCGGCGTCGTCGGCACGGTCGGCCGCATCCTCGGCGAGGCCGGTCTGAACATCGCGGGCATGCAGGTCTCCCGCGCCGACGTGGGCGGCGAGGCGCTGGTCGTCCTCACCGTGGACGACGACGTCCCGGCGACCGTGCTGGCCGAGATCTCCTCGGAGATCGGGGCCGCCTCGGCCCGCTCGGTGAACCTCACCGACTGACCTCGCGGACCTCACGAGTCCCACCCGCACCCGGCATGTAGACGCGTGTCTTACACAAACGTCTGCATGCCGGGTACGCTGCTGTCATGGGACATCGTGAGGATCTGCTCGAAGGCGCCAAGCGCTGCCTGCTGGAGAAGGGGTACGCGCGCACCACGGCGCGTGACATCGTGGCCGCGTCGGGCACGAACCTCGCCTCCATCGGCTACCACTACGGCTCCAAGGACGCACTGCTCAACCTCGCGTTCATCAAGCTGACCGAGGAGTGGGGCGAGAGGTTCGCCCCGGACGGGGAGGGCTCCGAGGGGGCGGCGGAGGCGCCGGCCGCACCGCTCGACCAGTTCCGCGAGACCTGGGAGCGGGTGATCGGGAGCTATGAGCAGACCCGGGCCGTCTGGCAGCTCCAGATGGAGGTCATCTCCCGGATCGACTCCGACCCCGAGCTGCGCAAGGCCCTCATCGGACCGCAGCGTGCGGGGCGCGACGGACTCGCCGAGGGCATGCTGGGCGTCGACCCGGAGACCGACCCCGAGCGCGCCCGCGTCGCCGGCCTCTTCAGCCAGGCCCTCCTGGCCGGGGTCATGGTCCAGTGGCTGATGGACCCCGATTCGGCCCCGTCCGCCCAGGATCTGACGGACGGCCTGAAGGTCGTCCTGGAAGGCCGCGGCCCGGACCCCGAGAGCCCCCGATGACCGTCCGGGCCGGCCGGCCCTTCGACCTCGCGCGCACCGCCGCCGAGGTGGCGGCCCTGCTCACCGCCCCGCTCCCGGCCGCCGGCCCCACGGTGGCCGAGGGCGACCCGGACACGGGGGAGTGGCGGGCGACCGCCGGCGAGGGCTTCCGGGCCGTGCCGCTCTGGGAGTCCGGGGACGACGAGGGCGACCCCGACGAGGCGGAGGAGGCGGCCGAGGCCCTGCTCGACGCCCTCGTCGCGGAGCTGGAGACCCGCTGGGGCCCGCACCATCGCGTCGCCGTGCATGTCGCGCTGCTCCTGAAGCAGGAGGGCACCCCGGTCCCCCCGCTCTTCGACGCGCTCCTCGACGAGGACTGCTGCGGCGACCTGGGGGCCTGGGGCCCGCTGCCCGGACCGGGGGAGGGCCGCTGGGTCGGTGTGAGCGTCGGCCGCAGCGACGGCGACGCGCCCCTGGTCATGGCCGCCGTGGTCAGCGACCGCCCGATCACCGCCCCGCCGCCGCCCGCCTGGCTGTGAGCCCGCGCGTCACCGCAGCCGGGCCGCCTTCAGGGCCATGTGGAGCAGCAGCCGGTCCTCGCCGTCGTTCAGGTCGAGACCGGTGAGCTGCTGGACGCGGGAGAGGCGGTAGTACAGCGTCTGGCGGTGGATGCCCAGCTCGGAGGCGGTCCGGGACGCCTGGCCCGCGCAGTCCAGGAACATCTCCGCGGTGCGGGCCAGGTCCCGCTGCGCCGGGGTCAGCAGGGGGCGCACGGCCGGGTCGGGCAGGACCTCCGGGCCGAGCGCGGTCAGCGTGCGGTACGGGCCGATGGCCGTCCAGTCGGCGACCGGGCCGAACCGGGTCTCCGCCGCCGCGGCCCGGGCCGACCCGGACGCCTCGTGCCAGGCGTCCGCCAGCTCCGCGAGGCCCCGGCGCGGGACCGCGATCCCGGCGGTGGCCGCCTCCC
Organism: Streptomyces sp. DT224; assembly: GCF_049844595.1. NCBI lineage: Bacteria > Bacillati > Actinomycetota > Actinomycetes > Kitasatosporales > Streptomycetaceae > Streptomyces > Streptomyces sp. DT224. The sequence continues at coordinate 592,911 of NZ_JBNCLI010000001.1, forward strand.
CGGCGGTGGCGCGCAGCCGGCCGGCCGCGGTGAGCGCCGGGTCCAGGACCTCCGGCGACCGCAGCCGGATCAGCGCAGCCAGCGCGGGCGGGCCCGACCGGCCCGGCAGCGGGGCCCCGGTCAGCGCCGCCGCCGAGGGGACCGTGCGCACGGCGGGCGCGCCGTCCGGCCACGGGGCCACGCACACCACGGTGTGCAGCCCGTCCGCGTCGGGGCCCAGCGCCTCGGCGAGCGCGGCGACCGCCATGTCCCGCTGCCAGCCGCGCCCGGCGGCCAGTACCGCGCCGAACTCCCGGGACAGGTCGGTGCCCGCCCGCTCCTCGTCGGCCAGCAGCGCGCCGATCCGGGCGGCGACGTCCATCGCCGCGTCGAGCTGGCGGTCGGTCGGCCCCGGGTCGGCGTCGAGCAGCCACACATAGCCGAGCACGACACCCCGATGGCGTACCGGCAGGCAGATGCGGTCGCGGTAGACCCCCGCCTCGGGGGCGGCCGGGATGCGCAGGGGGCCGGTGGCGCGGGTGATGCCGAAGTTCTCGAACCAGGCGCGGACCGCCGGGGTGGAGCGGCGGGTGAGGATCGACCGGGTGCGGACCGGGTCCATCGCCGTGGTGTCGTCGCTGTCGTGGGCCCCGAAGGCGACCAGGCCGAAATCCCGGTTCTCCAGCGTCGCGGGGACGCCGAGCAGCGCGGAGATCTCGTCCACCAGCTCCTGGTAATCGCCCTTCACCCGGCCATTCTCGCACCCCTTCAGACATATGTCTGAGATCCAGTCCACGGATGTGTGGCAGCTGTCGATGGCAGGGAAGCGGTGCGATCCTTAGATTTCACGGTGGTTCTCCGTGCTGTACCGCTTATGTTCGTTACACGGCATATACGGCGGTGTGGCTCCGTTCGTACTTTCCGTGGAGGTGCCCCGTGCTGGGTCCCGTGATTCTCGCCGCGTCGCGGAGCGACAAGATGCGCCGGTTCATCTCGGCCGCGCCCGGCACCAAGCAGGTCGTGGACCGCTTCATCGCCGGTGAGACGGTCGACCAGGTCGTCCCCGTCATCGAGGACGCCGCCGGCAAGGGCCTCGAAGTCACCCTCGACGTCGTCGGCGAGGACATCACCACCCCCGAGCAGGCCGCCGCCGCGCGCGACGCCTACCTGGAGCTCGTCGAGCGCCTCAAGGACCTCGGCCTGGGCGCCAGGGCCGAGATGTCCGTCAAGCTGTCGATGTTCGGCCAGTCCCTGGAGGGCGGCCACGAGCTGGCCCTCGCCAATGTGCGCCCCGTTGTGGAGGCCGCCGCCGCGATCGGCACCACGGTCACCCTGGACGCCGAGGACCACACCACCCTCGACTCGATGTTCGCCATCCACGAGGAGCTGCGGAAGGACTTCCCGCAGACCGGCTGCGTCATCCAGGCGTACCTCTTCCGCACCGAGGAGGACGCCCGCCGCCTCGCCGCCGCCGGCAGCCGCGTGCGGATCGTGAAGGGCGCCTACAAGGAGCCCGCCTCCGTCGCGTACCAGGACAAGGCCGAGATCGACAAGGCGTACGTCCGCATCCTGAAGACCCTGATGCAGGGCGAGGGCTACCCGATGATCGGGTCGCACGACCCCCGCCTGATCGCCATCGCCCAGGAGCTGGGCCGCAAGGCCGGCCGCAAGCTGGACGAGTACGAGTTCCAGATGCTGTACGGCATCCGCAGCGACGAGCACGTCCGGCTCGCGGCCGAGGGCCACCGCATGCGTGTCTACACCGCGTACGGCACCGACTGGTACGGGTACTTCATGCGCCGCCTCGCCGAGAAGCCGGCCAACCTGCTGTTCTTCGGCCGCTCCATCCTCACCAAGGGCTGAGCACCCCCGCCACCCTCCCAACGACTGACTGAAGGAGCATCGGAACCCATGGACGCTGTGACCCAGGTCCCCGCGCCGGTCAACGAGCCGGTCCACTCCTACGCCCCGGGCTCCCCGGAGCGCGCCCGTCTGGAGGCCAAGCTCAAGGAGCTCAGCCAGAACCCCATCGACCTGCCGATGACCATCGGCGGGGAGAAGCGGATGGGTGGCGGTGAGCGCGTCGACGTCGTGCAGCCCCACAACCACAAGGCCGTCATCGGCACCTTCGCCGGCGCCACCGAGCAGGACGCCCAGGACGCGATCGACGCCGCCCTGGCCGCCGCTCCGGCCTGGCGCGCGATGTCCTTCGACGACCGCGCCGCGATCATCCTGCGCGCCGCCGAGCTGCTGTCCGGCCCGTGGCGCGAGACGCTGGCCGCCTCCACCATGCTCGGCCAGGGCAAGACCGCCCAGCAGGCCGAGATCGACTGCCCCTGCGAGCTGGTCGACTTCTGGCGCTTCAACGTGCACTACGCGCGCCAGATCCTCGCCGAGCAGCCCCCGGCCAACTCCCCGGGCGTGTGGAACCGCATGGACCACCGCCCGCTGGAGGGCTTCGTCTACGCGATCACGCCCTTCAACTTCTCGGCCATCGCCGCCAACCTGCCGACCGCGCCCGCCCTCATGGGCAACGTCGTCGTGTGGAAGCCGTCCCCGACGCAGACCCACGCCGCCGTGCTGCTCATGCAGCTCCTGGAGGAGGCCGGTCTGCCCAAGGGCGTCATCAACCTGGTGACCGGTGACGGCATCGCCGTCTCCGAGGTGGCCCTGAACCACCGCGACCTGGCCGGCATCCACTTCACCGGCTCCACCCCGACCTTCCAGCACCTGTGGAAGACCGTCGGCAACAACATCGCCAACTACCGCACCTACCCGCGGCTCGTCGGCGAGACCGGCGGCAAGGACTTCGTCGTCGCCCACCCGTCGGCCGACCGGGCCGTCCTGAAGACCGCGCTGACCCGCGGCGCCTTCGAGTACCAGGGCCAGAAGTGCTCGGCGACCTCGCGCGCGTACATCCCGGCCTCCATCTGGAACTCGGGCTTCAAGGAGGCGTTCGCGGCCGAGGTCGACTCCATCACCATGGGCGACGTCACCGACCTCTCGCACTTCATGGGCGCCGTCATCGACGACCGCTCCTTCGCGAAGAACAAGGCCGCGATCGACCGCGCCGCCGCCGACCCGGCGTGCACGATCGTCGCGGGCGGCACCTACGACGACTCGGTGGGCTACTTCGTCCGCCCGACCGTCATCGAGTGCACCGATCCCGAGAACGAGGTCTTCACGACCGAGTACTTCGGCCCGATCCTCGCCGTGCACGTGTACGAGGACGACCAGTACGACGCGATGCTGGACCAGATGGAGTCGGTCTCCGACTACGCCCTGACCGGTTCCGTCATCGCGAACGACCGCGCGGCGGCCGCGTACACGATGGAGAAGCTGCGGTACGCCGCGGGCAACTTCTACATCAACGACAAGTCGACCGGTGCCGTCGTCGGCCAGCAGCCCTTCGGCGGCGGCCGCGCCTCGGGTACGAACGACAAGGCCGGCGCCCCCCAGAACCTCCAGCGCTGGACCCTCACCCGGGCCATCAAGGAGACCCTGGTCCCGCCGACCGAGTACACCTACCCCCACCAGGGCTGAGAGGGCGCCCGGCGCCCCCACGATTCCCGCCCCCCGTCCGGTTCCCCTGCCGGACGGGGGGCGGTTTCCATGCGCGGCTCAGCTCCACCCGTGCACGATCAGCGCCAGCCCCACCGCGAAGCCGCCGCCGAGCAGCACCAGGTAGGGCCCGTACAGCCGGCGGTGGCGGCGCAGCAGCAGTCCGAACGCGCCGAAGGCGAGCCCCACCGTCAGCGTCCGCGAGCCCCGCGCCGCCGCCGAAGCGGCCACCCAGTCCGCCGCGGGCACCGAAGCCCGGCCCGCCTCCGCCCCGTACACCTTGAACGGGATGCCGTTCCACGGCTGGTGGCGGACGGCCGACGCGCCCTCCACCGCCAGCTCCGCGCGGACCTCCGCCCGCATCCGGTCCGTGGTCAGCGGCGCGGGCAGGTGCGCGCCCGCCGCCGCCATGTGCAGCGCGAGCAGCCCGCCCACCAGGCTCCCGGCCAGCGCGCCCAGCGACATCTTCAGGGCCGCGCGCGGCACCGCCACGCAGACCGCCGCGAGCAGCAGCTCCGGCATCAGCGGCCAGCTCAGCGCCTCCGCGAACGCCCAGCAGAAGGCCAGCGGCAGCCCCGCGCGGGACGTGACGACCGAGGCCACCCGCCGGCGCACCGCGGAGTCCCGCAGCGGTTCGGCGGCCGTACGCTCGTGCAGTGCGCGCACCGCGTCCCGGGCCGCCCCGGGGGTGACCCCGGAGGGCAGCGGCTCCCCGACCGTCACCCGGACCAGGGACGAGCGCAGCCGGCCGTGCTTGGGCAGCAGCCGGTCCGTGCCCGCGATGCCCACCGGCACCACCGGCACCCCCGCCTCCTCGGCCAGAACCAGCGCGCCCTTGTGGAAGGAGCCGAGGGTGCCGTCCTCGGCGCGGGTGCCCTCCGGGAAGAGCACGACCGCCCGGCCCTCGCGCAGCTCGCCGGTCCTCGTCAGCAGGTCCGCCATCCCGCCGCCGGCCCGGCGTACCGGGAAGCCGGCCGCCAGCCTGCGGCAGATCCGGCGCCGCCAGGGGGACGCGAACCAGTAGTCCGCCGCCGCGCCGATCGCCGGGCCGTGCCGGGCGTCCAGCGCGGCCAGGAGCGCCGCCGTGTCCGCGTGCGAGGTGTGGTTGGCGACGACCACGCAGCCGCCGCGCGGCAGCCGGCCGCGCCGCTCGATACCGCCGGTGAGGCTGAGGACGCCCCACCACAGGCCCCGTCGCAGGGCGGAGGAGACCCGGGAGCGGACCGGGAGGACACCGGAGGTGCGTACAAGGGTGTTGCCAGGAGGCGTCACGTCATCACCATCGCCAGGAGGAGAGCCACCAGCAGGGAGTCGATCCGGTCGAGCAGCCCGCCGAAGCCCGGCAGCCAGCTGCCCGCGTCCTTCACGCCGGACTCGCGCTTGACCATCGACTCGACGAGGTCGCCGAGCACACACCCGCCGACCACGGCCGCCCACAGCGGCAGGGTGAACGCGCCGAGCACGAGCAGCAGCGCCCCGGTCGCGGCGGCCGCGCCCAGCACCCCGGCCCACGTCTTGTTCGGGGAGAGCGGCGACAGCGGCCGGGCGAGCGGACCCCGCCGCCCCAGCGCCGTACCGCCGCACCAGGCGCCGACATCGCCGAGTGCCACCGCCAGGCCCACCGCGACCGCCGTGTCCCCGAGGGTCACCAGGCCGGTCAGCGCGACCGGTATCCACAGCAGCCCGAAGGCGGTCCTGGCGGTGCGGGTGAAGCCCGTGCGGTCGTCGCCGCCCAGCACGGGGGGCAGCGCCGCCGCGACGAGCAGCAGGGCCACCGCCCGCAGGTCCAGCGCGTGCGGGGCGAGCCGGGCGAGGGCCGGGAGGGCGGCCGACGCCACCGCGAGCACGGCCAGGTCGCCCCGGCGCAGGCCCGCCATCCGGGCGTACTCGGCGGCCGCGACCACCCCGAGACCGGCGGCCAGCGCGTACGTGCCGCCGCCGCCCAGGAGGAACGCGCCCAGGAAGACCGGGGCGACCACGGCCCAGGTCCGCCAGCGCCTGCGCAGTTCCGCGCGCATCCGGACCCTCGCGGGCAGCACCGCCACGGCGACCCCGCCCGCGCCCAGCACGCCCGCGACCAGGAGCACCGCGCGGGCTGCGGCCTCCTCGGCCATCAGTACGGCGCTCATGCCGTCTCCCGCCAGAGGCCGGCCAGCCGGAGGGCGGCGGTGAGCAGGGAGCCGGCGGCGATCACGGCCAGCACCGGGACGGCCCAGCCGCTCGCGGCGGCGACCACGACGAGCAGACAGCGCTCGGTCTTGCCGACCGGGCCCCCGTTGCGCCGGGGCGCCCCGGCGGCGGCCCCGGCCAGCGACACCCAGGAGGGCAGCGTGGCCGCGAGCGCCGCCAGCGCGACCAGCCAGAGCGGGGCGAGCGGCAGGAAGCCGGCGAGCACGACCAGGTCGGCGACCCGGTCGCCCAGCTCGTTGAGGACGGCGCCGCGCCGGGTGGTGCGGCCGGTGTCCCGGGCGAGCGCCCCGTCCAGGTTGGCGAAGGCGAGCCGCGCCGCGAGCAGGACGGCGACCGGAAGGGCGGCGACCGGGGCGGGCAGCCAGGCCAGGGAGGCGGCGGCACCGGCCGCGGCGGCCACCCCGGCGGCGGTGAGGGTGTCGGGTGACACCTCACGGCGGACCAGCGAGGCGCGGACGCCGGAGAGCCGGTCCGCGTACCAGGGCTTGAGAGCGTAGAGGCCGTTCATGGCTGCAACTCTCGTGCGACGCACGTTCTTTCGACACGGCCCGGGTACTCACGTACGCCTGAGTACGCGCGCGGGCCGCAGGGCCCGTGCGAGGGCTCCGTCTCAGATAGTAGGAAGTCCGAGTAATTGTGGAGACAGACCGGCCCGGCTGCTCTAACTTTGTAGGAGCCGAACGTCTCGCTAGATCAAGCGACTGGCGGTCGAGAGCGCGCGCCCTGCGCAGGCAACCCCTGCGGCGCCCGTTCCCCGCCCCTTCCGGCGCCTCGAAATCACTGATCTCGACATCACCCCACGCTGTTCGATCTCGAAATCCGCGCGATCTCAAGGAGTCGATCCACCATGGCCGAGACCACCACCCGCCGCCGTGTCCGTCACGCCCACCGCCCGACCGAGTCGGAGCGGCAGGCTGCCGCCGCCGCCCTGCAGCGCGCCCTCGACCGCAGGGACAACGGCGGCTCCACCGGCCACTGACCGGGACCCGCGCCGCGCTCAGCCGCGGCTGATCTCGAAGTGGTCGACGCGTTCCCCCGACTCGGCGAGCGCGGTGACCTTCATCCGGGGGTGCCGTCCCGCCTCCACCTCCACCGCGAGGAACGAGAAGCCGGTGTACCGCACCCGCGACCACTCCACGGTCTCGGCGGCCTTCACGCGGCCCTTGGCCACGTGGTACGTGTCCACGCTCTCCAGATCCGCGACGTGCCCCTCGTAGCTGTCGGGCACCGGGAAGTCGTACAGCGCCTTGCCCGCGCCGCCCGCCGTGACGTAGACGATGCCGTCCCGGCGGGGGTCGGTGCGCTCGCCGATCGGCACCGGCCGCCCGACGGCGTTCCTCAGGATCGCGTCGGTGCGCTCGTAGACGTGGTTGTGCCCGTTGATGACCAGGTCCACCCGGTGCTTCTCGAAGAGCGGCACCCAGGCGTCCCGCACCCCGCCGTCCGAGGCGTGCGCGTTGGTCGTGGAGAAGGCGCAGTGGTGGAAGAAGACCACCAGGAAGTCGATGTCCCGGCGGGCCCGCAGTTCGCCGAGGCGCCGGTCCAGCCAGCGGGTCTGCCGGCCGCCGCTGATGCCGAAGTTGGCGGGGATCTCGTAACTGACGTCGTTGGCGTCGAGCGCGATCACGCCGACGTTGCCGTGGACGAAGGAGTAGGCACCGGGCTGGTTGACCGGGTCCGGACCGTTGTCCGGGAGGGTCCAGCGGGCGTTCTGGCCGCCGTAGCCGTCCGGCGAGTACCACGCCTCCATGTCGTGGTTTCCGGTCGTCACCATCCACGGCACGGTCTTGGCGACCGTCTCCGTCTGCGCGAGGAACTGGTCCCAGGTGCGGGCGTCATAGGTGTCGGTGGTCTGCCCGGAGCCCGACGGGTCCGCGTAGCAGATGTCCCCGGCGTGCAGGTGGAAGGCCGGGTTCTGGCCCAGGATCAGCTGGTCGTTGCCGAGCGCGTGGTAGCTGACGCCCTGGTCGCCGAAGGCGGTGAAGGTGAAGTTCTCCGCCCGCGCCGGTGCGGTGGTGAAGGTGCCGAGCGTGCCCAGATTGCGCGCGTCCGCCGGGTCGAAGCCCTCGTGGCCGACGCCGTAGTAGTACGTGGTGCCGGGCTTCAGCCGCTCCAGGGACGCGTGGACGTAGAACTGCTCGGCCGCCGCGATCCTGCCGTCGTTCAGCCCCGGCGTCGTCAGGTGGCGCACCTCCGCGTCGATCCGCCGGCTCAGCGCCCACGGCTTCAGCCCGATGCGGATGTACGGGCGGCGCACCGCGAACGGCACCTGCCAGGAGACCGCCATCTGCGTCTTCGGGTCGGCCCCGTACGCCAGGTGCCGCCCGAACGGGGCGACCAGCGCGCCGTCGACCCGCGTGGTGCTGTGCGAGGTGAGTACGGTGGGCGCCGCGTACGCGGGGGAGGAGGCGAGGCCGATCCCGGCGCCGGCCACGGCCGCGGTCGCCACGCCGGTGCGCAGCGCCCCGCGGCGGGTGAGCCGGGTGCGGAGGTAGTCGTGCTGCTCGGCCATGGTCATGCGGCCGGCGAGCTTCTCGGGGATGCCGAAGCGGGGAATGTCCATGGGCGACAAGCTCCACCGCCCGGCTGACGGCACCCCGTCGAATAGGTGAACGGTACACGTACAGCTGCTCATATGTCCGTATGGTGGACGGGACGTGTCATGGGGTGGGACGAGCAGTAGGGTGCCAGCATGTCTCGCAGCATCAATCTCGCAGTGATCCCCGGTGACGGTATCGGCCAGGAGGTCGTGGCCCAGGGCCTCAAGGTCCTCAACGCTGTTCTCCCGCAGGATGTGAAGCTGGAGACCAAGGAGTACGACCTTGGCGCCCGGCGCTGGCACCGTACCGGTGAGACCCTCCCCGACGCGGAGCTCGACGCCCTCAAGGGGCACGACGCCATCCTGCTCGGCGCGATCGGCGACCCGTCCGTGCCCTCCGGCGTCCTGGAGCGGGGGCTGCTGCTGAAGCTGCGCTTCGCCTTCGACCACTTCATCAACCTGCGCCCGTCGAAGCTCTTCCCGAACACCGAGACCCCGCTCGCCGGCCGCCCGGACATCGACTTCGTCGTCGTCCGCGAGGGCACCGAGGGCCCGTACACCGGCAACGGCGGCTCGCTGCGCACCGGCACGGAGCACGAGGTCGCCACCGAGGTCAGCCTCAACACCGCCTTCGGTGTCGAGCGGGTCGTCCGGGACGCCTTCGAGCGCGCCGCCGCCCGCCCCCGCAAGAAGCTGACGCTGGTCCACAAGAACAACGTCCTGGTCTACGCGGGCCACCTGTGGAAGAACATCTTCGACAAGGTCGCCGCGGAGTACCCGCAGGTCACCACCGACTACCTGCACGTCGACGCCGCGACGATCTTCTTCGTCACGCAGCCGGAGCGCTTCGACGTCATCGTCACCGACAACCTCTTCGGCGACATCCTCACCGACCTCGCCGCGGCCGTCTCCGGCGGCATCGGCCTGGCCGCCTCCGGCAACATCAACCCGACGGGCGCCTTCCCGTCGATGTTCGAGCCGGTCCACGGCTCCGCCCCCGACATCGCGGGGCAGGGCAAGGCCGACCCGACCGCCACGATCCTCTCCGTCGCCCTCCTGCTGCGCCACCTCGGCTACGAGGCCGAGGCCGTGCGCATCGAGGACGCCGTCTCCGCCGACCTCGCGGAGCGCGACGGAAGTGCCCGTACGACCGACGAGATCGGCGACGCCCTCGCGGTACGCGTAGCGGGCTGACCCGACGACTCCCACAGAAGCCGCCGGGTCGCAGACGCACCCGGCGGCTTCACCTGTGCGCGCCGGGTGTCACCATCGAACCCTGGACCGCACCCACGCCATTTCGTGCACGGCACCCGTCGAGCGATAATCGAACGGGGCCGTGGCTCGCAGCGAAGCTCGGACGTCCTAGCACCTGAAGGCGTGCACGCGGTCCTCCACACACATCACGGTGAAGGACACGCACTCATGACGACCACGATCGAGCTCAAGCCCTCCTCGAACCCGCTGTCCGACGCGGAGCGCGAGGCGCACATGGCCCAGCCGGGATTCGGCCGCTACTTCACCGACCACATGGTGACGATCAAGTGGACCGAAGGCCGCGGCTGGCACGACGCCCAGCTCGTGCCGTACGCGCCGCTGTCGATCGACCCCGCCAACATGACGCTCCACTACGGCCAGGAGATCTTCGAGGGCCTCAAGGCGTACCGCCAGCCCGACGGCTCCGTCGCCACCTTCCGCCCCGAGGCCAACGGCGAGCGCTTCCGCGCCTCCGCCCGCCGCCTCGCCATGCCGGAGCTGCCGGTCGAGACGTTCGTGGCGGCCTGTGACGCGCTCGTCCAGCAGGACGCGGCCTGGGTCCCGGCCCACGGCGGCGAGGAGTCCCTGTACCTGCGCCCCTTCATGATCGCGACCGAGGTCGGCCTCGGCGTGCGGCCGTCCAACGAGTACCTGTTCCTGGTCATCGCCTCGCCGGCCGGCGCCTACTTCCCCGGCGGTGTGAAGCCCGTCTCCATCTGGCTCTCCGAGGACCGGGTCCGCGCCGTCCCCGGCGGCATGGGCGACGCCAAGACCGGCGGCAACTACGCCGCCTCCCTCCTCGCCCAGGCCGAGGCCGCCGCCAAGGGCTGCGACCAGGTCGCCTACCTCGACGCCGTCGAGCACAAGTGGGTGGAGGAGCTGGGCGGCATGAACCTCTACTTCGTGTACGGGGACAGGATCGTCACCCCCTCCCTCACCGGCTCCCTGCTCGCCGGCATCACCCGGGACTCGCTCCTGAAGCTGGCCGGTGACCTCGGCTACACCGCCGAGGAGGCCCGCGTCTCCATCGACCAGTGGCGCGAGGACACCGCCGCCGGCACCCTCACCGAGGTCTTCGCCTGCGGCACCGCCGCCGTCATCACCCCCGTCGGCACGGTGAAGAGCGCGGGCGGAGAGTGGACCCAGGGAGACGGCACGCCCGGCCCGGTCACTCTCAAGCTGCGCGAGCGCCTGCTCGACATCCAGCGCGGCACCGCGGAGGACACCCACGGCTGGATGCACTCCCTGGCGTGAGCACCCGGTACGGAGAGCCTCCGGTGTCTCGCCGGGGGCTCTCCGTACGCCCGCATCCTGAGACGGGCGGTTCGCGGCGGCGGTCCTGTGCCAGACTGCCTCCGTGCCCTCGTTCGTCATGATTATTGGCAGCAGGCGCGCCGGTCCGCAGTGACCGTCCCGTACCACCACGTGCGGCACGGCCACCGTGCCCCAGACCCGCGCGCAGACCTCTCGCACCCGCGAGGGGTTTTTTGTTTTCCGGCCTCCACCTCGGCCGGGCACACGGCGCACGGGATGATGGGGGCAAGTGGAGCCGGGCCGCGTCCGGCGGATCAGGATCGGGTAGGGCGCGGCGTCTGGTGCGGTGCATCGCAAGGCGCCGGAGCGTCCTCATCGCGGAGCGATCAGGGCGGTTCGGCAACGCGGCGAGGTGCCGTGCCAGACGCCGCGACCCCGGCCATCATCCGCCGGACACGGCCCAGTCGTCCGGATCCACTCATCCGACAGGAGTCAGACCAGCAATGACCACCAAGGCCAAGCCCACCGACGACAGCTTCCATGTCTTCGACACCACGCTGCGCGACGGTTCACAGCGTGAAGGCATCAACCTGACGGTCGCCGACAAACTGACCATCGCCCGGCACCTGGACGAGTTCGGCGTCGGCTTCATCGAGGGCGGCTGGCCCGGCGCCAACCCCCGCGACACCGAGTTCTTCGCCCGCGCCCGCCAGGAGATCGAGTTCAAGAACGCCGAGCTGGTCGCCTTCGGCGCGACCCGCCGGGCGGGCGGCACCGCCGCCGAGGATCCCCAGGTCAAGGCGCTGCTGGAGTCCGGTGCCCCGGTGATCACGCTGGTCGCCAAGTCCCACGACCGCCACGTGGAGCTGGCCCTGCGCACCACTCTGGAGGAGAACCTGGAGATGGTCCGCGACACCGTCTCCCACCTCCGCGAGCAGGGCCGCCGGGTCTTCGTGGACTGCGAGCACTTCTTCGACGGATACCGCGCCAACCCCGAGTACGCCAAGGCCGTCGTCAAGGCCGCCGCCGAGGCCGGCGCCGACGTGGTCATCCTCTGCGACACCAACGGCGGGATGCTCCCGGCCCAGATCCAGGCCGTCGTCTCCACGGTCCTCGCCGACACCGGCGCCCGGCTCGGCATCCACGCCCAGGACGACACGGGCTGCGCCGTCGCCAACACCCTCGCCGCCGTCGACGCCGGCGCCACGCACGTCCAGTGCACCGCCAACGGCTACGGCGAGCGCGTGGGCAACGCCAACCTCTTCCCGGTCGTCGCCGCGCTGGAACTCAAGTACGGCAAGCGGGTCCTCCCCGACGGCGCCCTCGCCGACATGACCCGGGTGTCGCACGCCATCGCCGAGGTGGTCAACCTCACCCCCTCCACGCACCAGCCGTACGTAGGCGTCTCGGCCTTCGCGCACAAGGCCGGGCTGCACGCCTCCGCGATCAAGGTCGACCCGGACCTCTACCAGCACATCGACCCCGCCCTGGTCGGCAACACCATGCGGATGCTGGTCTCCGACATGGCCGGGCGGGCCTCCATCGAGCTGAAGAGCGACGAGCTCGGCATCGACCTCGGGGGCGACCGGGAGCTGGTCGCCCGGGTCGTCGCACGGGTCAAGGAGCGCGAGCTCAAGGGCTACACGTACGAGGCCGCCGACGCCTCCTTCGAGCTGCTGCTGCGCGCCGAGGCCGAGGGCCGGGTGCGGCGCTACTTCCGTACCGAGTCCTGGCGGGCGATCGTGGAGGACCGCCCCGACGGCACCCACGCCAACGAGGCGACCGTGAAGCTGTGGGCCAAGGGCGAGCGGATCGTCGCCACCGCCGAGGGCAACGGACCGGTCAACGCCCTGGACCGGGCGCTGCGCGTGGCCCTGGAGCGGATCTACCCGCAGCTCGCCAAGCTGGAGCTGACGGACTACAAGGTCCGCATCCTGGAAGGCCGCACCGGCACCGACTCCACCACCCGCGTACTGATCACCACCGGCGACGGGACCGCCGAGTGGTCGACCGTTGGAGTCGCCGAGAACATCATCTCCGCGTCGTGGCAGGCGCTGGAGGACGCGTACACCTACGGTCTGCTGCGCGCCGGCCTCGACCCGACGGACTGACGCCCGCGGGTTCGACCCGTACCCGCCCGCCCCCGTCCGCCCGCCTCAACCGGCAGGGCGGGCGGGGGCGTTCGCGTGCACGGCCCCGTACGGGCACCGAGTGAACGGGATGCGGGACGCCCGCGTCAAGAGCCTCTATGCGTTCAGGAATTGAATGAATGGACCGTGTTCTCCTCGTTATCAGATGGGTACGGACCAATCTCGACGTGAAGTATTGACGGCTGTGTTTCAGCGGGGTTAACTCACGCCACCAACGCCGGTACCGGTTCCGGAACCGGTTGCGGTACCGGTTCCAACATCGGCCGTCACGGCCGCTCCCTCTGTCCCGTTGTGTCCTGGAGGCCCCCGATGCGAGTCACCATCGCTGATGTCGCCCGCGAGGCCGGCGTCAGCAAGACGACCGTCTCCCGGGTCATCAACACCAAGGGCGAGGTGGACGGTTCGACGGCCGCGCGCGTTCGCGAAGTGATCGCACAGCTCGGCTACGTCCCCAGCTCCGGCGCCGTCGGCCTGGCCCGCGGCAGCAGCCGCACGGTCGGCATGCTGGTGCCCTCGCTGACCTGGCCCTGGATGGGCGAACTGCTCCAGGGCGTGGTCGACACCGTCGAGGCGGCCGACTACGGGCTGCTGCTGTTCACCTGCAACCGCGGGGCCGAATCCGTGGAGCGCTTCACCAGCCAGGTGTCGGCCCGGGCCTTCGACGGCCTGGTGGTGGTGGAACCGGAGAACACCCTGGACCACCTCACCGAACTGCACCGCGACGGCCTGCCGATCGTGCTCATCGACGATCGCGGCCACCACCCCGACTTCCCCTCCGTCGTGACCACCAACCACGAAGGAGGCGCGTCGGCCGCCCGCCATCTGCGGGACGCCGGTCGCACCAGGCCCGTCGTGATCACCGGCCCCGAGCACTTCGGCTGTGTGCGCGACCGGACGGCCGGGTTCGTCTCGGTCCTCCCCACGGACCTCGTCGTCCCGGGGGACTTCACCGAACGCTCCGGCCGGCTCGCCGTGGAGGAACTCCTCGCCTCGGGCACGGAGTTCGACTCGGTCTTCGCGCACAACGACATCACCGCGGCAGGTGTGCTGCGGGCGTTGCGCGCCGCCGGGAAGACCGTGCCCGGTGACATCGCGGTCGTCGGCTTCGACGACATCCCGATGTCCGAGCACACCGAACCGCCCCTGACCACCGTGCGCCAGCCCACCCGGCAGATGGGTGAGACGGCCGCACGGATGCTCCTCTCCCACCTGGGCGGCACGCCCGTACCGGACACCCCGGTCGTGCTCCCCACCGAACTGGTCGTGCGCCACTCGGCGCCCTAGCGGACAAGGGCACCCCCAGGCCCACTCCCGCACCCGCACCGCCCGTACAGCACCGCCCGTACAAGGCGCGCCCAGCGCTGCCCGTTTCCGGAATCCGCAGACCCGCCAGTCCCTCCTGGAGTCGTTATGTCCGCACGCCGTCACACGCTGAGAGCCGCCGCGGCCGTCACCGCGGTGGTCGCACTCGCCGCAGGCTGTTCCTCGGCCAACTCGAACCACAACAAGAACAGCGGCGGTGCCGCTACGGGCGTCCTGAACATCGGCAAGCCGGACGGGCCGCAGACGAACAACAGCAACCCGTTCCTCAACACCTCGGCCGGCGCCACCCTCGGCTACCGCTGGATGATCTACGAGCCGCTGACGATGGTGAGCCAGATCCGGCCCGCCGACAAGCCCGACCCGTGGCTGGCGACCGACTGGAAGTGGGACCTCAACTTCACGAAGGTCACCCTCACCATCGACGAGCGCGCCAAGTGGGCCGACGGCAAGCCGCTGACCGCCGACGACGTGGCGTACACCTTCAACCTGCTGAAGAAGCACCCCGCCCTCAACGCCGACGGCATCCAGTGGGGCGGCGTCGAGGTCAAGGACAAGAAGGTCGTCCTGACCTTCAACGCCTCGCAGTACGTCAACCAGAACAAGATCCTCCAGCAGTTCATCGTGCCCAAGCACATCTGGGAGAAGGTCGACAACCCGGAGACCTGGCCGAACCGGAACCCCGTCGGCTCGGGCCCGTACAAGCTGAAGACGTTCACGCCGCAGACCACCACGCTGACCGCGACGCCGACCTACTGGAAGGGGTCGACCAAGGTCAAGGAGCTGCGTTACAGCACGTACAACGACAACAACGCGGCGACCACCGCGCTGGCCAGCGGCAAGCTGGAGTGGTCGTTCGTCTTCATGCCGGACTTCAAGAAGCTGTTCATCGACAAGGACCCGAAGAACCACAAGCTGTGGTTCCCCTCCGGCCTCGGCATCCACGGCCTCTGGTTCAACACCACCCGCAAGCCGCTGGACAACCCGGCGCTCCGCAAGGCCATGGCGATGGTCATCGACCGCAAGGCCATCTACACCCAGGCCGAGGCGACGCTCTACCCGGAGATCACCAACCCCACCGGCATCCCGCTGCCGGCCGGTGAGTCGTTCATCGCCCCGGACTACAAGAAGGCCACCACCACGCCGGACGTCGAGGGCGCCAAGAAGATCCTGGAGAAGGCCGGCTTCACGCTCAGCGGCGGCGTCCTCAAGGACCCGGACGGCAAGCCGGTGAAGCTCACCTTCACCGACCCGGCCGGCTGGAACGACTACATCACCGGCCTGTCGATCATCAAGGACAACATCAAGAAGATCGGCATCGACGCCAAGGTCAAGACGCAGACCGCGGACGCCTGGGGCGCGGACGTCGCCAACGGCAACTTCGACGCCACCCTGCACTGGACCAACAGCGGCGCCACCCCGTACGACATGTACCAGAACATCATGGACGGAGCCCTGCTCCAGCCCGTCGGCAAGCCGTCCCAGTCCGGCAACTTCGGCCGCTTCAAGAGCACCGAGGCGACCGAGGCGCTGAAGGACTTCGCCCAGGCCACCACGGACACCGCCCGCAACGAGGCGATGAACACCCTCCAGAAGATCATGGTCGAGCAGGCGCCGATGGTCCCGACCGCGGCCGCGCCCGTCGGGGCGGAGTACTCCACGAAGAACTGGGTGGGCTGGCCCACCGAGGACAACCCGTACGCGGACCCGCAGCACACCCAGCGCACCTCGCTGGAAGTCGTGCTGAATCTCAAGCCCGCCAAGTAGTACGCAGGGATCAGGTACCGGCCATGTCTGAACAGCCAGAGAACAACCACATCGTGCTCGAAGCACGCGGAGTCACCAAGCACTTCGCCGTGCGGCGCAACGCCCGCGACCTCCTCGCGCGCACCCGCCGCACCGTCCACGCCGTGGACGACGCCTCGCTGCAACTGCGGCGCGGCACCGTCACGGCACTGGTGGGGGAGTCGGGCTCCGGGAAGTCCACCGTCGCCAGACTGCTCGCCCAGCTGTATCCGCTCACCTCGGGCGAGATCCACCTGGGCGGGCAGCCGGTGAAGGCCGGACGTGGCCGGTCCTTCCGCAGTTACGTACGCCGGGTCCAGCTCATCTTCCAGGACCCGTTCGCCTCGCTGAACCCCGTGCACACCGTGCGCTACCACCTGACCCGGTCGCTGAAGATCCACGGCCGGGCGGGCAGCGGCGAGGCGGAACTGGAACAGAACCTGACCGCTCTGCTCAACCGCGTCCAGCTGACTCCTCCTCATCAGTACCTGGACAAGTTCCCGCACGAGCTGTCGGGCGGTCAGCGCCAGCGCGTGGCCATCGCCCGCGCGCTCGGCGCCGACCCCCAGGTCCTCCTGGCCGACGAGCCGGTCTCGATGCTGGACGTGTCCATCCGGCTCGGGGTGCTCAACCTGCTCAAGGACCTCAAGGACCGGCTCCACCTCGCGATCCTCTACATCACCCACGACATCGCGTCCGCCCGCTACTTCGCGGACACCACCCTGGTGATGTACGCCGGCCGCATCGTCGAGGGCGGTGACAGCGAGACCGTCACCCAGCGCCCCGCACACCCCTACACCCAGCTGCTCATCGCCTCCGCGCCGCACCCCGACCGCGCGGGCGACGAGGACGAGCCGGAGGACGACGGCACCGGCGAGCCCCCGTCGCTCATCGACCCGCCCGCCGGCTGCCGCTTCCACCCCCGCTGCCCCAAGGCGATGGAGCGCTGCCGCACCGAGCTGCCGCCCCGGTTCGACCTGGCCGACGGCCAGTGGGCCGCCTGCTGGCTCTACGACGGCACCGGCACCCGCACCGACGACCACGAGAAGGAGGCTGCGAAGTGAAGTTCCTGCTCCAACGGCTCGCCTTCTACCTGGTCACGGCCTGGGCCGCGATCACGATCAACTTCCTCATCCCGCGCCTGATGCCCGGCGACCCGGTCCAGGCACTCATGGCCCGCTTCCAGGGCCAGCTCGACACCAACGCCATCGACTCGCTCAAGGCCCTCTTCGGCCTCGACAAGAAGCAGTCGATCTGGGAGCAGTACACCGACTACTGGGCGCACCTGTTCCACGGCGACCTCGGTCTGTCGTTCACCTTCTTCCCCACCCCGGTCAGCGAGGTCATCGCGCAGTCGCTGCCCTGGACGCTGGCGCTCGTCGGCATCACCACGCTGATCAGCTTCCTGCTCGGCACCGGCATCGGGGTCTTCACGGGCTGGCGGCGCGGCTCCTGGATGGACAGCCTGCTGCCCGTGACCACGTTCATCTCGTCCATCCCGTACTTCTGGCTCGGGCTCATCGCGATCTCGCTGTTCGCCGTGAAGTGGCCGCTCTTCCCGGCCGACGGCGGCTACGACAACTCGCTGGTGCCCGCCTTCGACTGGCCGTTCATCTCCAGCGCGCTCTACCACGGGGTGCTGCCCGGCTTCACGATCGTCCTGAGCGCGGTCGCCGGCTGGATCCTCGGCATGCGGAACATGATGGTGACGGTGTCCAGCGAGGACTACGTCATGGTCGCCCAGGCCAAGGGCCTCTCCGAGCGCCGGGTGATGTTCGGCTACGCGGCACGCAACGCGATCCTGCCCAACATCTCCGGGTTCGCCCTCTCGCTCGGCTTCATCGTCGGCGGCACGCTCCTGGTGGAGATGGTCTTCTCCTACCCGGGCATCGGCTACCAGCTCTTCCAGGGCGTGGGCGCCAAGGACTACCCCCTCATGCAGGGCATCTTCCTCATCATCACGCTCTCCGTCCTGGCGGCGAACCTCCTCGCCGACATCCTCTACATGCTCCTCGACCCCCGTACCCGAAGGGAGGCGTAGGGCTGTGGCCGTCACCGCATCCGAGGTCGCCGTACTCGACGCCGCCGAAACCCCGGCAGCGAGCAAGCGCAAGTTCCGGTTCCTGCGCGGCCGGAAGACCGTCGTCGGACTGGGCATCCTGCTCTTCTTCGTGCTGATCGCGATCATCGGCCCGTGGATCGCCCCGTACGACCCCAGCGCGATGAGCCAGGACCTGCTCCAGGCGCCCTCCGGTTCGCACTGGTTCGGCACCACGCAGACCGGCCAGGACGTGCTCTCGCAGATCCTCGTCGGCACCCGGGGCGTACTCCTCGTCGGCTTCGTCGCGGGCATCCTCGCCACCGCCCTGTCCGTGGTGATCGGCGTCACCGCCGGCTTCCTCGGCGGGCTGGCCGACGAGGCTCTGTCGCTGCTGTCCAACGTCTTCCTGGTCATCCCCGGACTGCCGCTGATCATCATCATCGCCAGCTTCGTCACGGACGCCGGCGACCTGCTCATCGCCTTCGTCATCGCCCTCACCTCCTGGGCCTGGGGCGCCCGCGTCCTGCGCGCCCAGACCCTGTCGCTGCGCCGCCGCGACTACGTGGAGGCGGCCCGCGCCACGGGCGAGCCGACCTGGCGGATCATCCTCTTCGAGGTCATGCCGAACCTCACCGCCGTCATCGCCTCCGGCTTCGTCGGCACGGTCATCTTCGCGATCCTCTCCGAGATCACCCTCGCCTTCATCGGCGTCGCCGACATCTCCAACTGGAACTGGGGGACCGTCCTGTTCTGGGCGCAGTCCAGCCAGGCACTCGCCCAGGGCGCCTGGTGGTGGTTCGTCCCGGCCGGGCTCTGCATCGCCCTGCTCGGCATGTCCCTCGCCCTGATCAACTTCGGCATCGACGAGTTCGTCAACCCGCGACTGCGCACCGAGACCGGCGGGTCCCGGAAGGTCAGGATGCGCGTCGGCTTCACCCCGGTGGCCCGTACCGGCGCCGCCCGCCACAAGGAGACCCGCTCATGAGCGAGCCCGTCCTCACCATCAGCGGCCTCAACGTGGACTACGGGACCGGCACCGACGCCGTGCACGCCCTGCGCGACATCGACCTCACCCTGCACCGCGGCGAAGTCCTCGGCCTCGCCGGCGAGTCCGGCTCCGGCAAGTCCACCCTGGCCTACGCGGTCACCCGGCTCCTCTCCCCGCCCGGCGTCATCACCGGCGGCGAGGTCCACTACCACGGGCGCGACGGCCAGGCCATGGACCTGCTCGCGATGTCGGCGGCCCAGCTGCGCGCCTTCCGCTGGCAGGAGCTGTCCATCGTCTTCCAGGGCGCGATGAACTCGCTGAACCCCGTCTACACGGTCCACGCCCAGCTCACCGACGTGCTCCAGGCGCACCGCCCGGAGATGCGGAAGGCCGACCGCACCGCCCGGGCCCGGGAGCTCCTCAGCCTCGTCGGGATCTCCCCGGACCGGCTCGGCGCCTACCCGCACCAGCTGTCCGGCGGCATGCGCCAGCGCGTCATGATCGCGATGGCGCTCGCCCTGGAACCCGAGATCGTCATCATGGACGAGCCGACGACCGCGCTCGACGTGGTCATGCAGCGGCAGATCCTGCGCCAGCTGGTCCGCCTCCGCGAGGAGCTCGGGTTCTCGGTCGTCTTCATCACCCACGACATCTCGCTGCTGATCGAGTTCTCCGACCGGATCGCGATCATGTACGGCGGCCGGATCGTGGAGCAGGCCGGCGCCACCGAGATCTACCGCGACCCGCACCACCCGTACAGCGCCGGGCTGCTGCACTCCTTCCCCGCGCTGCACGGCCCCCGCCGCGAGCTCAGCGGCATTCCCGGCTCGCCCCCGCACCTCTCGGCGATGCCCGCCGGCTGCGCCTTCCACCCCCGCTGCGCCAAGAAGGTCGAGGGCTGCGACACCCACGTCCCGGTGCTCGCGGCGCCCGGGACGGACGGCTCCCGCTCGGTGGCCTGCTGGCTCCACCACGAGGCCCCCGCCGCCCGCGCGTAGCGCCCGGCCGCCGCCCACGAGCAACGCACACCACAGGAGAAGCATGAACCTCGTCACCCCCCAGGCCTACGCCCGCGAGATCACGGCCCAGGCCGTGCCCGGTCTGCCCGCCGGCTTCCGCTGGGGCGTCGCGACAGCCGCGTACCAGATCGAGGGCGCGGCGGCCGAGGACGGCCGGACGCCGTCCATCTGGGACACGTACTGCCGGGTGCCGGGCATGGTCCTCCGCGGTGAGAACGGCGACGTGGCGTGCGACCACTACCACCGGATGCCGGAGGACGTACAGCTGATCGCGGACCTGGGCGTCGACACGTACCGCTTCTCGCTGGCCTGGCCGCGCATCCAGCCGGGCGGCCGTGGCCCCGCCAACGCCAAGGGCCTCGACTTCTACAAGCGCCTGCTCGACGAGCTGGAGGCCAAGGGCGTCACCCCCTGGATCACCCTCTACCACTGGGACCTGCCGCAGGAGCTGGAGGACGCGGGCGGCTGGCCGGTGCGCGACACCGCGTACCGCTTCGCCGAGTACGCGGCGCTCGCCTACGACGCCCTGGGCGACCGGGTGAAGCACTGGACCACCCTCAACGAGCCCTGGTGCTCCGCGATGCTCGGTTACGCCTACGGGGGCCAGGCGCCCGGCCGGCAGAACTTCGGCGAGGCGATCCACGCCGTGCACCACCTGCTCCTCGGCCACGGCCTCGCCTCCCGGTACCTGCGCGAGCAGGCCGCCTCCCGGGGCAACGAGCTCGAACTCGGCATCACCCTCAACCTGGGCACCGCGACGCCGGAGACCGACAGCCACGAGGACGCCGAGGCGTGCCGCCGCGCCGACGGCCTGGGTGCCCGGCTCTACCTGGACCCGGTCGTGAAGGGCACCTATCCCGGGGACATCGTCGCCGACCTCGCCGCCCAGGGCATCGAACTGCCCGTCCAGGACGGCGACCTGGCCGCGATCTCGACGCCGCTGGACGTGCTCGGGGTCAACTTCTACCGGGGCTCGCTGTTCTCCGGCGTCACGGAGGACGGCGCGGCCACCGACGCGGAGGGGCTGCCCGTCACCCGGCAGGTGGAGCGCGACCTGCCGCGTACCGCCATGGACTGGGAGATCACCCCCACCGCCCTCACCGACCTGCTCGTCCGTCTGGAGAACGACTACGGCCTTCCGACGGTCATCACGGAGAACGGCGCCGCCTTCGACGACACCGTCTCCGAGGACGGCGCCATCCACGACGCCGACCGCACCACCTATCTTGCCGACCACATCGCCGCCGTCGCCGCCGCCCGCGCCCGAGGGGCGGACGTGCGGGGCTACTTCGCCTGGTCGCTGATGGACAACTTCGAGTGGTCCTACGGCTACGACAAGCGGTTCGGCATCGTCCGCGTCGACTACGACACGCAGGAGCGGACGCTCAAGGACAGCGCCAAGTGGTACCGCGACACCATCCGGCTCACCCGCGACGCGTCGTAGCCGCGCCCGCGGGTGGGGCCGCTCAACCCTCACCGATACGAACGGGAACCCCACCATGCCCTCTCGTACGACCCTGGCAGCCGCCACCGCCGCTCTGATCGCCCTCGCCGCCCCCACGGCCTTCGCCGCCCCGGTCCCCCAGCCGGCGGCGGCCGAGGCCGCGGCCTGGGACACCGACCGTGCCGCCACCGCGTACGCCGCGAACCCGGGCGCGGTCACCGCGTCCGGAAGTGAGAACGCCGCCTCCGAACCCGGGGCGGCGGCCGACGGCGACGGCACCACCCGCTGGTCCAGCGACTTCGCCGACGACGCCTGGATACGGGTCGACCTCGGCTCCGTCATCCGGGTCAGCAGCGTCACACTCGACTGGGAGGCCGCCTACGGCAAGAAGTACGTCCTGGAGGTGTCGAAGAACGGCACGGACTGGACCCCCTTCTACACCGAGGATGACGGCACCGGCGGCAGCGTCACCGCGCACACCTACCCGCAGGAGGTCACCGGCCGCTACGTCCGGATGCGCGGCATCCAGCGCGCCACCGCCTGGGGCTACTCGCTGTACTCCTTCAAGGTGTACGGAGGAGAACCCGCCCCGGCCTCCACGACCCGCACCAACCTCGCCCTCAACCACCCCGCGTACGGCGACTTCTACCAGCACGCCGGCAACTCCCCGGCATTCGTCACCGACGGCGGCTGGCCCGCCGATCTGAAGGCCGACCGGTCCCGCTGGTCCAGCGACTGGAACGCCAACCGCTGGGTCGGCGTCGACCTCGGCGCGACCTCCGTCATCGACACCGTGGACCTGTACTGGGAGGCGGCCTACGCCGTCGACTACCGCATCCAGGTCTCCGACGACAACCGCACCTGGCGCACCGTCTACCAGCCGTCCGCCTCCGAGGTCGCCGCCCGCCGCGCGGACGTCAAGTCGCCCGGCGACGCCGTCGGACGGCACGACACCGTCACGCTGCCCACCCCGGCGACCGGCCGCTACGTCCGGATGCTGGGCGTCGAGCGCCGCTCCTTCTACAACCCGGCGCCCGCGACCGCCCAGTTCGGCTACTCCCTCTACGAGTTCCAGGTGTGGGGCACCGGCGGCAGCGCGAACGCCGCCTACCCGGCCCTCCCCAAGGACCCCGGCGGCGCCTACACCACCACCTTCTTCGACGACTTCACCGGCTCCGGCCTCGACCGGAACAAGTGGCGGGTCGTGCGCACCGGCACGGAGATGGGGCCCGTCAACGGCGAATCCCAGGCGTACGTCGACTCGGCGGACAACATCCGCACCGAGAACGGCTCCCTGGTCCTCCAGTCGAAGTACTGCAAGGGCTGTACCCAGACCCCCGCGGGCACGTTCGACTTCACCTCGGGCCGCATCGACACCAACACCAAGTTCGACTTCACCTACGGCAAGGTCAGCGCCCGCATGAAGCTGCCGGTCGGTGACGGCTTCTGGCCGGCCTTCTGGATGCTCGGCAGCGACGTCGACAACCCGGACGTCTCCTGGCCCGGTTCGGGCGAGACCGACATCATGGAGAACATCGGCTACGGCGACTGGACCAGCTCCGCCCTGCACGGCCCCGGCTACTCCGCCGACGGCAACATCGGCGCGCGGCAGACGTACGCGAACGGCGGCCGCGCCGACCAGTGGCACACCTACGGCGTCGAGTGGACGCCCGAGGGCATGACGTTCACCGTGGACGACCGCGTCGTGCAGACGACCTCCCGCAACAAGCTGGAGTCCACGCGCGGCAAGTGGGTCTTCGACCACAACCAGTACGTGATCCTCAACCTGGCGCTCGGCGGCGCGTACCCCGCCGGGTGGAACAAGGTCACCAGTCCCTACTGGGGCCTTCCGCAGTCCAGCGTCGACCGTGTCGCACAGGGCGGCGTCAAGGCGGAGATCGACTGGGTGCGGGTGGAGCAGAAGAAGTAGGCCACCCGGGCCCCCAGGAACCACCCCCCACAGGCGCGTCACCTCCCGGTACCACCCGAACTCCGCGCGCGGCACGGCGTCCCCCACCACCGTGCCGCGCGCGGGCACCGTACGAAGGAGCCGCACACATGCCACCCCGCACCCGCCGCCGGGCGAGACCCGCGACCGCCGTGCTGGCCGCCGCCACCGTGGTGGCCGGCCTGCTCGCCGGGGCCGTCCCGTCCACGGCGGCACCGGCCGCCGACGAACCGGCACCGGTCGCCGTCGACCGCTTCGAGGGGGAGGTGCCCTTCGCCAACCAGCCGGCCGAGGGCATCTTCACCTGGGGCGGCGACGCCGACGACCCGCCCAGCCTGGCGCTGAAGGACCGGGCCGACGCCCCCGAGGGCGCCAAGGTCCTCGAAGGC
Organism: Streptomyces sp. DT224; assembly: GCF_049844595.1. Classification (NCBI taxonomy): domain Bacteria; kingdom Bacillati; phylum Actinomycetota; class Actinomycetes; order Kitasatosporales; family Streptomycetaceae; genus Streptomyces; species Streptomyces sp. DT224. The sequence goes on from NZ_JBNCLI010000001.1 coordinate 616,772, forward strand.
ACCTACGACATCAGCGGCTACGGCGGCTTCAGCCACGACTACGCCGCCGACCGGCCGGCCCACGACTGGTCCGCCCACAAGGGCATCCGCTTCTGGTGGTACGGCCAGAACACCGCGCCGCTGCCGCCCGGTTCGGGCAAGCGGATCGCCTTCGAGATCAAGGACGGCGGCGCCCACGGCGAGGCGTCCGAGCTGTGGACCACCTCGTTCACCGACGACTGGGAGGGCTGGCACCTCGTCGAGATCCCGTTCGCCGACTTCACCTACCGGGGCGACTACCAGCCCGTCGGCGGCATCGACCAGGTGCTCGGCCTGAACGAGATGTGGGGGTACGCCCTCACCCTGCCGCCCGGCGCCCCCGGGAAGTTCGCCATCGACGGCATCGAGCTGTACGGCAAGGCCGACGCCGCCCTGAAGGCGAGTGTCGTCACCGAGGCGGCGGTGGTCCCGGTGAAGCAGGGCGCGTCCGCGTCCCTCGGCTTCACGCTGACCACGACCGGGTCCGTCCCGCTGGAGGAGCCCGTCACCGTCGCGTACGAGACGAAGGGCGGCACGGCGAAGCCCGGCACCGACTTCACGCCGGTCAGCGGCACGTACACCTTCCCGGCGGGCACCGCGTCCGGCACCACCCACCAGGTGGCCGTCGCGACGAAGAAGGTCGCCGGCGCCGCCACCGCGAAGACCGTCCCGCTGGAGCTGACCGTCACCGGCGCCCGGCCGCCGAAGGAGAACCCGCAGGCCGTCATCGACGCCCACGGGCTGCCGTACCAGAACCCGAAGCTGCCGGTGAAGAAGCGCGTCGCCGACCTGCTCTCCCGGATGTCGCCCGCCGAGAAGGCCGGCCAGATGACCCAGGCCGAGCGCAACGCGCTCGCGTCCCAGGGCGACATCGCCACCTACGACCTCGGCTCGCTGCTCTCCGGCGGCGGCTCGGTCCCCGCGCCCAACACCCCCGAGGCGTGGGCGAAGATGATCGACGGCTACCAGCTGCGCGCCCGGGCCACCCGCTTCCAGATCCCGCTGATCTACGGCGTGGACGCGGTGCACGGCCACAACAACCTGGTCGGCGCGACGGTCATGCCGCACAACGTCGGCCTCGGCGCCACCCGCGACCCGGAGCTGGCCGAGAAGACCGGTGCCGTCACCGCGAGCGAGGTCCGCGCGACCGGCGTCCCGTGGGACTTCGCGCCCTGCCTCTGCGTCTCGCGCGACGAGCGCTGGGGCCGCTCCTACGAGGCGTACGGTGAGGACCCGGCCCTCGTGAAGTCCCTGGAGACCGTGATCCAGGGCATGCAGGGCGCCGCCTCCGGCAAGGACCTGGACCGCAACGACAAGGTGCTGGCCACCGCCAAGCACTACGTCGGCGACGGCGGTACGGAGTACGGCTCGTCCACCACCGGTTCGTACACGACCGACCAGGGTGTCACCAAGGTCACCCGGCAGGAACTGGAGGCCGTCCACCTCGCGCCCTTCGAGGACGCGGTGAAGCGCGGGGTCGGCACGGTCATGCCGTCCTACTCCTCGCTCGACATCATCGGGGACGACAAGGGCCCGGTGAAGATGCACGGCGACGCCGAGATGATCAACGGCGTCCTCAAGGACCGCATGGGCTTCGAGGGCTTCGTCATCAGCGACTACAAGGCGATCGACCAGCTCCCCGGCGACTACGCGAGCGACGTGCGCACGTCCGTCAACGCCGGGCTCGACATGATCATGGTCCCGACCGAGTACAAGGACTTCACGAAGACGCTCCAGGACGAGGTCGCCGCAGGGCGCATCCCGCAGTCCCGGATCGACGACGCGGTCGCCCGCATCCTGACCCAGAAGTTCAAGCTGGGCCTCTTCGAGAAGCCCTACGCCGACACGGCCAACCTGGAGAAGATCGGCTCCGCCGAGCACCGGGCCGTGGCCCGCGAGGCCGCCGCCGAGTCGCAGGTGCTGCTGAAGAACGACGGGGGCGTGCTGCCGCTGAAGTCCTCGCAGAAGGTGTACGTCGCCGGTTCCAACGCCGACGACATCGGCAACCAGGCCGGTGGCTGGACCGTCAGCTGGCAGGGCTCGTCCGGCGCCATCACCCCGGGCACCACGATCCTGTCCGCCATGAAGAAGGACGCCGCGTCCGTCACGTACTCCAAGGACGCGTCCGCCGACACCGCCGGCTACGACGTGGGCGTGGTGGTCGTCGGTGAGACCCCGTACGCGGAGGGGGTCGGCGACGTCGGCAACGGGCACGACCTGAAGCTGTCCGACGCCGACCGGGCCGCGATCGACAAGGTCTGCGCCGCGATGAAGTGCGCCGTCCTCATCGTCTCGGGCCGTCCCCAGCTCATCGGGGACCAGCTCGACGGCATCGACGCGCTGGTGGCGTCCTGGCTGCCGGGCTCCGAGGGCGACGGCGTCGCCGACGTCCTCTTCGGCAAGCGGGCCTTCACCGGGCAGCTCCCGGTGACCTGGCCCAAGTCCGAGGCGCAGCTGCCGATCAACGTGGGCGACGCCTCGTACGACCCGCAGTTCCCGTACGGGTGGGGTCTCACCACGCTGAAGAAGCCCCCGGCCGGCGGCGAGGTCACGCTCACCCTGCTCGGCGTGGCCGCGCAGGTCGCGGAGCGCGCCGGCCTCGGCCGGACCGAGGCGGGCCGGGAGATCGTCGGCCAGGCCCGGCTGCTGGTCCAGCAGAAGACCGGCGGCAAGCTGACGGAGAAGGTGTCCAAGCCGTTCGCGGACGCCGACCACCTGCTGCTCACCGGTGATCTGACCGGTGCCGTGGCGAAGCTCAGGACCGCCTACCGGGCCGCCTGAGGACGCGGGACGGGCGGGCGGCCCCACGAGGCCGTCCGCCCGTTTCGTACGCATGTGCGTTAGCTTGGGAGTATGCGGAACAGGCCGTTTCTCACTCTTACGGCCCCGGCGGCGCTTCTGGCGGGGCTCCTGGCCCTGCTCTCCGCCCTCGCCCTCTTCCTGGCCCCCGCGGCGGCCCCCGCCACCACCCCCGCGGCGGCCCCCGCCACCACCCCCGCGGCGGCCCCCGCCACCACCCCGGCGGCGACCGCCTCCACCGTGAACGACGTCGCCCAGGCCCTGCGCAAGGGGCCCGTCTACGTCGACCCGGCCGCCGCCGACCAGCTCTCCCGGGGTCAGGCCGCAGCCCTGAGCAAGAAGATCGAGGACGCGGACAAACCGGTGTTCGTGGCCGTACTGCCCAACACCGCCGCCTTCCCCGAGGACACCGTGCTGCGCACCCTGCGCGCCGAGACCGGCATCACCGGCGTCTACGCGATCCGCCTCGGCGACGGCTTCAGCGCGGGCGCCGACCCTCAGGTGATGTCCCGGAACGCCGTCATCAACCTCACCGCTGCCGTGAAGACCCCCGGTGCGGACACCGACGCGGCGACCCAGCTGGGCACTTTCGTGGACCGCGCCGTCGAGCAGGCCCGGGGCAACGCGCCCGCCTCCTGGAGCGGTGACTCCTCCGGCGGCGGCAGGGGCTCGGCCACCGCCGGCCTGATCGCCGTCGGAGCCGTGGTGGTGGTCGGCGGAGCCGCCGCGTTCACGGTCGTCCACCGCAACCGCAGGCGCAAGGAGACCGAGGAGCGGGCCGCGCTCGACAAGCTGCGGGTGGTCGTGGACGAGGACATCACGGCCTACGGGGAGACCTTGGACCGCCTCGACTTCCATCCCGCGGAGCCCGGCGCCGACGACGCGATGCGCGGCGACTACGAACGCGCCCTCGACTCCTACGAGAGCGCCAAGTCCCGTATGGCGGCCGCGCAACACCCCTCGGACGTGCGCGGGGTGACCCAGGCCCTGGAGGACGGGCGCTACTCGCTCGCCGTGCTCGACGCCCGCCGCTCCGGCCGCGAACTCCCGGCCCGCCGCCCGCCCTGCTTCTTCGACCCGCGCCACGGCCCCTCGGTCGCCGACGTCCGCTGGTCCCCTTCGGGCGGCAGCGCCCGGGAGGTCCCGGTGTGCGCGGCGGACGAGGTGCGGCTGCGCGAGGGCGAGGATCCGATGAGCCGGACGGTCGAGGTGGGCGACGGCCGGCGCCGCCCGTACTGGGAGGCGGGTCCGGCCTACGGACCGTGGGCGGGCGGCTACTTCGGCGGTGGGCTGCTGCCGGGCCTCCTGGTCGGCACGATGCTCGGCTCGATGCTCGCCACCCCGGCGTACGCGGCGGACTACGGGGGCGGTGACTACGGGGGCGGTGACGTCTCCGGCGGCGACTTCTCCGGCTCGGACTTCGACTCGTCCGGCTTCGGCGGCGGCGGTTTCGGTGACGGGGGAGGGTTCGGCGGCGACGGCGGCGGTTTCGGGGGCGGCGGGGACTTCGGCGGCGGGTTCTGACCACGGGGGGCCGGGCATCCCGTGCCAGAATCGAGCGCATGAACGATGCGGTTGCGGTGCCCATGGCCGAGCTGGTGCACCGTCGCTGGCGCGACCGGGAGGCGCCCGACGGTGACTTCATCGTGTTCGCCGACGGCTCCCTGCGCGTGATGGATCTCCTGCGGACGCGGTCGCCCGACCGGCCCGACGATCTGCGGGCCGAGAGCTGGTGCTGGCTGGAAATCCTGCGCGCCACCGAGTGGAGCACGGACGACTGGGTGGAGGTCGGATCCACCCGCGCCACCCAGGTCCACCGCGGAAACCGCGCCTCGGCGGGCGAGTCCGCCCATCACGGCTCCATCGGATGGGTCGCGCTGACCCGGGACGACGAGGACGCCACGCTCGAATGGCTCGCCGTCTCCCGCTGGTCCGACCCCTTCCACGAAGTCACCCTGGATGACACCGCGGTGACCGCGGTCAGCACCGCCGGCCGGGTCTGGACCTTCCCCCGCGACGCGCCCCAGAACGTGCGGATCACCGCCGGCCCGGGCGCGCGCCGCTGAGGCGGGAACCGGACACGCGTCCGGGCCGCGGGGGACGGCCCCCCGCGGCCCGGACGTGGTGGAGCGGCTGCCCCGCAGGCTCAGCCGCGACCGCCGTGCGCGCGCTCGAACGCGGCGAAGGCCGCCTCCTGGCGCCACTCGGTCGCCGCCTTCGGGCTGCTCGCGAGGTAGTCCGCACAGCGCGCGCTCGGGCGTCCGTCACCGGGGCGGTCGGCCCGGCAGGCCGCCACCACGCGGTAGCCGGAGGGCGCGGTGCCGGTGGCCCACAGGCTGCGGCCGTCGCGGAAGGCGTACTCCAGCGAGGCGCGGGCCAGGTCCTTCAGCTCGGTGTACGAGAGGCTGTACGTCTTCGCGGCGTACTGGTACTCGTGGCTGATGTCGATCCGGGAGACGCCCGGGTCGTCCGTGGAGAGCACGATCGGCACGCCGTAGCGGCGGTACGCGTTGAACGGGTGCTCGTCGCCCGCGATGCCGAGGATCTGCTTGTTGCTGGAGAACGGCACCTCGACGGCCACGTGCCGGCGCGCCATGGTCCGGGCCAGCGCGCGCCAGTCGTCCTCGTGGACCAGGTCGACGCCGTGGCCGATGCGCTCGGCGCCGGCGACCCGCACCGCCTCGTTGATGTGGAAGGTCAGGTCCTCCGGCTTGACCAGGCCCGGGGCCAGCTCACCGGCGTGCAGGGTGAGGTGGGCGCCCGGGTACTGCCCGCGCAGGTACTTCAGCATCCGCATCTGGAGGCTGTAGTTCTCCAGCGAGCTGTCCCAGTCCTCCGGCTGGACGAGGTTGACCGCGACGAACCTCGGGTCGCGCTCGGCCAGCCGCATGCCGACGACCATCTGCGTGAACACGCGGGCCGGGGAGCTGCCCCGGGAGACCTGCGAGATCCACCGGACGGGCAGCTTGCAGGCGGGGGCGGGGCGCGGGGCGTCGCAGTGCGCGGCCTCGCGGAACTGGACGTCGGTGTCGTCGGCCTCCTGGACCGCCTCGTCGATGACCTTGTCCAGCTTGCCGCCCGCGGCCAGCTTGCGGTGGAACGCGGCCAGGTCGGCTTCGTAACCCACCTCGTCGGCCAGCTTCTTGGCGCTCTCGGAGGCCGGGCTGACCATCGTCTCCAGGTAGAACTGGTTCTGCTTCACGACGGTGTCGGCGACGTTGGCGAGCATCTTGCCCCGGGCGTACCAGGTGGCCATGCCGAACTTGCCGAAGGTGTCGAAGAAGTGGTCGTGCCCGGACTCGTCGGCCGGGAAGTCCTGCATCGACCAGGCCCGGATGATCTGCTGCCGGAACGCGGCGTCGGTGCGGGCGTCGGCGGCGGGCCGGGCGCCCGGGGCGCACGGCGAGGCCACGGCGGTCATCGTCGCGTCGATGCAGAGCCCCTGCTCGATCGCGAGCTGGAGCAGGTATTCGGTGGTCACCGCTCCGGAGAGGTGGTTGTGCAGGTCACCGCCCTTGGGCAGTTCCTTGAAGAAGGCCCGCAGCCGCGCGGGCCGGTCCCGCAGCGAGTCCAGGTAGGCGGCGGTACGGCGTTCGGCGGGCGTCACCGGGCGGGGCGCGGCGAGTCCGGCGGTGCGTACGGCGCTGTCGCGCGCGGGAGCGGCGGCGGTCGCGGGGATCGCCGGGATCAGGCTCAGCAGGGCGAGAACGCCGCCGAACCCGGCCAGCAGAGGGGACTTGGGACGGCGGGCCGTCCGGTTGGTAGAGATCACCGAGGCATGATCGCGCTCGCCATGGTCATTTGCCCGCGAATCATGCCTTTGGGTGGGAACATCCACCCGAACGAGTGGAGGGGCCCGTGGAAAGTTCTGCCGGGCCGCGACCGTTCACGCAGCTCACGCGGTCGGTGATGGGTCTAGACCACTAACGAGGGGCGAAAACTATTTACCCAAGGGTCACTTCTGTGGCTGACTATGTCGTGTTCGCGACAAGTGGACGCGCGTAGACCCATGCGTGAAGCGTGCTGCCCGAGCGGCCGGACCGCGGCCGCTCCCCCCACCAGCAGGAGGCTCCTCATGACCACTCGCAAGAGACTCACCGCGGCCGGTGTCCTCGGTACGAGCGCGGCGCTGCTGCTCGGCCTGATGTCCGGCACCGCCTCGTCGGCGCCCCGCCAGGACCATCCCGTCCCGCTCGGCAAGGGGTACATGGGTGTCGGCTACGTCCAGGACGCCAAGGACTTCAGGCCGGACACCCGGCAACTGCACCTCGGCGCGCAGCCGGACGCCGGCCTCAAGGCGACCCCCGAGGGCATCGACGTCTCCAGCTGGCAGGGAGGCATCAACTGGAACTCCGTGCGCGGCGCGGGCATCGAGTTCGCCTGGATGAAGGCCACCGAGGGGCTGACGTACAAGGACCCGACGTTCAGCGCCAATTACCTGGGTGCCTACAACGCGGGCGTCATCCGGGGCGCGTACCACTACGCCCGCCCGGACGTCTCCGGCGGCGCGGCCCAGGCGGACTTCTTCGCGAGCAACGGCGGGGCCTGGTCCCGCGACAACCTGACGCTCCCCGGCGTGCTGGACATCGAGGGCACCTGCTACGGCTACTCGCAGGCGTCGATGCAGCAGTGGATCCTCGACTTCTACAACCGGTACAAGGCCCGCACCGGCCGCGACGTCGTGATCTACACCAGCCCGAGCTGGTGGAACACCTGCACCGGCGGCTGGAGCGGCATGTCCGCCCGCAGCCCGCTCTGGGTCGCGCACTGGACCACCGGCACTCCCAGCATCCCGTCGGGCTTCCCCTACTACACCGTCTGGCAGTACAGCTCCACCGGCTCGGTGAGCGGAGTCTCCGGCAACGTCGACCGGGACCGCTTCGGCGGCGACCGCTCCCGCCTCCTCGCCCTGGCGAACAACACGCCGTGAACGCAGACGGATAGGTGTACGAGTAGGTATACGAGCCGGAGCGGCCGGGTAGAGCCGCTCCGGCCCCCGCCGCCTCCACGACCGTTCACGAAGGAGCACCTCATGACCCCACCCCTGAGCCGGCGCGGTGCGCTGATCGCCGGGGCCGCGGCCCTCGCCGGAGGTCTGGGCCCGGCGGCCGGGGCGGCGGAGGCGGCCCTCCGGCTGCCGGAGAGCACGCGCCCCCGCTTCTCCGCCCTGTCGCCCCTTCAGCGCGCCGGGCAGCGCGTCATCCACTCCTACCCGGGCCTCACGCCCCCCGCGTCCCTGATGACGGCCATCGAGCAGGGCCACACGGCGGGCGTCATCTTCTTCGGCGAGAACGTCCAGAGCCTGACGCAGATCGAGGGCGTCATCCGCTCGATGAACGCGGCCCGGGCCTCGTCTCCCATCCAGGCGCCGCTGCTCCTCATGACCGACCAGGAGGGCGGCATGATCCGCCGCCTGCCGGGGGAGCCCGTCAAGTCCGCCAAGGACGTCGGCGCCTCCTCCGACCCGCACTACTGGGCCGACTTCACCGGCAGCGGCGCGGGCATGAACCTCGCGGGCGTCGGCATGAACGTCAACCTGGCCCCGGTCCTCGACGTCTACCGCAAGGACGGCGACTTCACGGACCAGTACGAGCGCTCGTACAGCAAGTCGGCCGCCGCCGTGGCCAGTTGCGGCGCGGACTTCATCACCGCCCAGCAGCGCGAGGGCGTCGCCGCCACCGCCAAGCACTTCCCGGGCCTGGGCCCGGCGACGTCGGGCCAGAACACCGACCTGCGGTCCGTCACGATCACCACCTCCGCCACCACCCTCCGCAGCGTGGACGAGGCCCCGTACCGGGACGCGATCGCGGCGGGCGTCAAGCTGGTCATGCTTTCCTGGGCGATCTACACGGGCCTGGACTCCGCCCGCCCCGCCGGTCTCTCGCCGACCGTCGTCGGAGAGCTCCGCAACCGGCTCGGCTTCAAGGGCGTCACGGTCACGGACGCGCTGGAGGCCGGTGCGCTCTCCTCCTACGGCAGCACGTCGCAGCGCGCCGTCAAGGCCGCCGCCGCCGGAATGGACCTGCTGCTCTGCTCGGCCCGCAGCGTCTCGCAGGGCGACGAGGCGGTGGCCGCCCTGGCCGACGCCCTCGGCGACTCGCTCGACCCGGCCGCCTTCGACGCGGCGGCGGCTCGCGTGAACGCCTTGCGCGCGGGGCTGTGACGGGGCGCTTGTTACCTCGGTGCCGGCCGCTCCGTCAGAGAGGTGCAGCAACCACTCGACGGAAGGCAGGAACCGATCATGAACGCTCGTCTCGACCTCTTCACCCGTGCGGTCTCGGCCAGGGCCCTGAAGCACATCGTCGCGGCGGGCAGGGCCCTGGAGGACTCCACCCTGCCCCTCGCCACGCAGGAGCTGGTACGGGTCCGGGCCAGCCAGATCAACGGCTGTGCGGCCTGCCTCGACATGCACACCAAGGAGGCCGCACACGCCGGGGAGACCGCGACCCGGCTCAACCTGCTCGCTGCCTGGCGCGAGGCCACCGTCTTCACCGACGCCGAGCGCGCCGCGCTGGAGCTGACCGAACACGGCACCCGCCTCGCGGACGGCGGTGTCCCGGACGAGGTCTGGGCCAACGCCGCCACGTACTACGACGAGGACCAGCTCGCGGCCCTGGTCTCCGCGATCGCCGTCATCAACACCTTCAACCGCCTCAACGTGCTCGTACGGCAGCCGGCGGGCGACTACGTGGTGGGCCGGTTCGCCTGAGAACGGCCACCCCGCCGCGGCAGGTTGCCGTGATGGCCGACATACCCCTGTCCTCGCCTTCCCCGGCAGTTCCGCCGATGTCGTCCGCACGTGGGACGCGCGCGCGGAGCACTACCTCCAGCTCTTCCGGTACGAGCTGGAGGCCAAGCCGTACGACCTGGAGGTCCTGCGCGCGTTCGCGGCACGGGTCGGAGTGGGCGGCCGGGTGTACGACGCGGGCTGCGGGCCCTGCGGCCACGTCACGGCCCTGCTCGCGGCGTACGGGCTCGACAATGCTGGGCATCGACCTCTCGCCCCGCTGCGTGTCGCTGGCGCGCCGGGAGCAGCCCGGCTGCCGGTTCGCCGTCATGGACCAGCGCGCCGCCACGGGCGGCCCGCTCGACGGCCTCGTCTCGTACTACTCCCTGCACGACCAGCCCAAGGGCCTGCTGCCCGACACGATGGCGTCCTGGGCCGCCGCGATACGCCCCGGCGGCCACCTGCTCGTCGTCGCGAAGGAGGGCGAGGGGGACGGCGCCATCGATGACCCCTTGGGCAGTGGACTCCAGGTCTACGGGGCGGAGTTCACCGTGTACGAGCTCCGCAGGGCGGCCCACGAGGCGGGCTTCGGCACCGACGACTGCACGGTCCGCGAGGCGTACGAGAACGAGATCCCGTCCCGCCGCGTGTACCTCGCGGCCACGAGGCGTTAGGCGTTCGCCCGGACGAAGGCGTCCCAGGCGGCGGGCGGCACGGTGAGCACGGGCCCGTCGGTGACCTTGGAGTCCCTGATGTGCACGGCCGCAGGGTGCGCGGCGACCTCGACGCAGTCGCCGCCCTCGCTACCGCTGTAGCTCGACTTGCGCCAGTGGTGCGCGACTTCGAGGCAGTTGCCGCCTTCGCTGCCGCTGTAGCTTGACTTGAACCAGCTGAGTCCAGTGCCGTGTGCTGCGCGGGTCATGTCTCTCCAAGCAGGTCGTCCATTAGCCGGGCGCTCTCCTCGGGTGAGTGCGCCTGGGACCGGAGCATCCCACATTTCTGCTGGAAGACGCTTACTTCCTCCGGCTCATCGATCAGGTAGCTGACGCGCTGGCCTTCGATGTATGCCACTTGGTCGTGGTCCGGGGTTTCGAGAAGCACCATCGGGCCGTCGAGGGCGGCGTGCGTCTGACGGCTGGTCGGCATGATCTGGAGGCTGAGGAAGGGGAGTTCGGCATACTCCCGCAGGTGCACGATCTGCTCGCGCAGGATCTCGGGCCCTCCGATGGGGCGGTGCAAGATCACCTCTTCCAGAAGGAAGCTCAGCATCGGGCGGGGTTTGCGCTCCAGGAGCGCACGACGCTGCATGCGGTTCTTGACCCGCTCTTCCACCTCCTCGGGCTCCAGAGGCGGGTAGAGGGACTTGAAGACTGCTCGCGCATAGCCCTCGGTCTGAAGAAGGCCCGGAACCACTTGGTTCTGGTACGAGTGCAGAGAGATCGCTTCCTGCTCATGCTCCATGTAGTCCTGCACGAACAGCGGGAATCGCTCCACGCGCGGCACCTTCTCCACCGCGACCTTCAAGGCCCCCTTGGTTTCGAGGAGTCGATCCAGGAGCATGGCGAAGTCCATTTGCAGCGGGCGCCGCCCCTGCTCGATCGATGCGATCGTGTCCTCGCTGACGCCGAACTGATCCGCGAGGGTCGCCTGAGTTAACCCGGACGCCCGCCGGAACATGGCCATCTGGGCACCGATGAGGTGCCACGACGTGATCCGCTTCCTCTTTGCCTGCTGCATGCAGTGCCTCTCCCCGTTCTGGCGACGTGATGACCCGTCAGCGGTCGTACAACGACTCCGTACGACCTGACGCGGTGCACAACCGTAGTGACGTTGTGTGACCTTCGTCTCATGAACGAAGCAACTCAACTCCTCGAATTCCGCGAAGCCTTCTACCGCCGAGAGCGCAGGTCCGTGCCGCTCGTGCGGAAGTTCGCACGGCAGGCCCTGGTCGACTGGGCGTGCGAGGCGCACCACGTGAACACCGACGACGTGCTGCTCTGTGTGAGCGAACTCGCGACCAACGCGCTCGTGCACGGCGTGCCGCCGGGGCGGGGCTACCGTCTGTTCCTCTACTGGGACCGCGCGGAGACCCGGCTGAGGGTCGAGATCCACGACAGCGGTGACGGCGAGGTCCCGGAGGCGGCTCCGCCCCCGGGCCCCGCGGCGGAACGCGGTCGCGGCCTGCTGCTGGTCGCCGCACTGGCGTCCAAATGGGGGGTCGGCGAACGCAACCCGGGCAAGATCGTCTGGTGCGAGTTTGCCGCACCGGCAAGGATGTTTGCCGCAGCGGCGGGCGGGCCGCACCCTCTCCCGTAGATGGAGGAGGTTCGCATGAGCGACAACACGCAGATGTACGACGTAGTGGTGATCGGCGGCGGGGCCGCCGGGCTGAGCGGGGCGCTGGCCCTGGGGCGGGCGCGGCGGTCCGTGCTGGTGATCGACGCGGGGGACCCGCGCAACGCGCCCGCGTCGCACGTCCACAACTACCTGGGCCGCGAGGGCACCCCGCCCGGCGAACTCCTGGCGATCGGCCGGGACGAGGTCGCCGGGTACGGGGTCGAGGTCGTGACCGGCGAGGTCACCGTGGTCGAGCGGCTGCCGGAGGGCGCCGGGTTCCGGGTCGTACGCGGCGACGGCGCGACCGTCACGGCGCGGCGGCTGCTGGTCACGACGGGGCTGACCGACGAGCTCCCGGCGATCCCGGGCCTGGCCGAGCGGTGGGGGCACGAGGTACTGCACTGCCCGTACTGCCACGGCTGGGAGGTGCGCGACGCGGCGATCGGTGTCATCGCCGTCAGCCCCATGGCCGTGCATCAGGCGCTGCTGTGGCGGCAGTGGAGCGAGGACGTCACCCTCTTCCTGCACCAGGGGCCGGAGCCGTCCGACGAGGAGTACGAGCAGCTGGCGGCGCGCGGCATCGCGGTCGTGGACGGCGAGGTGGCCGGCCTGGAGGTGACCGACGACCGGCTGACCGGCGTCCGCCTCGCGGGCGGCCGGGTGGTCGAGCGGGCGGCCGTGGTCGTCCAGCCGAGGTTCACCGCGCGCTCCGGCGTACTGGAGAGCCTGGGGCTGCGGCCCGCACCGCTGGAGATGGGCGGACACCTCATCGGCTCGTACATCGAGGCGGACCCGACCGGCGCGACGGCGGCGGCCGGGGTGTGGGTCGCCGGGAACGTCACCGGCCTCATGGACCAGGTGATCGGCGCGGCGGCGGCCGGGCTGAAGGCCGGCGCGGCCATCAACGGGGACCTCGTCACCGAGGACACCCAGCGCGCCGTGGAGGCCCGCAACGCGCCCTCCGACGCCGAGATGTGGGACAACCGGTACCGCGAGAGCCACCGCATCTGGAGCGGGAAGCCCAACACCGTGCTCGTCCGCGAGGTCGAGGACCTGGTGCCGGGCCGGGCGCTGGACCTGGGCTGCGGGGAGGGCGCGGACGCGGTCTGGCTGGCGGGCCGGGGCTGGCAGGTCACCGCGACGGACATCTCCCGCGTGGCGCTCGGACGGGCCGCCGAGCACGCGGCGGAGGCCGGGGTCGCCGACCGGGTGGACTGGCAGTTCCACGACCTGGGCGACACCTTCCCCGAGGGGACGTACGACCTGGTCTCGGCGCAGTTCCTGCACTCCATGGGCGACCTGCCCCGCGCACGCATCCTGCGCCGGGCGGCCCGTGCGGTCGCCCCGGGCGGGGTGCTCTTGATCGTGGGGCACGCGGGCTTCCCGGCCTGGGACCACCACCACGCGGACATGGAGCTGCCGACCCCGGACGAGGTGCTGGCCCAGCTGGAACTGCCGGACGGTGAGTGGGAGGTGCTGCTCAGCGAGGAGCACGAGCGCGTCCAGAACGACCCGGACGGCAACCCCACCACCCGTACGGACAACGCGCTGAAGGTCAGGAGGCGTTGACCGCGCGTACAGGACCGGATCTGACCTAATGCGCTCGTACTGTCGTTCCTGACGGCGGAACAGGAACGACGGAAGGCAGCACATCATGAACGCCAGCGAGACGGCCACCGCGAACACCGGCTCCGACGAGCGGGCGGACCTCCTGGAGGCGCTGGGCAAGCAGCGGCACTTCCTGCGGTTCACCACTCGCGACCTGACCGACGAGCAGGCGGGGGAGCGGACCACGAAGAGCGAGCTGTGTCTCGGCGGCCTCATCAAGCACGTCACCTCGGTCGAGCGGGGCTGGGCCGCGTTCATCGTGGAGGGTGCCGCCGCGATGCCGGACTTCACCGCGATGACCGAGGCCGACTTCGCGAAGCGGGCCGACGAGTTCAGGATGCTGCCCGGCGAGACGCTGGCCGGGGTGCTCGACGCCTACGAGAAGGTGGCGGCGGCGACCGACGAGCTGGTCGCGTCCCTGCCGGACCTGGGCGCCGCGCACGCGCTGCCGAAGGCCCCCTGGTTCGAAGGGGACGCGAAGTGGTCGGCGCGCCGAACGCTGATGCACATCATCGCGGAGACCGCGCAGCACGCCGGCCACGCGGACATCATCCGGGAGTCCCTGGACGGCTCGAAGTCCATGGGCTGAGCGGGTGCGGCCGGCGGCACAATGGCACGCATGGATGCCGAAGTCGCCGCGCTGATAGGGGCCGCCGTCGGTTCGCTCGCCACCCTGGGGGCGGCCTTCGTGACCGGGCGGACGGCGGCCCGCTCCCAGTACGACCAGTGGCGCAGGCAGCACCGCCGGGACGCGTATGTGGCGTACCTCGGGGCGCTGCACGACCGGGACATCGCCCTGGACGCCGTCTTCGAGGCGCTGCGGCCGGAGCGGCCGGACCTGGGGACGGTGGACGAGCGGGTCGGCACGTTCGTCGGCCTGGCGCGCGAGGTGCACCGGGCCGCCGAGGTCGTCCTCGTGGAGGGGCCGGACGCCATGGTGGCGGCGGTCGGCCGGGTGGGCCGGGCGTCCACCGAGCGCGCCGAGCTGATGCGGCGGATGGTCGCGGACGCCCGCGCCGGCGACACCACGCACAAGGCCGCGCACACCGCGCTGGCCGCCCGGCGCGACGAGGCCCTTCACCAGGCGGTGAAGGGCCTCCGTGCGGCCGCCGCGCGGGTGCTCGACGCCCCGCGCTGAGGGCGGCGTTACGCCTGCGGCGCGGCCTTGATCGCCGAGATGTCGAAGTTCAGCTTCACCTTGTCGCTGACCATGACGCCGCCGGTCTCCAGCGCCGCGTTCCAGGTCAGGCCCCAGTCGGAGCGCAGGATCTCGGCGCTGCCCTCGAAGCCGACGCGCTCGTTGCCGTAGACGTCCTTGGCGGAGCCGTTGAACTCCAGGTCGATGGCGAGCGGGCGGGTCACGTCCTTGATCGTCAGGTCGCCGGTGACGCGGTACGTGTCGCCGCCCAGCTGCTCGGCGGAGGTCGAGCGGAACGTCATCAGGGGGAACTTCTCGGCGTCGAAGAAGTCGCCGCTCACCAGGTGGCCGTCGCGGTCCTTGATACCGGTGTCCACGCTGGCGATCTTCACGTCGATCGAGGCCGAGGAGTTGGCCGGATCGCTGCCGTCGAGCTTCAGGAAACCCTCGTGCTCGGCGAAGGAGCCGCGTACGTTGGTGACCATGGCATGACGCACGGTGAAGCCGATGCTGCTGTGCGCCGGGTCGATCGTGTAGTCGCCCGTCAGAGCGGCCAGGGCGGGGTCGACGGCGGCCGTGGTCGTGGCGGCGGCAGCGGCGGTGTCGGACTTGCGGTTGAACAGAGCCATGGCTCCTCCTCGGGACCGGGCCGAGCGGACTCGACCTGTTGTTTAACCTTCAACGACATTCACTGTAGACCCATCTTGTTCAAAGTTCAACATCTAGCGCGAGGGTTGTCGCGACACCCCCCATCCGTTCACGCGGCCGTTACGCGAGGCCCTCTGGCGACGCGCGTAGAACTGGGGCACTATCTCCCTGCCCCTTTGTCATGCACAGGAGGAGAGTCCCCCCATGGTCTTCCACGCGCCCGATGTCTCCCGGATGACGCTGCGCCCCGTCCTGACCGCCCTCGCCCTCGTGCTCGGCGTCCTCTTCGCGCCCGGCTTCGGCCTGGTGAGCGGCACGACCGACGCGTACGCCGTCACCAAGCTCACCCACAGCCAGGCGACCGCCCGCTTCAGCTCGTCCGGGATCACCTGGTCGTCCTCCGGCGGCTGCTCCGACCGCTACAACTCCACCTGCACCTCGTTCGAGCAGCTCAACCTGGCGACCGCCCAGGGCGCCCAGACGCTGAAGAGCGCCACCGGCTGCGCCCTGAACATCACCGGGGGCACGGAGACCGGGCACGCCAGCGGCACGTACTCGCACTGGAACGGCTACAAGCTCGACTTCGGCAAGACCACCTGTCTCACCAACTACGTGAAGGGCGCGTTCAGTTACATCGGCCTGCGCGGCGACGGCGCACCTCAGTACAAGTCCGGTTCCGGCAACGTCTACGCCGACGAGGGCAACCACTGGGACGTGACCTACTACAACTGCGGCGGCTGCTGACGCATGCCCGCGCCCACGCAGGACCGCGCCCCCACCCGGAAAAGGGTGGGGGCGCGGTCCTGCGAGCGGCGACGGTCAGCCCAGTGCCTCCAGTGCCCGGCGCGCCTGCGCGACGACGCCCGGGTCGGTGACGAAATGGGTGTCCTGCTCGGCCGATGTCCCGCCCGCACCCATCGGAACCCAGGTGCCGCCGGGCCGGCGCGGCGCGCGGACCTTGGCGGAGAGGTGGACGGAGCCGGCGCCGGCGGAGACGAGCGCCGGGATGTCGCCGAGGCGCACGCCACCGCCCGCCATCACGTCGACGCCCGGAGCGGCGGCGGCCATCGCCGCGATCGTCGCCAGCCCCTCGGCCGCGGCCGGCGCGCCGCCCGAGGTGAGGACCCGGGTCAGCCCGAGCGAGGGCAGCAGCGCGGCGGTGGCCACCGGGTCGGCGGACTGGTCGATGGCGCGGTGCAGGGTCACGTCCACCGGACGCCCGGCGGACCGGGCCGCATCGGCCAGCCGGGCGACCGCCGGGACGTCGAGGGTGCCGTCGGCGTGGAGCGCGCCGACGACCACTCCGGCGGCGCCGGAAGCGATCACCGACCGCACCTCGGCGGCCATGAGGTCCAGCTCCTCCGCGTCGTGGACGAAGTCGCCGGGCCGGCACCTGACGAGGACCTGCACGGGCAGGCCCTCCGCCGCGACCGCCTCCACCAGCGCGGCGGACGGGGTCACGCCGCCCAGTTCGAGCGCGGTGCAGAGTTCGACCCGGTCGGCGCCGTTCTCCCGGGCGGCGCGGGCGCCCGCCGGTGAGGTGACGGCGATCTCCAGGGCGGGACGGGGGCTCACTCGTCGTCCCCGGTGAGCGGCTGGTCGGAGGCGGGGATGATGCGGGCCGACAGGTCCGGGTCGGCCATGTCGCGGTCGAAGGGGAACATCGGGCGGCGGATGCGGTGGTGGCCCAGGCGCACCAGGTCCTGGTCCACGCCACCGGGGGTGAGCGCCATCTTCCAGCCGACCGACATGTCGAAGAGTTCGGGCTCCAGGTACCCGATCTTCACGATCACGATGTCGGCGCCCCGCGGGTCGAGGCCGAGGTCGGTGAAGTCGTGCTCGTGGTGGTACGGCTTGCGGAGCTCGGTGAGGATCGCGTACACGCTGCCGACCCGGATCACGACCTCGGTCCGCGCGTCCCGGTCGCCGTGCCGGACGGAGTGCACCGTGCCGGTCAGGGTGACCGGGCCCGCGTGCCGGTCGTCCACCTCCGCGCCCGCGGTGACCGTGACGGTGGCGCCGACACCGGCGGCGACGGCCGTCGCGACGGCGTCCGGTCCGGGCACCGAGGCGTAGATGACCGTCGGGCCGTCGTCCTTCTGGAACTCGGGGCGGGCCAGCAGCCGGGTCAGCCCCCAGGTCACGTCACCGGCACCGCCCGCGGTCGGGTTGTCCCCGGTGTCGCTGATGAAGTAGGGGCGCTGATCGGACGCCAGGGCCTCGTCCAGGATGCCGTCGAACGTGCCCGTCGGGGCGACGAACTCGAAGTCGTGGCGCGCCTTCCAGAACCCCTGGGCCAGGCGCTCCGCCCCCGCCGCCACGGCCTCCCGGCCGGGTCCGGTGACCACCACCGCGGCGCGGTTGCGCGGCTCGTCGGCCCACGCGTAGCCCACCCAGATGGCGGCGTCGGTCACGCCGTCCACGGCCTCGACGTCGTCCACCGCCGCGTACACGCTCTTCGCCGGTTCGATCCGGGTGGAGGTCTGCTCGCCGGCCAGCAGCACCGGTACGGGCACCCACGCCTTGACCGGCCGGGGGGCGCCGGAGGCCAGCAGCTCCACCAGGTTGCGGGCGGCCCGCTCCTTGGTCTCCATGTGGTCCTCGTGCGGGGCCATCCGGTAGCACGTGATCAGGTCGCTGCCGTGGACGAGCTCGCGGGAGACGTTGCCGTGCAGGTCCATCGAGGTCGAGACGATCACGTCGGGGCCGACGGTGGCGCGGATGCGTGCGAGCAGGACCGCCTCGGCGTCGGTGACGCCCTCCACGGTCATCGCGCCGTGGATGTCGTACCAGAGGCCGTCCGGGCGGGGCAGCGCGGCGAGCCGTTCGATCAGCTCGTCGGTCAGCTCCTGCCAGGCGTCGGCGGTGACGGTGCCGCCCGGCAGCGACTTGCCGACCAGGGCGCCGTGCCAGTCGGCCGCCTCGCGCAGTTCCTCACCGGGGGCCAGGAACGGGTAGCGGTCCAGCACCTCGGCGCCGCGCGACGGGTGGAAGGCGGCGGCCCGGGTGCGGGCGGGGGAGAAGGTGGAGGACTCGATGCCGAGCCCTGCGATGGCGATGACCGGACGGGATGCTGCGGTGCGGGATGGCGACATGGCTCCTCGTAGGGGGTGGGGCGTCAGAGGGGGCGGGGGGCGAGCGAGTCGAACCGGCCGGTGCCGCCCACCTCATGCAGGGCGTGGGCCAGAGCGTGCTGCAGGGCGAACTGCCCGGCGCCGACCAGTCCGGCGTCTGCGCCGAGCCGCGTCCGCTCGATCGTGAGGTGTTCGGTGACGAGCGGGTGACAGCTCTCGTAGAGCCGGCTGCGCACGGCGGCGACGAACTGTTCCAGGGTGGAGAGGATGCCGCCGAGATAGACGGCGCCCGGGTTGAAGAAGTTGACGTTGGCCGCCAGCACCTGGCCCAGGTAGTCGCCCGCCCTGCGCACCGTGCGCGTGGCCAGGGGATCACCGTCGAGGGCCAGCCGGGCCACGTCCTCGGGACTGTTCACGTCCGCGCCGCGCTCGCGCAGGATGCGGACCAGCGCCGCACCGGACGCCACGGTCTCCAGGCAGCCCGTGTTGCCGCAGGAGCAGGGGATGCCGGCTCCCGCGTCGATCCGGATGTGCGTGATGTCCCCCGCCGCGCCGGTCGCTCCGCGGTAGAGGCGCCCCTCGACGATCACGCCGGCGCCGATCGCGGAACCGATCTTCACCATGATGGTCTGACCGGGCCCGTCGAGCCGGACGGTGTGCTCGCCGACCGCCATGCAGTTGGCGTCGTTGTCCACGACCGCCGGGACGCCGAAGCGCTCTCCCAGCCAGGCGGCGACGGGGAAACGGTGCCAGCCGGGCATCCGGGACGGCCGGACGACCGACCCCGAGGCGATGTCCACCGGTCCGGGCAGCGAGAGCCCGACACCGCGCAGGCGGCCGGCGTCGCGCTGTCCGGCCAGGGCCTCCAGGGCCTCGGCCAGCCGGGGCAGGGCGGCCTCGGGCCCGTCGGCGATCAGGAACGGGACCGTCGAGACATCGGCCAGGCCGCCGCCCGGGAGCACCACGCCGATCCTGGCGTGCCGGCCGCCGAGGTCCGCGGCGAGGGCGAAGTCGTCCCGGCTGCCGATCCGGAGCGCCTTGCGGGGGCGTCCGCCGGTGGAGGACTGGGTGCCCTCCTCGGCGACCAGACCGCGTTCGACCAGATGCCCCACGGCCAGCGAGATGGTGGAGGCGGCGGCCCCGAGGCGCTCGGCGAGCTCGGCCCGGGACGTCGCCTGGCCCGATGCGATGAGTTCCAGGACGCGCACGGCGAGGGACGGGGTCCCCTTCGTGGCCTTGCGGTCCCACGCACTTATTCCAGTCATGTACAAAGTTACTTCCGCAACGGGTGTGTGGCGGCGACGATACGCCCGCGCTTCGCACAGGGGAACAGGGGAGCGAAGGAAGTGCGCCGAACCGTGAAGTCCCACTTAACCTGCTAAAACACCCCAAACGGACGGAAAAAATGGGGCAAGACGACTTTCGTCGAAAGTGCAGTAACTTACTTGTTATTCATTCTTGTTTGTTTCTTCGACAGCGGCGGCGTTAGCTGTCGTGAACGCAGCGCCGACCCCCGAGCGGCTGCGGGCCCTTTCGAACCGAGGAGTGTCATGATCCTTACCCGCACGGTGCGCAGCCGTCGCTGGGCCCTCGCCGCAGGTGCTGCCACCACGGCCGCCGTTCTGCTGTCGGGCTGTTCCGGCGGGGGCGCGAGCGCCTCCGGCTCCGGCTCCTCGGACAGCATCAACTACGCGCTGCCGGCGAACTTCACGCCGAACTGGATCCTTCCGGTCGGCACCGCCGCCCACCTGAACACCAACAACTCCTCCATATCCCAGTCCCTCTGGGAGCCGCTGATCGCGTACGACGGCTCGACCGGCAAGGTCGGCTGGAACAAGGGCAACTCACTGGCCACCGCCGCCGACTTCGCCGACGACGGCAAGAGCGTCACGATCACCCTCGGCGACCGCCACTGGAGCGACGGCGAGCAGATCACCTCGCGCGACGTGCAGTTCTGGTTCAACCTGGTCAAGGCCGACAAGGAGGACTGGGCCAGCTACAGCCCGGGCAAGGCGCCGGACAACTGGACCTCGCTGAAGATCGTCGACGACACGCACTTCACGCTCACGTTCGACAAGGCCTACAACACGCAGTGGATGCTCGCCAACGAGCTGAGCATGATCCGCCCGATGCCGCAGCACGTCTGGGACAAGACCAGCGACGCCGGCAAGGTGTCGGACCTCGACCTCACCCCCGCGGGCGCCAAGAAGGTCTGGACGTACCTCAACACGGCCGCCAAGAAGATCTCCGGCTACGCCACCGACCCGCTGTGGAAGACGGTCAGCGGTCCGTACACCATCAAGTCGTTCTCGACCGCCGGCAAGGTGCAGCTGCTCGCCAACGCCACGTACGACGGCGGCGGCAAGGCCAACATCAAGACGGTGAACCTGCTCCCGTTCACCACCGCGGACGCCGAGGAGAACGCGCTCCGGGCCGGCACGGTCGACTACGGCTACATCAACGCCACGAACCTCGGCCAGGAGGCGTCCTTCAAGGCCAAGGGCTACACCCTCAAGCCGTGGGCGGGCTGGGCGATCACGTACATGCCCTACAACTTCAACAACCCCACCATGGGGCCCGTCTTCAAGCAGCTCTACGCCCGCCAGGCGATCCAGATGTCGGTGGACCAGAAGACCCTCTCCGAGGTCATCTTCAACGGCACCGCCGTCCCGACCTACGGGCCCGTCCCGCAGGGCCAGACCTCCTCCTTCATCTCCGCCGAGCAGAAAAAGAACCCGTACCCCTTCTCCACCGCCAAGGCGAAGAAGCTGCTCACCGACCACGGCTGGACCGAGCGCGGCGGCACCATGGTCTGCACGGACCCGGGCAGCGGCGACGACCAGTGCGGGGCCGGCGTGGACAAGGGCACCAAGTTCCAGATGCAGGTGCTGTCGCAGTCCGGCTCGACCGTGACCGACAACATGATGAGCGCGCTCCAGTCCTCCTTCGCCAAGTCCGGCATCGGCTTCGGCATCAAGACCGCCCCGGTCAACTCGGTGCTCTCGCAGGCCGGTGAGTGCAGCGCCGACCAGCCCGGCTGCACGTGGCAGCTCTCCTTCTTCGGCAGCGCGGGCAGCTGGTACTTCCCGGCCTACCCGAGCGGTGACTCGCTCTTCGCCACCGGCGGCGGCTCCAACTTCGGCAGCTACTCCAACCCCGACGTGGACAAGGTGATCGGCGAGACCACCACCGACTCCTCCGACGCCGCCATGCAGAAGTACAGTGCCGCCCTGACCAAGGACCTCCCGGTCATCTGGCTGCCGGAGCCCGACTACCAGGTCTCCGTCGTCAAGACGGGCCTCGGCGGATTCGCCCAGGACTCGCTCGCCAACTTCCACCCCGCCATGTGGAAGTGGACCAAGTGAGCCCGGTCGCCGACCACGCGCATCACTGAGCCGAAGCGACCGGAAATCACATGAGCACTTCCTCGTACCTCATCAGGCGGATACTCCAGGCCGTCGCGGTGATCGTCATCGTGACGATCGTGGTCTTCGGTCTGCTGCACGCCCTGCCCGGGGGTCCCGCACGCGGGATCCTCGGCCCGCAGGCCACCGCGCAGCAGATCGCGTCCTTCAACCACGAACAGGGCCTCGACAAGCCGCTGCCCGTGCAGTACTTCTACTACCTGAACCAGCTGGTGCACGGTGACCTCGGGACCTCGTACACGCTCAACGAGCCGGTGTCCCAGCTCATCACCGAACGGCTGCCGAAGACCCTGCTGCTCACCGTCCTGTCGGCGATCGTCGGCCTGCTGCTGGCGATCCCCATGGGCATGTGGCAGGCCATGCGCCGCAACAAGCCGGCGGACTACGTCATCACCACGCTGAGCTTCATCGCCTACTCCACGCCCGTGTACTTCCTCGGGCTGGTGCTGGTGCTGGTGTTCAGCCAGACGCTGCCCTGGTTCCCCTCCCAGGCACCGCAGGGCGACACGCTCGCCCAGGTGATCTCCGAACCGCAGGCGCTGGTGCTGCCGGTGGTCGCGGGCGCCGCCTCCATGATCGCGGTGTTCAGCCGCTACATGCGGGCAGCCACCCTGGAGAACCTGTCCGAGGACTACGTCAGGACGGCGCGGGCCGGCGGTACCCGCTCGCGCGCCATCCTGTGGCGGCATGTGTTCCGCAACTCGCTGACGCCCGTGGTCGCCATGCTCGGGTACTACGTGCCGGTGCTCTTCGGCGGTGCGCTGGTGGTCGAGCAGCTCTTCAACTATCCGGGCATGGGGTTGCTCTTCTGGACCGCCGCGCAGTCCTCCGACTACCCCGTGCTGCTCGGCTGCGTGCTCGTCATCGCGGTCGCCACGGTGACCGGCACGCTCCTCGCCGACATCGTCCAGCGCATCATCGACCCCCGAGTGAAGGCAGGCCGGGCATGAGTGCCGTCATCCAGCCGGGCCGGGTGCCCGGCACGGCCGCCGCCGTCACGGCGTCCGGCTCCCGCCTCGCCGTCCGGCGCTTCTGCCGCAACCGGCTCGCCGTCGTCGGCCTCGGCGTCGTGGCCTTCTTCGTCCTGTTCTGCTTCGCAGGTCCGCTGGTGTACTCCACCGACCAGACCCACACGATGCTCCAGCAGGTCAACCTCGCCCCCAGCGGCTCCCACTGGCTGGGCACCGACGCGGTCGGCCACGACGTACTGGGCCGGCTCATGTACGGCGGCAAGGTGTCGCTGATCGTCGGTCTCGCCGCGGGCGTCCTGGCCACCGTCATCGGCACCCTGTGGGGCGCCGTCGCCGGCTACGCGGGCGGCTGGGTGGACGCGGTCATGATGCGGATCGTGGACGCCGGGATCGCCATCCCGGCGCTCTTCATCCTGCTGGTGGTCTCGGCCATCACCACCCCCGACCTGACCGGGCTGATCGTCATCCTGGGCTTCGTGTCCTGGCTGGTGCCGTCCCGCCTCATCAGGGCCGAGACCCTGAGCCTGAAGAACCGCGACTACGTGCTGACGCTCCGCGCGATCGGCGGCACGCACAGCCGGGCGATCATCCGGCACATCCTGCCGAACTCGGTCTCGACCATCATCGTCGCGGCCACCTTCCAGATCGCCGACGCCATCCTGCTCGTCGCCTACGTCTCCTACCTGGGCCTGGGCGTCCAGCCGCCGTCCACCGACTGGGGCGGCATGCTCTCGGCCGGCCTCACAGCGGCCTACTCCGGCTACTGGTGGCTCATCATTCCGCCCGGCCTGGCCATCATCCTGGTGGTGTGGGCGTTCAACGCGATCGGGGACGGGCTCCGCGACGCATTCGACGTGAGGGGACGCGGATGACCGCCACCCAGAGCCCCGCCGCACCCCAGGCCGGGCCGATCCTCGAACTGGACGACCTCGGTGTCGTCTTCACCACCGAGACCGGTGAGGTGCCGGCCGTCCGGGGCGTGTCCCTGCGCGTCGCCCCCGGCGAGACGCTGGCCCTCGTCGGCGAGTCGGGCTCCGGCAAGTCGACCATCGCGCTGGCCGCGATGGGCCTGCTGTCCGGCAACGCCCGCGCCACCGGCAGCGCGGTCATCGCGGGCACCCAGGTCGTCGGCGCCCGGGAGAACGAACTCGCCGCCCTGCGCGGCCGGACCGTCTCCATGGTCTTCCAGGAGCCGGCCACCGCGCTCGACCCGCTCACCCGGGTCGGCAGGCAGATCGCCGAGGTGATCCGCAACCACCGCGAGGTCTCCGCCAAGGAGGCCGCCGCCGAGGCCGTCGCACTCCTGCGCAAGGTCGGCATCCCCGAGCCGGAGAAGCGGGCCACGGCCTACCCCTTCCAGCTCTCCGGCGGGCAGCGCCAGCGCGTGGTCATCGCGATGGCCATCGCCAACAACCCCGCTCTGCTGATCGCCGACGAACCCACCACCGCGCTGGACGTCACGGTGCAGGCCGAGATCCTCGACCTGCTGCGCCGCCTCGCCGCCGAGACGGGCACCGGCGTCCTCCTGGTCACCCACAACATGGGGGTCGTCGCCGACTTCGCCGACCGGGTCGCCGTGATGTACCACGGGGAGATCGTGGAGACCGGCCCGGTCGAGGACGTGCTCCT
Organism: Streptomyces sp. DT224; assembly: GCF_049844595.1. NCBI lineage: Bacteria > Bacillati > Actinomycetota > Actinomycetes > Kitasatosporales > Streptomycetaceae > Streptomyces > Streptomyces sp. DT224. Next base: position 641,146 of record NZ_JBNCLI010000001.1, read on the forward strand.
GCGCCCGTCCCACGACTACACCCGCCGCCTGCTGGCCGCCGTGCCCCGGTTGTCGGTGGCCGAGGCGGACGGGGCCGCCCCGGCCACCGCCGCCACCGAGGCCCCGGACACCGAGCCGGTCGCCGAACTCCGTGACGTCTCCGTGGTCTTCGGCCGCGGCAAGAACGCGGTGCGGGCTCTCGACGGCGTCTCCCTCGCCGTGCACCCCGGCCAGACGCTGGGCCTGGTCGGCGAGTCGGGTTCCGGCAAGTCCACCGCCTCCCGGGTCGCGCTGGGCCTGATCGCGCCGACCTCCGGCACGGTCTCGCTGTTCGGCAACGACCTGGCGCGCACCCGGCCCCGGGCCCGCCGGGCCCTGCGCGCCGGCATCGGCGTGGTCCTCCAGGACCCGGTCGCGTCGCTGGACGCCCGGATGACGGTCGGGGAGTGCGTCGCCGAACCGCTCAGGGTCCACCGCGGGAAGCTGTCCGCCAAGGACCGCAGGAGCAAGGTGGCCGCCGTCCTGGACCGCGTTCGGCTGCCGCGCGAGGTCGCCGACCGCGCGCCCCGGGAGCTGTCCGGCGGCCAGCGACAGCGGGTGAGCCTCGCCCGCGCGCTGGTGCTGGAGCCCCGGCTGCTGGTCGCCGACGAACCCACCAGCGCCCTGGACGTGAGCGTCCAGCAGGCGGTGCTCGAAGTGATCTCCGAGCTCCAGGACGAGCTGGGCTTCGCCTGCCTGTTCGTCTCCCACGACCTGGCGGTCGTGCAGCACTTCGCCCAGCGGGTCGTCGTGCTGCGGGGCGGCCGCATCCAGGAGCAGGGCCCCACCGGGCAGACCCTCCTGCGCCCGGAGACCGACTACACCCGCGGCCTGCTGGCCGCCGTACCGGTGCCGGACCCGGTGATCCAGCGCGGTCGCAGGGCCGAGCGCCTTGCCGCCCTCACGGCCGGCCGGACGGAGGTCCAGGCATGAACGCGTACGACCGCAGGCTCTTCGCCGGAGTGGACATCGGCGGCACCACCACACAGGTGGTCCTGTGCGACGACGACCTGACCGTCCTGGACCGCGCCGAGACGGCCACCCCCGCGGACAGGGGAGGCGCGGCCATGATCCGCGCGGCCCTGGACGCCCTGGCGCCGTTGCTGGGGCGCACCCCCGGCCGGCTCACCGGCTGCGGAGTCGGCGCCGCCGGCGTCGTGGACTCCGCCACCGGTCGCATCCTGGTGGCCAGCGACTCCTTCACCGGCTGGGCCGGATTCGGGGTGACCGACGCCCTCCAGGAGGCGCTGGGCGTTCCCGCCTTCCTGGACAACGACGTCAACGCCTTCCTGTACGGGGAGACGTCGGGCGGCGCGGTCCGGGACGAACCGAACGTCCTCGGCATCACCCTCGGCACCGGCGTCGGCGGGGCGTTGTGGAGCGACGGCGCGCTCTTCACCGGGCCGCACGGCGCGGCCGGAGAGATCGGGCACATCCCGGGCTTCGGGGACCTGCTCTGCTCGTGCGGCGGGCGCGGCCATCTGGAGACCCTGGCCTCGGGCCGCTCCATCAGTGCCCGCTACGCGGAGCGCACCGGGCGCAGCCTGACCGCCCGCGAGGTCGCCGGGGCGGCGCAGGACGGTGACGCGGACGCCCTCGCGGTGTACGAGGCCGCCGGTGCCGGCATCGCGCGCGCGATCGTGATGACCGCGGGCGTCGTCGACATCACGACGGTGGTCGTGGGCGGCGGGGTCAGCCGCGCCTGGCCGCTCCTGAGCCCCATCGTCCTGGCGTCCCTGACGGCCGAACCGCCGGTGAGCGGTCACCCGGTCCGGCTGGTGAGGTCCGCCCTGGGCTCCGACGCCGTACCGGTCGGCGCCGCGGCCCGCGCCCGACGGGAGCTCACGGTGGGCGCCCCCGCCTGAGGCCGGTCCGCTGCCCGGGAGCGTCCCGCGCACGCATGGGGAGGACCCCCGTCCCGCCCGGACGGGGGTCCTCCCGGTTCTGTGGGGGGTGGGCTCAGGAACCGACGCTCACCGTGAACCGCCTCGGGTTGCCGTCGTTCGCGGCGCCCGAGACGTCCGGCTGGCCGTCCGGACGGACGTCGTCGTACGGGAAGGCGTAGCCGATGGGGCTGTTGGCGTGGACGATCCGGGACCAGTGGTTGGTCACCGCGCCCTGGTAGTAGTCGGCGACCGAGGTGCCGTTGGGCTGGTCCGGGTGGCTGAGCATGATCGAGCGGTTGAAGCCGGCCGCGAGCCGGGCCAGCAGGGCCTTCTTGTCGTCGTTGTCCGCCGGGTTGTTGGTGAACGGCCCGTGGTTGCAGGTGAAGACGTCCTTCGACACCGGCTTGGTGAAGGTGTGCCCGCCCTCGAACGTCAGCGTGTCGCCGCTGACCCGGCCCGTGCGCACGCCGCGCCCGCCCTGGAGGTCGATGCGCAGGTCCGTCGAGCGGTACTTCTCCCAGACCTGGTCGATCTGCGCCGTGAACAGGTCCCGGAACGGCATCTGGTCGGGCCGGTCGAAGTAGGGCGCCATCAGGTTCTGCGGCGAGATGACCCGCAGCACGCTGCCGTCCGCGCCACGGGTCACCAACTTGTCCCACGGCTGGCCGTCGGCGGCCGCCTGGGCGATGAGGCCGTCGGCGATCCGCTGCACGGCGCCGTCGGGGAGCGGGGCGACCGTGTGCGTGGCGTCGCCCTCCAGGGTCAGGCCGATCGGGAGCGCGGTCACCAGGTCGACGTAGCTGATGTTGGCGTAGAGCTGCTGCGGGTTGAACGTGAACTCGCAGAACGACCAGGTCCGCCCGTAGTTCGGGTCCGTGGCGGTGGCGAACGCCGGCTCGACCAGCGCCGGGCCCGGATTGAGGTAGAAGGTCAGGGTGTCGTCCCGGACGAAGTAGACCCGAGCGCCGTACATCTGAGGAAGCGTCAGCACGACCGGCGCGCCGCCCGCCCCGTTCAACGGGATCGCGCAGTCGACCGGCAGCGGGGTCTGCGGCGCAGAGGGGGAGTCGGGGTGGTAGACGCTGCCGTCGGCGCGCAGCAGGACCCAGCGGTCGGTGCCCTGCTCGTGGCCGGTGACGTAGGCGTTGACGCGGCCGGGCAACGACTTGTTGACCAGGGCCAGTTCGCAGGTGGCGGCGGAGGCCGACGCGCTCGGGCTCAGCGCGCTGCCCCAGAGGGGGTAGGTCACAGCGGTGGCGGTGGCGGCGGCACCGCCCGTCAGGAACTTCCGGCGCGAGATCATGAGGCGACTCCGGGGTGCGTGGGGGGCGCGGACGGGTGGACCGTGCGGGGAAGTGGAGCGGGGGGCGTCCGCGGTGCGCACCACTTTCTCGACGCGCGGCACGGGCGTCAAGACTTGTGACTGAGAGCGCTCTCAAAAAGAAGAACTCTTCACAACTCGACGCTGGTGAGCGGCACTTCCCCGCGTCGCGACCCGACGCCCGCTCAGCGTGTGATCAGGAACTGAACGCGGTGCCACGGATGCCCCGGTCCCGCCCCACTAGGACTCGGTCGCACTCACGGGAGACGGTCGCCTGACCGCGCAGCCCTCGGGCCCCCTCCCTTTGTGCCCGGACTCTGGGAAGCGGGGCCCGTCCGCGCGTACGCTCGTGGACCATGGGGGAGTTGAGAGCGGACTGGCGACTGCGGTTGCGCCGGGACGGCCCGCACGGAGAGGTGTGCGGGGCCGGGGTGCTGATCACCCAGGACCGGATGCTGACCTGCGCCCACGTCGTCGGGGACCACGACGCCCGGATGTGGGTCGAGTTCGCCGAGAGCCCCGGCATCCCGCCCGTCGCCGCCCGGGTCGCCCCGGACGGCTGGCTCGACGGCCGCGAGGACATCGCCGTCCTCGCCCTGGACGGCCCCCGCCCCCAGGCCGAACCCGCGCCCCTGTCCCGGCGCCTCGAACGCGGTGCCGAGGTGTGGCTCGGCGGCTACGCGGCACCCTTCGACGCGGACGGCATGTGGCTCGCCGGCCGGATCAGCGGCCTCCACGGCGACTGGGTGCAGCTCGACGCCCGCACCAACGCGGAGGTGGTGCGCCCCGGCTTCAGCGGCGCCGCCGTCCACACCGGGCGCGAGGGCGAACGCCCGGAGAGCGTCGTCGGCCTCGTCGTCAGCTGGCGCGGCGACCTGGAGATGGAACTGCCCACGGAGAACGACCTCGCCTTCTCGTACATGATCCCCGTGGACCGCATCGCCGCACTCGTGCCCCTGGTCGCCGAGCTGAGCGGCCCGGACGGCTGGGACCACGCCCTCGCCGGCCGGCTCCGGCGCTGGTTCACGGGCGCCGACCAGCCCTCGGTGCGCTTCAGCGTCATCCCGGAGGGCGGCGGCCGCGACCGCACCCTGCGCCACCAGCTGCACCGCGCCCACCTCGTCCACCAGGGCGGACGCGGCCGCCCCGACGAACTGGTGGACACCCTGGTCGCCCAGCTGCGCCCCCCGCGCCACCAGCGCAACCGCTACCGCGACTGGCTCCTCGAAGGCGGGGACGAACCCGAACGCTCCCTCGCCGGGCGCCCCGCCGCCGGCCCGGTCCTCGCGGTGATCGGCCTGGACGAGGAGCCGGACCCGGCAGGGCTCGTACGCGTCCTGGCCCGGGTGCGCACGCTCGGCTTCCGGCTGCTGATCGTCGTGCGCGGCACGGAGGGCCCGGCGCCCGGCGCGGTGGAACGCGACCTGCTCGTCCCGGCACTGGACGAGCGCGCCGAGGAGCTGCTGAGGACGGCGGAACGGATGGAGCGCACCTGGTCCCGCCTCGACGGCCTGACCGACTCCGCCTCGGCGCCCCCGCGCCCCGCCACGGACCCGGCCGCGCACCGGCACCGGCTGGGGGAGCTGCGCGGGCTCGGGGAGCCGCATGCCCGGCTCCTGGGGCTCAAGCAGCTGCTGCGCGACTTACGCGCCGACCTCTCGGGGGCGCCGGGACTGCCCGGACAGCGCACCGGACCCGTGGACCGCCCATGAGAATCCCCTGCCCGCACCGCCGCTTCACCGGCGGCCCCTGCACCGGCGCCGTCCAGCCCACCGGCTACTGCGACACCTGCGGCCGCGACGAGACCGCCCCCGGACTCCCGGCGTTGCCCGCCGCGCCCGAGGACCACGGACCCGCCCGGCTCCTCGGACTCCCGCTGCTCGACCCGGGCAGCCCCGCCGAACGGCTGGCCGCCGCCGAGCACCCCGTGCGCATCGTGATGACCTGCTCGGCCAAGTCCTGCGACACCGCGTTCGTCCCGCCGCACACCGCCGCGCCGCCCCCGGACGAGGGGTACTGCCCGGTCTGCGGAGCGCCCTACTCGTACCGCCCCGAGCTCACCAAGGACGGCCCGCCGCTCCAGGACCAGTACGTCATCCGGGGCCCCATCGCCCACGGCGGGCAGGGCTGGGTCTACCTGGCCGAGGACACCCACCTGGAGGACTTCGTCGCCGTCAAGGGCCTCCTCAACCGCTACGCGGAGCGCGGCGCCGCCCAGGCCGGTGAGGAGCGCCGCAGCCTGGTCGCCATCCGGCACGAACGCATCGTCCAGATCCGGGACTTCGTGTCCACCGCCAACGCCGACGGCACCGTCTCCGGCGGCTACATCGTCATGGAGGACGTCGGCGACCGCACCCTGTCGGCTCTGGTCGAGTCGGTCCGGCGGGGCGTCTTCGTCCTCGACATCGAACACGTCATCACCTACGGCTGCCAGATCCTGGAGGCCCTGTCCCATCTGCACGGAATGGGCTTCCTGTACGGGGACATGAAGCCGTCCAACGTGATCCACCACCTCGACGGCATCAAGGTCATCGACCTCGGCGGCGTCCGCAAGGCGGGCAGCGTCGACCCGCCGCCCGTGATCACCCCGTACTACGCGGCCCCGGAGACGGACGGCACCAAGCCGCTCACCGTGGCCCACGACGTGCACACCGTCGGGGTCACGCTCGACGAACTGGCCCGCTGGGCGGTCGGCGACGACGTCCCCGGGCTCGGCATCAGCTCCTTCCGGCTCGTCGTGGCGCGAGCCACCGCCGAGGACCCCGAGGCGCGGTTCGGCACCGCCGAGGACATGGCCGGCCAGTTGCGCGGAGTGCTGCGCGAGATCCGGGCCCTGCGCGGCAAGCGCGACCAGCCCGAGCCCTCCGCGCACTTCACGCCCTCCACCGAGCTGCTCGGCGCCCGCCTGGGCTCGGTGCCGGACTATGCGCACTGGCTGCGCCGCCCGCCGCACAGCCGCCGCGAGACGCCCCCGGCGCCCGCGCTGGACCCGGGAACGCCGACCCCGACCGAGATCGCCCGCCGGCTGCCGGTGCCCCGTCCGTACCCCGGCGACCCTCAGGCCGCCCGCTTCGGGGTCAGCAGCTACGACCCGGGACAACCGCTCGCCCAGCCGGCCGAGGGGGAGCGGTCCGTCGAGATCTGCCTGCACAACGCCCGGCTGCTGCTTGGCCAGGAGGGCGCCGACGCGCTGACGGCGGCCCATGAGCAGGTCGAGGCGGCGGCCGCGATCCCCGGGCCGGGCCCGGTACGGCAGTGGCGCCTGAGCTGGCACCGCGGGCTGGTCGCCCTGCGCGGCTGCGACGTGCGCCCGGGGGAGCGCCGGGCGCTCCTCAAGGCCGCCCACGCCCACTTCTCGGCCGTCCACCGCGCCCTGCCCGGCGAATACGCGGCGAAGCTGGCCCTCGCGTACTGCGCGGAACAGGTGGGCCCCGGGGCGGGCCCCTCCGCCTACGAACTGTTCCGCGCGGTGCACGCCCGCAACCCCTCCCACGTCGGCGCCGCCCTCGGCCTCGCCCGGCTCGCACTCGCCCGCGGCGACCGGGCCGCCGCCGTCCGGGTCCTGGACCTGGTCCCCGACGAGTCCCGCGACCACACCGTGGCCCGGGTCGCCGCCGTGCGCATCCGGGCCGCCCGACTGGCCTCGGGGGACCACCCGCTCCCCGGCGAGCCGGAGATCGACGCGGCGCTGAAGACGGTCGCCGCCCCCGTCGTCGCCGGGGACGAGGCGGCCTGGCTGCTGCGCACGGAACTGTACGAGTGGAAACTCGACGCGGTCCGCGCGGCCGGCCCCCCTCCGCCGCCCCGGACATGGCTCCGCAAGGGCCTCCCGCCCCCACCCGTCCCCGGTGAACGGGAGGTCCGCGCGGAACTGGAGCAGTGCTACCGCTGGCTGGCCCGTCAGCGCCAGAAGCCGGAGGACCACGAACGGCTGATCGACCTCTCGCACGCGGTGCGCCCGCAGACCCGCTTCTGAGGGGGCGACCCGCCCGGCCGCTCCGACCGCCCCGGCGCACCGCGCCCTCACCGCCGTACTCCCTGGAGATCCGTTCATGGCCGCTCCCGACCCGTCGCCGACCGGGCTCCGCTTCGCCGTGTCCGTCGACGTCCGGCGCGACCAGCAGCCGCACCACGAGACCCGGATCGACGCCCATGTGCGCGTCAAGGCCACCGGCACCGGACCCCGGGACCAGCGGCCCGCCACCGAACTCGCCGTCGTCCTCGCCCTGGACGTCGCCCCGGCGCGCCGGCGGGACGCCGCCGCCGCGCTCGCCGCCGCCCTGCGCGCCCTGCCCGACGGGCTGTCGTTCACCGTGCTCGGGGGCGCCCGGGACGACAGGCCCGCCCGCTGCTACCCGCTGCGCGGGCCCTGGGCGCTCGCGGACACCGACGAGAAGCGGCGCGCCGCGTTCAGCGTGGGGAGCGTCGCGCCGACCCCCGACGACCGTCCGCCGCCGGGGTACGGGGCCTGGCTCACCGCCGCCCGGGCGCTCTTCGGACAACGGCCCCTGCCCGTACGGCACCTGATCCTCGTCACCGACGGCGGCGGCCACGACCCGGCCGGCGAGGCGGCCCTCGGCGCGGAGATCGCCGCGTGCGAGGGGGCCTTCAGCGCCGACGTGCTCGCGCTCGGCGCGGACTGGGACCCCGCGCCGCTGCTCGCCCTCACCGAGGGGCTGCACGGCACGGCGGACACCGCGCCCGACCGGTTCGCCCCGGCCCTCACCGGGGCGCTGCGGCGGCTGCGCCGGGTCCGGAGCCCCGAGCTGCCCGTCACCGTCACCGGCCGCCCCGCGGTGACCGGGGTGACGCTGACCGAGACCGCGCCCCGGCCGCTCCTGCTCACCGCGGGCACCGGAGCGGACGACCGGCACCGGTACGAGTTCGCCACCCACCAGTGGGAGCCGGGCACCCGCGACTACCTCCTCACCCTGGGCGTCGACGCGAGCACCGACCCGCTCGGCGTGCTGCTCCAGCTCGCCACCGTGTCCGTCGGCGACGCCACCGCCCCGCTCCTGGTCCGCTGGCTGCCCCCGGGCGTCGCCGTGGGCGCGGGCGGCACCGGCGGCGGGGGCGGCACCCTCGACGCGGTCAACGCCGCCACCCGGATGCGCGCCGCCCTCAACCGGGGCTACGCCGCCCTCGACCCGATGAGCCGCGACGAGGCCGAGCATCAGTTCGGCATCGCGGCCCGGCTGGCCCACGAGATCGGCGCCGCCTGGGTCCTCGCCGACATCCGCAAGGTGGCCGACATCGTGGACGGGGCGCGGGGCCTGGTCCGGGTAGGGCCCACCGTCGACCGGGGGACCGTGCGCGAGGGGCGGCTCCACGTCGCCTCCGGCCACCTGCTCGACCTGCCCGCCCACGCCGCCGGCACCCCCGTCAAATGCCCCGGCTGCCGCCACCTCGCCGGGCCGCACGCCCGGTACTGCATCGCCTGCGGGAGGCCCGTATGATGCCCCGGCCCACCCGGTGGACGCGCCCCTCCCGGACGCGCCGGCGCACCGGATCGCGCACCCGGCGCCTGCTCGAACTGCACCTGGCCGTCGCCCTCCTGGCCGCTCTCGTCTCCATGACCGCGCTGCTCGTCTCGTACCGCGAGGTGCAGAGCGACGCCGGTGAGATGCGCACCCGCGCCGCGCCCGCCGTCCAGGGCGTGGCCTCCACCCAGCTCGCCCTGCTCCGCGCCCACCACGAGGCCGTCACCTCCGTGAACACCGGGATCGACCGGGTCGTCGGGGCCGGTGCCCGCTACGAGGCGCAGCTCGCCGCCGCCAGCCAGGGCCTGTCCCGGCTCTCCGACGTGCAGATCGACGGGGCGCGCGGCCGGGGCGTCCTGGAGACCGTCACCGGCGTGCTGACCTCGTACAGCGGCTCCATCACCCCGGGCACCACCACGTACGTGGACGACGAGCTGATGCAGCGGCAGAAACTGGCCGAGGCCGTACGGCAGCTCGACCGGCCGGGCACCGGGGCCGTGCCCCGGCTGGACGTGCTCCAGCACCACCAGATGCAGCGCATGGACCGGATCAGCACCTTGGGGCCCCTCCAGCTCACCGGCTGGGCGGTCGCCGAACTGGGCCTCCTCGTCCTCGCCCTGACCCTGGTCAGCTCGCTGTGGCTGCTGCGGAGCCGCTGCGGACGCAGCCTGGACCCGTGGCTGCTCGCGGCGCTGCTGCTGACCGTCGCCCTGGCCGTCGTGCCGCTGCGGGCGACCGTCGCCACCCAGGAACGGCTGGACACCGCCCGCCACGGGCTGTCCGCGATCGAGGAACGGGCCCGCGACCACCACCACGACCACCTCGCCGACGCCCAGTCGTTCGTCACCCGCACCTCGTTCGACCTGCGCGACCGGCTGGCCGTCGAGAGCTGGCAGAGCTGGACGTACTACGGGGCGCTCGGCGCGGGCACGCTGGTCCTCCTGCTGCCGGTCGCCGGTCTCGGCCGCAGGCTCAACGCCGACTACTACTGGAGGGCCGGATGAGCCGGCGGTCCCGGGCGCTCCTGCTCGTCCTCGCCCTGCTGCTGACCGCGGCCGGCTGCGGCCTCGCGGCCCCCGGCGGCAGCGACGCCGAACCGAGGGTGACGATCCTCGGACCCTGGACCGGCGAGCAGGAACGGCAGTTCAAGGACGTCCTGGACGGCTTCGGCATCCCGTACACCTACCAGGGCACGGCGGCCACCCGCGAGGTGCTGCTCGCCGAGGTCCAGGCCGGCAACCCGCCGGACATCGCGATCCTCCCCGGCGTCGGCGAACTCGTCGAGTACGCGAAGGAGGGCCGCCTCCAGTCGCTGGCCGGCCTCTACGACGAGAAGGAGTACGGCACGCCCTGGCTGCCCGGGGCCAAGGGCATAGGGCAGCACCTGTGGGTGCCGCTCAAGGTGGACCTCAAGTCCATCGTGTGGTTCCGCGAGGGCGAGGCTCCGCCGCCCCGGCCCGCCCGGCTCGCCGCCTGGTGCCTGGCCATGGGCGACGACGGTGCGTCCGGCTGGCCCGGCAGCGACTGGATCGAGGACCTGCTCCTCCAGCAGGCAGGTCCGGTGCTCTACGCGCGCTGGGCGACCGGCGACCTGGAGTGGACCGCCCGGCAGGTCGTCACCGCCTGGCGCACCTGGGCCGGGCTGCTGGCCCAGGGGGAGAGCGAGGCGCGCGCGGCCATCCTCGAAGGCGACCACCGGGGGGAGGACGGCGCGCCCGGACTGCTCTTCGGGGACAGCGGGTGCGCCCTCGAACACCAGGGCTCCTTCGCCCGCTCCTTCTACGGGAACCGCAGCGCCGGGGCCGCCTTCATGGACTCGGCACGGCTGCTGCCCGGCGGCTCCTATACCGTGAAGGCGCACGAGGTCTCCGCCGACTTCGCCGCCCTGTTCGGCAAGGGCGACCGGGCCCGCGCGCTGGTCAAGCGGCTCACCTCCGAGCAGGCCCAGGAGGAGTGGGGCCGCAAGGGCGGCGTGTTCTCGGCCAACTCGGCGGTCCCGGCCCGCGAGGGCACGGTCGAGAAGGAGGTCGGCCGGCGCCTCACGGACCAGCGGGTGCCGCTGTGCCTGGACGCGTCGGACGTGATGCCGGCGGCGGTGCGGGACGCGTTCTACGAGGCGGTGCTGCTGACCGTGGCGCACCCCGACGAGCCGGTGCGCCCGCGCCTGGAGGACATCCAGAAGGTGCAGAAGGAACAGCCCCGCTCCCTCCCCCGGCTCACGGGCGTGTGTGGCAGGCCACAGTGACCCTTTGTGGAACCCCCACAAGCGGAACCCGGTGCCGACTGGTACTTCGCCTGCATAGTCCCGGGCTTCTGTCCGGCTCCGCCAGGAAACCGGGCAGGAGACTGTACGGAGTCGACGGCACGATTTTCTTGGCGGGGTTCGTAGGGTCAGTACATGACCGTTGTGGACGAAACCCAGGGCGACCCGAGCGACACCCGCGGCCGCGTGGCCGAGCTGCTGGCACTGCGCGAGCAGGCCCGGCGCGGACCCAGTGACCGGGCGACCGAGGCACAGCACGCCAAGGGCAAGCTGACCGCCCACGAGCGCATCGAGCTCCTCCTCGACCCGGGTTCCTTCCACGAGGTGGAGCAGCTGCGCCGCCACCGGGCGACGGGTTTCGGCCTGGAGGCGAAGAGGCCGTACACGGACGGTGTGATCACCGGCTGGGGCACGGTCGAGGGCCGCACGGTCTTCGTGTACGCGCACGACTTCCGGATCTTCGGCGGGGCGCTGGGCGAGGCCCACGCCACGAAGATCCACAAGATCATGGACATGGCCATCTCGGCCGGTGCGCCGCTGGTCTCCCTCAACGACGGCGCGGGCGCCCGTATCCAGGAGGGCGTCTCGGCGCTCGCCGGCTACGGCGGCATCTTCCAGCGCAACACCCGCGCCTCCGGGGTCATCCCGCAGATCAGTGTGATGCTCGGCCCGTGCGCGGGCGGTGCGGCCTACAGCCCCGCCCTCACCGACTTCGTGTTCATGGTCCGCGAGACCTCGCAGATGTTCATCACCGGTCCGGACGTCGTCAAGGCGGTCACCGGCGAGGAGATCACGCAGAACGGCCTGGGCGGCGCGGACGTCCACGCGGAGACCTCGGGCGTCGCGCACTTCGCGTACGACGACGAGGAGACCTGCATCGCCGAGGTCCGCTACCTCATCGGGATGCTGCCCTCCAACAACCGGGAGAACCCGCCCACGGCGGCGAGCGACGACCCGGCGGACCGGCGCGGCGACGCCCTCCTGGACCTGGTCCCGGCCGACGGCAACCGCCCGTACGACATGCACAAGGTCATCGAGGAGCTCGTCGACGACGGCGACTACCTGGAGATCCACGAGCGCTGGGCCCGCAACATCATCTGCGCCCTGGCCCGGATGGACGGCCAGGTCGTCGGCATCGTCGCCAACCAGCCCCAGGCCCTGGCCGGCGTCCTGGACATCGAGGCCTCCGAGAAGGCCGCGCGCTTCGTCCAGATGTGTGACGCCTTCAACATCCCCATCATCACTCTTCTGGACGTACCCGGCTTCCTGCCCGGCGTCGATCAGGAGCACGGTGGGATCATCCGGCACGGCGCGAAGCTGCTGTACGCGTACTGCAACGCGACGGTGCCGCGGATCTCCCTGATCCTGCGCAAGGCGTACGGCGGCGCCTACATCGTCATGGACAGCCAGTCCATCGGTGCGGACCTCACCTACGCCTGGCCCACCAACGAGATCGCCGTCATGGGCGCGGAAGGTGCCGCCAACGTCATCTTCCGGCGGCAGATCGCGGAGGCCGAGGACCCCGAGGCCATGCGGACCCGCATGGTCAAGGAGTACAAGACCGAACTGATGCACCCCTACTACGCCGCCGAGCGCGGCCTGGTCGACGACGTCATCGACCCGGCCGAGACGCGCGAGGTCCTGATCGCCTCGCTCGCGATGCTCCGCACCAAGCACGCCGACCTGCCGGCCCGCAAGCACGGCAACCCCCCGCAGTAGAAGACGGAGACACCACTCATGACCACTGCCACCGCCGAATCCGTGCTGCGCGTCGAGAAGGGCCTCGCGGACCCCGAGGAACTGGCCGCGATCACCGCGGTCCTCCTGGCCCGCGCCGCGGCCCGGCCCACCACGGCCCCCACCCGAGTCCGCGACACGGCCGGCTGGCGCCGCCTGGAACGCACCCCGGGCTTCCGCGCCCCGCACAGCTGGCAGGGCTGACACGCAAGAGGCCCGCACAGGCCGCTTTCGAGCCTGTGCGGGCCTTTTCGCGCCCGCGCGCGCAAACCGGGGCCGCGCGGGCGGAGTCAAGCCCGTCCGGCGGTTGAGGACACACAAGGCCGCCAGCCCGAGCGGCGACACGCACGAGGCCCCGCACTCCAGGAGTGCGGGGCCTCGTGCGTACGGGAAACACCTACCGCAGGCGCGCCATCAGCGCATGCTCCACCAACGTGATCAGCGCACTCTTCGCATCCGCCCGGTGCCGCGCGTCCGTCGTCAGGATCGGCGTGTCCGGTCCGATCTGAAGGGCCTCGCGGACCTCGTCGGGGGTGTAGGGCTGGTGGCCGTCGAAGCCGTTGAGGGCGATGACGAACGGCAGCCCGCTGTTCTCGAAGTAGTCGACGGCGGGGAAGCAGTCGGCGAGGCGGCGGGTGTCGACCAGGACGACGGCGCCGATCGCGCCGCGCACCAGGTCGTCCCACATGAACCAGAACCGGTCCTGGCCCGGCGTACCGAAGAGGTACAGGATCAGGTCCTGGTCCAGGGTGATACGGCCGAAGTCCATCGCCACCGTCGTGGTGGTCTTGTCCCCCGTGTGCGTCAGGTCGTCGATGCCCGCCGAGGCGGACGTCATCACGGCTTCGGTGCGCAGCGGATTGATCTCCGAGACGGCACCGACAAACGTGGTCTTACCCACGCCGAAGCCCCCTGCCACCACGATCTTCGCCGAGGTAGTGGAGCGGGCCGCTCCGCCGCTAGAGCTTGCGAAGTCCACTGAGCACCCTTTCGAGCAGTGTCACATCTGGCTGGCCGCCGGCGGACTCGTCGCCGCCGGGCTGATGGATTGCGACGAGTCCCGCCTCGGCCAGGTCGGCCACGAGGATCCGGGCCACGCCGAGGGGGATCGAGAGGAGGGCCGAGATCTCGGCCACCGACTTGATCTCGAAGCACAGCCGGCAGATCCGCTGGTGCTCGGGCAACTGCCCTTGCAGCCGGGACGGATCGGCCGTGGTACTGACCAACGCCTCAATGGCGAGTTGGTAGCGCGGTCGGGTCCGTCCACCTGTCATGGCGTACGGACGGACCAGCGGATTGTGCGCGGCCGGAGCCGCCGGCTCGGGAGCCCGCCGCGGCTGCACCGGCTGGATCCGGGGCTGCTGCTGCGGCGCGTCGAAGCGGTGCGGCCTGCGCGGATGCTGCTGCGCAGGCTGCTGGGGCTCCTGCTGCGGCCAGCCGGGTCCCGGGTGGCCGTACTGCGCCTGCCCGTACGGCTGGTAGGGCTGCTGAGGTTGCTGAGCGCCCTGTCTGCCAGGTGCGGAGGGGAAGTTGAAACGTTCGTCCCCGTGCTCACCCGGCACGTGCCGGTCACCGTCGTACTGGTGCCCGCCTGGGGGTGTACCCACGATTCCTCCTCCGCCTGCCGGTCCCGATTCCAGTGGACCGCGCCACCGCACCCTACTGGCGCGGTGACGCGGAACGCACTGTCTGGTTACTGGATAAGACTAGTTAAGAAGACTTCCCTGGAGTTCGGCACGGAGGTCCGGCGTCAGGACGCTGCCCGCGCGGTCGACCAGAAGGGCCATTTCGTACCCGATCAGGCCGATGTCGGCGTCCGGGTGTGCGAGAACGGCCAAGGAGGACCCGTCGGAAACGGACATGATGAAGAGGAATCCTCGCTCCATCTCCACAACCGTCTGATTCACCGCGCCGCCCTCGAAGATCCGCGAGGCGCCGGCGGTCAGCGAGGTCAGACCGGAGGCGACCGCCGCCAGCTGGTCCGCGCGGTCGCGCGGGAATCCCTCGGACATCGCCAGCAGGAGTCCGTCGGCGGAGACCACCACCGTGTGCGACACCCCGGGGGTGTTGTCCACGAAGTTGGTGATCAACCAGTTCAGATTCTGCGCCGCCTGGCTCATCGGGCTCACACTAACGCTCCTGGTTGTAGGTAGTACTTGTGTCCGTACCCGCGTTGCGTCCCCGAAGGACACCGCGCCGCAGGTTGCTCAGCCTGCCACGCACGTCTTCCGGAGCGCGGGAGACCTGGGGGCCGCCCTGCTGGGTCTGTTCGGCGGTGCCCTCGACCAGGTTGGCCTTGGGCACGCGCCGGGGAAGACCGGACGGGGTTATCCCGCCCGCCTTCGGCTCCCGGAGCTTCTCGGCCCGCTCCCAGCGCTCGTCGTTGGCCGAGCGCCAGTCGTCGGGGCCGTCGTGTCCGGCGTTCCCCTCGGCGGCCTGCTGCGCCGGGGCAGGCCGCTGCGGCAGTTCGTGCTGCTGCGGACGCTCCTGCGCTCCACCGGACCGGCCGTTCGCGCGGCCCGTGGGCTGCCAGTGCTGCTGGCCGCCCCGGCGCGGAAGACCGGCTTCGGTCAGCTCGTGGCCGGTGTTCGGGACGGGGCCCGAACGCTCGAAGCCTACGCGCTCCTGCGGCTCGGCGGGAGCGCTCACCGCAGATTCCGCTTCCGCCTGGCCGGTCGGCTCGAACCCGCCCTGGTACGTGCCCTGATCTGCCCACTCTTCCTGCTGGGGCTGGGCGACGTACTGCTCGTCATACCCCTGCACGGGCGCCTCGGGGGCCGCGTAGGCCGCCTCCGGATAGCCGCCCTGGGGGGCGTCGTAGGCGGGCTGGGCGTCGTAGCCGGGGGCACCGGCGTACGGGTCGTAGCCGCCCTCGTACGGCTGCGCGGCGTAGGCGTCCTGACCGTTCCCGGTGTAGGCCGCCTCACCGCTGCCGGCGTACGCGTCCTGGCCGTACGCGCCCTCGGCGTACACCTGCTCGGGCCGCGCCTGCTCCGGCTGCTCCGGGAACGCCTGCCGCTCACCGGCGGCGGCCTGCGCCTCCAGTGCCGCCCGGCGCTCCTCGCGCATCAGCGAGCGGCCCACCGGGTCGAGCTGGGCGGAGTCCGCGGAGCCCTCGTCGTAACGCGAGTCGTCGAAGCCGAGTTCGGCCGCCGTACGCAGCTGCTGCTGCGGCGGCAGGGCGTCGAACGCCTGCTGCTGCGGGATGATCGAGGAGACGGTGAAGTCGTCCTGCTCCGGCGCGTCGCCGCCGCCACCGTGGGTGATCGCGTCCGGCAGCATGACCAGCGAGGTCGTGCCGGCCTGCTCGCCCGAGGGGCGCAGCTGGACCCGGATGCCGTGCCGGTCGGCGAGCCGGCCGACCACGAACAGGCCCATGCGCTGCGAGACCGCGGCGTCCACCGTCGGCGGGTTGGCCAGCTTGTGGTTGATGTCGGCGAAGTCCTCGGCGGTGAGGCCGATGCCCTTGTCGTGGATCTCGATCATCACACGGCCGTCGGGCAGCCGGGTCGCGGTGACCCGCACCTTGGTCTGCGGCGAGGAGAACGTCGTGGCGTTCTCCAGGAGCTCGGCCAGCAGGTGCACGAGGTCGGTCACGGACTGGCCGTGGATCTCGGTCTCCGGGACGCCGGAGAGCTCGATGCGCTCGTACGACTCCACCTCGGAGGAGGCGGCGCGCAACACGTCCACCAGCGGCACCGGCTGGTTCCAGCGGCGGCCGGGCTCCTCGCCCGCGAGGACGAGCAGGTTCTCGCCGTTGCGCCGCATGCGGGTCGCCAGGTGGTCGAGCCGGAACAGGCTCTCCAGCTGGTCCGGGTCGGCCTCGTTGTTCTCCAGGTCGGTGATCAGGGTCAGCTGGCCCTCGATGAGCGACTGGTTGCGGCGCGAGAGGTTGGTGAAGATCGCGTTGACGTTGCCCCGGAGCATGGCCTGCTCGGCCGCGAGCCGGACCGCCTCCTGGTGCACCTGGTCGAAGGCGCGGGCGACCTCGCCGATCTCGTCCCGCGAGTTGATCGGGATCGGCTGCACGCGGGTGTCGACCCGGCCCGGGTCGGTCCGCGACAGCTGGTCGACCAGCGAGGGCAGCCGCTGCTCGGCGATGGAGAAGGCCGCGGTACGCAGCCGGCGCATCGAGCGGCTCATCTGGCGGGCCATGAGCCCGGCCAGGAGGAACGCGGCCAGCAGGGCGACGATGACGATCGACGCGTTGACGATGGCGTCGGTCCGGGCGTCGGAGGAGATCTCCGCCGCCTCGGTCACGGCCTTGTCGACCAGCTCGTCCTCGACCGTGGTGTAGCCGTCGAACTTGGCGGTGGCGGCGGCCATCCAGGTCTCGGGGGTGATCCCCTTCGCCTTCAGCCGGTCCGGGTCCTTGCCGAGGCCGATCTCCTTGGCCATGCCGTCGTAGACCGAGCCGTCGATGGAGGGCGGCGCCACGAACGGCACACCGGCCGCGTCCGCCTTCTCCTTGGCGTCCTTCAGCTGGGCCGCGCCCTCGGCCGCCTTGGCGCCCATCACCTTGCGCAGCCGGGCCGCGTCGGCCTCCGTACCGCCGGAGGTGAACTCGCCGAGGGCGATCTGCTCCAGGTAGTTGTACGAACCGAACGCCTTGACCTGGTCGTTGAACTTGCCCTCCTCCTCGCTGGGACGGACGAGGAGGTGCATGCCGATGGAGCGCTGAAGCGATTCTGCAGCCTTGGCCAGCTCGATCGCGTAGACGGTCCGGCCGTAGCTGGTGATGTTGCCGGTGCCGAGGCCCAGTTCGTTGCAGAACTCCATCAGGGAGTGCTGCACCTGGACGTAGCCCTCCTCGGTCTTCACCGGGTCCATGGCCGCGGTGTACGCCGCCTTGCGCAGCTGCGGGAGCTTGGGCTCCTCCAGCTTGAACAGCTTGAGGCGGCGCTGGAGGCCCTCCTTGGCCGGCATGTCCTCGACGGCGTCGGCGAACTTGGCGGCGGCCGCGTCGGTGGTGGCCCGGGTCTGCGTGACGACGTCGTCCTCACGCTTGTTCGACAGCAGCGGCTGGGCGGTGAGGTCGCGCTCGTTGAGCAGGGCCTGTCCGTACTCCGCGGCGGCCCGCACGATCAGCGCGGTCTTCTCCGCGTCCTGGGCCTCCTGCCAGGTGTTGACCGAGCCCTTCACCTGGAAGCCGCCCATGACCAGGCCGACCAGGACCGGGATCAGGAGGATCGCGTTCAGCCGGGTGGGCACCCGCCAGTTGCGCGGCGACAGCCGGCTGGTGCTGCCACCGGCCGGCGGCGCCCCTTCGGACACGTCGGCGGACGGCGCCGCGGCACGCGACGGCGGGGTGAAGTTGCCCCGCTCCGCCTGCGCCGTGGCGCCCTCGTTGTTACGCCTCACTCGACCAACAACCTCTCGGCGTCGGCACCTACGCTGTGCCGGGTTTTGTTCAGGGCCGTACTTCAGACCGTGCAGGACGGTCTTACTCGGGAGTCAATCGAATTCCAGCACGGCCGACGGTCGCGTTCCAAACAGTCGGAATGGGCGATTCCGAGTGGCTCACGCCTCAGATAAATCGGGCATAAAGAGCGAGCCCCGCCAAAAGGCGAGGCTCATGTGAGCGTAGTGACACCGCTCGTGCGCATCCGGTGTTGATCGCGGGGCAATTCTCTTTCGAAACGTTATGAAGGCGGGGGCGGATCGTGTCAAAGGACACAGCCCGCCCCCGTGTGACTACGGTAACTGCCGTATGCCACTTCCGACTTGTGACTACTTGAGCCGGGCCATCAGAGCGTGCTCCACCAGCGTGATCAGGCCGCTCTTCGCGTCCGCGCGGTGCCGCGCGTCCGTGGTGATGATCGGGGTGTCGGGCCCGATCTGGAGGGCCTCGCGGACCTCGTCGGGGGTGTAGGGCTGGTGGCCGTCGAAGCCGTTGAGGGCGATGACGAACGGCAGCCCGCTGTTCTCGAAGTAGTCGACGGCGGGGAAGCAGTCGGCGAGGCGGCGGGTGTCGACCAGGACGACGGCGCCGATCGCGCCGCGCACCAGGTCGTCCCACATGAACCAGAACCGGTCCTGGCCCGGCGTACCGAAGAGGTACAGGATCAGGTCCTGGTCCAGGGTGATACGGCCGAAGTCCATCGCCACCGTCGTGGTGGTCTTCCCGCCGGTGTGCGTGAGGTCGTCGATGCCCGCCGAGGCGGACGTCATCACGGCTTCGGTGCGCAGCGGATTGATCTCCGAGACGGCACCGACGAACGTGGTCTTGCCCACGCCGAACCCACCGGCCACGACGATCTTCGCCGAGGTGGTGGCCCGGGTCGCCGCGCCGCCGTTAGAGCTTGCGAAGTCCACTGAGCACCCTTTCGAGCAGTGTCACATCCGGCGCGCCGCCGGCCTCTCCATTGCCCGGCTGGTGAATGGCCACCATGCCGGCTTCCGCCAGGTCTGCGACGAGAATCCGCGCCACACCGAGGGGCATCGACAGCAGGGCCGAGACCTCGGCCACCGACTTGACCTCGCGGCACAGATGGCAGATCCGCTGATGCTCGGGGAGCAGGGTCCCCAGATGCGCGGGATCGGCCGTGGTGCTGACCAGGGCTTCTATCGCCAGTTGATAGCGCGGCCGGGTACGTCCACCGGTCATGGCGTACGGGCGGACCAGCGGCTGGTCGCCCTCACCTTCGTACGACGCGTGACTCGACGCGCCGTACGGATCGGGTGAGGCGGGTGGCGGGGTCATGAATCCTCCGGGCGTGACAGCAGGGTGTCGGCTTGCCGTCTGAAGGGGCCGGTGGGGGGCTGTAAGCGGCCGGACGGTCGAGGGTGGGTGTTCGGGTTGATCGTCTGTGTCACTGGTTCACGGCCGCCTAGTGGAGCAGGCTGCCCTGGAGCTCCGCACGGAGGTCCGGAGTCAGGACGGTGCCCGCCCGGTCCACCAGCAGGGCCATCTCATAGCCGACCAGACCGATGTCGGCGTCCGGGTGGGCCAGCACGGCCAGCGAGGAGCCGTCCGAGATGGACATCAGGAACAGGAAGCCCCGCTCCATCTCCACCACGGTCTGGCTGACGGCGCCGCCTTCGAAGATCCGGGAGGCGCCGGCGGTCAGCGAGGTCAGCCCGGACGCGACGGCCGCCAGCTGGTCGGCGCGGTCGCGCGGGAAACCTTCGGACATCGCCAGCAGCAGCCCGTCCGCCGAGACCACCACCGTGTGCGACACCCCTGGGGTGTTGTCCACGAAGTTGGTGATCAGCCAGTTCAGATTCTGTGCGGCCTGACTCATCGGGCTCAACTAACGCTCCTGCTGGTGAGTGGGGCCGAGGGGGAAGCTACCGGTCTGACCGCTGCCCGCCTGGCGCCCCTGCTGGATGCCCCGGCGGAGATTGGTCAGACGCCCGCGCACGTCATCGGGCGCGCGCGAGACCTGCGGACCGGACTGGTGGTTCTGCTGCTGGGCGGTACCCGGCACCAGATTGGCGCGCGGGACCCGGCGCGGCAGACCGGACGTGGTGATACCGCCCGCCGCGGGCTTCTTCACCCGCTCCGCCTGCCGGACGATCTCGTCGTTCGGCGACGCCCGCCAGGCGCTCGCCGCGCCGCTGTCGCCGAGGGTCCGCTGCGGCGCGGGGGCCACGGGCTCCTGGGCCGGCTGCTGCGGGAAGTCCTGCGCCGGGGCGGCCGGAGGCTGCTGCGACGCACCCGCCTGCGGACCGCGGAACCAGTTGGTCTCCAGCGTGTCGTACAGCGGCGTGCGGCCGTCACCGGGCCCGGCCGGCGGGAGCGCCTCGGGCTGCTGCGGCTGCTGGGGCAGCACCGGGCGGTACGGGGCCTCGGGCGCCTGGCCCGCCATGGGCGGACGCGGCGCGCCGAAGTCCTGGTCGTCGCGCTGCCGGGGCGCGGGCGGCTGCGGGGCGCCGAAGTCCGGGCGGGCGAACTGCGAGGTGCTCGTCACGTCCGGGTTCTGCGGGCCGTTGCCGTACGCGCCGTTGTGCTGGGGGGTGTTCGGCTGCGGTACGCCGCGCTGCGGCAGACCGGGCTGCGCGCCGTTGTGCTGCGGCGCGCTGCCCTGCTGCAGGTCGGGCCGCGGCGCGGGCGCCGAGAAGTCGGGCCGGGCGAACTCCGCCGTGGAGCCGGGGCCCTGCCGGTCGTCGGCCGGAAGGAGCGGCGCCTGCGGCTGCGGGAAGCGGCCCGTGGTCTCCGACTCGTCGTGCCCGCGCGGCGCGTCGAGCGGAGCGCGCCGGGGCGCGGACGGCTCGTCGGTGCCCCAGCTCGTCGTCTGCGGGCGCTGCGGGGCCGGGATGCCGCCACCGGGCGCACCCTGGGCCGGGTTCGGGGCCGGGGAGCCACCGGGCAGCTCGGCGCGCGGACCGCCGACCGGCGGCAGCTGGCGCTCGCCCCGCCCCGGACCGCGCGGCGGCTCGAAGGCGTTGCGCCCGTCCTGACCGCCCTGGCCCGTCTGGTCGAAGCGGGCCTGCTGCGGCTGCGGGGCCTGCGGGGCGGCCGGGCCGTTCTGCTCGGGGCGCCGCTGATCGAAGAGGCTGGGCCGGTTCGCGTCCGCACCGCCGTCGCCCTGACCGCGGGCGCCGAGCCGGGCGCCGCCGAACGCACCGGCGAGGCCGCCGCCCTGACGGGGGCCGTCCTGCGCCGGGCGGCCCTGCGGGTTCTGGAACGCCGAGTCCTGCGCGCCGGGTCCGCCCTGCGGGTTCTGCGGGCGGTTGCCGTCGCGGGCGGGCAGCGCGGCCCGGGGACCGGAGCCGGCGCCGACCTGGCCGCGCTGGGGGCCGGGGCCCGCCGCGGGGCGACCGCCCTGGGCCTGGGCGTCGTTGCCGCCGGCGAGCAGGCCGCCGGGGGACTGCTGACCGGGCGCCTGCTTCGGAGCCGGCTGCCGGCCGCCGTTGGCGACGTCCACCGGGAGCATGACCAGCGCGGTGGTGCCGCCGGAGTCCGAGGGGCGCAGCTGGATGCGGATGCCGTGGCGGAGGGAGAGCCGGCCGACCACGAACAGGCCCATGCGGCGGGAGACCGAGACGTCCACGGTGGGCGGCGAGGCCAGCCGCTCGTTGATCGCCGCCAGGTCCTCCGGGGAGAGCCCGATGCCGGTGTCGTGGATCTCGACCAGCACCCGGCCGTCGGGCAGCGCGTGACCGGTGACCCGGACCTTCGTCTGCGGCGAGGAGAACGACGTGGCGTTCTCCAGCAGCTCGGCGAGCAGGTGCACGAGGTCGTTGACGACCCGGCCCGCGACCTCGGTGGCGGGCACCGCGGCCAGTTCGATGCGCTCGTACTGCTCCACCTCGGACGCGGCGGCGCGGAGCACGTCGACCAGCGGCACGGGGCGGGTCCACCGGCGGCCCGGCTCCTCACCGGCGAGGACGAGGAGGTTCTCGCCGTTCCGGCGCATACGGGTCGCGAGGTGGTCGAGCTTGAAGAGCGAGGAGAGCTGGTCCGGGTCGGCCTCGCGCGACTCCAGCTCGGAGATGAGCGAGAGCTGACGCTGGATGAGGCCCTGCGAGCGGCGCGAGAGGTTGGTGAACATCGCGTTGACGTTGCCCCGCAGAAGGGCCTGCTCGGCCGCGAGACGGACCGCCTCGCGGTGCACGTCGTCGAAGGCCGCGGCGACCTTGCCGATCTCGTCGCGGGAGTGCACACCGACGGACTCGACCGAGGTGTCGACGTCCTGCGGGTCGGCCTCGGAGAGCTGCTTGACCAGCTCGGGCAGACGGTCCTGGGCGACGCGGGTCGCGGTGTCCTGGAGCCGGCGCAGCGAACGGATCATGGACCGGGCGACGACGAAGGCGCCGACCAGCGAGACACCGAGCACGAGCAGGATCAGCGCACCGGAGATGATCGCCTCGCGCTGGGACTCCTCGCGCAGCTCGCGCGCCTTGCCCTCCATGTCGCTGAGGAGGGTCTCCTCGATGCGCTTCATGGCGTTGATCTTGACGGTGTCCTGGTCGGACCAGTTCATGTACGAGCGCCGGGCCTTGGAACCGCCCATGGCGAGCGGGTTCTCCAGCATCTTCTGCGCGTAGGTGTTCGCGGCCTTGATGTCCGGGTTGCCCCCGTCGAGCGTCGAGGTCAGCTCCGCGGCGTCGCCACCGGTGGAGGTGTAGATCGCCTCGAACGACGTGAAGGCCGCCGCCTCCTTGTTCCGCGCGGCCAGGCCGAACTGCTGGTCGTTGCGGTCGAGGTCGGGCTTCTTGTCGTCGCTGGTGGGCAGCGCGGCGGCGATGATCGCACGCTGGATCGAGGCGTACTCCTTGGCGGAGGAGAACGCCGCCAGCGCACGGGTCCGCTTGATCATCTCGGGGCTGCTGGTCGCCTGGGCCATGTCCTGGGACAGGCTCAGCAGCGAGGTGATCAGCTGGCTGTAGGCGTCGACCGTCTGGAGGGACGGGCTGCCCTTCTCGTACGCGTGCTTGCGGATGTCGCGGATGGAGCTGAGCCGCGTGGCGATCTGCTGGACGCTGGTGTGGATGCTCTCCAGCGTGTCGTCACCGGTGGTGTCGCCGATGTCACCCGTGCCGTGGAGGAACGCCAGCTGTGCCTTGTCGGTCTTCTGCCGCGGCGTGGTGATCTTGAAGTCGGTCGCGGGCACGTCGTGCGACAGCGGACCGGC
Organism: Streptomyces sp. DT224; assembly: GCF_049844595.1. Taxonomy (NCBI): domain Bacteria; kingdom Bacillati; phylum Actinomycetota; class Actinomycetes; order Kitasatosporales; family Streptomycetaceae; genus Streptomyces; species Streptomyces sp. DT224. Next base: position 664,432 of record NZ_JBNCLI010000001.1, read on the forward strand.
CGTCTGGTCGCGCTCCTCCTGGAGCGCCTGCGCCAGCGAGGTCGCCTGCTTCGTCATCTCGGTCAGCAGCTGCATGTGCTCCAGCTGCTGGATGTCGTTCAGGGAGTCGTTGATGCGCAGACCGCCCAGGGTGGTCGCCGCGACCACGGGGAGGGCGAGCAGGGACACCAGGCGGGTGCTGATGCGCCAGTTGCGGAGAGCTACCCGCGAGCCCGTGCTGACGGGGCCCCGCTTGGCCGGCGCGGCGGCCTGCTCGGGCTCGCCGCCGGACGGAGCGGCGCCGGGGCGCCGGTCGCGGTCGCCTTGGTCACCGGCCGCGGCCGATCCGGGGTTCTGGGCGTGCTGGGGCGAGGAACCGCGGTCGGTCCCGCCGCGCGGCTCCTGTTCCGCCGCAGCGCTGCCATCCCTCTTGAAACGTCCCTGCACTAGCGTCGCAACCTCTGGACCAGGCGTTCTTCCGTCATGAACGGAGAAAACGGTGTCGGCGTGGTGGGGCGTTGTCCCGCCCCATGGTGGTCGTTGAGTGACCGGCGCTCTTCCCCTTCCCGCCGCCACTCGGCGCTGCGTTGCGCCCCTGCGCGCCGGCTTGAAACCCGCGGCGGTGCGTGGAATTTCAGCACAGTGCTGGATCTCCAACAAGGGCCAGGTACCGGGCTGTGACCTGTGTGACACCGTGTGATGGTTGCGTAACAAGCGGTGGAGGCGGTTCGCGGACAATGCGGACGATTCGGGGTGAGTTCCGGCGGGGGGAGGGGTGTCCCAGTCGCCATGATCAGGAGCGGAATGGTCGGTTCAGAGGTGACATGTCCGTTTCGCAGGTCCAGACCTCGTGCCTGAATTGAGCCGATTATCCCGGTGCTGGTGAGCAAACTCACATGAAGATCGCCGTCTTTTCCGGGCCGCCGGGGGGAATTGAATGTTTAGCCTGACGCTTTACTGGGATGGCAGAACCGACAACCGGCGCCCCCTCTCGTACGGGCGGCGCCCCGACGACAGGGCCGTACGGCAGATGAACACGACGACGCTCCGCATCCTCGCCAACCCGCGCCGCACCACGCTGGCGCACCTCGACGACGCCGAGTCGCTGAAGACGGCGGAACTCCCGGAGCACGCGGTCCAGCTGCCGACGCAGACCGCCAACCCGCGCCGCACGATCCTCATGAAGGCCCCCGCCGCCGCGGAGTGATCCCGCACGGGAACGCCCCTCATGCGCGTGGGCGCTTCGCCCGGCGGGTACGGCCCCGTCGCGCCGCCCGGCATGCTCGCCGCGTTGGCCGAAAGCCCTGGTAGCGGAGCTACCAGGGCTTTCGGCCGCCTTGCGAGGGCACGCGCCGGACGACGCTCCTTCTCGGGCCGTACCCGCCCGGCGAAGCGCTAGCCTGGAGCGTCAGTCTTTTCCAGGCACCCAGCAAGCAGTGAGGGGCGACAGCAACCCGTGCGCATCGCCAGGTTCTCCATCGACGGCAATGTCGCCTTCGGCGCGGTCGAGGGCGACGGGCCCGACGGTCTCGTCCTCGACATCATCAAGGGCATCCCGTACTCCGAGTTCGAGCTCTCCGGGACCAAGGTCCCGCTGAACAAGGTGCGGCTGCTGCCGCCCGTGCTCCCCAACAAGGTCGTGGCCATCGGCCGCAACTACGCGGAGCACGCCGCCGAACTCGGCAACGAGGTCCCCGACGTCCCCGTCGCCTTCTTCAAGCCCACCACCTCGGTGATCGGCTCCGGCGACGCCATCGAGTACCCCTCCTTCTCCGACGAGGTCCACCACGAGGCCGAGCTGGCCGTGGTCATCGGCCGGATGTGCCGCGAAGTGCCGCGCGAGCGGGTCAAGGACGTCATCTTCGGCTACACCTGCGCCAACGACGTCACCGCCCGCGACGCCCAGAAGCGGGAGAAGCAGTGGGCCCGGGCCAAGGGCTTCGACACCTCCTGCCCCCTCGGCCCCTGGGTGGAGACCGACCTCGACCCCGGCGACCTCGCCATCCAGGCCACGGTCAACGGCGAGCAACGCCAGCTCGGCCGGACGAGCGACATGATCCGGTCCATCGAGGACCTGGTCGTCCACATCACGGAAGCCATGACACTGCTTCCGGGCGATGTGATCCTCACCGGCACTCCCGCGGGGGTCGGACCCCTCCATGTCGGCGACGAGGTCGCCGTCACCATCGAAGGCATCGGCACTCTCACCAACAAGGTGATCAAGCGTGGCTAACGCAGCAGTACGTGTACGTTTCTGCCCCTCCCCGACCGGCAACCCGCACGTCGGCCTGGTCCGGACGGCTCTCTTCAACTGGGCCTTCGCCCGGCACCACCAGGGCACCCTGGTCTTCCGCATCGAGGACACCGACGCGGCGCGCGACTCCGAGGAGTCGTACGAGCAGCTCCTCGACGCGATGCGCTGGCTCGGCCTGGACTGGGACGAGGGCCCCGAGGTGGGCGGCCCGCACGCCCCGTACCGGCAGTCGCAGCGGATGGACATCTACCAGGACGTCGCGGAGAAGCTGCTCGCCGGCGGTTACGCGTACCACTGCTACTGCACCACCGAGGAGCTGGACACCCGCCGCGACGCCGCCCGCGCCGCCGGCCGCCCGTCCGGCTACGACGGCCACTGCCGCGCGCTGAGCGACGAGCAGAAGGCCGCGTACGACGCCGAGGGCCGCGCGTCGATCGTCCGCTTCCGGATGCCCGACGAGGCGATCACCTTCACCGACCTGGTCCGCGGCGACATCACCGTCCAGCCGGAGAACGTCCCGGACTACGGCATCGTCCGCGCCAACGGCGCCCCGCTCTACACGCTGGTCAACCCGGTGGACGACGCGCTGATGGAGATCACCCACGTCCTGCGCGGCGAGGACCTGCTCTCCTCCACCCCGCGCCAGATCGCCCTGTACCGGGCGCTCATCGAGCTGGGCGTGGCCAAGGACATCCCCGCCTTCGGGCACCTGCCGTACGTCATGGGCGAGGGCAACAAGAAGCTCTCCAAGCGCGACCCGCAGGCGTCGCTCAACCTCTACCGCGAGCGCGGCTTCGTCCGCGAGGGGCTGCTCAACTACCTCTCGCTGCTGGGCTGGTCGATCGCCGAGGACCGCGACATCTTCGACATCGAGGAGATGGTCGCCGCCTTCGACATCAAGGACGTCAACGCCAACCCGGCCCGCTTCGACCTCAAGAAGTGCGAGCACGTCAACGCGGAGCACATCCGCCGCCTCGACGTGAAGACCTTCACCGAGGCGTGCGGCCCGTGGCTGCAGGCGCCGTTCGCCCCCTGGGCCCCGGAGTCCTTCGACGCGGCGGTCTTCGCCGAGATCGCCCCGCACGCCCAGACCCGGGTCACGGTGCTCTCCGAGATCACCGCCAACGTGGACTTCCTGTTCCTGGACGAGCCGGTGCGCGACGAGGCGTCCTGGGCCAAGGCGATGAAGGAGGGGTCCGACGCCCTCCTCGTCACCGCCCGGGCCCAGCTCATCGCCGCCGACTGGAACGCGGACGCGCTCAAGGCCGCCGTCCTCGCCGCCGGTGAGGAGCACGGCCTCAAGCTCGGCAAGGCCCAGGCCCCGGTCCGCGTGGCGGTCACCGGCCGCACGATCGGCCTCCCGCTCTTCGAGTCCCTGGAGATCCTGGGCCGCGAGAAGACGATCGCCCGCATCGACGCGGCCCTGGCCAGGCTGGCGGCGTAACGCGTCATCCACGTACGGGACGGGCCCGGCAGCCGCGCAGCGCGGTCGCCGGGCCCGTCCCGCTGTGCGCGGTCGCGCGTAGAGTCGGGCCATGCCCATCAGAGCCGTCCTCTGGGACATCGACGACACGCTGTTCGACCACACGGCGGCCGCCGCCACCGGGATCGTCCGGCACATCGCGGCGGAGGGGCTGCCCCCGGGGCATGCCTCGGCCGAGCAGGCCGTCGAGGCGTGGCAGCGGGTCACGCGGCTCCACTGGGCGCGGTTCTCCGCGGGGGAGACCGACTGGCAGGGGCAGCGGCGGGACCGGGCCAGGGCGTTCCTGGGGCGGCCGCTGGACGACGACGAGGCCGATGCCTGGTTCGCCCGCCACGTCTCGCACTACGAGTCCGCCTGGGCGCTCTTCCCGGACGCCGTCCCGGCGCTCGACGCCCTGGCGGGGACGTACCGGCACGCCGTGCTCTCCAACTCGGCCCAGGAGCCGCAGCACCAGAAGCTGACGGTGCTCGGGGTGCGCGACCGGTTCGAGTCCCTGCTGTGCGCGGCCGAGCTGGGCGTCTCCAAGCCGGACCCGGGCGCCTTCCTGGCCTCCTGCGAGGCGCTGGGGCTCGACCCGCACGAGGTGCTGTACGTCGGGGACGAACCCGACATCGACGCCGCCGGGGCCACCGCGGCCGGCCTCGCGGGCGTCTGGCTGGACCGGCGCGGCAGGGGAGGGCAGCCCGAGCTGGTCCGCATCACGGGGCTCGACCAGCTGCCGGGGCTGCTCGCGGGCCATACCCGTTTTGGAGCGTCGGACACCTTCGGGTAATGTTCTTTCTGCGCCGCCCGAGCGGGCCGAAAGATCCGGCCGGGAAGCGCGGACAGAGACAAGACCCCAAGGGGTTGCGTTTCAGTGGGCTATGGTGTAATTGGCAACACTACGGTTTCTGGTACCGTCATTCTAGGTTCGAGTCCTGGTAGCCCAGCGCAGTATCAAGCAAGTTGCAGGACAAGCCCCCGTTGTGTAGCGGCCTAGCACGCTGCCCTCTCACGGCAGTAGCGCCGGTTCGAATCCGGTCGGGGGTACAGATCCTTCCCGCGAGATCATCTGGGTCGCACCCACGGTCTCGATGCAGGATCGCTAGGGCCCCCGTTGTGTAGCGGCCTAGCACGCTGCCCTCTCACGGCAGTAGCGCCGGTTCGAATCCGGTCGGGGGTACTTGCAACACCATGGGCTATGGTGTAATTGGCAACACTACGGTTTCTGGTACCGTCATTCTAGGTTCGAGTCCTGGTAGCCCAGCGCAGTATCAAGCAAGTTGCAGGACAAGCCCCCGTTGTGTAGCGGCCTAGCACGCTGCCCTCTCACGGCAGTAGCGCCGGTTCGAATCCGGTCGGGGGTACAACAGGCAAGAGGCGAAGGCCCTTCACTCCGGTGAGGGGCCTTTCGCTTGTGAGCGGCCCGGGGCCGCCGCGCGGCGGACCGGCCGGCGCATCGCTCGGGCGCCAAGTGACGGCGGGGCGTTGAGGAGGGGCCGCCACGACGCTGGGGCGGCCTCGGAGGAGGGGGCGCGGCCGGGGCTCAGCCGCTGCGGCGCAGTGCCTCGCTCAGCCGGGCGGCCGAGTCGATGACCGCCTGGGCGTGCATCCGGCCCGGGTGGCGGGTCAGCCGCTCGATCGGTCCGGAGACCGAGACGGCGGCGACCACGCGGTTCGACGGTCCGCGCACGGGGGCGGAGACCGAGGCCACGCCCGGCTCGCGCTCACCGATCGACTGGGCCCAGCCGCGCCGCCGTACGCCGGAGAGCGCCGTCGCCGTGAAGCGGGCGCCCTGGAGGCCGCGGTGCAGTCGCTCCGGCTCCTCCCAGGCCATCAGGATCTGCGCGGACGAACCGGCCTTCATGGTCAGCGTGGAGCCGACCGGCACGGTGTCCCGCAGTCCGGACAGCCGCTCCGCCGCCGCCACGCAGATGCGCATGTCGCCCTGGCGTCGGTAGAGCTGGGCGCTCTCGCCGGTGATGTCGCGCAGATGCGTGAGCACCGGTCCGGCCGTGGCCAGCAGGCGGTCCTCGCCGGCCGCCGCCGCCAGCTCGGAGAGCCGGGGGCCGAGAATGAACCGGCCCTGCATGTCCCTCGCCACCATCCGGTGGTGTTCCAGTGCCACGGCCAGCCGGTGGGCCGTGGGTCGTGCGAGCCCGGTCGCCGCGACCAGCCCGGCGAGGGTGGCCGGCCCGGACTCCAGGGCGCTCAATACCAGAGCCGCCTTGTCGAGAACGCCGACGCCGCTAGAGTTGTCCATACGACGATACTCGCGTCTCACTCTGTGAAACGCAAGTTCAATTTTCCCCGGAAGTTGCGAACCTGTACCGGCGGCCCCACAACGGCCCGTAGCCACCGCCCCGTACGGGGGTCCGGACGGGGGCGCACCGAATCTCTAGTTGGGCCGGCGATGACGCCGGCCGGAGGGAAAGCGATGGGTAGGACACTCGCGGAGAAGGTTTGGGACGACCATGTCGTCCGGCGCGCCGAGGGCGAGCCCGACCTCCTCTTCATCGATCTGCACCTGCTGCACGAGGTGACCAGTCCCCAGGCGTTCGACGGCCTGCGGCAGGCCGGACGCCCGGTGCGGCGGCTCGACCTCACCATCGCCACCGAGGACCACAACACCCCGACCCTCGACATCGACAAGCCGATCGCCGACCCGGTCTCCCGCGCCCAGTTGGAGACGCTGCGGAAGAACTGCGCGGACTTCGGCGTCCGGCTGCACCCGCTGGGCGACGTCGAGCAGGGCGTCGTGCACGTGGTCGGCCCGCAGCTGGGTCTGACCCAGCCCGGCACCACCGTGGTCTGCGGCGACTCCCACACCTCCACGCACGGCGCGTTCGGCGCCCTCGCGTTCGGCATCGGCACCAGCCAGGTCGAGCACGTGCTGGCCACCCAGACGCTGCCGATGGCCCGCCCGAAGACGATGGCGATCACCATCGACGGCGAACTGCCCGACGGCGTCACCGCCAAGGACCTGATCCTCGCGATCATCGCCCGGATCGGGACCGGCGGCGGCCAGGGCTACATCCTCGAATACCGCGGCTCCGCCATCGAGAAGCTCTCGATGGAGGCCCGGATGACCATCTGCAACATGTCGATCGAGGCCGGTGCGCGGGCGGGCATGATCGCCCCCGACCAGACCACCTTCGACTACCTGAAGGGCCGCGACCACGCCCCGCAGGGCGAGGACTGGGACGCCGCCGTCGCGTACTGGAAGACGCTGCGCACCGACGACGACGCGGTCTTCGACGCCGAGGTGGTCATCGAGGCCGCCGAGCTGGCGCCGTTCGTCACCTGGGGCACCAACCCCGGCCAGGGCGCGCCGCTGTCGGCCAACGTCCCCGACCCGGCTTCGTACGAGGACGCCTCGGAGCGCAACGCCGCCGAAAAGGCCCTGGAGTACATGGGGTTGACCGCGGGCCAGCCGCTGCGCGAGATCAGCGTCGACACCGTCTTCGTAGGCTCCTGCACCAACGGCCGCATCGAGGACCTGCGCAACGCCGCCGCGATCCTGGACGGCCGCAAAGTCGCCGACGGCGTACGGATGCTGGTCGTCCCGGGCTCCGTCCGGGTCGCCCTCCAGGCGGTCGACGAGGGCCTCGACAAGGTCTTCACCGCCGCCGGAGCCGAATGGCGGCACGCGGGCTGCTCGATGTGCCTCGGCATGAACCCCGACCAGCTGGCCCCCGGCGAGCGCTCCGCCTCCACCTCGAACCGCAACTTCGAGGGGCGGCAGGGCAAGGGCGGCCGCACGCACCTGGTCTCCCCGCAGGTGGCCGCCGCCACCGCGGTGCTGGGCCACCTGGCCTCGCCCGCCGACCTGTCCGACACCCGTACGCCCGCCGGAGTCCGATAACCATGGAAGCCTTCACCACGCACACCGGCCGGGCCGTTCCGCTGCGCCGCAGCAACGTCGACACCGACCAGATCATCCCCGCCCACTGGCTCAAGAAGGTCACCCGGGACGGCTTCGAGGACGGCCTCTTCGAGGCGTGGCGCAAGGACGAGACCTTCGTCCTCAACCGCCCCGAGCGCCAGGGCGCGTCCGTCCTGGTGGCCGGCCCCGACTTCGGCACCGGCTCCTCCCGCGAGCACGCCGTCTGGGCGCTCCAGAACTACGGCTTCAAGGCCGTGATCTCCTCCCGGTTCGCCGACATCTTCCGCGGCAACTCGCTGAAGAACGGTCTGCTGACCGTGGTCCTGGACCAGAAGACCGTCGACGCCCTCTGGGAGCTGACGGAGGCCGACCCGACCGCTGAGGTGACGGTCGACCTGGAGACCCGGCAGGTCCGCGCCGAGGGCATCACCGCCGACTTCGAGCTGGACGAGAACGCCCGCTGGCGGCTGCTGAACGGCCTGGACGACATCAGCCTCACCCTCCAGAACGAAGCCGACATCGCGGCTTACGAGGCGGCCCGGCCGGCCTACAAGCCCCGCACAATTCCGGCCTGATCAGCGCGTTTTCAGGACTGTGCCCCCTGCCGTCTGGTAGGGGGCACAGTCGTATGTTGGGACCCCGTCGGGCGACAACTCGCCCCAGATGGCACAATCGGTGCATGGAACGCGACAGCCAACTCAAGATTTACGGCCAAGTCGCCGACCAATTGAAGGAAGCGCACTCTCGGGTGCGCGCACTGCAAGTCCCGGACGGCGTAAGGATGGCGTTGAACCGGAAGCTGTTGGTCGTCACGGCCACGGCGAAGCACGATCTTCCGGGCGCGGCAAGGCGTCTGGACCGGTTGATGAAGGACCTCGACGAGGGCCGATTCCCCGAAGGTGACTGACTCCGCAGAACTGTGCGGCGGTCGACTTCGTTGCGGCACTAGGGTGATTAGCCCGTTTCGTGTTTGATTTGCGGTATATATCTGCCTAACGTGCGAAAAAGCCGGACAGATTCGTTCCGGCAATGTCTCCGAAGGGGAAGACGTGAACAAGGCGCAGCTCGTAGAAGCGATTGCCGACAAGGTCGGCGGCCGGCAGCAGGCCGCGGACGCCGTCGACGCGGTGCTCGACGCGATCGTCCGTGCGGTTGTCGCGGGGGACCGGGTCTCGGTCACCGGCTTCGGCTCGTTCGAGAAGGTCGACCGCCCCGCCCGCTACGCGCGCAACCCGCAGACGGGTGAGCGCGTGCGGGTCAAGAAGACCTCGGTGCCCCGCTTCCGCGCGGGCCAGGGCTTCAAGGACCTGGTCAGCGGCTCCAAGAAGCTCCCCAAGAACGACGTGGCCGTGAAGAAGGCCCCCAAGGGCAGCCTCTCCGGCGGCTCTTCCGCCCGTACGACGGCCAAGGCCGCCGCCAAGAAGGCCACCGCCAAGAAGGCCACCGCCAAGAAGGCCACTCCGGCGAAGAAGACCACCGCCGCGGCCAAGACGACCACCGCGAAGAAGACGTCGCCGGCGAAGAAGACGACGACGGCCGCGAAGAAGGCCACCCCGGCGGCGGCGAAGTCGACGGCGGCCAAGAAGACCACCGCCGCCAAGACCGCGCCCGCCAAGAAGACCGCGGCGAAGAAGGCGCCCGCGAAGAAGACCACCGCGCGCAAGACCACGGCCAAGAAGGCCACCGCGCGCAAGAAGTGAGACCGGGCCGCACGGGCCCCCACACGCGCCGGGCCGGGCTCCCCCCGGGGAGCCCGGCCCGCGGGCTGTCCGGGGAGAACACTCCCGGAAGACTCAGAACGTCTGAAGCGTCACCAGGCTGATCCGCAGCCCGGCCCCCTCGCCCTCGCCCTCGATCCGCACCCGCTGCCCCGGCCGCAGCAGCCGCAGGCCGCCCGCGTCGAAGGCCGCCGCGTCGAAGTCCACCGGGGTGCCGTCGTCGAGCAGCACACTGCCGCTCCGCGTCTCGGGGTCGTACGTGTACGAGGTCGCCTGCATGGAAGCAGCGTAGGCCCTGTCACCCCATGCCCGTCTGCCGGGCGGCCCCGGGCCGCCGCGGCGGCCCGGGGCCGCCCCCCCGGAACGCCCGAATCATCCAGTACGCGGTCGTCCCTCCGCCTTGCGGTGCGCCGCATCCGACGCCCCACGCCGATCCGCAGGGATGACGGGGCATCCCTCAGCGGTCCCGGCCGACCGCCTTTGCGGCCCAGCGGCCCGCCGTGAACGGGCCGACGCCCAGCTCCAGTGCCACCCGCAGATCCTCGCCGGTGTCCACGTCCCGGCGCACCGAAGCGATCCCCGGCAGCGTGATTTCCACCGCGCCCGACGCCAGATGGCGCACCCGTGACGGGCCGCCGAAAGCGGGTCGCAATTCCACTCCCGGAGCAGCCGACAGAAATGTCGTCCCGATTTCCGCCGCATCGGGAACAAATGCGCGGGGAAAAGCGGCAGAGAATTCGAGGACCCGGGACAATTCCGCCGGGCGCAGGGCGGGCAGATCCGCGTTGAGCGCGGCCAGCGGCGCCCCCGGCCTGCCCGCCCTGACCGCCCGCTCACCGTGCGCGAGGGCCGCGTTGAGCCCCGACCCCGGGGCGTCGGGCACCACCAGGGCGCCGAGCGCGGCCAGCGCCGCCCCCGCCACCGGGTCGTCCGTGACGACCACCACATCCGCCACATCCGGGCAGGACAGCGCGGCGGACACCGTGTCACGGGCGAAGGCGAGGGCCAGCCGGGGGCGCAACAGCGCGCCGGTGGCAGGCGCCAGCCTGGTCTTGGCCCGCGCCAGGGGCTTCAACGGGACGACCAGGGACCAGCGGCCGGCCGGGTCGGTGTTCGTGGCGGTCCCTCCCTCGATACGCATCGCCGCCTATTCTCGCCTGCCGGTGCGCCGACCCGGAGGGGCGCTCCCCGGGGCGAGGCGTACGGTGTTCTCGACAGAGCAGGGGCCTGGGGCGAGACTTGACCCTCGGTAGTCAGACAGCAGACAGCTCCACGGTCTTGTTCACAGAGGAAAGGTGTCCGAGTGTCCCGCCGCAGAATCGGCTTCTGGTACCGCCTGGCGGCGGTCATCGCGAAACCGCCGCTGGTGGTTCTGTTCAAGCGCGACTGGCGGGGAACGGAACACATTCCGGCCGACGGCGGATTCATCACAGCGGTCAACCACAACTCGTACCTGGACCCGCTCTCGTACGGGCACTTCCAGTACAACACCGGCCGGGTGCCGCGCTTCCTGGCCAAGGCAGGGCTCTTCAAGGGCGCCTTCATCGGCACGATGCTGCGCGGCACCGGCCAGATCCCCGTCTACCGCGAGACCACCAACGCGATGGACGCCTTCCGGGCCGCCGTCGGCGCCATCGAGCGCGGCGAGTGCGTCTGCTTCTACCCCGAGGGCACTCTCACCCGCGACCCCGACATGTGGCCGATGGCCGGCAAGACCGGCGCCGCCCGCGTCGCGTTGATGACCCGGGCCCCCGTCATCCCGGTCGCGCAGTGGGGCGCCAACGAGGTGATGCCGCCCTACGCCACGGAGAAGAAGGTGCGCCTCCTGCCCCGCAAGACCCTCCGGGTCAAGGCCGGGCCGCCCGTCGACCTCTCCCGCTTCTACGACCAGGAGCCGACGCCCGAGGTGCTGCGCGAGGCCACCGAGGTCATCATGCGGGCGATCACCGCGCAACTGGAGGAGATCCGCGGGCAGCAGGCACCCGCCGAGCCCTACGATCACCGCAAGGCCCGGGCCGAACAGCGGCGCAGGGCCCAAGGAGAGGGACTCACGTGACGCACCCCGTGAAGGCCGCCGTATTCGGAACCGGCTCCTGGGGTACCGCTTTCGCCGTCGTCCTCGCGGACGCGGGCTGCGAAGTGACGCTCTGGGGCCGTCGGGCCGAGGTCGCGGAGGCCGTCAACACCACCCGCACCAACCCCGAGTACCTGCCGGGCATCGAACTGCCCGCGTCGGTCCGGGCCACCACGGACGCGGCCGAGGCGCTGCGCGGCGCCGACTACGCGGTGCTCGTCGTGCCCTCCCAGACGCTGCGCGCCAACCTCGCCGACTGGGCCCCGCACCTGGAACCGCAGACGGTGCTCGTCTCCCTGATGAAGGGCGTCGAACTCGGCACCGCCAAGCGGATGAGCGAGGTCATCGAGGACGTCACCGGGGTGTCCGGCGACCGCGTCGCCGTCGTCACCGGGCCCAACCTCGCCAAGGAGATCGCCGAACGCCGCCCCGCCGCGGCCGTCGTCGCCTGCCGGGACGAGTCCGTCGCCCAGCGCCTCCAGGCCGCCTGCCACACCCCGTACTTCCGCCCGTACACCAGCACCGACGTGGTCGGCTGCGAACTCGGCGGCGCCGTCAAGAACGTCATCGGCCTCGCCGTCGGCATCGCGGACGGCATGGGGCTCGGCGACAACGCCAAGGGCTCGCTCATCACCCGGGGCCTCGCCGAGACGATCCGGCTGGGCGCGGCCATGGGCGCCGACCCGCTGACGTTCTCCGGACTCGCCGGCCTCGGCGACCTGGTGGCGACCTGCTCCTCGCCGCTCTCGCGCAACCACACCTTCGGCACCAACCTCGGCCGGGGCATGACGCTCCAGGAGACCATCGCCGCCACCAAGCAGACCGCCGAGGGAGTCAAGTCCTGCGAATCGGTGCTCGACCTGGCGCGCAGGCACGGCGTCGAGATGCCGCTGACCGAGACCATCGTCGGCATCGTCCACGAGGGCAAGCCGCCGAAGGTCGCGGTCAAGGAGCTCATGTCGCGCAGCGCGAAGGCCGAACGCCACTGAGGCCACCCGGGTCCCGCCCGCCCCGGGCGGCCCGTGCCGCGCTGACGTGGCCGGTACCAGCAGGTACGCTCATCGCGATATGAGCAGCGAGAACCTCCCCCAGAGCCCGGAGCAGCAGCTCCGCAAGCCGCGCGTGGCCGTCGTGTTCGGCGGCCGCAGCTCCGAACACGGCATTTCGGTGGTCACGGCCGGCGCCGTCCTGAACGCCATCGACCGGACCGCGTACGACGTCCTGCCGATCGGCATCACGACGGACGGCCGCTGGGCGCTCACCGCCGACGAGCCGGAACGCATGGCCATCGCGAACCGGACCATGCCGGACGTGGCGCAGCTGGCCGAGTCCGAGGAGGGCGGGGTCGTGCTCTCCGTCGACCCCGGCAGCCGCGAAGTCGTCTACACCGAACCCGGCGCGGTCCCCAAGGCGCTCGGCGAGGTCGACGTCGTCTTCCCCGTCCTGCATGGCCCGTACGGCGAGGACGGCACCCTCCAGGGACTCCTGGAGCTGTCCGGTGTGCCGTACGTGGGCGCGGGCGTCCTCGCCTCGGCCGTCGGCCAGGACAAGGAGTACATGAAGCGGGTCTTCACCTCCTTCGGCCTCCCGGTCGGCCCGTACCTGGTGGTCCGCCCCCGCGAATGGGACAACGACCCCGCCGGCGCCCGCGAGCGCATCACCGGCTTCGCCGCCGAGCACGGCTGGCCGCTCTTCATCAAGCCCGCCCGGGCCGGCTCGTCCATCGGCATCACCAAGGTCGAGGACGCCTCCGGTCTCGACGCGGCCATCGAGGAGGCCCGCCGCCACGACCCGAAGTTCCTGGTCGAGTCGCTGCTGCGGGGCCGCGAGATCGAGTGCGGCGTCCTGGAGTTCGAGGACGGGCCGCGCGCCAGCGTGCCGGCCGAGATCCCGCCGGTCACCGCGCACGACTTCTACGACTTCGAGGCCAAGTACATCGACGCCGCCTCCGGGATCGTGCCGGCGCCGCTCACCGAGGAGCAGACCGCCGAGGTCCAGCGGCTCGCCGTCGAAGCCTTCGAGGCGTGCTCCTGCGAGGGCCTGGTGCGCGCCGACTTCTTCCTCACCGAGGACGGCGGCTTCGTCATCAACGAGATCAACACCCTGCCGGGCTTCACCCCGATCTCCATGTACCCGCGCATGTGGCAGGAGAGCGGCGTCAGCTACCCGCAACTGGTGGACCGGCTCATCCAGGCCGCGCTCAACCGGCCGACCGGCCTGCGCTGACCCGGCGGAACACGGCGAAGGGTGTGCGCTCCCCGCGAGGAGCGCACACCCTGGTGCCGCGTCGGCCAAGGTTCGCCCCGTCGCGACGCCATGCACGCACTCTCGCCGCACCGGCCGGAAGCCCGAGTACGTCCCGTACGAGGGCATCCGGCCGGCACGCCGAGAGCACGCACCTGACGCCGCTCCTCACCGGGCCAACCTTGGCCGACGCGGCACTACAACCGGTTCGGGACCGTCTTCTTCACCGCAGGGGCGAACGCCGCGAGCGGCGTCGTGTCATGTGCGTACGCCTCCGAGAGCGACACCTCGACGTACGTCTTCCGCAGGGTCGTCGTCAGCCGGGGACCGTCGTTCTCCCGCTGCTCCAGCATCCAGTTGACCCCGCTCGCGGTGATGCCCTTCGACTGGTCGTCGTCCATCTTCGCGGGGCGCTCCACCCCGCAGCGCAGTACGATCGCCCCGTCCCCCCACCCGGCGGTCAGCTCCGAGGCGGGTTCGGGGTCACTCCGCTCCAGACCGCCGACGGTGTCCGGCAGTTCCCGGTCCAGCGCGCGGCAGTAGGCTGCGGCTTCCGGGGACGGGGAGGGCACCGTGACCGACGCCGTCGCGTCGCCCCCGGAACAGCCCGCCGTCAGCAGCACCAGGGCGGCGGACGGAACGAGGAGCACGGGGTGGAGGAGCCGGCGGCTGGAGGACGTCACCGGCCCAGCGTAGACGGGGGCTACAGGTGAACGACCGGGCAGGTCAGGGTTCGGGTGATGCCGTCCACTTGCTGGACCCGCGCCACCACCATGCGCCCGAGCTCGTCCACCGTGTCGGCCTGGGCACGCACGATCACGTCGTAGGGGCCGGTGACGTCTTCTGCCTGGATGACTCCCGGAAGCTTGGAGACGGTTTCGGCGACGGTCGACGCCTTGCCCACCTCGGTCTGGATGAGGATGTACGCCTGTACCACGGAACCTCCAGGGCGGCCACGAGGATCATGTGGGGGAAAGGGACGCCACGTTATCGCGTCGCCGCGCGGAGCGGGGAGACCCGCGGGCCGGATGACGTCCTCAGCGTGGCGTACAGAACGCGCAAGTTGACGTAACTCTTGACAGTACCGACAGCAGAGACGGCACGCGACCGCGAGTGGGGCGGCGCGCACGGGGGACAGGCCGGAGCGTCCGGCCCGACAGATGAGAGGTGACACTCGGTGAAGGCAACCGTGGGCGAGTTGGGGGAGTTCGGGCTCATCAGAGAGCTCACGTCCCGGCTCACCACCACTCCGGCGGTCCGGCTCGGCCCGGGCGACGACGCCGCGGTCGTGACAGCCCCCGACCGCAGGGTCGTGGCCAGCACGGACATCCTGCTGGAGGGACGGCACTTCCGGCGCGACTGGTCGACGGCCTACGACGTGGGCCGCAAGGCCGCCGCGCAGAACCTCGCCGACATCGCCGCCATGGGCGCCGTGCCCACCGCGCTCCTCCTCGGCCTCGTCGTCCCCGCCGAACTCCCGGTCACCTGGGCCGCCGAGCTGATGGACGGACTGCGCGACGAGTGCCAGGTCGCGGGGGCGGCCGTGGTGGGCGGGGACGTGGTGCGCGGTGACACCATCACCGTCGCGATCACCGCGCTCGGCGACCTGCGCAACCACGAGCCCGTCACCCGGGCCGGCGCCCAGCCCGGGGACGTCGTTGCCGTCACCGGCTGGCTCGGCTGGTCCGCCGCCGGGTACGCCGTGCTCTCCCGGGGCTTCCGCTCGCCGCGCGCCTTCGTGGAGGCCCACCGCCGCCCCGAACCGCCTTACCACGCGGGGCCCGCCGCCGCCGGGCTCGGCGCCACCGCCATGACCGACGTCAGCGACGGGCTCGTCGCCGACCTCGGGCACATCGCCGAGGCCAGCAAGGTCCGCATCGACCTGCGGTCCGGGCTCATCGACGTGCCGTCCCAGATGTCGGACATCGGGCAGGCCGTCGGCGTCGACCCCATGCAGTGGGTGCTGACCGGTGGCGAGGACCACGCCATCGTCGCGACCTTCCCGCCCGACGTGAAGCTGCCGGCCCGCTGGAAGGTGATCGGTGAGGTCCTCAACCCCTCGGCGCTGCCCCAGGTGACGGTCGACGGAGCGCCCTGGACCAGCAAGAACGGCTGGGACCACTTCGGCGACATCGAGGACTCCCAGTAGATTGCGGCGTATGCCGATACCCACCTCCGTACCTCCCCGCGTGCTCACCGTCGCCGGATCCGACTCCGGCGGCGGTGCGGGCATCCAGGCCGACCTCAAGACGATGCTCGCGCTCGGCACGCACGGGATGAGCGTGCTCACCGCCGTCACCGCGCAGAACTCCCTCGGCGTCCAGGGCGCCTGGGAACTGCCCCCCGAGGCGGTCCGCGCCCAGTACCGCAGCGTCGTGGACGACATCGGCGTCGACGCCGTCAAGACCGGGATGCTGGCGTCCGCCCCGCTCGTGGAGACCGTCGCGGAACTCCTCGCGGACACCGGGGCGCCCGTCGTCGTGGACCCCGTCGGCGTCTCCAAGCACGGCGACCCGCTCCTCGCCGCCGACGCCCTGGAATCCGTCCGTACGAAGCTGCTCCCCGTCGCGACGGTGGCGACGCCCAACCTGGACGAGGTGGCGCAGCTCACGGGCATCAGCGTCGCCGACGAGGCCGGGATGCGCCGGGCCGCCGACGCGCTGCTCGCCTTCGGGCCCCGCTGGGTCGTGATCAAGGGCGGCCACCTGCCCGGTGAGCCCGTCGACCTGCTCACCGACGGCAGCGAGGAGCACTGGCTGCGCGCCCCCCGTCACGACAACCGGCACACCCACGGCACCGGCTGCACCCTCGCCTCCGCCATCGCGAGCCACCTGGCACGGGGCGCCGGGGTGCCGGAGGCGGTCCGGGCCGCGAAGGCGTACGTCACCGGAGCGATCGCGGCGGGCTTCCCGCTGGGCGCGGGCATCGGCCCGGTCCGCCACGGCTGGCGGCTGCGCGACGCGGGCTGACCGGGAGGCGCGCACCGCACGGGCACAGCAAAAAGCCGGTCCACCGAGGTGGACCGGCTTTTCGGGCAACCGGTAGGGCTGCGCTACGACGGGAACGTCAGCGCGCGACCTTGCCGGCCTTGATGCACGAGGTGCAGACGTTGAGCCGCTTCGGCGTCCGACCGACCACGGCACGCACGCGCTGGATGTTGGGGTTCCAGCGACGGGACGTACGGCGGTGCGAGTGCGAAATGCTGTTGCCGAAGCTCGGCCCCTTGCCGCAAACGTCGCAGTTGGCAGCCACGGGTCACTCCAAAACTTCAGGTGCACTTACAGTGAATTCCGGCACGCCGGATTCATTGACTGAAGCGGCGGTACCGGGGGAATGTCCCGACTTTCGTCGGGCAACCGAAGCAGCATACAACGCCTGCTCCGGAGATACGAAACTACCATGTCTTCCGCCCCCGCCCTCCCCGCCCCCGGACCGCCCGCACCCCCCGACCGGGGCTAACCTGCGGTGCAGCCAGCCGCCCCGCCCCCGTCACGAGTCCCCGTTCCGAGTCCCGTCCGAGGAGGACCCGAGGTGCCGCAGACCGCCGACGAACCGGATGCCGTCGCGGTACGGAGCTGGTGCTCCCTGGCCCTCGAAGCGCTCGGCCGGGAGCGGGAGGCGATCGACGCGATCAACGTCTACCCCGTCGCCGACGGGGACACCGGCACCAACCTCTACCTGACCGTGGAATCCGCGGCGGCCGCCGTCGAAGCGGTCTTCGCCGCCCACGAGACCGGCACCTCGGTGCCCTCCGCGGCGGACGCGGTACGGGCCATGGCCCACGGCGCCCTCATCGGCGCCCGCGGCAACTCCGGCACGATCCTCGCCCAGCTCCTGCGCGGCATGGCCGGCGTCCTCGCGGAGGGCACCGGCGGCGACCGGATGCGCCTCGCCCTCGACCGGGCCGCCGCCTGGGCCCGTGAGGCGGTCGCCCATCCCGTCGAGGGCACCGTCCTCACCGTCGCGGACCGGGCCGCGGCCGCCGCCGGACAGGCGGCACCCGGCGCGGACACGGCCGAGGTGGCCCGGGCCGCCTACGAGGGCGCCCGCGCCGCGCTCGACGCGACGCCCGGACAGCTCCCCGCCCTCGCCAGGGCCGGGGTGGTCGACGCCGGCGGGCGCGGCCTGGTCACCCTCCTCGGGGCCCTGGTCGAAGCCGTCTCGGGACGGGGCCCGGAGCGGCCGTACGAGGCCCCCGCCCTGTTCGTCCCGGCGGACGGCGACGACGCGCAGTGCCCGGCGGGCGACGACGGGGACGAGGGCGGCCCCGCCTTCGAGGTCATCTACCTGCTGGAGGCCGGGGACGAGGCCGTCGAGCGGCTGCGCGCCCGGCTGGACGCCCTCGGCGACTCCCTGGTGGTGGTCGGCGGCGACGGGCTGTGGAACGTCCACGTCCACGTGGACGACGCCGGCGCCGCGGTCGAGGCGGGCGTCGAGGCCGGCCGGCCGTACCGCATCCGCATCACCCACTTCGCCGCCGACCGCGCCCACGCCCGCCCCGAGCCCGCCGGGCGCGCGGTCGTCGTGGTCGTCCCGGGGGACGGGCTCGCCGCCCTCTGCCGGGAGGCCGGCGCGACGACCGTGCTCGCGCGGCCCGGCGAACCGCCCGCCAGCGGCGAACTGGCCGACGCCGTCCGCCGCGCCCACGCCCGCGAGGTGGTCCTGCTCCCGAATGACGCGGACCTGCGCCACACCGCGGCCGCCGCCGCCGAACAGGCCAGGGCCCACGGTGTCCGGGTCGCCGTCATCCCGACCCGGGCCGCCGTCCAGGGCATCGCGGCCCTCGCCGTCCATGAGCCGGACCGCAGCTTCGACGAGGACGTGGTCGCCATGACCTCGGCGGCCGGCGCCACCCGCTACGCCGAACTGGCCGTCGCCGAACGGCAGTCCTGGACCTCGGCGGGCATCTGCCAGGCCGGGGACGTCCTCGGCCTCATCGACGGCGACGTGGCGGTCATCGGCCAGGACGTCCCCGGCACGGCCCGCAAGGTGCTGGACCGGATGCTCGCGGCCGGCGGCGAGCTGGTCACCCTGGTCCTGGACGAGGACACCCCGCCCGCGCTGGCCGAAGCCCTGGAACAGCACGTCCGAGACGGCCACCTCGCGGTGGACACCACCACCTACCGGGGCGGCCGCCAGGGCGCGCCGCTGCTGATCGGCGTCGAATAGCATCCGGCGCGACGACGGGCCGCGGCGGCGCCCGACGGACAACTGTCACTGCCGTGGTGTGCAATGGACCGCGTGTCTGCGTTCGAAGAACCCCTCAAGAAGCTGCTCGGCGGACCCACCGCGAAGGTGATGGCCGAGCATCTCGACCTGCACACGGTCGGTGATCTCCTCCATCACTACCCGCGCCGGTACGAGGAGCGCGGCCGGCTCACGGCGCTGACCGACCTCCCGCTGGACGAGCACGTCACGGTCGTCGCCCAGGTCGCCGACGCCCGCGTGCTCACCTTCAACGGCGGACGCGGCAAGCGCCTCGAAGTGACCCTCACCGACGGCCACGGCCGCCTCCAGCTCGTCTTCTTCGGCCACGGCGTCCACAAGCCGCACAAGGAGCTGCTGCCCGGCCGGCGCGCGATGTTCGCCGGCAAGGTCTCGGTCTTCAACCGGAAGATGCAGCTCGCCCACCCCACGTACCAGCTGCTCGACGCCGCCTCCGCGGACGACGCCGGGGCGACCGAGGCGGTGGACGCCTTCGCCGGCAAACTGCTGCCGATCTACCCCGCCTGCAAGCAGTTCGACTCCTGGCGGATCGCCAAGGCGGTCGACGCCGTGCTGCCCAGCGCCCGCGAGGCCGTCGACCCGCTCCCCGAAGCCCTGCGCGAGGGACGCGGCTTCACCTCGCTGCCCGAGGCCCTGCTGAAGATCCACCGGCCGGCCACCAAGGCCGACGTGGCGGCTGCCCGGGATCGGCTCAAGTGGGACGAGGCGTTCGTCCTCCAGGTCGCCCTCGCCCGCCGCAGGTACGCCGACACCCAGCTCCCCGCCGTCGCCCGCAGACCCGCCCCCGGCGGCCTCCTCGACGCCTTCGACGCGAAGCTCCCGTTCACTCTCACCGACGGCCAGCAGAAGGTCTCCCGGGAGATCTTCGACGACCTCGCCACCGAGCACCCGATGCACCGCCTCCTCCAGGGCGAGGTCGGTTCCGGGAAGACCATGGTGGCCCTGCGCGCCATGCTCGCCGTGGTCGACGCGGGCGGCCAGGCCGCCATGCTCGCCCCCACCGAGGTCCTGGCCCAGCAGCACCACCGGTCCATCACCGAGATGATGGGGGAGCTGGCGGAGGGCGGCATGCTGGGGGGCTCCGACCAGGGCACCAAGGTCGTCCTGCTCACCGGGTCCATGGGCACCGCCGCCCGCCGGCAGGCCCTGCTCGACCTGGTCACCGGCGAGGCCGGCATCGTCATCGGGACGCACGCCCTGATCGAGGACAAGGTCAAGTTCCACGACCTGGGCCTGGTCGTCGTGGACGAACAGCACCGCTTCGGGGTCGAACAGCGCGACGCCCTCAGGTCCAAGGCGCACTCCCAGGGGGAGAAGAGGTCGCCCCACCTCCTCGTCATGACCGCGACCCCCATTCCCCGCACCGTCGCCATGACCGTCTTCGGGGACCTGGAGACCTCCGTCCTCGACCAGCTCCCGGCCGGCCGCTCGCCCATCGCCAGCCACGTCGTCCCCGCCAAGGACAAGCCGCACTTCCTCAGCCGCGCCTGGGAACGGGTCCGCGAGGAGGTGGAGAACGGCCACCAGGCGTACGTCGTCTGCCCCCGCATCGGGGACGACGAGGACGACCCCGCCAAGAAGAAGGGGAAGAAGGCGGCCGAGGAGGACGGCGACAAGCGGCCCCCGCTCGCCGTCCTGGAGATCGCCGAACAGCTCTCCCAGGGCCCCCTGAACGGACTGCGCGTCGAGGTGCTGCACGGCAGGATGCAGCCCGACGACAAGGACGACGTGATGCGCCGCTTCGCCGCCGGCGACGTGGACGTCCTGGTCGCCACCACCGTCATCGAGGTCGGCGTCAACGTCCCCAACGCCACCGCGATGGTCATCATGGACGCCGACCGCTTCGGCGTCTCCCAGCTGCACCAGCTGCGCGGCCGGGTGGGCCGCGGATCCGCCCCCGGACTCTGCCTGCTGGTCACCGAGGCCCACGAGGCGAGCCCCGCCCGCGCCCGGCTCTCCGCCGTCGCCGCGACCCTGGACGGCTTCGAGCTCTCCCGCATCGACCTCGAACAGCGCCGCGAGGGCGATGTGCTCGGCCAGGCCCAGTCCGGGGTGCGCTCCTCGCTGCGCGTCCTGAACGTCATCGACGACGAGGAGGTCATCGCCGCCGCCCGCCAGGAGGCCGTCGCCGTCGTCGCCGCCGACCCCGGCCTGGAGCACCTGCCCGAGCTGCGCACCGCCCTGGACGCCCTGCTCGACAAGGAGCGCGAGGAGTACCTGGACAAGGGGTGAGCCCGCACGCCCCCGGCAGCCCCCGACGCCATATCGTGGGAGGTACGGCGCCCACGGCACCCCGCGCGCCGCCCCGACCCGAGGACCAGACACCCATGACCCGCGTGATCGCAGGCGTGGCCGGCGGACGCCGCCTGGCCGTCCCGCCCGGCACCGGCACCCGGCCCACATCCGACCGCGCACGCGAGGGCCTGTTCTCCACCTGGCAGGCGCTCCTGGGCACCCTGGACTCCATCCGGGTCGCCGACCTCTACGCCGGCTCCGGCGCCGTCGGCCTCGAAGCGCTCTCCCGGGGCGCCGCGCACGCCCTGCTCGTGGAGGCCGACGCCAAGGCCCTGCGCACCGTCAAGGAGAACGTCCGCACCCTCGGCCTGCCCGGCGCCGAGGTCCGCGGCGGCAAAGCCGAACAGATCGTGACGGGTCCGGCACCGGCGGAGCCGTACGACGTGGTCTTCCTGGACCCGCCGTACGCGGTCACCGACGTGGATCTTGGCGAGATCCTGCTCACACTCCGTACGCAGGGGTGGCTCACGGGCGACGCACTCGTCACCGTGGAACGCAGCACCAGAGGCGGAGAATTCAGCTGGCCCAAGGGTTTCGAGCCGTTGCGATCCCGTCGCTACGGCGAGGGAACGCTTTGGTACGGTCGCGCCGCCGCCACGTGCGAAGACGCACGATGACCGGACCGGAGAGCGAGGGAATCAAGTTGCGCCGCGCCGTATGCCCGGGGTCGTTCGACCCCATCACCAACGGACATCTCGACATCATCGGCCGAGCCTCGAAGCTGTACGACGTCGTGCACGTCGCGGTGATGATCAACCAGTCCAAGAAGGGCCTGTTCACGGTCGATGAGCGGATCGAGCTCATCCGTGAGGTCACCGCCGAGTTCGGCAACGTCGAGGTCGAGTCCTTCCACGGCCTGCTCGTGGACTTCTGCAAGCAGCGCGACATCCCGGCGATCGTGAAGGGCCTGCGGGCCGTCAGCGACTTCGACTACGAACTCCAGATGGCCCAGATGAACAACGGGCTCTCCGGCGTCGAGACGCTCTTCGTGCCGACCAACCCCACCTACAGCTTCCTGTCGTCCTCCCTGGTCAAGGAGGTCGCGGCCTGGGGCGGCGACGTCTCCCACCTGCTGCCGCCCGTCGTGCAGCGGGCCCTGACCGAACGCCTCGCGCAGCGCTGAGCCACTGACAGCGCGTCAGCGTCACGCACCGCAGGTGCCGGGGGGCGCCGACTGGCCGTACAGTCGTCCCGTCCGTCTCCAACCGGCAGTAGAGAGTGGCGAGCACACGGTGGACGTGCAGAAGAAGCTGGACGAGATCGTCGCGACGGTCGGGAACGCCCGGTCCATGCCCATGTCGGCGTCCTGCGTGGTCAACCGCGCCGAACTGCTCGCGATGCTCGAAGAGGTGCGCGAGGCCCTGCCCGGCTCGCTCGCCCAGGCCGCCGAGGTCATCGGCGGCCACGAGCAGCTGGTGGAGCAGGCCCGCCAGGAGGCCGGCCGCATCATCGAGAGCGCCCACGCCGAGCGCACCGCCCTGATCGCCGACACGGAGATCGCCCGGCGCTCGCAGGCCGAGGCGGACCGCATCCTCGCCGACGCCCGCAAGGAGGCCGACGAGGTCCGTGCCGAGGCCGACGAGTACGTCGACAGCAAGCTCGCCAACTTCGAGGTCGTCCTCACCAAGACCATCGGCTCCGTCGACCGGGGCCGCGAGAAGCTCCTCGGCCGCGGCCAGGGTCTCGACGAGCAGGGCTACGAGGATCCGGACTTCGCCGAGGCCCCCGAGCGCAGCACCGACCCGGACACGCTCCGCCGGCGCGCCGACGCGTACGTGGACACCAAGCTAGGCGCCTTCGAGGCGGTGCTCGCCAAGACCCTGGAGGCCGTCGGCCGGGGCCGGCAGAAGCTGCACGGCCGGGTCGCCACCGACGAGCTCGGCGCGCACATCGCCGCCCAGGACGCGGCCGGCGACCAGGGGCACACCAGTGACGAGGACCACTGGGCCGGACTGGCCGAGGTCGCCGCCCCGCAGCCGCTCCCGATCCCGCACCAGGCCGAGCCGCAGTACGGCCGGCCGGAACCGCAGTACGCCCAGGGCTACGGCTACCAGGACCAGCAGCAGGACGCCTACCAGGCGCCTCAGCAGGACGTCTACGGCTACCAGCAGCAGCCCGACCCGTACGCGGCCTACCAGCAGCAGGGCTACGACCAGGGCCAGGCGCAGGACGCGATGCAGGCGCAGGGCGGCTACGACGCCTGGCAGCAGCCGGCCCAGCCCCAGCAGCCCCTTCCGCAGCACGGCGACGCCGCCCTGGACGAGACCAGCCTCTTCGACACCAGCATGATCGACCTGGACCAGCTGCGCCGTTACGAACAGGAGCGCTGACCGCCGGAAGGGCCCGGATTGGGAGCTGGGCGGTGTGTCCAGTATCCTGGCTCTTCGGTCGCGCGTATGTCCGCGATCCCGGCTGCCCGCTTCGACTCCGGACGGGCCGGCCCCCTCCCACCACGCGTGACGCGTTCGATCCGAAAGCAGGAGAAGCCCTGAACGGCCACCTCGACCACCGAAACCCCCTCGTGTTCGATACGCACGAGCTGGGCCGGCGTCCCGGTGCCATGAAGCGGCTGACCCGCACGGCGGACGCCCCCGCCGACCTCGGTATCGGCGACGTCATCGGAGTGCCGGAAGGCGCACCGGTGGAGCTGGACCTCCGTCTCGAATCCGTCATGGAGGGCGTGCTCGTCACCGGGACCGCCCGTGCGACGGTCGAGGGGGAGTGCGTAAGGTGTCTGGAGCCGCTGAGCCGCGAGGTGGAGGCGGACTTCCAGGAGATGTTCTCGTACCCTGACGCCGATGACCGGAACCACGGCAAGCCCGCGGACCCGGTCGACGACGCCGAGGACGACGAGGACAGGCTATTTCTCGAGGACGGCCTGTTCGACCTCGAGCCGGTGCTGCGTGATGCGGTGGTGCTCGCACTGCCGATGCAGCCGGTGTGCAAGGAATCCTGTGCCGGTCTGTGCTCCGAGTGCGGAGTCAGGCTGGACGAGAATCCCGGCCACCACCACGATGCCGTCGACGCTCGTTGGGCGGCACTGCAAGGACTCGCCGAGACCGTTCAGGACGGCGAGAAGGACAACATGGGCGGCGCCGCACCCGGCGTCGACAAGAAGCAGGAGAAGTAGCCGTGGCTGTTCCGAAGCGGAAGATGTCGCGCAGCAACACGCGCCACCGCCGGTCGCAGTGGAAGGCTGCGGTCCCCACCCTGGTTTCGTGCGAGCGCTGCCAGGAGCCGAAGCTGCAGCACATCGCGTGCCCCAGCTGCGGCACGTACAACAAGCGCCAGGTCCTCGAGGTCTGAGCGGCTGGTGAGAGGCCCGATGTCTGAGTTGTCCCACGCCAAGAAGCAGGCAGACAACGTCAACACAGCCTCGTCCCACACGCTTCTGGAAGGGCGGCTCGGGTACCACCTCGAGTCCGCCCTTCTGGTGCGTGCGCTGACCCACCGTTCGTACGCGTACGAGAACGGCGGTCTGCCCACCAACGAGCGGCTGGAGTTCCTCGGGGACTCCGTGCTCGGTCTGGTGGTCACGGACACGCTGTACCGCACCCACCCCGACCTGCCCGAAGGCCAGCTGGCCAAGTTGCGGGCCGCGGTGGTCAACTCGCGTGCGCTTGCGGAGGTGGGCCGCGGCCTCGAACTCGGCTCCTTCATCCGGCTCGGCCGCGGTGAAGAGGGCACGGGGGGCCGGGACAAGGCTTCCATCCTCGCCGACACCCTGGAAGCGGTGATCGGCGCGGTCTATCTCGATCAGGGCCTCGACGCGGCGTCCGAGCTGGTCCACCGGCTCTTCGACCCGCTGATCGACAGGTCCTCCAACCTCGGCGCCGGCCTGGACTGGAAGACCAGCCTCCAGGAGCTCACCGCGAGCGAGAGCCTCGGAGTCCCCGAGTACCTCGTCACGGAGACCGGCCCGGACCACGAGAAGACCTTTACTGCTGCTGCTCGCGTCGGTGGTGTCTCGTACGGCACCGGCACCGGCCGTAGCAAGAAGGAAGCGGAGCAGCAGGCGGCCGAGTCCGCCTGGCGCGAAATCACCGCCGCCGCCGAGGCGCGGGAGGTGGCGGCGAAGGCCGCCGCCGACGGAGGGGCCGCCGACACCCCTGCCGACCCCGCCCCGTCCACGGACGTCGCTCCGGCCTGACCATGCGAGAACCCCCCCGGTGCCGCCGTGCGCCGGGGGGTTCTTCCTTTCTCTGTACGCCTTTCGTCCCAGGAGCCGTGCCGTGCCCGAACTGCCCGAGGTCGAAGTCGTCCGCCGTGGTCTGGAGCGCTGGGTCGCCGGGCGGACGGCCGGTGAGGTCGAGGTCCTGCATCCGCGCGCGGTCCGCCGCCACCTCGCGGGCGGCGTGGACTTCGCGGCCCGGCTCACGGGGGCGCGGTTCGGGACGGCGATGCGCCGGGGCAAGTACCTGTGGGTGCCGCTGGACGAGGCGGCCGGCTCGCTCCTCGGCCACCTGGGGATGAGCGGTCAGCTTCTCGTCCAGCCCGAGGGGGCGCCGGACGAGAAGCACCTGCGGGTCAGGATCAGGTTCGCCGACGCGGTCGGCACCGAGCTGCGCTTCGTGGACCAGCGCACCTTCGGCGGGCTCTCGCTCCACGAGAACACCCCGGACGGGCTGCCCGACATCATCGCCCACATCGCCCGCGACCCCCTGGACCCGGCCTTCGACGACGCCGCCTTCCACACGGCGCTGCGACTGCGCCGTACGACGATCAAGCGCGCGCTGCTCGACCAGTCGCTGATCAGCGGGGTCGGCAACATCTACGCGGACGAGGCGCTGTGGCGGGCCAGGCTGCACTACGACCGGCCGACCGCGACGCTCACCCGCCCCAGGTCCGCCGAACTCCTCGGCCACGTCCGCGACGTGATGAACGCGGCCCTGGCGCAGGGCGGCACCAGCTTCGACAGCCTCTATGTGAACGTGAACGGCGAGTCCGGCTACTTCGACCGCTCGCTCGACGCCTACGGCCGCGAGGGCGAGCCCTGCCACCGCTGCGGTACGCCGATGGCCCGGCGCCCCTGGATGAACCGGTCCAGCTACTACTGCCCCCGCTGCCAGCGCCCGCCGCGCGTGCGGCCCTAGGGATCAGGGCCGGACAGGCCCTAGTCTTCCCGGGCGTCGTACCGCGCCCGGGCCGCCAGGACCTCGGGCATCCGGCCCTCCACGAAGTGGATCAGGCCGAGCAGCCGCTCCGCGACCTCGTGGCCGAGCGGAGTGAGCTCGTAGTCCACCCGGGGCGGGTTGGTGAGCTGGGCCTCGCGGTGCACCAGGCCGTCCCGCTCCAGCGCGTGCAGCGTCTGGGAGAGCATCTTCTCGCTCACCCCGTCGACCCGGCGGCGCAGCGCGTTGAACCGCAGGCTCTCCTCGTGCAGGGCGCCGAGCGTGAGGGCGCCCCAGCGGCCGGTGGCGTGTTCGAGCAGGCCGCGCGAGGGACACTGCTTCGAGAACACGTCGAAGGGCAGGTCGTCCGTCGCCGACGTCTCCGGTGCGGTGCTCTGGTCCATGAAACCAGCGTACGCCCGCACAGCGCTTTCCCTGAGTCAGTGTGATCCAGGAGAGGCGCGTGGGGCGTACGAGGTGGTGGGTACGGCGGTGATCCGGGTCAGAAGCCGAAGTCCTGGGTCCACCAGGGGCCGCCGGCCCCGTAGTGGACGCCGACGCCGAGCGTCTTGTAATCGCAGTTGAGAATGTTTGCTCGGTGGCCGTCGCTGTTCATCCAGGCGTCCATCACGGCCTGCGCGTCGGCCTGCCCGCGGGCGATGTTCTCGCCGCCGAGGCCCGTGACACCGGCCGCGTCCGCCCGGTCCCAGGGGCTCTTGCCGTCGGGGTCGGTGTGGTCGAAGAAGCCGCGCGCCGCCATGTCGTCGCTGAAGTCCTGGGCGAGCGAGGCGAGCGGGGCGCTCGCGGTGACCGGGCTGCACCCGACCTTGCCGCGTTCCTCGTTGACGAGAGCCAGGATCGCGGCCTGGGCCGAGGCGGCGGTGGCCTTCGGCGCGCTGCTCTTCGACGGCGCCGGCGCGGAGGGCTTCGGGGCGGCAGGCGCCGAGCTCTTCGCGGCCTTGGCGGCCGGGGCCTTCGACGTCGAGGAGGAGGGCTCGGCCGACTCCTTCTTCTGGGCCGACGCCTTCTTGCCGGACGCGGTCTTCGACGGCGATACGGACGTGGAGGGCTTGGCCGTCTTCGAGGGCGAGGCGGAAGCGGAATGCGAAGCGGAGGGCGAGTGGGAGGCGCTGGGCGAGGCCGACTCGGAGGGCTTCGACGACGCGGAATGCGACTTCTTCTTGGGCGCGGCGGGGCGGTCGGTGCTCCGGCTCGCCGGTGTCGAAGCGGAGGAGCGGTCGGAGGGCGATGCGGTGATGCCCCCCTGGGTGAGCAGGTCCGGGGCGGCCTGGGAGCGGATCTGGTCGGCGGCCGGACCGCCGCCCACGGTGTGGCTGTCCCCGCCGGGCAGCAGACCCGACGCCACGGCGACGGCACCGACGGCCACGGCCGCCGAGACGCCTATGAGTCCAGTGCGCACGGGGATCGAGGACCGCTTCCTGCGGCCCGGCCCGCGGTGCCCGGCCGAGGCCCCGTCCGCGTGTTCCTCAGCGGCGGGGACCGCGGCGCTGCGTCGATGGCGTCCCATCTGCTGTGCCCTTCTGACGACCTGGACGCCGTTTTCGACGCCCGTGCTCACCCGAACGAGTGAAGCTTTTGCGAGGGGACTGTACGCCATGGCGATTCGCCGGGACGTGCTCCAAAAGCAAGGGGACCGATAACGTTCGGGCATGAACGAAGAGGTACGGCTCACCGCTTGGGTACGCGGCCGAGTACAGCAAGTAGGCTTTCGCTGGTTCACCAGGGCAAACGCTTTGGAGATCGGCGGCCTCACCGGTTTCGCCCTCAATCTGGACGACGGCCGGGTGCAGGTCGTGGCGGAGGGCCGGCGTGAGAATTGCCACCGTCTTCTCGACTGGCTCCGCTCCGACGACACACCCGGCCGTGTCGACGGCGTGACTGAGATATGGGACACGCCGCGCGGTGGATACGAGGGATTCGCGATCCGCTGAGACCGCTCCCGAAAGGCCCTGGAAAGGGCTCGTGTCCGGCCCGTGTCCGATGCGCGGCGGGCGGTGACGGCATACGCCCCCGTCGCGCGTACACATGAAATGACCTGCGGAATGTCCTGATGGTTGCCAAGATTCGGTTGGCATGCCAGGCTGCCGCCCTGAGGATGATCTCCGTACCCCTGAGGGCCCCGTCGGAGAGCCGCGCCGCGTGATCGTCTCGCCGCGCGCCCCCGGGACGCCCGCCTCTGCGGGGTGTGATCGTGTTGACCGTCAAACTTTTTGGTGAGACTCTGAAATCCCCGCGCACCTCAGCTGTTCGGCAGAGCTGGTAGGCAGCAGGACAGCAGTGACAGTGAGCACTGCCGAACACCGCGGGTGCGATCCCTCACGACCCACACCGCATCGGTCGGTCACTCATTGTGGAGGACCATCCATCATGGCAAAGGCGCTTCTCGGTTACGTCGGCGGTTCCGACCCGCGACTCCTCGCCGAGATGCGACGGCTCCAGCAGCGCGTCCAGGACCTCGAATCCGAGCTCGTACGGATTCAGGAGGAGAACGACGCGCTGAACGCCGCCGCTCAGCACCAGTCGCTGCTCGACAGCATCGACATCGACGTACCCCAGGCGGAGCCGGCACTGACCTGACCCGCACGGCGACCTGATCCGCACGGCACACCCGCATTCTCCGTCGAGACGCGGGCACGTGTGCGCTAACGCCTGATCCGCAGAATCACAGGGGACGCTTCGGCGTCCCTTCTTTCTTTTCCCCCCGGCTTCGCGCAGGTCCCGCCTCGGACATACACCCCTTCCCTTACCGTCTGATGTGCCCTGCACCTTCATCAGCGAAACCGAGAGTGAAAGGTAGAGTCCGGCGGCGTGCACCTCAAGGCCCTGACCCTGCGCGGATTCAAGTCGTTCGCCTCCGCCACGACGCTGCGGTTCGAACCCGGCATCACCTGCGTCGTCGGGCCCAACGGCTCGGGCAAATCCAATGTGGTGGACGCGCTCTCCTGGGTCATGGGAGAACAGGGAGCGAAATCCCTGCGCGGCGGCAAGATGGAAGACGTGATCTTCGCCGGGACCACCGGCCGCCCGCCGCTGGGCCGGGCCGAGGTCTCGCTGACCATCGACAATTCCGACGGCGCCCTGCCCATCGAGTACGCCGAAGTCACCCTTACGCGGATCATGTTCCGCAACGGCGGCAGCGAATACCAGATCAACGGCGACACCTGCCGGCTGCTGGACATCCAGGAACTCCTCTCCGACTCCGGCATCGGCCGCGAAATGCACGTCATCGTCGGCCAGGGCCAGCTGGACTCCGTCCTGCACGCCGACCCCATGGGCCGCCGCGCCTTCATCGAGGAGGCGGCCGGCGTCCTCAAGCACCGCAAGCGCAAGGAGAAGGCGCTGCGGAAGCTGGACGCGATGGGGGCGAACCTCGCCAGGGTCCAGGACCTCACCGACGAACTGCGCAGACAGCTGAAGCCCCTCGGCCGGCAGGCGGCCGTGGCCCGCCGTGCCGCCGTC
Organism: Streptomyces sp. DT224; assembly: GCF_049844595.1. NCBI lineage: Bacteria > Bacillati > Actinomycetota > Actinomycetes > Kitasatosporales > Streptomycetaceae > Streptomyces > Streptomyces sp. DT224. Next base: position 694,161 of record NZ_JBNCLI010000001.1, read on the forward strand.
ATCCAGGCCGACCTGCGCGACGCCCGGCTGCGCCTCCTCGCCGACGACCTCGTGACGCTGCGCACCGCCCTGAGCAGCGAGATCGCCGACGAGGCCGCGCTCAGACAGCGCCGGGAGGCGGCCGAGGCGGAGCTCAAGGCCGCCCTCGCCCGCGAGGCCGAGCTGGAGGACCGGGTACGGCGCCTGACGCCCCGGCTCCAGCGCGCCCAGCAGACCTGGTACGAGCTCTCGCAGCTCGCCGAACGGGTACGCGGCACGATCTCGCTGGCCGACGCCCGGGTGAAGAGCGCCACCGCGCCGCCCGAGGAGGAGCGCCGGGGCCGCGACCCCGAGGACATGGAGCGCGAGGCCGCCCGCATCCGCGAGCAGGAGGCCGAGCTGACCGCCGCCCTGGAAGCGGCGGAGCACGCGCTGGACGACACCGCCTCCCACCGCGCCGAGCTCGAACGCGAGTTGGCGGCCGAGGAGCGCCGCCTCAAGGACGCCGCCCGGGCCCTCGCCGACCGCCGCGAAGGGCTCGCCCGGCTGCACGGCCAGGTCAACGCCGCCCGCGGCCGCGCCGGTTCCGCCCAGGCGGAGATCGACCGGCTCTCCGCCTCGCGCGACGAGGCCCGGGAGCGGGCCGTCGCCGCCCAGGAGGAGTACGAGGAGCTGAAGGCCGAGGTCGACGGCCTGGACGCCGGGGACACCGAACTCGGCGAACAGCACGAAGCCGCCCGCCGCGCGCTGAAGGAGGCCGAGGCAGCGCACTCCCGGGCCCGCGAGGAGGCCACCGCCGCCGAACGCCGGCGCGCCGCCGTAGCGGCCCGGCACGACGCGCTCGCCCTCGGGCTGCGGCGCAAGGACGGCACGGGGGCGCTGCTCGGGGCCCGCGGCCGGCTCACCGGCCTGCTCGGGCCCGCCGCCGAACTGCTGACGGTGGCCCCGGGCCACGAGGTCGCGGTGGCGGCGGCGCTGGGCGCGGCGGCGGACGCCGTCGCGGTCACGGACCCGGCCACGGCGGCCGAAGCGCTCCGGCTGCTGCGCAAGCAGGACGCGGGCCGCGCGGCCCTGCTCATGGGCGGGGTGCGGCGGGCGGATGCCGGAGCGCCGGAGCCCGTGGCGCCGGCGGGCACCCCTGCCGTCGCCGATCTCGTCGGCGGCCCCGTCGAACTGGTGGCCGCCGTCCGCAGGCTGGTGCGGGACATGGTGGTCGTCGCGACCCTGGAGGACGCCGAGGACCTGGTCGCCGCGCACCCGGAGCTGACCGCGGTGACCGGCGAGGGCGACCTGCTCTCCGCCCACTTCGCGCACGGCGGCTCCGCCGGGGCGCCCAGCCTCCTCGAAGTACAGGCGTCCGTGGACGAGGCCGCCGCCGAACTCGCCGGGCTCGCCGTGCGCTGCACCGAACTGGCCGAGGCCCAGCGGCTCGCGGCCGGGCGGCGGACCGAGGCGGCGGCCCTGGTCGAGGAGCTGGGGGAGCGGCGCAGGGCCGTCGAGCGGGAGCGGTCCGGGGTCGCCCAGCAGTTGGGCCGCCTCGCCGGACAGGCGCGGGGCGCCGTTGGTGAGGCCGAGCGCATGGACGCCTCCGCCGCCCGGGCCCAGGAAGCGCTGGAGCGGGCCACCGAGGAGGCGGAGGAGCTGGCCGAGCGGCTGCTCGTCGCCGAGGAGGCGGCCGGGGACGGCGCCGACGACGAACCGGACACCGGCGTGCGCGACCGGCTCGCGGCCGACGGTGCCAACGCCCGACAGACCGAGATGGAGGCCCGCCTCCAGGTCCGTACGCACGAGGAGCGCGTCAAGGCCCTCGCCGGGCGCGCCGACTCGCTGGACCGGGCCGCGCGCGCCGAGCGCGAGGCGCGGGCCCGGGCGGAGCGGCGGCGCGCCCGGCTGCGCCACGAGGCGGAGGTGGCGGCGGCCGTGGCGTCGGGGGCCCGGCAGCTGCTCGCGCACGTCGAGGTGTCCGTCGTACGGGCGGAGCGGGAGCGGGCGGAGGCCGAGGCGTCCAAGGGGGAGCGGGAGCGGGAGCTGGCGGCGGAGCGGCTGCGCGGCCGGGACCTCAAGGGGGAGCTGGACAAGCTGACGGACTCGGTGCACCGGGGTGAGGTGCTGGGGGCCGAGAAGCGGCTGCGGATGGAGCAGCTGGAGACGAAGGCGCTGGAGGAGCTGGGCGTCGAGCCGGCCGGTCTGGTGGCGGAGTACGGCCCCGGCCAGCCGGTGCCGCCGTCGCCGCCGGCCGAGGGCGAGGAACTGCCCGAGGACCCGGAGCATCCCCGTAACCGGCCCAGGCCGTTCGTCAGGGCCGAGCAGGAGAAACGGCTCCGGTCGGCCGAACGGGCGTACCAGCAACTCGGGAAGGTGAATCCGCTCGCCCTGGAGGAGTTCTCCGCGCTGGAGGAACGGCACAAGTTCCTCTCCGAGCAGCTGGAGGACCTGAAGAAGACCCGGGCCGATCTGCTCCAGGTCGTCAAGGAGGTCGACGAGCGGGTCGAGCAGGTGTTCACCGAGGCGTACCGGGACACCGCGCGCGAGTTCGAGGGCGTCTTCTCGCGCCTCTTCCCCGGCGGTGAGGGGCGGTTGATCCTGACCGATCCCGACCACATGCTCACCACCGGTGTCGACGTCGAGGCCCGGCCGCCGGGCAAGAAGGTCAAGCGGCTCTCCCTGCTGTCCGGCGGCGAAAGGTCCCTGACGGCCGTGGCGTTGCTGGTCTCGATCTTCAAGGCGAGGCCCAGCCCGTTCTACGTGATGGACGAGGTCGAGGCGGCGCTGGACGACACCAACCTCCAGCGGCTGATCCGGATCATGGAGGAGCTCCAGGAGAGCTCTCAGCTCATCGTCATCACGCACCAGAAGCGGACGATGGAGGTCGCCGACGCGCTGTACGGGGTGTCGATGCAGGGCGACGGCGTCTCGAAGGTGATCAGTCAGCGTCTTCGCTGAGCACGGGGGTAGCCGAGTGGTGGCGGAGCCGAAGATGTGCGCCACTTGAGATCCACTCACCCATGTCCGATGCCGTGGCCCCGCCCCCAGGGAGGACTTACGTGACCAGTACGCCGCCAGGATCCGGACCGGAGTCCGGGGCCCGCACGGCCCACCCGGACCACCTCGGTCATGTCATCTTCATCACCGCCGCGGCTGCGATGGGCGGCTTCCTCTTCGGCTACGACAGCTCCGTGATCAACGGCGCCGTCGAGGCGATCCGCCACCGTTACGACATCGGCTCGGGAACGCTCGCCCAGGTGATCGCCATCGCGCTCATCGGCTGCGCGATCGGCGCCGCCACGGCCGGCCGGATCGCCGACCGGATCGGGCGCATCCGCTGCATGCAGATCGCCGCCGTCCTGTTCACCATCAGCGCCGTGGGCTCCGCGCTCCCGTTCGCGCTCTGGGACCTGGCGATGTGGCGCATCATCGGCGGCTTCGCGATCGGCATGGCCTCGGTGATCGGTCCCGCCTACATCGCCGAGGTCTCGCCGCCCGCCTACCGGGGCCGTCTCGGCTCCTTCCAGCAGGCCGCGATCGTCATCGGCATCGCCATCTCCCAGCTCGTCAACTACGGCATCCTGCAGATCGCGGACGGCGACCAGCGAGGCAAGATCGGCGGGCTCGAAGCCTGGCAGTGGATGCTCGGCGTGATGGTCGTGCCCGCCGTCCTCTACGGCCTGCTCTCGTTCGCGATCCCCGAGTCGCCGCGCTTCCTGCTCTCCATCGGCAAGCGGGAACGGGCCCGGAAGATCCTCGAAGAGGTCGAGGGCAAGGGTGTCGACCTCGACGCGCGGGTCGAGGAGATCGAGACGGCGATGCGCCGTGAGCACAAGTCCAGCTTCAAGGACCTGCTGGGCAGTCGGTTCGGCTTCCTGCCGATCGTCTGGGTCGGCATCGGCCTCTCCGTGTTCCAGCAGCTCGTCGGTATCAACGTGGCGTTCTACTACTCGGCGACGCTGTGGCAGTCGGTCGGCATCGACCCGACCGACTCCTTCTTCTGGTCGTTCACCACGTCGATCGTCAACATCATCGGTACCGTCATCGCGATGATCCTGGTCGACCGCGTCGGCCGCCGCCCGCTCGCCCTCGTCGGCTCCTGCGGCATGGCCGTCGCCCTCGCCTTCGAGGCGTGGGCCTTCTCCGCCGACCTGGTCGACGGCAAGCTCCCGACGGCCCAGGGCGCGGTCGCCCTCGTCGCCGCCCACGTCTTCGTGCTCTTCTTCGCCCTGTCGTGGGGTGTGGTGGTCTGGGTCTTCCTCGGCGAGATGTTCCCCAACCGCATCCGCGCCGCCGCGCTGGGCGTCGCCGCGTCCGCGCAGTGGATCGCCAACTGGGCGATCACCGCCAGCTTCCCGAGCCTCGCGGACTGGAACCTCTCGGGCACGTACATCATCTACGCCTGCTTCGCGACGCTCTCGATCCCCTTCGTCCTCAAGTTCGTCAAGGAGACCAAGGGCAAGGCGCTGGAGGAGATGGGCTAAGACGTCTCGTCAGGGCGGCCCGGGCGCGGCAGCAGCGCGTACAGGCCGCCCGAGACGAGCGCCGTGGCCGCCCAGCCCAGGCCGCTGCGGCCCGGCCAGGTACCGGCCAGCGGACCGGTGAACCACTCCACGCCGGTGAACAGCAGCCCCACCGCGAGACCCGCGCCCCACGCGGCGACGGCGGGCCAGGCGACGCCTCCCGTGTACCAGTACGCACCAGCCCGGCCGGTGTCCACGAGCGCCACCGGGTCGTAGGCGCGGCCGCGCAGCATGTCCGTGGCGAAGACCCCGATCCACGCCGAGAACGTCACCGCGAGCAGACGCAGGAACGACACGAAGGCGTCGATGAAGCTGCCGGCCACCATCATCAGGAGCGCGCCCAGGAACAGGCTGATCGCCGCGTTCACCCCGACGGCCCAGGCGCGCGGCACGGCGAAGCCGAGGGCCTGCGCGGTGAACCCGGCCGAGTACATCGACAGCGCGTTGATCAGCACCATGCCCGTGACCGCGACGACCAGATACGGGACGGAGAGCCAGGTCGGCAGCAGGACGCCGATGAAGGAGACCGGATCGCGGGTCAGCGCCAGTTCCGGCGTCCGCACCGCCATCACCGCCCCCATCATCACCAGCGGCACCAGCACCACCAGCGCCCCGCCCACCGTCGCCGCGACCATCGCCCGGCCCGGCGCGGAGCGCGGCAGATAGCGGGCGAAGTCCGGGCCGGACGGCGCCCAGCTGATCCCCCCGGCCGTCAGCGTGCCGATGCCCGCGATCACCATCGACACCGGTCCCGCCGGCCGGTCGAGCACCGCGCGCCACGGCACCGCCACGGCCAGATGCGCCAGCACCAGGACGCTGAAGGCGCCGAAGAGGTACGCCGACCAGGTGCAGCCCACCCGCAGCGCCCGCAGCCCCAGCCCCGACAGCAGGAAGCTGCCCGCCACGAACGCCAGCAGCGTCGCCATGATCAGCGCGGGCGTGCTCCGGACCCCGAACAGCACATCGCCCACGGTCAGCAGGGCGTACGCGCCGGTCACCGCGTTCATCGTCTCCCAGCCCCACCGCGCCACCCAGATCAGCGCCCCCGGCGCCAGATTGCCCCGCACGCCGAAGACCGCCCGCGACAGCGCCATGCCGGGGGCACCGCCGCGCTTCCCGGCCAGCGAGACGAAGCCGACCAGGCCGAACGAGATCAGCGGCGCCACCACGGCCGCCACCAGCACCTGCCAGAGACTCAGCCCGTTCAGCACGACGAGCCCCGCGCCCACGGTGAGGAGCAGCACGGTCATGTTGGCCGTGGCCCAGGTGGGGAAGAGGGCGCGGACCCGGCCGGTGCGCTCCTCGTCGGGCACGGGGTCCAGGCCACGGGTCTCCACGACCGGGATCGTACCTTTCCGGCATACCGCGCGTAACGACCACGAGGTCGTGCGGGCCCGCGCCCCTGTGCCGCACCCGTCCCTTCCCCGTTTGCCGGCCCGGGTGACTGATACTGGGTGGGTTATGGAATTCGTCATCCTTGCTGTAGTCATCGCCCTGGTCGCGGTCGGCGTGATCAGCGGGCTCGTGGTCAGCAGCCGCAAGAAGAAGCAGCTGCCCCCGGCACCGTCGAGCACGCCGACCATCACACCTCCCGCCGAGCCCCGTGTCGGCGAGGAGGCCGAAGAGCCGCGCGAGGAATCGCGCCGCACCGTCGAGGACGTCGCGGCCCCGCCCGCCGAGGCCGAGCCGGAGACCGTGGAGCCGGAGGCGCCCGCCGCCCCCGCGCTCGACGTCCCCGAGCCCACCGCCGGCCGGCTCGTCCGGCTGCGGGCCCGCCTCGCCCGTTCGCAGAACACCCTCGGCAAGGGGCTCCTCGCGCTCCTGTCCCGGGACAATCTGGACGAGGACACCTGGGAGGAGATCGAGGACACCCTCCTCACCGCCGACGTCGGCGTCGCCCCCACCCAGGAACTGGTCGAGCGCCTCCGCGAGCGCGTCCGCGTGCTCGGCACCCGCACGCCCGAGGAGCTGCGCAGCCTGCTCCGCGAGGAGCTGCTCGCCCAGCTCGGCACCGACTTCGACCGCGCCGTGAAGACGGAGGGCGGTCTGGAGACCCCCGGGATCGTGATGGTCGTCGGCGTCAACGGCACCGGCAAGACCACCACCACCGGCAAGCTGGCCCGGGTGCTGGTCGCCGACGGCCGCAGCGTCGTGCTCGGCGCGGCCGACACCTTCCGCGCAGCCGCCGCCGACCAGCTCCAGACCTGGGGCGAGCGCGTCGGCGCCCGTACCGTGCGCGGCCCCGAGGGCGGCGACCCGGCGTCCATCGCCTTCGACGCCGTCAAGGAGGGCATCGCCGAGGGCGCCGACGTGGTGCTCATCGACACCGCCGGCCGGCTCCACACCAAGACGGGGCTCATGGACGAGCTGGGCAAGGTCAAGCGGGTCGTGGAGAAGCACGGCCCGCTGGACGAGGTGCTGCTCGTCCTGGACGCCACCACCGGTCAGAACGGCCTGGTGCAGGCGCGGGTCTTCGCCGAGGTGGTCGACATCACCGGCATCGTCCTCACCAAGCTGGACGGCACCGCCAAGGGCGGCATCGTCATCGCCGTCCAGCGCGAGCTGGGCGTCCCGGTCAAGCTCGTCGGACTCGGCGAGGGCCCGGACGACCTGGCCCCGTTCGAGCCGGAGGCGTTCGTGGACGCGCTGATCGGGGACTGACTCCCACCGGACCGCTGCGAAGCCCGGCCGCCGCGTGCGGCCGGGCTTCACGCTGTGCGGACGGTACGCGGCTCAGCCGCAGGGCGCCGCCCACCGGTGGCAGAGGTACGCCAGCGTGCCCAGCAGCAGCCGGGCCTCCGGCGGCGTCGCGCTGTCGGGTCCCGGCGCCCGCAGCCAGCGGACCGGTCCGAGCCCGCCCCGGTCCGAGGGCGGCGCCGTGATGTGGCTCCCCGGGCCGAGCGCCCGCAGATCGAGTCCCGCGTCGTCCCAGCCCATCCGGTACAGCAGCCGGGGCAGCTCGTCGGCGGCCCCCGGCGCGACGAAGAACTGCGCGCGGCCCTGCGGGGTCACCGAGACCGGGCCCAGCGGCAGGCCCATCCGCTCCATCCGGACCAGGGCCCGGCGCCCGGCTCCCTCCGCCACGTCGAGCACGTCGAAGCTCCGGCCCACGGGGAGCATCATCGAGGCGCCCGGCACCTCGGCCCAGGCGCGTGCCGCCGCGTCGAGCGTCGCCCCGGCCGGCACCTCCCGGGCGAACTCCAGGGGATGGGCGCCCGGGGCGGCGCAGCCGGGGGCCCCGCAGGAGCAGACGCCGCCCGCCGCGCGGGCCCCGGGCACCACGGCCCAGCCCCACAGCCCGGTGTACTCCGCCACCTCGGTACCGCCGGCGGCGGCACGGGCGCGACGCCGTGCGCCGGTGCGCATCTCGCGGATTCCGATCGTGAAGCCCATGCCCCCTCCAACGGGTCCCGTGCGCCGGTGGTTACGACGAGGAGCGTGCAACCGTCCGCGCGCCCCCGGACGCTTCCTCACGCCCGTACGAATCGTCCTGTCAAGTGAATCGCGGCCCACGGGGGTGGCGTTCAATCGAAGGGGTGGCGAATGGTGGCGATTACGCAAAGGGCCTCGCGGGGGCCGTGATCGCAGGATTACCGTCGGTACACGAACCGTGGAAGTATGTGCGCCCGTGGGTATGCCGCAGGCAACCCGGTTCTCTGTTCGGTCGGGCCCAACGCCCGTACGGGCGACATGAGTTCGAGGCATTCTGGCAATGCTTCGCGCGAGACGTATTCGGTGGGATGGGGGCTTATCCGTGAGTGGCAGCGGCGCAGGCGAGGCGAACGCCGGCAAGCGCCCGAACGGGCAACTGGGATCGTGGTTCGTGCGCAGCGGCTGGTCGAAGGGCGAGCTGGCACGGCAGGTGAACCGCCGGGCGCGCCAGATGGGTGCCCACCACATCAGCACCGACACGTCCCGGGTGCGGCGCTGGCTGGACGGCGAGCAGCCGCGCGAGCCGATCCCGCGCATCCTGTCCGAGCTGTTCTCCGAGCGTTTCGGCAGCGTCGTCGCGGTCGAGGACCTGGGGCTGCGCACCCCGCACCAGGCACCCTCCGTGGCCGGCGTGGACCTGCCCTGGGCGGGCCCGCAGACCGTCGCCCTGCTCAGCGAGTTCTCGCGGAGCGACCTGATGCTCGCCCGCCGGGGCTTCCTCGGCAGCTCCCTCGCCCTCGCCGCGGGCCCCGCGCTCATCGAGCCCATGCAGCGCTGGCTGGTGCCGGTGGCGGCCGCCCCCGCCGCCGAACCGGAACCCGCCGCCGCCCGCCGTCCGTCGCGCCTCTCCGGCCCCGAGCTGGACCTGCTGGAGTCGACCACCGTGATGTTCCGCCAGTGGGACGCGCAGTGCGGCGGCGGACTGCGCCGCAAGGCCGTCGTCGGCCAGCTCCACGAGGTCACCGACCTGCTCCAGGAGCCCCAGCCCGCCGCCACCTCCAAGCGCCTCTTCCGCTGCGCCGCCGAACTGGCCGAGCTGGCGGGCTGGATGAGCTACGACGTCGGCCTCCAGCCCACCGCCCAGAAGTACTTCGTGCTCGCCCTGCACGCCGCTAAGGAGGCCGGCGACAAACCGCTCGGGTCGTACGTGCTGTCCAGCATGAGCCGGCAGATGATCCACCTCGGCCGCCCCGACGACGCCCTGGAGCTGATCCACCTCGCCCAGTACGGCAGCCGCGACTGCGCGACCCCGCGCACGCAGGCCATGCTGTACGCGATGGAGGCCCGCGCCTACGCCAACATGGGCCAGCCCAGCAAGTGCAAGCGGGCGGTCCGCATGGCCGAGGACACCTTCCTGGACGCCGGGGTCGACGGCGAGCCGGAGCCCGACTGGATCCGCTTCTTCTCCGAGGCCGAGCTCAACGGCGAGAACTCGCACTCGTACCGGGACCTCGCCTATGTGGCCGGCCGCAGCCCCACGTACGCCTCGCTCGCCGAGCCCGTCATGCGGAAGGCGGTCCAGCTCTTCGGCGAGGACGACGAGCACCAGCGCTCCTACGCGCTCAATCTGATCGGCCTCGCCACCGTCCACCTCCTCAAGGGCGAGCCCGAGGCGTCCACCGAGCCGGCCGAACGGGCGCTGCGCGTCGCCAGGAAGGTGCGCTCCGAGCGGGTCAACACCCGGCTCCGCAAGACCGTCGACACCGCTGCCAGGGACTACGGGGACGTGCCCGAGGTCGCCCGGCTCACCGAGCTCCTCATCGAACAGCTGCCCGAGACCGTGGAAACCGTCTAGCGACGGCCACCGGGCCCTCTGACCCCGGCCACGACGATCACCCAGCACAGACCGACTTCGGCTCCCCCCATTGCCAGGTCAACGGGTGATCGCCGTGGCCGGTTCGTGTGGTCGTTCCCCCGCCGGAGCGTCGTAACCGCACCGTATGCGGCCCGGGCCGCAGAGTGGGCGCGAGCGCGGGTACGGCATGCGCGGTTCATGGGGACGTAACACGTCGCTTCCCTTCGTCACTGCGGCGAAACATCACGGCGCACCGGCCGAAACGGCACTGGGCGAACCTCATGGCGCATAACCGGCCCGCACCTTTCCCCAGTGGTCCCGCAGTGGTTGTGCCCCCACCGCCCGCACGCGGCCGCACCGACGACGAGGAGACGCCGATGCCCCCAGGCATCACGACGCTTGCCGCAGACACCCCGACGCTGTCTGCCGCCAACACCGGCTTCATGCTCATCTGCTCGGCCCTGGTGATGCTCATGACCCCGGCCCTCGCCTTCTTCTACGGAGGCATGGTCCGCGTCAAGAGCACTCTCAACATGCTGATGATGAGCTTCATCAGCCTCGGGATCGTCACGGTCCTGTGGGTGCTGTACGGCTTCAGCCTCGCCTTCGGGACCGACGCCGGATCGGTCATCGGCTGGAGCCAGGACTTCCTCGGCCTCAGCGGGATCGGCGTCACGGAACTCTGGGACGGCTACACCATCCCGGTCTACGTCTTCGCCGTGTTCCAGCTGATGTTCGCCGTCCTCACGCCCGCGCTGATCAGCGGTGCCCTCGCCGACCGCGTCAAGTTCACCTCCTGGGCCCTGTTCATCACGCTGTGGGTCACCGTCGTCTACTTCCCGGTCGCGCACTGGGTGTGGGGCGCCGGCGGCTGGCTGTTCGAACTCGGCGTCATCGACTTCGCCGGCGGTACGGCCGTCCACATCAACGCGGGTGCCGCCGCCCTCGGCGTGATCCTGGTGATCGGCAAGCGCGTCGGCTTCAAGAAGGACCCGATGCGGCCGCACAGCCTGCCGCTCGTCATGCTCGGCGCCGGTCTCCTCTGGTTCGGCTGGTTCGGCTTCAACGCCGGCTCCTGGCTCGGCAACGACGACGGCGTGGGCGCGGTCATGTTCGTCAACACCCAGGTCGCCACCGCCGCCGCGATGCTCGCCTGGCTCGCCTACGAGAAGATCCGCCACGGCGCCTTCACCACCCTGGGTGCCGCGTCCGGCGCGGTCGCCGGACTCGTCGCCATCACCCCGGCCGGCGGCGCGGTCAGCCCGCTCGGCGCCATCGCGGTCGGCGCCATCGCCGGTGTGCTGTGCGCCATGGCCGTCGGCCTCAAGTACAAGTTCGGCTACGACGACTCCCTCGACGTCGTCGGCGTCCACCTCGTCGGCGGCATCATCGGCTCCCTGCTCGTCGGCCTCTTCGCCACCGGAGGCGTCCAGTCCGACGCCAAGGGCCTCTTCTACGGCGGCGGCCTCGACCAGCTCGGCAAGCAGGCCGTCGGCGTCTTCGCGGTCCTGGCGTACTCTCTCGTCGTCTCCGCGCTCCTCGCCTTCCTGGTCGACAAGATCCTCGGAATGCGCGTGGACGAGGACGCCGAGATCTCCGGTATCGACCAGGTCGAGCACGCCGAGACCGCGTACGACTTCAGCGGCGCCGGCGGCGGCGCGGCCTCCCGTACCGCCGCCCCCGCCCCCGGCCCGGCCGCCCCGACGAACAAGAAGGTGGACGCATGAAGCTCATCACCGCAGTCGTGAAGCCCCACCGCCTCGACGAGATCAAGGAAGCCCTCCAGGCCTTCGGCGTCCAGGGCCTCACCGTCACCGAGGCCAGCGGCTACGGACGTCAGCGCGGCCACACCGAGGTCTACCGGGGCGCCGAGTACACCGTCGACCTCGTCCCCAAGATCCGCATCGAGGTCCTGGTCGAGGACGAGGACGCCGAACAGCTCATCGACGTCGTCGTCAAGGCGGCCCGCACCGGAAAGATCGGCGACGGCAAGGTCTGGACCGTCCCCGTCGAGACCGCCGTCAGGGTCCGTACGGGCGAACGCGGCCCGGACGCCCTCTGACCGGCCCCCGCCGACTGTTTCGCACGGTTCCGCACACGGAAAGGGCAGCTGGGTGACGAGCACCGAAGCGACCACCGAATCCGAGGACTCGCGCCCCAGCGGCTACGCGGCGGCCCGGCTGCGCCTTCTCCAGGAGAAGGAGCGGCCCGGGCCGCCGCGCCGTGCGGCCCTCGCCGCCCTCACCGACGACTGGCTCACCGCCCTGTTCACCGGCGCCGCCCGGCACGCCGGGGTCCGGGGCGCCGCCCTCGTCGCCGTCGGCGGCTACGGCCGGGGCGAACTCTCCCCGCGCAGCGACCTCGACCTCCTCCTGCTGCACGACGGCACCGCCGACCCCGCGGCCGTCGCCGCCCTCGCCGACCGGATCTGGTACCCCGTCTGGGACCTGGGCCTCGCCCTCGACCACTCCGTACGCACCCCCGCCGAAGCCCGGAAGACCGCCGCCGACGACCTCAAGGTCCAGCTCGGACTGCTGGACGCCCGCCCCGTCGCCGGCGACCTCGGCCTCGTCGCGTCCCTGCGCACCGCGATCCTCGCCGACTGGCGCAACCAGGCGCCCAAGCGCCTGCCCGACCTCCACGACCTCTGCCGCGAACGCGCCGAACGCCACGGCGAACTCCGGTTCCTCCTCGAACCCGACCTCAAGGAGGCCCGCGGCGGTCTCCGCGACGTCACCGCCCTGCGCGCCGTCGCCGCCTCCTGGGTCGCCGACGCCCCCCGCGAAGGACTCGCCGAGGCCCGCCGCACCCTCCTCGACGCCCGCGACGCCCTCCACCTCACCACCGGCCGGGCCACCGACCGCCTCGCCCTCCAGGAACAGGACCAGGTCGCCCAGGCCCTCGGCCTCCTCGACGCCGACGCCCTGCTCCGCCAGGTCTACGAGGCCGCCCGCACCGTCTCGTACGCCACCGACGTCACCTGGCGCGAGGTCGACCGGGTCCTGCGCGCCCGCTCCGCCCGGCCCCGGCTGCGCGCCCTGCTCGGCGGCGGCCGGACCCCGGCCCCCGAGCGGACCCCGCTCGCCGACGGCGTCGTGGAGGCCGACGGCGAGGCCGTCCTCGCCCGCACCGCCCGGCCCGAACGTGATCCGGTGCTCGTCCTGCGCGCCGCCGCCGCGGCCGCCCAGTCCGGACTGCCGCTCTCCCGCCATGTCGTACGCCACCTCGCCACCACCGCCCAGCCGCTCCCGGTGCCCTGGCCGGCCGACGCCCGCGAGGAGCTGGTCACCCTCCTCGGCGCGGGCGAGGCCACCATCCCCGTCTGGGAGGCCCTGGAGGCCGAAGGGCTGATCACCCGCCTCCTGCCCGACTGGGAACGCGTGCACTGCCGCCCCCAGCGCAACCCCGTCCACACCTGGACCGTCGACCGCCACCTGGTCGAGACGGCCGTCCGCGCCGCCTCGCTCACCCGCCGCGTCGGCCGCCCCGACCTCCTCCTGGTCGCCGCCCTGCTGCACGACATCGGCAAGGGCTGGCCCGGCGACCACTCCGTCGCCGGCGAGGTCATCGCCCGCGACATGGCCGCCCGCATCGGCTTCGACCAGCACGACGTGGGCGTCGTCGCCGCCCTCGTACGCCACCACCTCCTGCTCATCGAGACCGCCACCCGGCGCGACCTGGACGACCCCGCCACCGTCCGCGCCGTCGCCGACGCCGTCGGCAGCACCGCGACCCTGGAGCTGCTGCACGCCCTCACCGAGGCAGACGCCCTGGCCACCGGGCCCGCCGCCTGGTCCGCCTGGCGCGCCTCCCTCGTCACCGCCCTCGTCGAACGCGTCGCCCAGGTCCTGGCGGGGGAAGCACCCGAGGAGCCCGAGCCCGCCGCCCCGAGCGCCGAGCAGGAACGCCTCGCGATCGAGGCGCTGCGCACCGGCACCCCCGTCCTCGCCCTGCACACCAGGCCCGAGACCCCGCACGAGGCGGACGGCCCCGAACCCGTCGGCGTCGAACTCCTCATCGCGCTCCGCGACCGGCCCGGCGTGCTGCCCGCCGCCGCCGGCGTCCTCGCCCTGCACCGCCTCACCGTCCGCGCCGCCGACCTGCGCGCCGTGGAACTGCCCACGGAGCTGGGGGACTCCGCAGACCTGCTGCTGCTCAGCTGGCGGGTGGCCGCCGAATACGGCGCGCTGCCCCGGGCGGACCGGCTGCGCGCCGACCTCGTACGCGCCCTGGACGGCACCCTGGACATCCCCGCCCGCCTCGCCGAGCGCGAGGCGGCCTACCCCCGGCGGCGCGGTCTGAAGGCGCCGCCGCCCCGGGTGACGGTCGCCCCGGCGGGCTCCCGGCTCGCCACGGTGATCGAGGTCCGCGCGCAGGACGCCCCCGGGCTGCTGCACCGCATCGGGCACGCGCTGGAGCGGAGCGCGGTACGGGTGCGGAGCGCCCATGTGTCGACGCTGGGGGCGAACGCGGTGGACACGGTCTACGTCACGCGTGAGGACGGCACACCGCTGGCCGACGCGGAGGCCGCCGCGCTGGCCAGGGCGTTGGAGGACGCCCTGCAGTGAGCCGTGACCGGCCGCGGGCCACGTCGTTGCTCGAGAAGAGAATGGTTCCCTCGGGTCAGAGGGATGGCCCGGCATCCACTGCCTTCGCGCCCCGTGTCGACACGTGCTCCCCACCGCTGCGGGGATCCCAGCCCTTGCAGGTCGAATGCGACCGGCAAGGGCTGGCGTTTGCGTGGGCCAGATACCCTAGGCAGCGAAGCTACCCGCCCCCGACCCTGAGGACCGACGAGCGCCGTGTTCGATACTCTCTCCGACCGCCTTGCCGCGACTTTCAAGAACCTCCGGGGCAAGGGCCGCTTGTCCGAGGCGGACATCGACGCCACGGCTCGCGAGATCCGTATCGCCCTGCTCGAAGCGGACGTGGCGCTGCCCGTCGTCCGGTCCTTCATCGCCAACGTCAAGGAGCGGGCGCGCGGCGCCGAGGTCTCCCAGGCGTTGAACCCGGCCCAGCAGGTCGTCAAGATCGTCAACGAGGAGCTCGTCTCCATCCTCGGCGGCGAGACCCGGCGGCTGCGGTTCGCCAAGAACCCGCCCACCGTGATCATGCTCGCCGGTCTCCAGGGTGCCGGTAAGACGACCCTCGCCGGAAAGCTCGGCCTCTGGCTCAAGGGCCAGGGCCACTCCCCGCTGCTCGTCGCCTGCGACCTCCAGCGCCCCAACGCCGTCAACCAGCTGAGCGTCGTCGCCGACCGCGCCGGTGTCGCGGTGTACGCCCCCGAGCCGGGCAACGGCGTCGGCGACCCGGTCCAGGTCGCCAAGGACTCCATCGAGCACGCCCGGACCAAGCAGTACGACGTCGTGATCGTGGACACCGCCGGCCGCCTCGGCATCGACCAGGAGCTGATGCAGCAGGCCGCGGACATCCGCGACGCCGTCAGCCCGGACGAGATCCTGTTCGTGGTCGACGCGATGATCGGTCAGGACGCGGTCAACACCGCCGAGGCGTTCCGCGACGGCGTCGGCTTCGACGGCGTGGTGCTCTCCAAGCTCGACGGTGACGCCCGCGGTGGTGCCGCCCTGTCGATCGCCCACGTCACGGGCAAGCAGATCATGTTCGCGTCGAACGGCGAGAAGCTGGACGACTTCGACGCGTTCCACCCGGACCGCATGGCGTCCCGGATCCTCGACATGGGTGACCTGCTCACCCTGATCGAGCAGGCGGAGAAGACCTTCAGCCAGGAAGAGGCCGCCAAGATGGCCTCCAAGCTGGCGTCCAGCAAGGGCAAGGACTTCACGTTCGACGACTTCCTGGCCCAGATGGAGCAGGTCAGGAAGATGGGCTCCATCTCCAAGCTGCTCGGCATGCTGCCCGGCATGGGGCAGATCAAGGACCAGATCAACAACATCGACGAGCGCGACATCGACCGCATGGCCGCGATCATCAAGTCGATGACCCCGAAGGAGCGCGCCGACCCGACGATCATCAACGGCTCGCGCCGGGCCCGGATCGCCAAGGGCTCCGGCTCCGAGGTCTCCGCCGTCAAGGGACTGGTCGAGCGGTTCTTCGAGGCCCGCAAGATGATGTCGAAGATGGCGCAGGGCGGCGGCATGCCGGGGATGCCCGGGATGCCGGGCATGGGCGGCGGTCCGGGCCGGCAGAAGAAGCAGGTCAAGCAGGCCAAGGGCAAGCGCAAGAGCGGCAACCCGATGAAGCGCAAGGCCGAGGAGCAGGCCGCGGCCGCCCGCCGCGAGGCGGCCCAGAACGGCGTCCCCGGTTTGCCGGCCGGCCAGGACGCGCAGAACTTCGAGCTGCCGGACGAGTTCAAGAAGTTCATGGGCTGACGGCCCACGTCATGCCGGAGGGGCGCCCACCGTCCGTGGTGGCCGCCCCTCCGGCGTACGTTCACGTCGTGCAGACCAGGTACCGGAACACGTTGGACATCCACACCGTGCCGTCCGGGCGCCGGTGCGGGTGCAGGGCCTCGGTGAGCTCCTTCTCCACCTGCCACCGGTCCGTCGCCCGGACCGCCGCCTCGAACAGCCGGGTCGACAGCAGGCCGCGTACCGCGCTGTCCATGTCCGCGTAGCCGAACGGGCAGGCCACCCGGCCGGAGCCGTCCGGCCGCAGCCCGGACCGGAAGGCCACGTCCTCCAGATCGTCGCGGCGCGGCCCGCGCCAGCCGCCGCCCGGTCCGCGCCCGTCGTCGGCGAGCCGCCCGGCCACCCGGAGCACCGCCTCCGTCGCGCACCGCTCCGGCGGGCCCCAGCCGGTCAGCACGACCGTGGCACGCCGGTCCGCCGAGGGGACGGCGGTCGCCAGCGCCCGCACGAGATCCTCGCCGTCGTCCGCCTCGCAGCCGATCGGGGTGAACGCGGTGATCAGGTTGTGCGGTCCGCCGTCCGCCGCGGCGGCGACGCTGTCCGTGAGCAGCGGGGCGCCGGCCGGCGCCCCGCGGTCCTCCGGGGCGGGCAGCAGCCGGGCCCGGGCGAGGGCGAGCCGGTCCGGGTCGGTGTCCACGCCGGTGACCCCGGCACCCCGGCCCACGGCCATCAGCAGCGCCAGGCCGGAGCCGCAGCCGAGCGAGAGCATCCGCGTGGCGGCTCCCACCTCCAGCCGCGTGTACACCGCTTCGTACAGCGGTGCCAGCATGCGTTCCTGGATCTCCGCCCAGTCGCGGGCGCGGGAGGCGCCGTCCGCGGGGGCGGACGACTCCGTGTGCCGGTGGTGCCGAACGAGCGTTGGTGTCATGGAATGCGCCCCAATCCGCCGAGGTTGCCGGTTCTGCCGATCGGTCGTGCCCGAGTGGACGGCCGTGCCGTCCGTGACGCGCGCTTCCCCCGTATGCCAGAGAACTGCGCATCCGGCGCCGCGTCCAGAGGTCTGCGGGGCATGGTTGTCCGCACTGCCGTCCGGCGCACGACGGCACCGGCGCACCCGGACGGCGGGGACGCCCCGGGGGGCCCGTCCCGTCCTCTGCCGGTCCCAGTCTCACCCGGCGCGCCGGTGGAGGCACGTCGAGCACGTCAGGGCGGTGCGGCTACCCTCGGGCCCTGCGTCCGCGCTCGGAGGGGGCGCGTACCGCGTCTACGCGCGCAGGCGTACGCGCCGCTACGTACCGGCTTGGTGCGAGCTGTGCGGCTTCTCCGCAGATCAGCGCACCCGCCCTCGTCGCGACGCATGAAGGTCAACCGACTGGTACGTGCAAATTATTTGGGATGGCCCGGAATCGGAACACCGAGGGCCCCGCGCTCGTTGGTCACGACGTGAGCACGACACCACCTGTACTTGCCGCAGAGCTGGCGCAGGCGTGGGCCGACATTCAGCGGTACCACCCCGAGCTGCCCGATCTCGCCGCACCCGAGTCCCTGATCGGAGAGTCCTCGTCCGCCTGTGGCGCCGAACTCTCCTTCGAGCGACTGCTCCACGAGGCAGTCCACGGCATCGCCGCCGCCCGAGGTGTCCGCGACACCTCGCGCGCCGGCCGTTATCACAACCGACGATTCCTGGCGATCGCCGAGGAGCTGGGCCTCGACCATGCCGAGGAGCCCCATCCCAGCAGCGGCTTCTCGCTGGTCACGCTCAACCCCGAGGCCAAGCGCCGCTACCGGCCGACGACGGAACGGCTTCAGCGCGCCCTCAAGGCGCACACCGTGGCCACCGCCGCCGACACCAAGCGCTCCTTCCGCGGCCCGGCCGCCCGGCACGGCTCCTCCGGAGGGGGCGTGCGGGTCAAGGCCGTCTGCGACTGCGGCCGCAACGTGCGCGTGGTCCCCTCGGTCCTCGCCCAGGCGCCGATCGTCTGCGGCGGCTGCGGGAAGCCGTTCAGGATCCCGGAGACCGCGGTCGCGGTGGGGTGAGCCGATGGGGTGTGGCACAATGGCTAGCTGTACTCGACAGTCGCACAGGACCCCTCTCTCCTCCGGCTGACGCGTCCGTCGGGCACCCGAGTACCGCAACCCCACGTGGCATCTTCGTTGTGCCCAACCACGTCATAGACCAGGAGACACCACTTCCGTGGCAGTCAAGATCAAGCTGAAGCGTCTGGGCAAGATCCGTTCGCCTCACTACCGCATCGTCGTCGCCGACTCCCGTACCCGCCGTGACGGCCGGGCCATCGAGGAGATCGGCCTGTACCACCCGGTGCAGAACCCGTCGCGCATCGAGGTCAACTCGGAGCGTGCGCAGTACTGGCTGTCCGTCGGCGCCCAGCCGACCGAGCCGGTTCTCGCGATCCTGAAGCTCACCGGCGACTGGCAGGCACACAAGGGCCTCCCGGCCCCCGCGCCGCTGCTGCAGCCGGAGCCCAAGGCCGACAAGCGCGCCCTGTTCGAGGCTCTCGCCGGCGACGGTGAGGAGTCGAAGGGCGAGGCCATCACGCCGAAGGCGAAGAAGGCCGACAAGAAGGCGGACGAGGCTGCTGCCGCCTCCGCCGAGTCGACCGAGGCCTGAGCATGCTCGAGGAGGCTCTCGAGCACCTCGTGAAAGGCATCGTCGACAACCCCGACGATGTGCAGGTCGCCTCGCGCAACCTGCGCCGCGGCCGCGTGCTGGAGGTCCGGGTCCACCCCGATGACCTCGGCAAGGTGATCGGCCGCAACGGCCGCACCGCCCGCGCGCTGCGTACCGTCGTGGGCGCCATCGGCGGCCGTGGCATCCGTGTCGACCTCGTCGATGTGGACCAGGTTCGCTGACAGAGTTGAACACCGGCACGGGCCGGGGAGGGCCGAGCGCCCGCCCCGGCCCGTCGTCGTACGACAGGAGAGACACAAGGTGCAGTTGGTAGTCGCGCGGATCGGTCGCGCCCACGGCATCAAGGGCGAGGTCACCGTCGAGGTGCGCACGGACGAGCCGGAGCTGCGGCTCGCGCCAGGCGCCGTCCTGGCCACCGACCCCGCCACGGCGGGCCCGCTGACGATCGAGACCGGCCGGGTGCACAGCGGCAGGCTGCTGCTGCGCTTCGAGGGCGTCAAGGACCGTACGGGCGCCGAGGCGCTGCGCAACACCCTGCTGATCGCCGACGTCGACCCGGCGGAGCTCCCCGAGGACCCCGAGGAGTTCTACGACCACCAGCTGATGGACCTGGACGTGGTCCTCGCCGACGGCACCGCGATCGGGCGGATCACCGAGATCACGCACCTGCCCTCGCAGGACCTCTTCATCGTGGAGCGGCCGGACGGCAGCGAGGTGATGATCCCGTTCGTGGAGGAGATCGTCGCCGAGATCGACCTGGAGGAGCAGCGCGCGGTGATCACCCCGCCGCCCGGCCTGATCGACGCGAGCGAGGCGGTCGTCGCCTCCGCGCGCGAGGAGGAGACCGGGACCGAGGGCTCCGCGCCGAAGGCCGGGGACGCCTGATGCGGCTCGACGTCGTCACGATCTTCCCCGAGTACCTGGAACCGCTGAACGTCTCCCTGGTCGGCAAGGCCCGTGCGGCCGGCCGCCTCGACGTCCATGTGCACGACCTCCGCGACTGGACGTACGACCGGCACAACACCGTGGACGACACCCCGTACGGCGGTGGCCCCGGCATGGTCATGAAGACCGAGCCGTGGGGCGAGGCCCTGGACGAGGCCCTGGCGGACGGATACGAGGCCGGCGCGCACTCCCCGGTCCTCGTGGTGCCCACGCCGAGCGGCCGGCCGTTCACCCAGGAACTCGCCGTCGAGCTCTCCGAGCGGCCCTGGCTGGTCTTCACCCCGGCCCGCTACGAGGGCATCGACCGGCGCGTGACCGAGGAGTACGGCACCCGGATGCGGGTGGTCGAGGTGTCCATCGGCGATTACGTGCTGGCGGGCGGGGAAGCCGCGGTGCTGGTGATCACCGAGGCGGTGGCCCGGCTGCTGCCCGGCGTCCTCGGTAACGCGGCCTCCCACCAGGACGACTCCTTCGCCCCCGGCGCGATGGCCAATCTGCTGGAGGGCCCGGTCTACACCAAGCCGCCCGAGTGGCGCGGCCGGGGTATTCCCGATGTGCTGCTCAGCGGCCACCACGGACGGATCGCCCGCTGGCGGCGGGACGAGGCGCTGCGGCGTACGGCCGCCAACCGGCCCGATCTGATCGAGCGGTGCGAGGCGTCCGCCTTCGACAAGAAGGACCGGGAGATGCTCTCCATCCTCGGCTGGTCCCCGGAGCCGGGTGGCCGATTTTGGCGCAGGCCCGAGGCCGTGGAAGAATAGGCCGCTGCTGTCCGTCCGGCGTGCGCCCCTGCCACAGGGGGACACGACGCCCGTCCGACGCGATCGGCCCCTAGCACTCATCACTCTCCCGTCGATGACCTGTGGCATCGGCGAAGAAAGCAGACAACATGGCTTCCCTGCTCGACGACGTCACTGCCGCGTCGCTGCGGTCCGACATCCCGGCCTTCCGCCCGGGTGACACGGTCAACGTTCACGTCCGCGTGATCGAGGGCAACCGCTCCCGTGTCCAGCAGTTCAAGGGCGTCGTCATCCGCCGCCAGGGCGCGGGCGTCAGCGAGACCTTCACGGTCCGCAAGGTCTCCTTCAGCGTCGGCGTCGAGCGCACCTTCCCGGTGCACAGCCCGATCTTCGAGAAGATCGAGCTCGTGACCCGTGGTGACGTCCGCCGCGCCAAGCTGTACTTCCTCCGTGAGCTGCGCGGCAAGGCCGCGAAGATCAAGGAGAAGCGCGACCGCTGATCTGACTGCCTCGTCCACAGGGTGTCCGGTTAAGCTCTGGCCCCGATGGACACGCAAGCAGAACTCCAGGAGCGCGATCCCTCCTCCGCACCCGATCCGGGTCCGGGGGAGGGGTCGCGCTCTTCGCGTGTCCGCGGCCGGCTCGCCGGACTCATGCCGTGGCGGCTGTCCTGGCGGGGGACGCTCGGGCTCGGCGCCGTCTGCGCGGCCTTCGTGCTCCTCTTCAGCACCTTCGTGGTGCAGCCCTTCCTGATTCCCAGCGGTTCCATGGAGCGGACGCTCCGGGTGGGCGACCGGGTGCTCGTCAACAAACTCGCGTACCGCTTCGGTGCCGTCCCGCGCCGCGGTGACGTGGTGGTCTTCGACGGCACCGGCTCGTTCGTACGCGAGGGGGCGGAGCAGAACCCCGTCACCGCGCTGCTGCACGGGGCCGCAGCGTCCCTCGGGCTCGCCGAGCCCGCCGAGACCGACTTCGTGAAGCGGGTGGTGGGCGTGGGGGGCGACCGGGTGGTCTGCTGCGACGTTCGGGGCCGGATCCAGGTGAACGGCCGGCCGCTGGACGAGGACTACCTCTTCCCCGGGGACGTGCCCTCCAAGGTGCCCTTCGACATCGTGGTGCCGGACGGCACCCTCTGGATGATGGGCGACCACCGCGGCCGTTCCCGGGACTCCCGCGACCACCTGGGGGAGCCGGGCGGCGGCATGGTGCCGGTGGAGCGGGTGATCGGGCGGGTCGACTGGTTCGGCTGGCCGCTCAGCCGGATGGGCTCGCTGCCGGGGACCGCCGCCTTCGACTCCGTACCGGCGCCCGGCCCGTCCCATGGGTAGCCACGGGCGCCACGGCGCCCCGGCTGCGGACCAGGGGCCGCGCTCCCTGCCCACCCGGGCCGAGCGGCGCAAGCTCGCCCGCAAGGTGAAGCGCAAGCGGCGCGGATCGGCCGTCCGGGAGATTCCGCTGCTCATCACGGTCGCGCTGCTGATCGCGCTCGTCCTCAAGACCTTCCTCGTGCAGGCGTTCGTGATCCCGTCCGGGTCGATGGAGCAGACCATCCGGATCGGCGACCGGGTGCTCGTGGACAAGCTGACGCCCTGGTTCGGCTCGAAGCCGCAGCGCGGTGACGTCGTCGTGTTCCGCAACCCGCCGGACTGGCCGCCGCCGAACCCGGAGAGCTCCGGTGAGTCCCCCGTCGTCGTCAAGCAGGTGAAGCAGGTGCTCACCTTCGTCGGGCTGCTGCCGTCGGACGACGAGCAGGACCTGATCAAACGGGTCGTGGCCGTCGGCGGTGACACGGTGAAGTGCTGCGCGTCGGACGGGAGGCTCCTCGTCAACGGCGTGGCGGTCGAGGAACCGTACGTCTATCCAGGGGATTCACCCTCCACCATCAAATTCGAGGTAAAGGTTCCTGAGGGCCGCCTCTTCGTCATGGGGGACCACCGCTCCAACTCCGCCGATTCGCGCTTCCACCTGGACAAGACGGCGAACGGCACGATTTCCGAGGACGCGGTCGTGGGACGGGCGAAATGGATCGTCTGGCCCTTCGGGCACTGGGCCGGACTCGAGGAGCGCTCGGCGTTCGCCTCGGTCCCGGACGCGCGCGGCGGTACGGGGGGCGCCTCTGGGCCGTCGAATAGTGTGTCCAGTGATCCAGGCGGATCGATCCGGCTCCCGACCCCTGCGGAACTCCCGCTCGTTATGGGAGTGGTGGGCCTGCGTCGGCTAGGACGCGGGCGGTGGCACGGAGTAAGGAGTGGATGTGGGGGATTTGGCGGTCGGCGCACGATCCGGACACGACGAACCCGAGGACCGGCCGGGCCGTTCGGCGCATTCCGAGTCCGCCGGTGCGGCGGAGGACGGGACAACGGTGAGCGGTACGGAAGGTGACGGCGGCACGTCCGGGGGCAGCACGGCCCGGAAGAAGAATCCCCGCCCGTTCTGGAAGGAGCTGCCGCTCCTCATCGGTGTCGCGCTGGTCCTGGCGCTGCTGATCAAGACGTTTCTGGTGCAGGCGTTCTCGATTCCGTCGGACTCGATGCAGAACACGTTGCAGCGGGGGGACCGGGTCCTGGTGGACAAGCTGACGCCGTGGTTCGGGTCGGAGCCGGAGCGCGGCGAGGTCGTCGTCTTCCACGACCCGGGCGGATGGCTGGAGGACAGCCAGGCCCCCGAACCGAACGCGGTGCAGAAGTTCCTCAGCTTCATCGGTCTCATGCCCTCGGCCGAGGAGAAGGACCTGATCAAGCGGGTCATCGCGGTCGGCGGTGACACCGTGGAGTGCAAGAAGGGCGGCCCGGTCCAGGTCAACGGCAAGGCGCTGGACGACAAGTCCTTCATCTTCGAGGGCAACAGCGCCTGCGACGACGAGCCGTTCGGGCCGGTCAAGGTGCCCAAGGGCCGGATCTGGGTCATGGGCGACCACCGGCAGAACTCCCTGGACTCCCGCTACCACCAGAACCTGCCGGGCGGCGGCACCGTCTCCAACGACGAGGTGGTCGGCCGGGCCATCGTGATCGCGTGGCCGGTCAGCCGCTGGGCGACCCTCCCGGTCCCGAAGACCTTCGACCAGCCCGGCATCAACGCCGCCGCCGCGGCGGCCCCCGGAGTGATCGGCCTCGCGGGTGCGGTGCCCCTCGTGCTCTGGCGCAGGCGGCGCCGGACCGCGATCGCCGGCACAGTGAGGAACGACGCGTGAGCGACCTGGCAGACGGAGCACGGTCCGAACAGGAGCGGTCGGCGGAGCCTTCCGACGTCGCGCCTTCCGCCGCCGAGCCTTCCGAGGCCGAGCCTTCCGCCTCCGGGCCGGAGTCCGGCGCGGACAGCGGCACCGACGGCGCCGACGGCACCGCGGGCAAGAAGAAGGGCAACCGCCCGTTCTGGAAGGAGCTGCCGCTCCTCATCGGCATCGCGCTGGTCCTGGCGCTGTTCATCAAGACGTTTCTGGTGCAGGCGTTCTCGATTCCGTCGGACTCGATGCAGAACACGTTGCAGCGGGGTGACCGGGTCCTGGTGGACAAGCTGACGCCGTGGTTCGGGTCGGAGCCGGAGCGCGGCGAGGTCGTCGTCTTCCACGACCCGGACAAGTGGCTCGAGGGCGAACCGACCCCGACGCCCAACGCCGCGCAGAAGTTCCTGAGCTTCGTCGGGCTGATGCCGTCCGCCGAGGAGAAGGACCTGATCAAGCGGACGATCGCGGTCGCCGGTGACACCGTGGAGTGCAAGAAGGGCGGCCCGGTCGAAGTCAACGGCAAGGCGCTCACCGAGCCCTACGTCTTCCCCGGCAACAGCGCCTGCGACGACATGCCCTTCGGGCCGTTCAAGGTGCCGGACGGCAAGATCTGGGTGATGGGCGACCACCGCCAGGACTCGGCGGACTCCCGCTACCACACCGACGACGTCAACAAGGGCTTCGTGCCGGTGAGCCAGGTCGTGGGCCGGGCCGTGGTCGTCGCGTGGCCCGTGAACCGCTGGTCCGTGCTGTCCGTCCCGGACACCTTCGACCAGCCCGGGATCAGCGCCGCGGCCGGCGCCGCACCGGGCGTCCTGGGGCTCGCGGGCGCTGTCCCGTTCGTGCTCCGGCGCAGGCGGAGGCTGACCGCCGGGCGTACTGCCGGGTAGGGTGCCCACGCGGATCAGCGATTGTCGATCTCCGATGGGGGACGCCGGTATGGGTGCAACAGGTCGTACGGACGACGGCCGCGGCCGGCTCGGCAGCAGGCTGTCCGGGGCCGCGGTGGCCCTCGGCTGCCTGCTCTTCCTCGGCGGCTTCGTCTGGGGCGCGTTCGTCTACCGGCCCTACACGGTGCCCACCGGGTCGATGACGCCGACGGTCGACGCGGGCGACAAGGTCCTCGCGCAGCGCGTGGACGGCAGCGAGGTCCGACGCGGTGACGTCGTGGTGTTCAACGACCCGGCGTGGGGCAACACCCCCATGGTGAAGCGGGTCGTCGGGGTCGGCGGCGACAAGATCGCCTGCTGCGGCGAGGACGGCCGCCTCACCGTCAACGGCATCCCCATGGACGAACCGTATCTGCGGTCGCCCGATCGCGCCTCGGCCCAGGACTTCACCGCCGAGGTCCCCAAGGGACAGCTCTTCCTGCTCGGCGACGACCGCACGGTCTCGCTGGACTCCCGGGTCCACCTGGAGGACGCCACCCACGGCTCGGTGCCCCGGGACGCCGTGGAGGCCAGGCTCGACGCCGTCGCCTGGCCGCTGGGCTCCATGATCGACAGGCCCGAGGCGTTCGCCGCGCTGCCGGGCGGCGTCTCGTCGGCCGGGCCGCTGAGGCTGCAGCTGACCGCCATGGTGGTGGGCATCGTGCTCATCCTGGGCGGGGCGGCGTACGGCCCGTTGGCGGCCCGGGCCGCCCGGCCGAAGCGGAGCGCGAGGCCCGGGGCGGCCGCGCATGTCGGCTGAGGTGCGCAGGGTCGCCCGTCTGGTGCTCCTCGATCCGGACGACCGGATCCTGCTGATGCACGGCTTCGAACCGGAGGACCCCGCCCGCACCTGGTGGTTCACCCCGGGCGGCGGCCTGGAGGGCGACGAGACCCACGAGCGGGCCGCGCTGCGCGAGCTGGCCGAGGAGACCGGGATCACAGACGCCGAACTGGGCCCGGTGATCTGGCGGCGTCAATGCTCGTTCACCTTCGACGGCCGGCTGTGGAACCAGAACGAGTGGTACTTCCTGGCCCGTACGGCACAGACCACCACGGACACCAGCGGCCACACGTGGCTGGAACGCCGCAGTGTCACGGGGCTGAGGTGGTGGACCTACGCCGAACTGTCGGCGGCGCGTGAGACGGTGTACCCCACCGGGCTCGCCGACCTGCTCCGGAGGCTGCTCGACGAGGGCCCTCCGCGTACGCCGGTGGACCTGGCCCCCGGAAGCGGCTGAGCGGCCGGGGCGCCGGAGCCCGGCGCACAATGGGGAAACGCACGGCTGAAGGGGAACATGCCAATGAGCGCCGAGGACCTCGAGAAGTACGAGACCGAGATGGAGCTGAAGCTCTACCGGGAGTACCGCGATGTCGTCGGTCTGTTCAAATTCGTGATCGAGACCGAACGGCGCTTCTACCTCACCAACGACTACGAGATGCAGGTGCACTCGGTCCAGGGTGAGGTGTTCTTCGAGGTGTCCATGGCGGACGCCTGGGTCTGGGACATGTACCGGCCCGCCCGGTTCGTGAAGCAGGTACGGGTACTGACGTTCAAGGACGTCAACATCGAAGAGCTCAACAAGAGCGATCTCGAACTTCCGAGTGGCTGAGTTATCCACAATCGCCCGCTTGTCCACCAAGATCCACTGAAATAGGGCGGACGCGTCAGAGTCGGTGCCGGAGGTGGTGCCGATATGAACGCACGGGGGGCTCTCGGGCGGTACGGCGAGGACCTGGCGGCGCGGCTGCTGGCCGACGCCGGCATGTCCGTACTGGAACGGAACTGGCGCTGTCGCGCCGGTGAGATCGACATCGTCGCGATGGACGGGGACGCGCTCGTCATCTGCGAGGTGAAGACCCGCAGAGCGGGTGCCTACGAGCATCCGATGGCCGCGGTCACCCCGGCCAAGGCCGAGCGGCTGCGCCGGCTGGCCGCGCTCTGGCTGGAGCGGCACGGCGGCCCGCCGCCGGGCGGCGTGCGCATCGACCTGGTCGGGGTGGTGCTGCCCGAGCGCGGCGCACCCCTGGCCGAGCACGCGCGGGGGGTGGCCTGATGGGGTTCGCACGTGCCTGCTCGGTCGCCCTGGTCGGCGTCGAGGGTGTGGTGGTGGAGGTCCAGGCGGACCTGGAGGCCGGTGTGGCCGCGTTCACACTGGTGGGCCTGCCCGACAAGAGCCTGGTGGAGAGCCGGGACCGGGTCAGGGCGGCCGTGGTCAACTCCGGGGCGGAGTGGCCGCAGAAGAAGCTCACCGTGGGGCTGTCGCCGGCCTCGGTGCCCAAGGGCGGCTCGGGCTTCGATCTGGCCGTGGCGTGCGCGGTCCTGGGCGCGGCGGAGCGGATCGACCCGGAGTCGATCGCCGACGTGGTCATGATCGGGGAGCTGGGGCTCGACGGCCGGGTGCGCCCGGTACGGGGGGTGCTGCCCGCGGTCCTGGCGGCGGCCGACGCCGGCTACCGCCAGGTGGTCGTCCCGGAACAGACCGCGGGCGAGGCGGCCCTCGTGCCCGGCGTCTCCGTGCTCGGGGTGCGCAGCCTGCGGCAGCTGATCGCGGTGCTGTGCGACGAACCGGTGCCGGACGAGCATCGCTCCCACGAGGAGGGGCGCCCCGATCCGATGCTCGCCGGACTGTTGGTGCCCGGCGCCGGACTGGGCACCGGCCTCGCCCGGGGCCCGGCGGCGGGGGACGGCGCCCGGCCGGACCTGGCGGACGTGGCGGGCCAGGAACGGCCGCGCAAGGCCCTGGAGGTCGCCGCGGCCGGCGGCCACCACCTGCTGCTGACCGGCCCGCCGGGAGCCGGCAAGACCATGCTGGCCGAGCGCATGCCCGCGATCCTGCCGCCGCTCACCCGGCAGCAGTCCCTCGAAGTGACCGCCGTCCACTCGGTGGCCGGCATCCTGCCACCGGGCGAGCCCCTGATCGCCCGGGCCCCGTACTGCGCGCCGCACCACTCGGCGACCATGCAGTCACTGGTCGGCGGGGGCAACGGACTGCCCAGGCCCGGAGCGGTCTCGCTCGCCCATCGCGGAATCCTCTTCCTGGACGAGGCGCCGGAGTTCTCCGTGAAGACACTGGACGCGCTGCGCCAGCCCCTGGAGTCCGGGCACGTCGTGGTGGCCCGCAGCGCGGGCGTGGTACGGCTGCCGGCCCGCTTCCTGATGGTGCTCGCCGCCAACCCGTGCCCCTGCGGGCGGCACTCCCTCAGCGGCGCCGGCTGCGACTGCCCGCCGTCGGCGGTGCGGCGCTATCAGGCCAGGCTCTCCGGGCCGCTGCTCGACCGGGTGGACCTCAGAGTGACCGTCGCCCCGGTCACGCGGGAGGACCTGATGGGCCGGGGCGGCCGGGGCGAGTCCACCGCGACCGTCGCCGCCCGGGTGCGGGAGGCCCGGGACCGGGCGGCGGAGCGGCTGGCCGGCACGCCCTGGACGACCAACAGCGAGGTGCCCGGCCACGAGCTGCGGACCCGGCTGGCCGCGGCCCCGGGCGCGCTGATGGCGGCCGAGCGGGACATGGAGCGCGGGCTGCTCACGGCCCGGGGCCTGGACCGGGTGCTCCGGGTGGCGTGGACGGTCGCGGACCTGCGCGGCGCGGCCCGCCCCGACGCGTCGGACGTGGCGGCCGCCCTGGAGCTGCGCAGCGGCATCCCGCGCGGGGTGCCGCTCGGGGCGGGCGCGCCATGACGGGCCACGGGGGAGCCGGGCTCGCGTGCGGCGCGGGGGCGGCCGGGGGCACGGACGCGCCGGAGCGGCTGGCGCGGGCGGCGTTGACCCGGGTACTGGAGCCGGGCGACGAGCGGGGCGGACGGTGGCTGAGGGAGTGCGGCGCGGTCGGACTGTGGCGGCGCATCACGGACCCGGCGGGCGAGGCCGAGCGGCTGCGCGGCATGACGGTGCGGCGGCTCGCGGGCTACCGGCTCCGGGCCGCCCGGGCCGACCCGGAGCGGGACCTGGCCGCCGTCGCGGCGGCCGGCGGGCGCTTTGTCTGCCCCGGCGACCGCGAGTGGCCGACGCAGCTGGACGACCTGGGCGACGCGCGGCCGACCGGGCTGTGGGTGCGGGGCGGGCCCGATCTGCGGCTCTGGGCGCTGCGCTCGGTCGCCTTGGTCGGCGCCCGCGCGTGTACCCCGTACGGGGCGCACATGGCGGCGACGCTGGGCGCCGGGCTAGCGGAGCGCGGCTGGGTGGTGGTCTCGGGCGCCGCCTTCGGGGTGGACGGCGCGGCGCACCGGGGCGCGCTGGCGGCCGGCGGGGCGACGATCGCGGTGCTGGCCTGCGGGGTGGACGTGGCCTATCCGCCGGGGCACGCCGAGCTGATCGCACGGGTGGCCGGACAGGGGCTCGTCATCGGGGAGCTGCCACCCTCCGAGCACCCGACGCGGAGCCGGTTCGTCCTGCGGAACAGGGTGATCGCCGCGTTGACACGGGGGACGGTGGTCGTGGAGGCGGAGTACCGCAGCGGTTCGCTGGCCACGGCACGGGTCGCTCAGCGGCTGGGGCGCTTCACCATGGGCGTCCCGGGTCCGGCGACCAGCGGCCTGTCGGCCGGTGTCCACGAGCTCCTGCGCGGGGAGGGCGTGCTGGTGACGGACGCCGCCGAAGTGGCCGAGCTGGTGGGCGACATCGGGGACCTGGCGCCGTCCAGGAGCGGCCCGGTGCTGGCCCGGGACCTGCTCGACGCCGTCGCCGGGCGGGTGCTGGACGCGCTTCCGGCGCGCGGCGCCGTCGATGTCCGGGAGGTGGCGCGGGGTGCCGGGACCAGCGCCGACGAGGCCCTCGGCAAGTTGTACGAACTGCACTCACTGGGATACGTCGAACGCGAGGGCGGGGGATGGAGGTTGACGCGGAGGCCGACTTGCCGGGACGACGCGCGGCGAGGCGGTTCTTGACCAGGCGCATTCGGGTGAAAAGGTGATGCCGATGACCTCGGCGGACGTTTCGACGGTGGCTCCGGGGCCGGTGCCTGCGGCGACGGCCCCGGGCGCCCGACGTGTCCGCACCCCGACGGGCTGTCATGTCCGCCACCGGTTCGCGCGTCGTGTCCGCAGGCCCGGGAGCGCCCGGTCGCCATCCTCTATCCTGCGCGCACCGCGACAACTCAGTCACGCTACGCTCACAAGGATTCCGCCCCAGAGACAAGTCCCAGTACTTCACGGCAGAACGGCTCAAGGCACCACATGCCCCAGCACACCTCCGGGTCTGACCGCGCGGCAGTACCACCGGCTGCGCGTGGCACTGTGCGCCCTCCCGCCCCGTCCTCGCTCGACGAGTTGTGGCGCTCGTACAAGACGACCGGCGACGGGCGGCTGCGGGAGCAGCTGATCCTGCACTACTCGCCCCTGGTCAAGTACGTCGCCGGGCGGGTGAGCGTGGGCCTGCCGTCCAACGTCGAGCAGGCGGACTTCGTCTCGTCCGGGGTGTTCGGGCTGATCGACGCGATCGAGAAGTTCGACATCGAACGGGCCATCAAGTTCGAGACGTACGCGATCACCCGCATCCGGGGCGCGATGATCGACGAACTCCGGGCGCTGGACTGGATCCCGCGCTCGGTGCGGCAGAAGGCGCGCGCCGTCGAACGGGCCTACGCGACGCTGGAGGCGCAGCTGCGCCGCACCCCGTCCGAGGCGGAGGTCGCGGCGGAGATGGACGTCACGCTGGACGAACTGCACGCCGTCTTCAGTCAGTTGTCCCTGGCCAACGTGGTCGCACTGGAGGAGCTGCTGCATGTCGGCGGCGAGGGCGGCGACCGGCTGAGCCTGATGGACACGCTGGAGGACACCGCCGCCGACGACCCGGTGGAGGTGGCGGAGGACCGGGAGCTGCGACGGCTGCTGGCCCGGGCGATCAACACCCTCCCGGACCGCGAGAAGACGGTCGTCACGCTCTACTACTACGAGGGCCTGACCCTCGCCGAGATCGGCAACGTCCTCGGGGTCACCGAGAGCCGGGTCAGCCAGATCCACACCAAGTCGGTGCTCCAGCTCCGCGCGAAGCTGGCGGACGCCGGGCGCTGAGCCGGCCCGCCGGGCGCCCGGGCCGGTCACTTCGGCCCGCACGCGTACCTCTGGGCAGCGGTCGCCGTAGAGTGGAACCGTGCCCAGGATTCGAGCGGCCTCCGTGGCCGAGCACCGGACCATGCAGCGCGGCGCCCTCCTGGACGCAGCGCGCTCCCTCCTGTCCGAAGGGGGCACGGAAGCGCTGACCTTCCCCGCCCTCGCCGAACGGACGGGCCTCGCCCGGTCCTCCGTCTACGAGTACTTCCGCTCCCGCGCCGCCGTCGTGGAGGAGCTCTGCGCCGTCGACTTCCCCGTCTGGGCGGCCGAGGTCGAGGGCGCGATGGAGCGGGCGGGGACGCCCGAGGAGAAGATCGAGGCGTACGTACGGCGCCAGCTCGACCTCGTCGGGGACCGGCGCCACCGGGCCGTGGTCGCGATCTCCGCCAGCGAACTGGACGCGGGCGCCCGCGAGAAGATCCGGGCCGCGCACGGCGGCCTGATCGCCATGATCGTGGAGGCGCTCGGCGACCTCGGCCACGCGGAGCCCCGTCTCGCGGCCATGCTGCTGCAGGGCTCCGTGGACGCCGCCGTCCGGCGCATCGAGCTGACCGTGGCGGAGGAGCCCGGCGTCATCGCCGACACCGCCGTGGCCATGATCCTCGACGGTGTCCGGGGCGCCGGGGCCCCCGGCTGACCCCGGCGCCACCACGGCACGGCGAGCACCACCAGCAGGGCGGACGCGGTGCCCCCGCCCCCGACCGGGGCCCCCGCAGCCTTCGGCGTCCCCGGCAGCGGCACGCCGTACACCGGCAGCAGGCGCGACGGACCGCGCCGCAGGAGCGCCGGCGGCAGCAGCGACAACGGGTCCAGGTACGCGTCGGCCCGGCGCAGCCCCCAGTGCAGGCAGCCCGCCGCACAGTGGGAGGGCCCCGCCCCCAGCACGGCCACCACCTGCCCCGCCGCGACCTCGTCGCCCTCCGCGACCAGCGGGCGCACCGGCTCGTACGTCGTCCGCAGCGGTGGGTCCCCTGTCCCCGCGAGCTCCACGGCGACCACACCGCGCCCGGCGACCGCCCCGGCGAACGAGACCCGGCCCGCGGCGACGGCCCGCACTTCCATGCCCCGAGCGGCGGCCAGGTCCACGCCCCGGTGGCCCGGCCCGTACGGACCGGCGGGCGGCTCCCAGCCCCGTACCACCGAAGGCCGCCCCGCCAGCGGCCAGACGCGCTCGCCCGGGCCGGCCGCGACGGCGGTGCCCGGGCACCCGCCCCACGCCACCAGTGCGGCGAGCACCACGGCCCAGGGCGCCCACCACCGCACCCGTTCACTTGTGATTCGCATGGCACCACCGTCCCCCGTCCCCCGCCGACGGTGGGGATCATGAGCCGGATCTGTGGACTACCGGCCGGTTGTGGACAGCGCCGTCAC
Organism: Streptomyces sp. DT224; assembly: GCF_049844595.1. Taxonomy (NCBI): domain Bacteria; kingdom Bacillati; phylum Actinomycetota; class Actinomycetes; order Kitasatosporales; family Streptomycetaceae; genus Streptomyces; species Streptomyces sp. DT224. The sequence goes on from NZ_JBNCLI010000001.1 coordinate 726,110, forward strand.
CCGGGGCCCGGACGGTCCCGTACACTTCTTCTGGCGACCCGGGTCACCGGGTCGACTTCGCACGCCCCGCCACCACCCGTTCAGCGGAGGTGGCCGCGCCCCTCGGTCCCTTGCGGCACGGCGCGCCGGGGCGTCAGGCGCGACAGCAATCCTGCTGCCGCGGCAACCGAGAAAACCAAGGAGTACGGCCATGGCCGTCGTCACGATGCGGGAGCTGCTGGAAAGCGGCGTCCACTTCGGTCACCAGACCCGTCGCTGGAACCCGAAGATGAAGCGCTTCATCTTCACCGAGCGCAACGGCATCTACATCATCGACCTGCTCCAGTCGCTGTCGTACATCGACCGCGCCTACGAGTTCGTCAAGGAGACCGTCGCGCACGGCGGCTCCATCATGTTCGTGGGCACGAAGAAGCAGGCCCAGGAGGCCATCGCCGAGCAGGCGACGCGCGTCGGCATGCCGTACGTCAACCAGCGCTGGCTCGGTGGCATGCTCACCAACTTCTCCACCGTCTACAAGCGCCTCCAGCGCCTGAAGGAGCTGGAGCTCATCGACTTCGAGGACGTGGCCGCCTCCGGCCTCACCAAGAAGGAGCTCCTGGTCCTCTCCCGCGAGAAGGCCAAGCTGGAGAAGACCCTCGGTGGTATCCGCGAGATGCAGAAGGTGCCGAGCGCCGTCTGGGTCGTCGACACCAAGAAGGAGCACATCGCCGTCGGTGAGGCGCGCAAGCTCCACATCCCGGTCGTCGCGATCCTCGACACCAACTGCGACCCCGACGAGGTCGACTACAAGATTCCGGGCAACGACGACGCGATCCGCTCCGTCACCCTGCTCACCCGCGTCATCGCCGACGCCGTCGCCGAGGGCCTCATCGCCCGCTCCGGCGCCGCCACCGGCGACTCGAAGCCGGGCGAGAAGGCCGCCGGCGAGCCCCTCGCCGAGTGGGAGCGCGACCTGCTCGAGGGCGACAAGAAGGCCGACGCCGAGGTCCAGTCCTCCGTCGAGACCGAGAAGGACGCCGCCGCCGACGCGGAGCCGGCCGCCATCGCCGCCGACGCCGAGCAGGCCGAGGCCCCGGCCGCGGACGCCGAGCAGGCCTGACACCCGTCACGGCTGAAGACGGCGGGGGCCGGTGCACCGGCACCGCCCCCGCCGTCCACCCGTAGATCTTTCAGACTTCGAGAGAGAACACAGACTCATGGCGAACTACACCGCCGCTGACGTCAAGAAGCTCCGCGAGCTCACCGGCGCCGGCATGATGGACTGCAAGAAGGCGCTCGACGAGGCCGACGGCAACGTCGACGGCGCCGTCGAGGCGCTCCGTATCAAGGGCCAGAAGGGCGTCGCCAAGCGCGAGGGCCGTTCCGCCGAGAACGGCGCGGTCGTCTCGCTCGTCTCCGAGGACAGCACCTCGGGCGTCCTGGTCGAGCTGAAGTGCGAGACCGACTTCGTCGCCAAGGGCGACAAGTTCCAGGCCGTCGCCAATGCCCTCGCCGCGCACGTCGCCGCGACCTCCCCGGCCGACCTGGAGGCGCTGCTCGCCTCCGAGATCGAGCCCGGCAAGACCGTCCAGGCGTACGTGGACGAGGCAAACGCCAACCTCGGCGAGAAGATCGTCCTGGACCGCTTCGCGCAGTTCCAGGGTGCCTTCGTCTCGGTCTACATGCACCGCACCATGCCCGACCTGCCCCCGCAGATCGGTGTGATGGTCGAGCTGGACAAGGCCGACGCCGACCTGGCCAAGGGCCTCGCCCAGCACATCGCCGCCTTCGCGCCGAAGTACCTCTCCCGCGAGGACGTCCCGGCCGAGGTCGTCGAGGCCGAGCGCCGCGTCGCCGAGGAGACCACGCGCGCCGAGGGCAAGCCCGAGGCCGCCCTCCCGAAGATCGTCGAGGGTCGCGTCAACGGCTTCTTCAAGGAGGCCACCCTCCTCGGCCAGCCGTACGCGCTGGACAACAAGAAGTCGGTCCAGAAGGTTCTGGACGAGGCCGGTGTCACCCTGAAGCGCTTCACGCGCATCAAGGTCGGCATCTGAGTCCGTCCGCGAAAAACGGCGGACCCGGTAGGGTCTGGTGCAGTCGACGGCCGCACACCGCCGTACGACCGCAGATCTGACGAGGAGGCCATTGCCGCAAGGGACACCAGACCCACCGGCAATGGCCTTCTTCGTATGTGCACGAGGAGAATCCCCATGAACAAGGGCGCGGACGCCGCCAAAGACGACCACAAGCGCGAGGACGGCAAGGTGCCCGGACGCTTCATGCTGAAGCTGTCCGGAGAGGCGTTCGCCGGCGGCGGGGGCCTCGGTGTCGACCCCGACGTCGTGCACGCCATCGCCCGGGAGATCGCGGCGGTCGTCCGGGACGGCGCGGAGATCGCGGTCGTCATCGGCGGCGGCAACTTCTTCCGCGGCGCCGAGCTCCAGCAGCGGGGCATGGACCGGGCGCGCTCCGACTACATGGGCATGCTCGGCACCGTGATGAACTGCCTCGCCCTCCAGGACTTCCTGGAGAAGGAGGGCATCGACTCCCGCGTCCAGACCGCCATCACCATGGGCCAGGTCGCGGAGCCGTACATCCCGCTGCGCGCCGTGCGGCACCTGGAGAAGGGCCGCGTCGTGATCTTCGGTGCGGGCATGGGCATGCCCTACTTCTCCACCGACACCACCGCCGCCCAGCGCGCCCTGGAGATCGACGCCGAGGCGCTGCTCATGGGGAAGAACGGCGTGGACGGGGTCTACGACTCCGACCCGAAGACCAACCCCGCCGCGGTCAAGTTCGACGCGCTGGAGTACAGCGAGGTGCTCGCCCGCGACCTCAAGGTCGCCGACGCCACCGCCATCACGCTCTGCCGCGACAACCAGCTGCCGATCCTCGTCTTCGAGCTCACCACCGCGGGCAATATCGCCCGCGCCGTCAAGGGTGAGAAGATCGGCACGCTCGTGAGCGACCAGGACACCCGCGCCTGACCATGGGCGCGTCCACCGGTGAGGCCCGGTGGAACAGGGGCGTGGGACCGCCCCGGAAGATGGACAACGGCCTGCCGGTCCGACACCGTGCAGGTGAGGACGCGACGCAGGACCCGCCGGGCCCGCCGGGCCCGTTCACAACACGCAGGAGCACGTGGTGATCGAAGAAACCCTCCTCGAGGCCGAGGAGAAGATGGAGAAGGCCGTCGTCGTCGCGAAAGAGGACTTCGCCGCGATCCGTACCGGCCGTGCGCACCCGGCGATGTTCAACAAGATCGTCGCCGACTACTACGGTGCGCCGACCCCGATCAACCAGCTGGCCTCGTTCTCGGTGCCCGAGCCCCGTATGGCCGTCGTGACGCCGTTCGACAAGACCGCGCTGCGCAACATCGAGCAGGCCATCCGCGACTCGGACCTCGGTGTCAACCCGAGCAACGACGGCAACATCATCCGGGTCAACTTCCCCGAGCTGACCGAGGAGCGCCGCCGCGACTACATCAAGGTCGCGAAGACCAAGGCCGAGGACTCCAAGATCTCGATCCGCGCCGTCCGCCGCAAGGCCAAGGAAGCGCTCGACAAGCTGGTCAAGGACAAGGAGTCCGGCGAGGACGAGGTGCGCCGCGCCGAGAAGGAGCTCGACGACACCACCGCGAAGTACGTCGCGCAGGTGGACGAGCTGCTGAAGCACAAGGAAGCCGAGCTGCTCGAAGTCTGATGAACGACTCTTCCTGGGGCGCTCCGCAGGGCGCCGGCCACCGGGTCGCTCCGGAGATGCAGGGTGCTGCGGCGGGTCCTGCCTACGATGTGCACGACGCCCAGCAGACTCGGCCCATGCCCATCGTGCCGGACGTTCCCGACGCAGGTAGAGACGCTGAAGACCGTGATCACCGGGACCAGGGGGCCGGACGCCTGAGCGGCGGCCCCCTGTTCCGCGACGAGAAGCCGCAGGAGCCCATGCCGACCGCGCCGCCCCCGCCCCCGCCTCCGCAGAAGAAGCGCGCGGGCCGGGACCTGGGAGCCGCCATAGGGGTCGGCCTGGGCCTCGGCGCCCTGGTCGTCGTCTCGCTCTTCGTCGTCAAGGCGGTCTTCGTCGGCGTGATCGTGCTCGCCGTCGTGGTCGGGCTCTGGGAGCTCACCTCCCGCCTGGAGGAGCGCAAGGGCATCAAGGCGCCCCTCGTACCGCTCGCGGTCGGCGGAGCCGCCATGGTCGTCGCCGGGTACGCGCGCGGGGCCGAGGGCGCCTGGATCGCCATGGCCCTGACCGCCCTGGCGGTGCTCGTGTGGCGGATGACCCAGCCGCCCGAGGACTACCTCAGGGACGTCACGGCGGGCATCTTCGCCGCGTTCTACGTGCCTTTCCTGGCCACCTTCGTCGCTCTGCTCCTGACCGCCGACGACGGCCCGCAGCGGGTGCTGACCTTCCTGCTGCTGACCGTGGTCAGCGACACGGGGGCGTACGCGGTCGGCTGGCGGTTCGGCAAGCACAAGCTGGCTCCGCGCATCAGCCCCGGCAAGACCCGCGAGGGCCTGTTCGGGGCGGTCGCCTTCGCCATGGTGGCCGGTGCGCTGTGCATGCAGTTCCTGATCGACGACGGTTCCTGGTGGCAGGGGCTGCTGCTGGGCCTCGCGGTCGCGGCCAGCGCCACCCTGGGCGACCTGGGCGAGTCCATGATCAAGCGGGACCTCGGGATCAAGGACATGGGCACGCTGCTGCCCGGCCACGGCGGGATCATGGACCGGCTGGACTCGCTGCTGCCGACCGCCCCGGTGGTCTGGCTGCTGCTGGTGCTGTTCGTCGGCTCCGGCTGAGACCGGCGTCCGCACATGGCTGAGGGGCCACCGCTCGCGAGCGGTGGCCCCTCAGCCATGTGGCGTCAGCCCTGATCCCGCAGCGCCGCCCCCATGTCGCGGTAGAGAGTCACCGCCCGGCGGCGCATCCACAGGACCCAGGCGCAGAACACCACCACGAAGGCGGCGACGAGCAGGGCGTACCCGAGGGAGCCACGGACAGCGCCCAGGACGAGCAGACCGACGGCGACCAGGCCCATGACGCCCAGCCAGTACGGCAGCCACCGCTTGCCCCGCTCGATCCGCCCCAGGTGGTCGTCGACCAGCCGCCGCAGTACGGCCCGCTCCTGTGGGTCGCGCGGCACCTCGCCGTGGCGGACCTTGCGCAGCAGCCCGGCGAGGGCGCCCGGGGAGGCACCCGTGACCCGCCTCATCCGCCTCCGCCGGATGACCACGGCCACCATCGCGACGACGGTGTAGACGGCGCCCTGGACCAGCCACATGGCCGCAGGCTCATCGTGTCGTAACAGCGCGTTCAGGCCCACACCGAGTCCGAAGACCAGCAGGCCCTGCCCGACCAGGCTGTCGTTGAACCAGTGCTTGACGGTGTGCACGGCACCTTCCTCCTGCGGCTGCGAACTCCCTGTGCTCCCCCGGTTACCCCGTGAGCCGCCCCTCACCGCGACGCACCCGGGCACCTCCGCACGTCTGCGACACTGGAAGAACCATGCCTAAGCCCGGAGAACTCACTTTCGTCGCGCCCCGCGGAGCCAAGAAGCCGCCGCGGCACCTCGCCGACCTCACGCCCGCCGAGCGCAGGGAGGCCGTCGCCGCGATCGGCGAGAAGCCGTTCCGCGCCCAGCAGCTCTCGCAGCACTACTTCGCGCGGTACGCGCACGACCCGGCCGAGTGGACCAACATCCCGGCCGGATCGCGGGACAAGCTCGCCGAGGCGATGTTCCCCGACCTGATGTCCGTCGTCCGGCACATCAGCTGCGACGACGACACCACCCGTAAGACCCTGTGGAAGCTGCACGACGGGACGCTGGTCGAGTCCGTCCTGATGCGCTACCCGGAGCGCGTCACGATGTGCATCTCCTCGCAGGCCGGCTGCGGGATGAACTGCCCGTTCTGCGCGACGGGGCAGGCCGGTCTCGACCGCAACCTGTCGACCGCGGAGATCGTCCACCAGATCGTGGACGGCATGCGCGCGCTGCGGGACGGCGAGGTGCCCGGCGGCCCCGCCCGGCTCTCCAACATCGTGTTCATGGGCATGGGCGAGCCGCTGGCCAACTACAACCGCGTCGTCGGCGCGATCCGTCGGCTGACCGACCCCGAGCCCGACGGCCTCGGCCTCTCGCAGCGCGGGATCACCGTCTCCACCGTCGGCCTGGTGCCCGCGATGCTGCGGTTCGCCGACGAGGGCTTCAAGTGCCGGCTCGCGGTCTCGCTGCACGCCCCGGACGACGAGCTGCGCGACACCCTCGTGCCGGTGAACACCCGGTGGAAGGTGCGCGAGGTGCTGGACGCCGCGTGGGAGTACGCGGAGAAGTCCGGCCGCCGCATCTCCATCGAGTACGCCCTGATCCGCGACATCAACGACCAGGCCTGGCGCGGCGACCTGCTGGGGCGCCTGCTCAAGGGCAAGCGGGTCCACGTCAACCTCATCCCGCTGAACCCGACCCCCGGCTCCAAGTGGACCGCGTCGCGCCCTGAGGACGAGCGGGCGTTCGTCGAGGCCATCGCGAGCCACGGCGTGCCGGTCACCGTCCGCGACACCCGGGGCCAGGAGATCGACGGCGCCTGCGGGCAGCTGGCGGCCTCCGAGCGCTGAGGGAGCGGGGTCCCGGACACCCGGGGCCCCGGCCGAAAACGGCCGTGTAGCCTGGGGCTGAAATCAACTGCATATTCCGACAGGGGAGCGCCACAGCGCTGAGAGTGCGGCACCAAGGACAGGTTGGCCGCAGACCCTCTGAACCTCGCCCGGGTCATTCCGGGTAGGAAGTTCGGACCATACTCAAGCTGTTGCGCCCTGCCCGCTTCCGGCTCCGGCCGGTGTGCGGGCAGGGCCGCGTCTCTTCCTGGTCACTCCAGGAGGAATCACACATGAGCACCACCCCGAAGGCCGCGGTCGCGGCCGTCGCAGCCGCGCTCGGCATCACCGCGCTGGCCGGCTGCGGAAGTTCCGACGACTCGGCGTCCGGTTCCACCAAGGGCGCCGGTTCCAAGACCGTCACCCTCGTCAGCCACGACTCCTTCAACGCCTCCAAGGACGTCCTGAAGGAGTTCACCCGCGAGACCGGCTACACCGTCAAGGTCCTCAAGAGCGGGGACGCGGGCGCCGCCCTGAACCAGGAGATCCTGACCAAGGGCTCCCCGCGCGGCGACGTGTTCTTCGGCGTCGACAACACCCTGCTCTCGCGAGCCCTGGACAACGGCCTGTTCACCCCGTACGAGGCCAAGGGCCTGGACCGGGTCCCGGCCGATGTCCAGCTGGACGCCGACAAGCACCGGGTCACCCCCGTCGACACCGGTGACATCTGCGTCAACTACGACAAGAAGTACTTCGCCGACAAGAAGCTCGCACCGCCGAAGACCTTCGCCGACCTGGCGAAGCCCGCGTACAAGGACCTGCTCGTCACCGAGAACGCCGCGACCTCCTCGCCAGGCCTCGGCTTCCTCCTCGGCACCGTCGCCACCTTCGGCGAGGACGGCTACCAGGACTACTGGAAGAAGCTGAAGGACAACGGCGTCAAGGTCGTGGACGGCTGGGAGCAGGCGTACAACGAGGAGTTCTCCGGCTCGGCCGGCGGCAAGAAGGCCAAGGCCGACCGCCCGCTCGTCGTCAGCTACGCCTCCAGCCCGCCCGTCGAGGTGCTGTACGCGGACCCGCGGCCGAAGACCGCGCCCACCGGGGTCGCCACCGGGACGTGCTTCCGCCAGATCGAGTTCGCCGGTCTGCTGGACGGTGCGAAGAACGAGGCGGGCGGCAAGGCCCTGCTGGACTTCCTGATCGGGAAGAAGTTCCAGGAGGACATGCCGCTCACCATGTTCGTCAGCCCGGTCGCGAAGGACGCGAAGGTGCCCGGGCTCTTCACGAAGTTCGGTGCCACCGCGGACAAGCCGGCGACCGTCGCCCCGGACGCCATCGCCAAGAACCGTGAGCAGTGGGTCCAGTCGTGGTCCTCGCTCGTAGTGAAGTAGCGAAGACTCCCGTACGCGGACCGGGCGCGCGCGGGAGATCCGCACGCGCCCGGTCCCGGCGCGGGGCCGCGGTGCGGCTCGGCCTGATGGCCGTGCCCGTCGCGTTCTTCGCCGTGTTCTTCGCCTACCCGGTCGCCGCGATCGTGGGCCGGGGGCTCAAGGCGGACGGCGTCTGGCAGTTCGGCCGGTTCGGCGAGGTGCTGGCCCGGCCGGAGATCCGGGACGTCCTCTGGTTCACGCTGTGGCAGGCCCTCGCCTCGACCGCGCTGACCCTGCTGATCGCGCTGCCCGGCGCTTATGTCTTCGCCCGGTTCGACTTCCCCGGCAAGCAGGTGCTGCGGGCCGTCGTCACGGTGCCGTTCGTGCTGCCGACCGTCGTCGTGGGCACCGCCTTCCTCGCGCTGCTCGGGCGCGGCGGGCTGCTGGACGAGTGGTGGGGCGTACGGCTCGACACCACCGTGTGGGCGATCCTGCTGGCCCACGTGTTCTTCAACTACGCGGTCGTCGTCCGCACCGTCGGGGGGCTCTGGGCGCAGCTGGACCCGCGCCAGGAGGAGGCCGCCCGGGTGCTCGGCGCGAGCCGGTTCACCGCCTGGCGGCGCGTCACGCTGCCCGCGCTCGCCCCGGCCGTGGCGGCCGCCGCGCTGATGGTCTTCCTCTTCACCTTCACCTCCTTCGGGGTCGTGCAGATCCTCGGCGGGCCCGGCTTCTCCACGCTGGAGGTGGAGATCTACCGGCAGACCGCGCAACTGCTCGCCCTGCCCACGGCCGCCGTGCTGACGCTCGTGCAGTTCGCCGCGGTCGGCGCGATCCTCGCCGTGCACGCCTGGACCGTACGCCGCAGGGAGCGCGCGCTGAAGCTGGTCGACCCGGCGCAGACGGCGCGCAGGCCGCGGGGGGCCGGGCAGTGGGCCCTGCTCGGCGGGGTGCTGCTGTGCGTGCTGCTCCTGGTCCTGCTGCCGCTCGCCGTACTCGTGGAACGCTCGCTCGACGGCTCCGGTTTCGCCTACTACCGCGCGCTCACCTCGGCGGACGCCAACAGCGGTACGTTCCTCGTCGCGCCCATCGAGGCCATCGGGAACTCGCTGCGCTACGCCCTCGTCGCGACCCTGATCGCCCTCGTCGTCGGCGGGCTCGCCGCCGCCGCGCTCACCCGGCGGGCGGGCCGGCTCGTCCGCGGCTTCGACGCACTGCTGATGCTGCCGCTCGGGGTGTCCGCGGTCACCGTCGGCTTCGGCTTCCTGATCACCCTGGACAAGCCGCCGCTGGACCTCAGGACGTCCTGGATCCTGGTGCCGCTCGCCCAGGCGCTGGTCGGGGTGCCCTTCGTCGTACGGACCATGCTGCCGGTGCTGCGGGCGGTGGACGCCCGGCTGCGCGAGGCGGCGGCGGTGCTCGGGGCCTCGCCGCTGCGGGCCTGGCGCGAGGTGGACTTCCCGCTCGTACGGCGGGCCCTGCTGGTCGCCGCCGGATTCGCGTTCGCCGTGTCGCTGGGGGAGTTCGGCGCGACCGTGTTCATCGCGCGGCCGGACAACCCGACGCTGCCGGTTGCTGTGGCCCGGCTCCTCGGCCGGTCCGGGGACCTGAACTACGGCCAGGCCATGGCCCTCAGCACCATCCTGATGCTCGTGTGCGCGGTGTCGCTGCTGCTGCTCGAACGCATCCGCACCGACCGATCCGGGGAGTTCTGAACGATGCTGACGCTCGAATCGGCCACCGTCCGCTTCGGTGACCGGACCGCGCTCGAAGGGGTCGACCTGGAGGTCGCCGACCACGAGACCGTCTGCGTCCTCGGGCCGAGCGGCAGCGGCAAGTCCACCCTGCTGCGCCTGGTCGCCGGACTCCAGGAGCCGGACGGCGGCCGGGTCCTGCTCGACGGCACCGACCAGGACGGCATCCCGGTCCACCGGCGCGGCCTCGGCCTGATGTTCCAGGACCACCAGCTCTTCCCGCACCGGGACGTCGGTGCCAACGTCGCCTTCGGCCTGCGGATGCACGGGGCCGGCCGGGGCGAACAGGACCGCCGGGTCGCCGAACTCCTCGACCTCGTGGGCCTTCCCGGCGCCGAACGCCGTGCCGTCGCCGCGCTCTCCGGCGGCGAGCAGCAGCGCGTCGCCCTCGCGCGGGCCCTCGCCCCCCGCCCCAGGCTGCTGATGCTCGACGAGCCCCTGGGCCAGCTGGACCGCAGCCTGCGCGAGCGACTCGTCGTGGAACTGCGCGCCCTCTTCGGCCGCCTCGGCACCACCGTGCTGGCCGTCACCCACGACCAGGGCGAGGCGTTCGCGCTGGCCGACCGGGTCGTCGTGATGCGCGAGGGCCGCGTCGCCCAGGTGGGCACCCCGCTGGAGGTGTGGCAGCGCCCCGCGTCCGCCTTCGTGGCCCGGTTCCTGGGCTTCGACAACGTGGTCGAGGCGACCGTCGAGGGGGACGCGGCGGACACGGCCTGGGGCGAGGTGCCGGTGCCGGCGGGGTCACCGCAGGGCGCGTGCGATCTGCTGGTGCGGCCGGCCGGGGTGCGGATCGGCGGGCCGGAGGCGGGGCTGCGCTGCGTCGTGGGCGCGCGCACGTTCCGGGGCAGCCATGTCGCCGTGACCCTGCACCCGGAGCGCGGTCCGGTGCTGGAGGCGGAGTGCCCGCTGCGCGGGACGCCGGAGGAGGGCGAGCGGGTGGGCGTCGGCTTCGACGCGTCGGAGTGCGTGGTGCTGCCCGCGCTGTTCTGAGGGTCTACGCCCCCGAGAGGCGGGCGAGGGCGTCGGGCGCCTCCTCCACCGTGTCGACCAGGGCGATGCGGGCCTCCATCGTCCGGCCGGCCGCCAGCGTGCGCAGAAGTGGCCAGGCGGGAAGCTCGCGCGTCCAGTGGTCGTGTCCCACCAGCACCATCGGGACGGGTTCGCCGCGTGACTCGTAGTAGTTCGGGGTGGCGCTGTCGAAGATCTCCTGGACGGTGCCGGCCGCACCGGGGAGGAAGATCACGCCCGCGCCGGACCGGGACAGCAGCCCGTCCTCCCGCAGCGCGTTGGTGAAGTACTTGGCGATGTGTCCGGCGAACGGATTCGGCGGCTCGTGGCCGTAGAACCAGGTGGGGATCGACACGGACGGGCCGCCGTCCGGCCAGCGCTCCCGTACCGCGAAGGCGGCCCGCGCCCAGGCGGTGACCGAGGGGGTGAAGGACGGCACCGCGCCGAGCATCGCGCACGCCTCGTCCAGCATCGCGTCCGGGTGCGGCGCCGCGTACGCGCCCAGGTTGGCCGCCTCCATGGCGCCCGGGCCGCCTCCGGTCGCCACGGTGAGGCCGCTGCGGGCCAGGGTCCTGCCGAGCCGGGCCGCCGCCGCGTAACCGGCGCTGCCCCGGGGCGTCGCGTGGCCGCCCATCACACCGGCCACCCGGGCCCCGGCGAGCGCCTCCTCCAGCGCGTCCGAGATCGCGTCGTCGTGGAGCGCCCGGAGCATCGAGGCGAACGCGTCCCCGTCCGACCGGGTCCGCCGGAACCAGTCGTAGGCCAGGGCGTCCGGCGTGGCCGCGTAACCCTCCCGCGCGAGTCCGTCGTAGAGCGCGTCGGGGGAGTAGAGCAGGCCCCGGTACGGGTCGAAGGGCAGGCCGGGGACGGGCGGGAAGACGAAGGCGCCGCCGGCCCGGACCTTCTCCTCGGGGCCGGGCTCCATCGGGCAGCCGAGGAACACCGCGCCCGCGGTGTCCGTGGCCAGCAGCGCCGCGCTCCGCCCCGTCAGGTCCACCGACTGCACGCGGCGTCCGGCCAGCGAACCGGCCGCCACCGCCGCGTCGAACTCGGCCAGCGACTCGATCTCGTCGCCGTGGCCGCTCCTGTGCTCGTCCGGGCTCTCCACGCCGCTCATGCTACGAAACGCTCATCCGATCCGGGCGGGCACCCGGAAACGCGCGAAACCGGCCGGACGGAACGCCCGGCCGGTCCGGTGATCGCGTCCAGCCGCGCTCAGGGGGTCAGCGGCAGCGCGGCCAGCTCTGCGATCGCCCAGGTGAGCGGGGCGAAGAAGACCAGCAGCGCCCCGGCGCGCAACGCCGTCGCCGCGCGCAGCGCCGAGGCCGGGGCGCCGAGCCGCAGCAGCGCCCTGGCCGTCTCCGCGCGGGCCTGCCGGGCCTCCAGGGCCGAGGTCAGCAGCGTCGCCGTGGTGCAGCCGACGACGAGCACCGCCCCCAGGGCCGTGAGCGGGCCGAACGGCCGGGGCCCCGTCCCGTACAGCGCGAAGGCGGCGATGACCGCCGACAGGACCGCGCAGACGATGCCCAGCGGGCGGCCGATCCGGCGCGCCTCGTCCATCAGGACCCGGCCGGCCAGCAGGCGTACGGCCCCGGGCCGGACCGTCTGGAGCAGCTTGCCGCACAGGTGGGTCAGGCCGGGGCCCGCCGTGGCCAGGCCGATCGCCGTCAGCGTCCAGCCGACGAGCACCGAGGCCGGGGTGGCGTCCAGCTTGCCGGGAAGCGGGAAGGGGCTGCCGGGCGTGCCCCGGCTCGCGTACGCCTCGACGGCGAGCCCGGCGGCGGTCAGGGCGACGCCCCAGGGCAGCCCGGCCGGCGGAGCGGCGGGGGCGGGAATCTCCGCGGCGGGCACCAGGTCGCCGCCGTCGTCCGTCTCGCGAGCGGCCCCCGAGGCCCGGCCGCGCAGCGCCAGCGCACTGGCCGTCGCGGCCGCCACCGGCACCAGGGCCAGCAGGAGGAGGACGGCGGCGACGGGCAGTGACGCGTCCGCGCCGAGCAGGTCGGCGGCGGCGCCGTCGAACGGCAGCCCGGTCAGGTCGCCGCGCAGATGGAGGAAGAACAGCAGCGCCACCGCGGAGCCCAAGGTGCACGAGACGGCGGTGGAGATGGCGGCGAGCACGCTGAGCTTCACCGGGCCGAGGCCCACGGCGGAGAGCCCCGTACGCGGCCGGGTGCTCGGGTCCGTACGGGCCACCGCGACGGCGAACTGCACGGTCGCGGCCAGCGGGACGAAGCACCACAGCAGCCGCAGCACCGCCCCCGCCGAGTGGGGGTGCGCGGCGGTGTAGCCGAGGGTGCACAGCAGCAGGAAACCGACCCCGGCGGAGGCGGCCGCGACCAGCAGCCGCCGCATCAGGACCAGCGGATGGGAACCGCGGGCTAGACGGAGAGCGAGCACGCCGCGCGCCCCTCCGGGTCGGCTTCGGCGGGCAGGCCGACGGTGGAGACGCGGCGCCCGTCGAGCAGGGGCACCACACGGTCGGCGAGCGCGGCGATCTCGGCGTCGTGCGTGGCGAGCACCACCGTGATCCCGTGCGAGCGGGCGGCGCTGGTCAGGGTCCGCAGGACGTGCGTGCGGTCCGTGCGGTGCAGCGTCGCGGTCGGCTCGTCGGCGAAGATCACCGAGGGTCCGGCGGCCAGCGCGCGGGCCACGGCGATCCGCTGCCGCTGGCTCTGCTGGAGGGCGTGCGGGCGCTTCTTGGCGTACGGGCCGATGTCCAGGCGCTCCAGCCACTCCATGGCGGCCTTCCGGGCCTCCCGGTGCGAGGAGCCGCGCAGCAGGAGCGGCAGGGCGGTGTTCTCCCAGGTGTTCAGCTCCGGGACGAGCTGCGGCTCGGGCGCGATCCAGCCGAACTTGTCGCGGCGCAGTCGCTCGCGCAGCCTCGGCCCCATCGTGTGCACGGGCACGCTGTTGAACCAGACCTCGCCCTTCTCGGGCACCAGCTGGCCGGAGAGGCAGTGCAGCAGCGTCGTCTTGCCGCTGCCGCGCGGACCGGTCACCGCGAGGATCTCGCCGTCGCGGATGCCCAGGGACACCCCGCCGAGCGCGGGCGAGCCGTTGTGGGAGTGCTGCAGGGAACGCGCCCAGATCACATCGTTGTCCGGCGGGGCCACCATGGCGTACACCTCGGTTCAGATCAGATATCCCGTCCCCGTACGGGGGAACGAAGAGGGGGCCGATCGGTCACTCGGCACCGTAAGGATTCGGGTCGCGGTGAGCGGACAGCACGCGGCCCGGGTCCGCCTCTTCCCACTCGATCGGCCGCATCCGGGCCGCTCCGGGCTCTGGGGGGATGCCTTGCCCGGCACGGCACGGCGGCGCCCGACTACGCTGGCCGTCTCACCCATTGGACATACACGAGGAGGGGTGGCCGTGACCGCCGAGGTACGCCGTCTGCGCAACTACATCAACGGGGAGTTCCGGGACGCCGCCGACGGGCGGACGATCGACGTGGTCAACCCGGTGACCGAGGAGGTCTACGCGACCTCGCCGCTCTCCGGCCCCGCCGACGTCGACGCCGCGATGGCCGCCGCCGCGGCCGCGTTCCCCGCCTGGCGCGACGCCACACCGGCCGAGCGCCAGCGCGCCCTGCTCAAGATCGCGGACGCGTTCGAGGAGCGGGCCGAGGACCTCATCGCCGCCGAGTCCGAGAACACCGGCAAGCCGATCGGGCTGACCCGCACCGAAGAGATCCCGCCGATGGTGGACCAGATCCGCTTCTTCGCGGGCGCCGCCCGGCTCCTGGAGGGGCGCTCGGCCGGCGAGTACATGGAGGGGCTGACCTCCATCGTGCGGCGCGAGCCGGTCGGCGTCTGCGCGCAGGTCGCGCCGTGGAACTACCCGATGATGATGGCCGTCTGGAAGTTCGCCCCGGCGCTCGCCGCGGGCAACACCGTGGTCATCAAGCCGTCGGACACCACACCCGCCTCGACCGTGCTGATCGCCGAGATCATCGGGCAGATCCTGCCCAAGGGCGTCTTCAACGTCATCTGCGGCGACCGCGACACCGGCCGCGCGATGGTCGAGCACCGGACCCCGGCGATGGCCTCCATCACCGGCTCGGTGCGGGCCGGCATGCAGGTCGCCGAGTCGGCCGCCAAGGACGTCAAGCGGGTCCACCTGGAGCTCGGCGGCAAGGCGCCCGTCGTCGTCTTCGAGGACACCGACGTCGCCAAGGCCGTCGAGGACATCTCGGTCGCGGGTTACTTCAACGCCGGCCAGGACTGCACGGCCGCCACGCGCGTGCTGGTCCACGAGTCGATCCACGACGAGTTCGTCACCGCGCTCGCCAAGGCCGCCGCCGACACGAAGACGGGCCTGCCGGACGACGAGGACGTGCTCTACGGCCCCCTCAACAACGCCAACCAGCTGGCCCAGGTCAGCGGCTTCATCGAGCGCCTTCCCGCCCACGCCCGGGTCGAGGCGGGCGGCCACCGGGTCGGTGACAAGGGCTACTTCTACGCCCCGACCGTCGTCTCCGGGCTCAAGCAGGACGACGAGATCATCCAGCACGAGGTCTTCGGCCCGGTCATCACCGTCCAGTCGTTCCGCGACGAGGCACAGGCCGTGGAGTGGGCGAACGGCGTCGAGTACGCCCTGGCCTCCTCGGTGTGGACCAAGGACCACGCGCGCGCCATGCGGATGTCGAAGAACCTGGACTTCGGCTGCGTCTGGATCAACACCCACATCCCGCTGGTCGCCGAGATGCCGCACGGCGGTTTCAAGAAGTCCGGTTACGGCAAGGACCTCTCGGCCTACGGCTTCGAGGACTACACGCGCATCAAGCACGTGATGACGTCCATCGAAGGCTGAGCGCCCCCCTCCGCGCCCCCGTGCGAACCGGCCGGTTCACACGGGGGCGCGGCTCTTGCGACGCTGTACCGGGGGTGGCGTAAAGAGCCGGTAAATGCGGGCGTACGCTGCGGACATGAGCGAGCGACACGCCCTGCGAAGGCGTATACGCGTGTGGTTGGCCGTCTTCATCGTCTGTCTGGTTCTGAGCGGTCTGACGGCCTTCCCGCTCGTCCACGAACTGCGCTGGACCGAGGACCTGCTGACGTCCTCGGCCTCTCCCGTCCCCGAGCACTTTCCCGGCCTGCTGGACTGGATCACCCGCGTCCGCACCGGCCTCGACGAGGCCGACGCCCGGTATCCCTTCGTGCTGTACGGCACCGACTGGCTGGCCTTCGCCCACCTGGTCATCGCGGTCGCCTTCTACGGGCCCTTCCGCGACCCGGTCCGCAACATCTGGGTGATCGAGTTCGGCATGATCGCCTGCGCCGGGATCATCCCCCTCGCGCTGATCTGCGGCCCCATCCGCGACATCCCGTTCTGGTGGTCCGTCATCGACATGTCGTTCGGCGTCTTCGGGGTGGTCCCGCTGCTGGTCGTGCACCGCAAGATCAAGCGCCTGGAAGCCATGGAGCGCGTGCCGGAGCCGGCCGCCGCCTGACTCAGTCGGCCGAAGGTGCCCCGAAGACGGTGGAGACCACGCCCATGACCAGGGCGTTCTCCCCCTCGGCCTTCGCGTCCGTGGAGTTGACGCAGTAGACGAGCGTGCGGGAGAGATCGCGCGTGGCGCCGATTCCCGCGTTGTACCCCCAGCGGCCGCCGGTCTTGCCCCAGACCTGGCGGCCGCCCAGCTTCCAGGTGGACAGGCCGGCGCTGAACGCGGGCGCCTCGCCGCTCACGAAGTCGCGCACCGACGGGTCCGGCAGCGTGAACATCTCCTCCAGCAGCGGACCGCGTACCACCCGGCCCCCGAACAGCGCGGTCAGGAAGCGCTCCAGATCGGCGGTGGTGGAGATGATGTCGCCGGCCGCCCAGCCGTCGGTCGCGCTCCACACGCTGACGTCCCGCAGACCGGTGGTGCCGTCCTCCAGCCGCATGCGCTGGTACCCGTGGTTGTGCGGTCCGTGGATACGCGGGTCGGAACCGGGGAACGACGTGCCGTGCAGACCGAGCGGGGCCAGAATGCGCCGGGAGACCTCCGTCTCGTAGTCGTGCCCGGTGACCCTCTCGATCAGCAGCCCGGCCACCGTGTAGTTGATGTTGAGGTAGTGCTGCCGCGTCCCCGCGGGGAACTCGGGCTCCTTGGCCGTGGCCGAGGCGACCAGCTCACGGGCATCGAATCGGTGGAACCGGTTGGCGTACCACTCCTCCACCGTGTCGCCCGGGAAGTCCGCCGACGGCAGCCCGCTGGTGTGGTTCAGCAACTGGCGTACGGTGACGTCCCCGTACGCCGCGGGGATCAGCTCCGGCAGGTACGAGCGGACCGGGCGGTCCAGGCTCAGCTTCCGCTCGGCGGCGAGCTGGAGGACGGCCGCCGCGGTGAACACCTTGGTCACCGAACCCGCCCGGAAGCGCGCGTCCGGGTCCGCCGGGCGCCGCGTCACCAGGTCGTGGACCCCGGCGGAGCCGCGCCACGCACCCCCGGTACCGCCCAGCCGGATGAGGGCGGCCGTCGCCCCGGCGTCGGGGAGCCCGGCTATGAGGCCGCTCAGCGCCTCGGTGTCCGGGCCGGCCGCCGCCGGTGCGGTGGTGTGCGCCGGGGTGCCCGTCGCGAGCGCCGGGCCTGCGGTGCCTGCCGCGAGGCCGGCGACCAGGGCGGCGGCGAGGACGGTACGGCGGATACGGGCGTGCATCGTGATGCCTCCAGGCAGCGAGATCCGTGGCGGCGGGGTCCCGTGGACCGCGCCGTTGTCGGTCCCATCCTGCTGACCGGGAGGCGCTTGGCGGATCACCGGCGCGGGGGGTTCCCGGCGGGTTCGTTCCTCCCCTGCGCGGGGGAGGCGGACGGCGGTGCTCCCTCCGGCGAGGGAGCGACGAGCCCGGTCTCGTAGGCGTAGATGACAGCCTGGATGCGGTCGCGCAGGCCCAGTTTGGACAGCACGTTGCCCACATGCGTCTTCACCGTGTGGTCGCTGACCACCATCGCCGCCGCGATCTCCGCGTTGGACAGCCCGCGCGCCAGATGCAGCAGTGTCTCGCGCTCCCGGGCGGTGAGCACGCCGAGCCGCCGCTCGTCCGGAACCGCCGCCGCCCGCGCCGGGCGCGAGGTGTACTCGGCGATCAGCAGCCGCGCCACCGAGGGCGCCAGCAGCGAGTCGCCCGCCGCCACCACCCGCACCGCGTGCACGAGATCGTCTCGGCGGACGTCCTTGAGGAGAAAGCCGCTCGCTCCGGCGTGCAGCGCCTCGTACACGTAGGCGTCGGAGTCGAACGTCGTCAGCATGACCGTCCGGCAGGCGGTCCGGGCGCAGATCTCGCGGCAGGCCCCGATGCCGTCCAGGACCGGCATCCGGATGTCCAGCAGGGCCACGTCCGGCCCCAGCCGGCGCACCGCGTCCACCGCCTGCGCCCCGTCGCCCGCCTCGGCCACCACCTCGATGTCCGGCTGGGCGTCCAGGATCATCGCGAAACCGCTGCGGACCAGTTCCTGGTCGTCCGCCACCACGACACGGATCGTCAACTCCCCACCTCCACCGCGGACGTTACCGGTGCCAGTGGCAGTGTCACCTCGACCCGGAACCCCCGCCCGTCCGCCCCCGGACCGCTGCGGGCGCTGCCGCCGTGCGCCACCGCCCGCTCCCGGATGCCGATCAGGCCGTGCCCGCTGCCCGGGGCCGTCCCCGGGCCGCCGCCGTCGTCGGCCACCGAGATGGTCAGGCTGCTCTTCCCGTACGCCAGCAGGACGCCGGCCTCGGAGGCGGCGGCGTGCTTGACCGTGTTGGTCAGGGCCTCCTGCACGATGCGGAACACGGCGCTGTCGGTGTCCCGCGGCAGCGGGCGCTCCGGACCGGTCACCGTGTGGGTCACCGCCAGGCCGCTGGAGCGTACGCGCTCCACCAGCGCCGGGAGTTCGGCCAGCGCCGGCTGCGGGGACCGGGGCGCCCCGGGCCCCCGCCCCTCCTCGCGCAGCACCCCGAGCATCCGCCGCAACTGGACCATCGCGTCCCTGCCGGCCTCCGAGATCGCGTCGAACGCCGCCTCGGCCCGTTCCGGGGCCGTACGGACCGCCACCGGACCGGCCTCCGCCTGGACGATCATCAGGCTCACCGCGTGCGACAGGATGTCGTGCATCTCCCGGGCGATCCGGGCCCGTTCGCGGGCCGCCGCCTGCTCGGCCTCGATCCGCCGGGTGACCTCCAGCTGCCGCGCCCGGTCCTCGACGGCCCGCGTATAGGCCTGACGGGTGTCGGTGAACCGGCCGAACCCGTACGCCGCCGTGAACACCATCAGCGAGAAGACCAGCTCCCGGGTCTCGCCCGTGTTGAGCGCGACCGAGGGGAAGACGTAGGCCAGGGTCAGCGCCCCGCAGAGCCGGCGCGCCGGCGACGGGGCGTGGGCGGCGACGCTGTAGAGCGCGACCAGGCCCGTGTACGGCAGAGTCTGTCCCGGGCCGTCGACCGCCAGCCCGTACAGGCTCTGCGCCACCACCACCGCCAGCAGCACCCGGACCGGGGCCCGGCGCCGCCACAGCAGCGGAAGCACGGTCAGGGTGGTCAGCAGATACGCGGACACCGTCGCGGGTTCGAGGCGCGGGTCGCGGGGGAGCACCCACGGGACGGACACCGCCGCCTGCACCACTAGGACCACACCGATGTCGGTCACCCGGGGCCCCGGGCCGCCGGTCTCCCGCAGCCTCCGCCAGGCGGTACGGGGGCGTATCACGGTCTCCCCCCGGCGGTGTTCCGGTCGATCAGCTTGCGGAGTACGTCGATCCGGTTGGTGGTGACGGAGTCCACGCCGTCGCCGATCAGCCGGCGCATCGTCCGGCCGGTGTCGGCGGTCCAGGCCGAGACCAGCAGCCCGTCGCGGTGGTTGCGGTCCGTCAGCTCCCTGCTTACCAGACCGAACCGGTAGTTCAGCCAGCGCGGCCGGACCGCGTCGAGCAGCGTGGCACGGGGCGGAGCGAGCGTGGTCCAGGTCATCGCGATCTCGGCCGACGGATCGGCCGCCCGCACCCGCAGCATCGCCTCGGGCCCGGCGCAGTAGTAGACCCGCTCCCCGGCCCCGCACTCCCGCACCACGCCCACCGTGCGCTTCACCGATTCCGGCGTGGAGCCCGGCAGATCGATCATCACGCGGTGCGCGCCGACCGCGAGCAGTGCCTCGCGGAGCGTTGGCACACCGCCCGCCGTCAGCTCGGTCACTTCCCTGTGGCTGAGCCGGTCCAGCCGCAGGTCATGGCCCCACAGCCGGTCCAGCGTGACGTCGTGCAGCAGGACCGGCACCCCGTCCCGAGTGATCCGGACGTCGATCTCCACCGCGTCCGCGCCCCGTCCGAGCGCGGAGCGGATCGAGGGCAGGGTGTTCTCGCGGGCGCGGTACGGATCGCCGCGATGGGCGACGGCGGTGACAGGCGTGGCGATGGGCATGGGGCCATTGTCACCGCCCGGGGATCACCGCCCGGTGCTCCGCAGCCAGTTGGTCGTGTACGAGTCGATCTCGTCGGTCAGCGCGCGCTTGCCGGCCGGGTCCAGGAAGGACGCCTCGACCGCGTTCTTCGCGAGCGCGGCCAGACCGTGTTCGTCCAGGCCGAGGATGCGGGCGGCCACCGCGTACTCGTTGTTGAGGTCGGTGCCGAACATGGGCGGGTCGTCGCTGTTGATCGTGACCAGTACCCCGGCCCGGACCATCTCGCGGACCGGGTGCTGCTCGATGTCCTTCACCGCCCGGGTCGCGATGTTGGACGTGGGGCAGACCTCCAGGGCGATGCGCCGCTCGGCGAGGTGGTCGAGGAGCTTCGGGTCGGCGACCGAGCTGGTGCCGTGGCCGATGCGCTCGGCGCGCAGCGCGGTCAGCGCGTCCCAGACGGTCTGCGGACCCGTGGTCTCCCCGGCGTGCGGCACGGAGTGCAGGCCCTCGGCGATCGCGCGGTCGAAGTAGGGCTTGAACTGCGGGCGGTCCACGCCGATCTCCGGCCCGCCGAGGCCGAACGAGACCAGTCCCTCGGGCCGCAGGTCCACCGCGAGCCGGGTGGTCTCCTCGGCGGCCTCCAGGCCGGCCTCGCCGGGGATGTCGAAGCACCAGCGCAGTACGACGCCGAGCTCCCGCTCCGCCGCCTTGCGGGCGTCCTCGATCGCCTCCATGAACCCCTGCTCGGGAATGCCGCGACGGGTCGAGGAGAACGGGGTGACCGTCAGCTCCGCGTACCGGATGTTCTGCCGGGCCATGTCACGGGCGACCTCGTACGTCAGCAGCCGGACGTCCTCCGGGGTGCGGATCAGGTCCACGACCGAGAGGTAGACGTCGATGAAGTGGGCGAAGTCGGTGAAGGTGAAGTAGTCGGCCAGCGCCTCGGGGGCGGTGGGCACCTTGGAGTCGGGGTGGTGCGCGGCCAGCTCCGCGACGATGCGGGGGGAGGCCGAACCGACGTGGTGGACATGGAGCTCGGCCTTGGGCAGCCCCGCGATGAAGGGGTGCAGGTCGGTCATCGGGGCCTCCGTGGGCAGGGAGTGTGACGGGCTCCGGCCGTGGGGCGGCCGGGGCGGGGACGGCAGCCATCGTAGGACGGGCCCGGGCCCGTACCATGACCGCATCACGATGGGGGAGGCCCATGTCAGACAACACGGATCAGCCCGCGGACGGGGCCGCACCGCCCGACCCCTGGGCACCGCCGGAGCGGCGCACGCCCCGCGCGAACCCGGCGGCCCCGGGCAGTCCCGGTTCCTCGGAAGACCCGGCGCCCCCGGTCGGCCGTGTGCCCCTGGACAAGAAGCCCGGCCACGGGAGCCCCGGCCCCGAGGACTCCGCCCACGACGCCTCCGGCCCCGACGCCCCGCGCGCCCCGTCCGACGGCATACCCGGCGACGGCATACCCGGCGACGGCATACCCGGCGACGGCATACCCGGCGACGGCATACCCGGCGCCCCGCGGCCGCCCGCCGTGCACGACCAGCTGACGGTCACCTCCATGCCGGGCGTCGGAACGGGGCCGGGGCCGGAACCGCTGCCGCACCCCGGATTCGGCGCACCGCGGACCGGGCCCGCCGGATGGGCCGCCCCCGGACCGCCCGGGGCCGTGCCCCCGCCGCCCCTCGGGCCGAACGGCCCCGGCCAGGCCGGACCGCCGCCGCAGGACGGCTACCCCGGCGGCCAGCCGCAGTACGGCTACCCCGGCCCGCAGGCCCCGGGCTACGGCTACCCCGGTGCGCAGGCGCCGCAGTACGGCTACCCGGCCTACCCCGGTTACGGGAACCCCTGGGGAGGCCCGGCGCCCGCCAACGGGCTGGGCATCGCGGCCCTGGTGCTCGGCATCATCGCGACGGCCGGCTTCTGCATGTACGGCCTGGGCATCATCCTCGGCATCCTGGCGCTGGTCTTCGGCATCATCGGCCGCGGCCGCGCCCAGCGGGGCGAGGCCGACAACCCGGGCGTGGCACTCGCCGGGATCATCCTCGGCTCCATCGGGATCGTCGTCAGCGCGGCGTTCCTCGGCTTCTTCATCTGGGTCGTGACCAACGACGACTTCGATGACGACGACAGCGGGTCCGACTACGAGCCCGCGCCCGTCTCCCTCGTCGCCGAGGCGCGCGACTATCCGCCGCTGGGGCACTTCTCCGTACGGGCCTGAGCGGACCGGGACCACGGCGCGGGGGGGGGGGGGGCCCCCCCCCCCCCCCCCCCCCCCCCCCCGCGGGCGCGGCGCCCCCCCCCCCCCCCCCCCCCCGCCCCCGCCCCCCCCGC